>CAZPIO010000037.1:4492-55873 GCA_964586235.1 uncultured Planctomycetales bacterium
TCTCGCAGCCTTTGATCCGCGGCGTGCGAGGTCAATCTCTCATCGTGCAGGTGGATTTCGAGAGACGCCGCACTTGTGTTCCGAGCAACCTTGCGGATCGCCTCGGCGAGTTGTTTGGAGAGCTTGGCCTGCGGCCCCTCGGTGCCATCCATGTTCAGCGGCAGTCCGATCACCACGCCGCCGGCCCCGTATTCGTCAACCACGTCGAGGATGGCGTGCGCTGCCCGTTCCAGGCTGGGTGTCGCTGCGATCACACTGAGCGGCGAGACAACCCCGCTGTTGGCGTCGCTGATGGCCAACCCGATGCGCTTGCTGCCGAGATCGACGCCGACATAGCGAACACTCACCTCAGAGCTCCCAGCCCTTGCGGCGCGGCAGATCCAGGTACTTGTCGGCCTCGCGTGTGTTGGTGACCGCGGCCCGCTTGGCGTCCCACGCGAGCTTCTTCCCGCTGCGGTAGGCGACGTTGCCCAGCAGCACCGTCTCGGCCAGCGCCCCGCTGTAGTCAAAGTTGCACGTGGTCTTCTCGCCCGTCTTGCAGGCCTCCAGCCACTCCAGGTGATGGCCGATCGACTCGGGGATAAAGGGCTCCGGCCGCTTGAAACCGGCGAAGTCCTTTTCCGGCAGAAGCACGTGCCTGTCGTAGTCGGCCAGCAGCATGCCCTTGCTGCCGACGAACAGACATCCATCGCCCCACTGAGGCAGCAGGCCCTCGGCAAAGTGGTGAGGGCGCCGCTTCCCGTTGTACCAGGTCAGACTCACCGGCGGCAGCTTGCCGCGCGCCGGATACTGGTACTTGACGATGAGCCAGATGGGGCAGCTTTCCGGGTGTACCGGCGGTCCTTCGGCCTGAACCGTCAGCGGATGCCGCAGATCCAGTGCCCAGTGCGGCAGGTCCATGTAATGACAGGCCATATCCGCGAGCGTACCGCCGCCGAAATCCCACCATGCCCGCCACCCGGCCGGCAGATAGGTCGGATGGTAGGGTCGCTCCGGCGCGGGCCCCAGCCACAGGCCGTAGTGCAGCCCCTCCGGAATCGGCGGACGCTCGGTTGGACGTTCCACGCCGCCCCATTCGCGTTCGACCCAAACATGGACTTCCCGCACCTCGCCGACGGCCCCGGTCTGGATGAGCTCGACCACGCGGCGATAGTTGTTGTGGGAGTGGATCTGCGTGCCCATTTGCGTGGCGACCTTGGCCTTGGCCGCGGCTTCACGCATGAGCCGGATTTCGCGCACGTCGTGCGCCAGCGGCTTCTCGCAGTAGACGTGCTTGCCCAGCCGCAGGGCGGGCAGGGCGGCCGCGGCGTGCGTGTGGTCGGGTGTCGCGACCAGCACCGCGTCGACGTCCCTCTGGTCAAATATCCTGCGGAAGTCGGTGTAGAACCTAGCCTTCGGGAACCGGCTGCGGGCCTCCGCGGCCCGTGGTTCGTCGACATCACACAGCGCGACGACGTTGCACAACTCTGCCGCCTCGGGGTTGGAAACCTGCTTCAGGTTCCACGCCCCCTGTCCGTTGACGCCGATCACCGCGACCCCGAACTTCTCGCTCGGAGACGTGGTCTGGGCGAACGCCCTGCGCCCGGCAACCCAGAAACCCGCCCCGACCAGCGCCGAGGTGCGCAGAAACTCGCGACGCGTCTGTCTTTTCGGCATTTTCGATCTCACAGCGACCAGCCCTTGCGATACTCTCGCTTCAGAAACTTGTTCGCGTCCTTGTCGTTGGTGATCTTCATGTTCGGGCCGTCCCAGACGATCTTCTTCTGTGCCCGGATGGCCACGCAGCCGAGAACCACCGTTTCCGTCAGCGGCCCGGCATACGCGAACTTCGACATGCACATCTCCGGCTTATTCTCCTTGATCGCCCGGAGCCACTCGCCGTAGTTGTCGCCGCCGGAGCGCGCCAGCTTCCTGGCCGGAGGCTTGAAGCCCTCGAAGTCCGCCTTGGGCAGCAGGTCGTACCGGGCCCCGTAGTCGTCGGGCGAGAACAGCCGGCCCTTGTCGCCGATGATCAGCGAGCCGCTGCCGGGGATCTCCATGCCCATGCATAGCTCTTTGAGTTTCTTCTTGACTTCGACCGGCTTATTGTTGCCGCCGTCGTACCAGGTCCATTTGAGCGGAGGCAGGTCGCCCCGGGCGGGGAACTCGTATTTGACGATGCTCCAGACGGGGTAGGTTTCTTCGTTGTATTCCGAAACCTCGGCCTCGACGCTGATCGGATAGCCGAGCTTGCAGGCCATGAAGGCCATGTTGGCCGTATGGCAGGCCATGTCGCCGAGGGCTCCCGTGCCAAAGTCATACCAGCCGCGCCAGTTGAACGGCAGGTAGCAGGAGTGGTAGGGCCGTGGGGGGGCGGTGCCCAGCCAGAGGTTCCAGTCGAGGGTGGCGGGGACGGACTTCTTTTCGTCCGGCCGATCGATGCCCTGAGGCCAGACCGGACGATCCGTCCACACGTGTACCTCCTGTGGTTTGCCAATCGCGCCGGACCAGATCACCTCGACCGCCTCGCGCAGGCCGTCGAGGGCCGTGCCCTGGTTGCCCATCTGGGTGACCACTTTGTATTTCGCGGCCGCCTCGGTGAGCATCCGGGCCTCGTAAACGTCGTGGCACAGGGGCTTCTGCGTGTAAACGTGCTTTCCGAGCCTCATCGCCATCATCGTGGCGACGGCGTGCGTGTGGTCCGGCGTGCTGACGTTGACCGCGTCGATTTCCTTGCCCATCTTGTCGAACATCTGGCGGAAATCTTTGAAGCGGCGGGCCTTCTCGAATCGCTTGAACGATCCCTCGGCCTGCTTGTCATCGACGTCGCACAGGGCCACCACGTTCACCCCGTGATCGGCGATCTGCCCGAGGTCGTGGCCGCCCTGGCCGCCGGCGCCGATGGCGGCGAAGTTGATCTTCTCGTTGGGCGACTTGCTCTGGGCTAGTGCCCGGGTGCTGATCCAGAATCCGGCCCCGACCATGGCCGACTGCTGCAGAAACTGACGACGCGTGTTGCGATTAGCCATTGATGTTTTCCTCCTCAATGCATGGCGTAAGTACGTCATGTTCGCCTGAGTATCAGGCGGTGTCAAGGCGGGGCCGTGGGGACCAAACCAGAATGACGAAATCCGAATGACGAATGAAACCAGAATGAAGAAATCCGAATGAACCGAACCGCCCCGTTCATACTTGCTTCGTCATTCGGGCTTCGTCATTCATTCGTCATTCGGATTTCGACATTCGTCATTTGCTGGCAGCGGTGGCTCCCTCGTCGCTTGCCCTCGCCCGTCGGGGAGACTATTCTCCCAGGCATCGCTAGGTGGCCAGGGCGTCCAGGCGCGGTCCGGCCGTCCGCCCGGAAGCTCGGCGTCACAGGAGATCTGGGTATCCCATGCGCGATTCTCGAATCGACAAACTTGCTGAAGTGCTGGTGAATTACTCGGTTGCGGTGAAACGAAATGACACCGTGCGAATCGTCGGCCCGACGACGGCCATGCCGCTGATCCGGGCCCTCTACCGCCAGGTGCTGATCGCCGGCGGGCACCCCATCCTGCGGATTATGGACGATGAATGCACGGACATCTTCTACGAGCATGCGGGTCCGGAACAACTTGCCTATACCAACCCGCTGAATACCCACGAAATCAGGAAGGTTGACTGCTCGATCGGCATCTGGGGCGGCGACAACACCCGGGCGCTGACCCGCGTCGATCCGAAAAAGCAGGCCGTCGTGAGCAAGGCCCGGCGGCGGTACATGGACCTCTTCATGAAGCGGGCGGCCCTCAAGGGCAAGGACAAGCTGCGCTGGTCGGGGACCGAGTTCCCGTGTCATTCGGCTGCCCAGGATGCGGAGATGTCGCTGGCCCAGTATGAGGACTTTGTCTATGGCGCCGGCGTGCTGCACTGCAAGGACCCGGCGACCGAGTGGCGCAAGATCAGTGCCCGGCAGAAACGGGTCTGCGACGTTTTGAACAAAGTGCGCGAGGTGCGGATCAGAACCCCGCAAGGCACCGACATTCGCTTCGGCGTCAAGGGACGCCGCTGGATCAACTGCGATGGCCACGAGAACTTCCCGGACGGCGAGGTGTTCACCGGGCCGATTGAGGACTCGGCCGAGGGGCAGGTGCATTTCAGTTTCCCGGCCGTGTATCGCGGCCAGGAGGTGCTCGATGTGCGCCTCAGGCTGAAGGCCGGCAAGGTGGTCGAGGTGACAGCAAGCAAAGGCGAGGCCTTCCTGATTCAGATGATCGATCAGGACAAGGGCGGCCGTTTCGTCGGCGAACTGGCCCTGGGCACGAACTACTCGATCCAGGAGTTCACGCGAAACATCCTGTTCGACGAAAAGATCGGTGGCACCTTCCACATGGCTCTGGGTGCGGGGTACCCCGAGACCGGCAGTCGCAACAAGAGCTCGCTGCACTGGGACATGATCTGCGATCTTCGACAAGGTGGCATTGTCGAGGCCGATGGCAAGGTCATCAGCAGGAACGGCCGCTTCCTACGCCCCGATTGGCCCGCGCCATCCGCCAGGCGGTAGGAGCGGTCTCTGACCGCGATCCTGGCGAGCCACGGGGTTTATCCCCGTGGTCTTCGTAAAGCGAAGTGGAAAACCGGCAGGATAGACTCGCCCCGGCGAATCACCTGCGGAGACCTGCCGGCTCGTCAAGATATCCGGCTGCGATGGTTTTGTAGGAGCGGTCTCCGACCGCGATCTTGACGAGCCGAGGGGTTTATCCCCTCGGTCTTCATAAAGCGAAGTAAAAACCGGCAGGATAAACTCGCCTCCGGCGAGTCACCTGCGGAGACCTGCCGGCTCGTCAAGAGTGTCGGGGTCAGAGACCCCTCCTACGCGAGACGGTGTCTGCTCTTTACGGGAGGGCACTTTTCATGTCCTGGTTTGTGCGCTGGCCCGCGATATTCATGGTTCTCGCGCTGACAATTCTCGCAAACGGAGTCACCGTTCAAACGGAAACAACTACGAAGCCTGTCGGCACCGCCGCCGTACCGCCGTCCCGCCAGGTCAAGTTCGTCACCGACGATCAGATCGAGATCCACGCCACGTACACGCCGCCTGCCACGAAAGAATCCGCGAAGGCTCCCATCGTGATCCTGCTGCACATGTACAACAAAGATCGCTCCGGCTTTGATCCGCTGCTCCCGGCCCTGCACGAAGCCGGTTTCGCGGTCCTGGCCATCGACATGCGCGGCCACGGTCAGAGCGTCGGCCCGGCAGCGATGAACCTGCCGAAGCGCGTGGCCGACAGGGACCCGAAGCTGTTTCGCGAGATGTACCGCGACGTGCAGGCTGCCTACCTGTGGCTTGCCGGTCAGCCCGAGGCTTACCTGAACCGCTTTGCCCTGGTCGGGGCCAGCGTCGGGTGTAGTGTGGCCCTCAACTACGCCGGCCGTGACCGTTCCGTCGACGCCGTGGTCTGCCTGACGCCGGGGACGAAGTATCTGGGGATTGACTCGCTGCGGGATGCGCGAAAGTATGGCCGCAGGCCGCTGCTGCTCCTGGCCGCCGACCCCGAGCGAGGCGCTGTGGACACGTTAGCCGGTTTCATCCCGGATGCGACCCTCACGATTGTGCCCGGCCGCGGCGACAACGAGATGGCCCTGCACGGTACGAACATGCTCGGCCGGGTGCCGAAGGTCGAGCAGACCATCGTCGAGTTCCTGCTCAAGGCCGTTGGCCCGCCGGCCACGCAGCCGGTTTCCGCAAGCATCACCAGTGACATCTACCACCAGCCCGAGTCATCTTCCGTGCGACGCGTGAAGAAGGAGAATCTCCGGCAGTTCAGTTCCCCAGCCGAGGCCGAATCACGAGGCTTGCGACCGTCCAAGACCGCCTCTCGCAAATCGAGCCCCTGAAAAGAGTTGACGCGCACGCCCACCCCGCGTGAATACGCATCGGTCGGTTGAGGATAAATATTTATCCGAAGGGGGTTGACGACCGATACCTTATGGGATAAATTGTTATCCCAGCCGACGTCTCTTGTCTGTCGGCAGTTTGAAGGAGACCCGGTCATGCCTGATCCAGCGCAACTGAGCAAACGCGAGCGGCAGATCATGGATCTGATCTACGCTCGCGGGAAGGCCACGGTGACCCAGGTGCTCACCGACATGCCCGACCCGCCGATGCGCGGGGCCCTGCGAACGCTGCTGCGCATTCTGGAGAAGAAGGGCCATCTGACCCACCGGCAGGAGGGGCGCGAGTTTGTCTATCGTCCCACGCAGCCCCGTGGCCGGGCCGGGCGGTCGGCCCTGGGCCGGGTGCTCGACGTATTCTTCAACGGGTCGCTGGAGAGGGCGGTGGCCGCTCATCTGAGCGACCCGAACCGCTCCAACAAGCCCGACCGGGAGGAATTGCAGCGGCTCTCGGCTTTGATCGAAGAGGCCAGGAAGAAAGGGGTGTGACATGGGGGTGTCCTCTCTGTTCAACCAAGTGTCGGCGTCCGGCACGGACTGGTTTCCGGTGCTGATGGATGCCGCCGTCAAGGGGATGGCGGTGCTGTCGCTGGCCGGACTGGCGACGCTGATTATGCGTCGGTCCTCGGCCGCCGCCCGACATCTGGTCTGGTTCCTGGGGGTTTTCAGCCTGCTGATCCTGCCCATCCTTTCGGCCACGCTGCCCGGCTGGTACATCCTGCCGCGACTGGTGCCCGATGATCCTGCGCCGGTTCAACCGCCGGCCGCGCCGGTGATCGTCGCTCCGGCTCCCGTGCCAAGCTCTGTAGACCCCCCTGAATGGGAGACGCAGCCACTCCCTCAAGAGACCCTGGCGGACCCGCCAGTTGCCCCGCTCGCCTCAAGCCCGTTGCCGCCAACCCCCGTTTCATCGCTGCCCAGGCTGCCGTGGCAGGCGTGGGTCGTGCTCGCGTGGCTGTTGGCAAGCGTGCTGCTGCTCATGCATGTCATGTTGGGTTACGTGAGCCTCTGGTGGTTGCGGCGTCGGTCTTCGCGCATCACGCAAGGCCCCTGGCCCATTCTGCTTCAGCAGGTTTCCGGCCAGCTCGGCCTTCGCAGGCCGGTCGAACTGCTTGTCAGTCCCCGGCGGGCCATGCCTATGACCTGGGGCCTGTGGCGCACGCGCCTGCTGCTGCCCGAGGAATCCACCCGCTGGCCGTCCGATCAGTGCCGCGCGGTACTGCTGCACGAGCTGGCCCATGCCAAACGGTGGGATTGCCTGACCCAGCTTGTCGCGCAGATCGCCTGTGCGTTGCACTGGTTTAACCCGCTGGTGTGGGTGGCCTGGCGGCGGATGCAGACCGAGCGCGAGCGGGCCTGCGATGATCTCGTACTAAGCACTGGTGCCAAGGCATCGACGTACGCCGAGCAGTTGCTGCACATCGCTTCCGACATGCCCACGGTTCGCTTCAGCGCCGCGGCCATCGCCATGGCCAGACCGAGCAAGCTCGAAGGACGGCTGCTGGCGATCCTGGATGCGACGCGCAACCGCAAGCGGCTGGCCTTGCCGGGCGTGCTGCTCGCAATCCTCCTGATCACCGCGATTGTGGTTCCGGTGGCCGTGCTGCGGGCCAGGACAACCGACGCGGCGCAGCCAGAGCCGGAGAAGCATGACGAAGCTGCCGCTGACCCCGCGCAGATGAATCCCGCGGCCCTGCTTGAACGCTTGCGAGCCGAAGACAAGGCATTTTGCTCCGATGCCGAGCTCATCGTCGAGCAGACCGGCGTGCGGAATCCGATGGCGATGTGGCAGGCGCCTGACAACAAGCGACTGGAAATCTCCCTGCGGGGCGAGTCCTGGGCGTTCCGCGCCCGCCAGGCCGATGAAGGCCCGCCGGCCTATACGGATCAGGCCGGGCCTATGGACTACGACCGCGACGGAAACCTGATCGCCTGGCGTGACAGCTTAGGCGGTGCGCTTCGCGAGCCCGACTTCTACGGGCAGATCTCCAAATCGGTCGGCTGGCGCGTCCCCAAGGAGGGCACGGCAAAGGTATTCTCATCGTCGATGCCGATTGTGACCTTGTACCCACCATTCCCCTGGCGCGAGGACACCGTTCAGTTGCCGTTGCTGTGCGCCGGACGCGACTACAGTCACTACATTACCGAGATTACGAGTGTTACCCCGGCCGATGACGGCCTGCTGGAGGTCGAAGCGAAAGGGATCTACTCCAGTTCGGCGTCGGGGACATGGCATCTGGTCGTCGATCCGAATGCCCGCTACATGGTTCGCGCAGCGAAGTACGAGGTGCCGGACCACGTGTATCTGGATCTCAAGAGTACTGGTCTCCGCAAGGTCGGATCGACGTTTCTTCCGGATTCGGCCCCGTGGCCGATGAGGCCGGAGGGGGCAACCTTGAAGTTCATCGACTGGAAGCCCCGGCATAACAGCCAGGTCTTCGACGAGATGCGGCGGGAGACCAAGGGACCGTTCTCCAAGGGAACGCTGATCTCTGACATGCGCTGGGACACGGCGGTTTCCTACGACCACAGGGTTGAAGCGGACCAGGAGGCACTTGACGGACTCGAGGAGGCGGCACGGGCCTGGTACATCCAGCGCCTGTTCGCACCGGATGCGAATCCCGAAATCCGCGAACGCGTGGCCAAGGCCCTCGGCGTGCTGAAGGGCGACTCCGCGGTTGAGGCACTCATCAAGGCTCTGAAGGATGAGGCTGTCAACGTGCGCAGCGAGGCGGCCCGATCGCTCGGCCAGATCGGCGACCCGCGAGCAGTCGATCCGCTGATCGAAATGTACCGTGACCGCAAGGGAGAATCTTTCAAGGCCGCGCTCCAGGCCCTGGGCGACATTGGCGGCGAGAAGGCCCGGCGAGTGCTTACCGAAGCCTTGCGGAATCAGGACGCGGCCGTCAGAGCCATCGCAGCCAAGGCGCTGGGACAATCCGCCACGCAACCCACCACGTCGCCGGCGCACTTGCCCGCAGAACTGGATCGCGAAGTAAATGTTCGTGTCTATGACGTGCGGGACATCGTGGAGAAGGATCTGAGAAGGCGCGGGAGTGAGTCCCGGCCTGCAGGCGACAACGGGCCACGAGCCGATGATCTCCGGACCGCAGATGAGCAGGATCGCAAGCGGCGCACTCAGGATCTCTGCCGTCTGATCAAAGAGTTCATCGAACCCGGCACATGGGAACCCGAGGGCACCGTGGGCGCGATGGACGTCTGGAATGAACGTCTCATTGTCCGGCACACCGCGGCGGTCCATCACCGGCTGGCCGACGTCTTTCGTCAGGTCCGCGAGCTTGATGATGACGCCGGGTCTCTCGAAACCAAGTTCAGGATCAGCGTGGAGCGCCTGCGAGCGGCACACGGCACGCCTGACGGAAAGGAACCGTCGGCTGCCGAACGGCCCGCCACCTCACCGGCTGCGCCGGGGCCGAAACCTGCTCCGGTCTTCCGCTCCATCACACTCCCTGACGCGGACAGGGACAGCGCCAGAGCCATCGCGGACCTGGCGAGCGGGGATCTCCTGCCGGCCGTTACCGCAAGAGCGGGGCGCTTCGCTGGTGTTGCCAGGGGCGACCTGGCCTACCGCGATCTGCTTCTCTGCCTGCGAGGGGCGAAGGCCAGCATCTGGAAAGACGGCAAGGTCACACCCCTGGAACCTCTGACCACGCTGGAGGACGTGTCCGGCTATGAGATCCCGGATGAGCCCGCCGCGCTGTACGTCCGGACTGCCGCAGGTGACCTTTACGAGATGCTCGTATTCTACAAAGGCAGTAACGAGTTAGACCTGCAATACCGGCGCGTCCGTGAACCGGTCGGCGAAGGGCTGACCGGTGTTATCCGCCTCCCCGACGGCTCGCCGGCCACCGGTGCCAGGATCGTGCTCTGTACGCCCAATGGCCCTCCCGTCGATATCCACAATGGCAGTCTTGGCCCCCTGAACCGCGCCTTGGTCACTGAAGTCGGTTCCGACGGACGCTATGCGTTCCCGCCGCAGCCCGGCCCATACTCGCTGATCGCGATCCATGATCGTGGCTGGCGGCTACTGCACTCGCAGGACCGGCCGGCATCCGGCGAGATCATGTTGCAGCCATGGGCGCAAATCGAGGGCACCTTCCGCATCGGCAGCCGTCCCGTGGCCGACGCGGTCATCTCACTTCGAATGGGCTACATGAAGGACCTGCATGATGAGCGCAGGATTGGGGTCGATTGCAGCGCCATCACCGACCAGGACGGCCGATTTTCCTTCAAGCAGGCGCCGCCCGGTGACGGGACTCTTGGGCGGCTATTCACCCGGCGCAAGGACTCTGACGGGGGCTCGCTCACCGGATCGAGCCCGCGTTACGCCATCCATCTGGAGCCCGGCCAAGTCCTGCCAGTGCCGCTCGGCGGGGTGGGCCGGCCGGTCGTTGGCCGCTTGCTTGCCCCGGCTGGCGTTTCCGACGTGGACTGGCAATGGAACGACAGCCATCTCATCCCCAGGCCGGAGGGCCTCGCCCCGGCTGGTCTGACTCCCCAGGAGAGGCAAGAATACGCCGAGAAGATGAAGAGAACGCCCGATGGCCGCATCAAGCCGCTCATCAGGGCGATGGACAATGTCGTGCTCGTGGCCGACGGCACGTTCCGGATCGAGGATGTCCCGGCCGGCGCCTACCAGTTGGAGGTACTGCTGTATGGGTCTCCTCCAAGAGGCGGCGAGTCAGACTTCGATCTGGACATAAAGAAGCGTATCGGCGCGATTAGCTACAGGTTCATCATGCCGGAGGTGCCCGGCGGCCGTAGTGACGAACCACTCGACCTCGGCGAACTGCCGCTGAACCCCGATCTTCGCACGAACCTGGGCGCAACCGGTTCCTGGTCGGGTCCCAGCGCAAACCCTCCTCGCGCAAACGCGGACACCGGCCGGCGCTCCGCGACAAACCTGACCGATACCCGACTCGCCGCTCCCCGACCGGTTTCATCGACTGGTGCAACGCAGCCGGCAAATGCAGCGGCAACTCCTGCGTCCCCTGCGTCCGCGCCTCCGGCGGTTGCGGGGGAACTGGCCGGGACGGTGACCGATGATGCGGGCAAGCCGCTGGCCGGGGCTCTGATCGATGTCTGGACCTGGTATCCCGGGAAGGAAGCCATGACCGATCAGCAGGGCCGCTTCGTTCTCAGAGACCTCGGGTCGGATCCGGTGGAGATTCGCGTTAGCAAGGAAGGGTATGGGCCGTGGTACGACCCCAACCAGGTGACGGGTGTCAGTGATATACAGATAAGCCTGTCGAACAAAACGTATTTCGAGGGCAGTGTGAAAGGCCCGGACGGCAAACCGGTGAGCGGTGCGCTGATCCGCGCCGACTGCGGCCCGAAAAGGAACCCCGGGGTGGTTATCACGACCGTCTGGACAGAGACACGGAGCGATGCGAACGGCCACTACCGGCTGTACGTGATGCCTGACCAATATGACATCCAGGTGCGCGTGCCGAACGTAGGGGCAGCGCGGTTCGCCAAGGTCTGGATCGACGAAGATGAGAAACAGACACTGGACATCAAGCTGGAGCGAGGGGTGACATTCCAGGCAACAGTAGTGGACAGTCAGAGCGGCGATCCGGTCCCCAATGTGCGTTTGTGGCACTTTGAGCACAAAGGGATCGAGGGCACCAGCGACAAGAACGGGAAGGTCGTGATCACCGGGATGCCGCCGGGGAAGTTCACGTTCGACGTGCAGGCCAAGGGCTACAAGCGGTGGTGGTCGGCGCAGGCGGCACATCCGTCGCAGCAGAAAAACCTGCGTGAGTCGTTCCAGCGAAACTTCGACTATTTGGCTTTCGTGTTGGATGAAGACATGGAGCCGGTCACTGTCGAGGTTGAGCGGGAGGTGCGTATCACGGGGGTGGTCCAGGACCCGGACGGCAAGCCTGTCGCGGGCGCAACGGTGGCACCGGCGCGGACCGGGAGCGGTAATTCACTCACGGGCGATACTCGGTTCAGCGTGGTCAGTGGCAAGGACGGCACATTCGTGATGAGTCTGCCGGCCAGCGGGAGTGCCAAGTACAACCTGGTGGCACACGACGGCAAGTACCAGGAATGGCGCAAGTGGGCCAACGGCGTGCTCGACCCGATCCAGACCAGACCTGGCGACGAACTAAAGGATATCGTGATCAAGCTGACTCGGCCGGCAACAGTGCGCGGACAGGTGAAGGATGCGTCGGGTGAGCCGGTGGCTAACCGTGAGGTTCGGGCGTCTGCGGCCGACAAGCTCGAAAACCGCTACTACGACCCCACGACGCGCACTGACAAGAATGGGAATTTCGAGCTCCGGTTTGTTCGAGCAGGGAGGCAGTACATCCAGGTTGCCCCGTTCTGGCAGCGGGGCAGCGTGGAGGTCACACTGAAGGAGGGAGAGGTAAAGCAAGGGGTGGTGCTTGAGGAAGAGGCTTCGGATCGATCGCCGATCCCGCCGATGCGGGGCGCTCGCCCCCTCGCACCAGGTCGTGGTAGACGGTAGCAGTCCACCTCGCCGATAGCTTTGCGGCCATGCACCGCCGAGCGATGAGGAGACGCGGGGCAGAGGAAGGGCACTCGGCTTGCCGAGAGAGGGCCGCTCCAGAGCGACTATTCACCGGGGTATCAACGCATGACGGAGAGGGTATGACGGCCGCGACGACGCTGGCGGTTGATGAGCCTGCGACCCTTAGAGGTCTTCATCCGGCTGCGAAAGCCCTGTTTACGTATCTTCTTTATGCGACTGATCTTACGCGGATAATGCATGGTCTTCGGGGCCTCAGTTTCCTGCTCGTTTTCTGTCCAGGTTGGCCATCATAGCGGCAAGCGGGCCGGAATGCCAGTCGGGGCGTCGAGGTGCCGTGACACATTGGGCGGAAAACACTGGCAGACGAGCTGCCAGTGGCACCCGGCGTTTGCCACGGCAAAGCCCGCTGGCGCAACCGGGTCGGCCCCGCGCCGGAGGGCCGACGGGGGCGTCGGCTCCACTTACGTGGTGACTGCCATGCGGCCCAGGAGTTCATCGAGCTTCTTGGCTTTGCGGTGGACGAACAGGACTGTCTGCAACTCGTGCTCGGTGTTGTTGTCGCCGAAGTAGAAGACCAGTTTGCCGGTTCCGAGAATCCCATACTCGACCACGTCCTCGATCACCAGCTTGAACCGGGCCTGGGCGGTGGGGTGCCGCTCCTGCTCGTGCATGAAACCCTTGTGAATGATGATCTCGTTGTGCTCGATCTTCCAGTAGTTAAACCGGGTGATGATCCAGGCGATGCCGAGATTGAACAGCAGGACCATGGCGAACAGGAAGTAGAACCGGTCGTTGGCCACCACCTTGACGCTGAGGATCCGGCCGACAATCGCCCAAACGGATGTGCCCGCGTGTCGATTGATCAATGCCAGCACGAGAACCATGACCGCGATGAGCAGAGCAACGAGGATGAATCCCTTCAGGCTGAGGTCGTACAGCAGCATGGTCAGGTTGATGGCCAGCACGAAGAGGAAGAAGAGGCCGATGTAGTGCTGGATGGCGCCGAACCTGGCTTGGGCGTCGGCTGTCGGCATATCGTACCAGGCCATGAGAATCCCGCAGATGACGGCCGCAAAGAGCGTTGGCAGCATCAGGATGATCTTCGGCCAGGGGCGGATGACCAGCGAATCGACGGGCTTGCTCTCGGCTGGACGCGGCGCTTCAGGTGTCGGCAGATCGGCCATAGACCGTGTCTCCTGAACAAGGGATATCCGGGTCGTCAGACACACTTCGCAGGCAAATGTGTCACATGATGATAAACCGCTGGCGGCGTGGAATCCAGCCTGCGGCGACGAGGCGGCAGGGTGGCACTGGCGGCTTGTCCGCCAGTGTTCTTCCGCTCAGTACCAAGCACCGGCAGGCAAGCTGAGACCGTCCGGGAATTCACCGAGCGGAATGCACGCCCGGGTGGCCCATCGCTTCAGCGATGGGGGAGCGAACTCGCGGCCGAGTTGATGTCCCCCACGGCTAAAGCCATGGGGCACCCACCGAATTCCCGGACAACCTCAGGCAAGCTCCCAGTGTCACCCAGTGCCGCCCTCGTCCACAATCCCAGCCGAGCGGAGGTGGTTGCAGCGACCGAGACCTGCCAGATGATTCAGCCAGGAGCGGCAGGTCTCCACCAGCTCCGGCGGCCCCGACCATGCCCTGCACCGCTCACAGCGATTGAAGGTCATACTCGCCGGCCGCGTAGGCCTGCGGTGCCGGAACGATCACTTTCCTGTGTTTGTCATCGACGACAGCAATGCCGAAGTGTGCCAGGATTCGCAGGGCGGTTGTCACCTCGCGCGGGCGATCGGACCAGGCGGGCATTTCCAGAAACAGGTCGCCCGTCGCGCACGGAGCGATCAAGAGCAGAGCGCAGGCAGCGGTGGCGGTGCCGGGATCGCCGATCGCCGCTCGACCGCCGCGGAACACCGACCAGCCGACTTGAATAACCGGGCCCGACTCCGCTCGCTCGGAGTGAACGGCGAGGCCGAGGTCTGTCATGGCGGTGATGAGCGAGCGTGTCGAAGGGTTGTCAACGGCCGCATGCGTCAGGCGATACCGGCTTCGACCAAGAACACAGGCCGCCAGCAGGAGTTGCGTCGCTGCAGGGTGGTTGCCGCAGTCGAGATCCAGGTCGCCACTTGCCCAATGGCCGCCTCGGCCGACGACATCGATGCCGATCTCGGGTTCGTCCAGCCGTATCTCGGCCCCAAGCTGAACCAGGCCGGAGGCCAGAGCTCGCGTGGATTCGTCGATGGTTGCACGGCGAACCCGCGATGTACCGCGAGCCAACCCAGCGGCCAGAATGGCCATCGCCGTTGCCGGCGGCGCCGCATCCTCGGGATGTCTCGTATCGCAGGAAAGCGGTTGGAGGCGATCATTGCTCATGACGCGCATTTTACCCCGCCGCAGAGGCCGGACAATCGTCCCCGATTGCCCAGGCTTGCGGGGAGGTTATAATCCCGCCCGCCGGCCGTTCGGGCGTGCGGCGAAGTGTCCCTTCGTATTCAACGGCCGCTGGACGAGGACTATTCAGCATGAAGCAAGCAGTTTGTCTGCTGCCGGGAGATGGGATCGGGCCGGAGGTCATCTCGGCGGCTCGAAAGGTCGTTGAGGCGGCGGGTGTAGACGTCGAATGGGTCAACCTCGCGGTCGGCGAAACGGCTGTGGAGTTCTTCGGCAGCGTCCTGCCGGAGCGGACCATCGCTGCGGTCCTGGGCCATGGCATGGCTCTCAAGGGGCCGATCAGCACGCCGATTGCCGGCGGCCACACCAGCGTGAGCATTAAGCTTCGCCAGCGACTGGGGCTCTCCGCGGCCGTCAGACCCGTCAGGTCCATGCCCGGTGTCAGGGCACTTCACCCGAATGTGGATCTGATCATCATCCGCGAGAACACCGAGGGCCTCTACTGCGGCATCGAGAACGAGATCACCCCCGGTGTCGTCCAGGGGCTCAAGATCTGCACCGTCGAGGCGTCGACACGGATCGCCCGGTTCGCATTCGAGTACGCCCTTTCGCACGATCGCAAGAAGGTGACGACGTTTCACCGGGCAGACGTGCTCAAGAAGACCGACGGCCTGTTTCTGCGATGCGCCCGGAAGGTTCACCGTTCGTTCGCCGACCAGATCGCCTACGAGGAAATGAGCGTCGACAACGGCTGCCTGCAACTGGTGCGCGAGCCGTCGCGGTTCGACGTGCTCCTGCTCGACAGCATGATGGGCAGCGTGGTGAGCAATGTCGCGGCCGGACTGGTCGGCGGGCTCGGCCTGGTTCCGGGGGCGAGTTTCGGTCCCCAGTGCGTTGTTTTCGAGCCCGTGCACGGCTCGGCTCCAGATATCGCCCGCAAAGGCATTGCCAACCCGGTGGCCTGCATCCTGAGCGCGGTCATGATGCTCGAGCATCTCGGCGAGGTTGAAGCCGCCTCGCGGATACGCGGTGCCTGCGAGCTGGTGCTTAGCGAAATGGACATGGCGGTGTTGACGCCCGATCTGGGCGGGACGGGCACCACGGCCGCGATTACGGACGCAATCATACGAGCGTTGAAGTGAGCGACTCAGACGGTCATCGCGGATTGGTGATCGGCACCCGCGGGTCGCAATTGGCCCGCGCCCAGACGCAGTGGGTGGTCGATTGCCTGCGGACCGCCCATCCGGCGACCGACGTCCGCGTCGAAATCATCACCACAACCGGCGATCGCCTTCAGGATCGCCCGTTGCCCGAAATCGGCGGCAAGGGGCTTTTTACCGAGGAGCTTGAGCGGTCACTGCTCGACGGGAGCATCGATCTGGCGGTTCACTCGGCCAAGGACCTGCCGACCGAACTGGCCGACGGGCTCGATGTTCTGGCCTTTCCGACGCGCGAGGATCCCCGCGATGCGTGGGTGTCGGCGGATGGCACGCCGTTCGACAGGCTCCCGCCCGATAGCGTGGTCGGCACGACCAGCCTGCGGCGGCAGGCTCAGTTGTTGCGGCTGCGGCCGGACCTTCGGTTCGTTGGCCTGCGAGGCAACATTGACACGCGGATCCGCAAGGTCCATCGCGGCGATTGCGCGGGGGCGGTCCTGGCGATGGCCGGCCTGAAACGGGCTGCCCTGACCCAGCACGTCACTTACCCGTTCGACCCGCAGGTGTGCCTGCCTGCTCCGGGGCAAGGATGCCTGGCTCTCGAAGGCCGCAAGGATGACGCTCGCGTCGTGTCTCTGGTGAGTGCTGTCCACGACGAGGCCACGGCGATCGCGGTCCGTTGCGAGCGGGCGATCCTTGCCCAGCTCGACGCCGGTTGCCGGGCCCCGGTGGCGATCCTGGCGGAAGTGATCAGCGAAGGCGTCAGTCCGTCGATCGATCCTTCCCCCCTTAACAAGGGGGGACCGAGGGGGGTTCTTCGATGTCGGGCCCTGGTCCTCGATCCCAAAGGGACCCGCCACGTCCAGGCCGAGGCACAACGCCCGGTAGACCATGCTGACGACCTGGTTGCCGGCATCGTGGCTGAACTCCGCAGCGGCGGGGCCGATGAAATCATCGCCGAATGCAGGTTCGGGGGTGGCCCGGCCGCACCATAGGACAACGGCTGCTGCTGCGTTCGCTGGAACGAGATTCCCATCTCGTTCCCTTCTCCGTGGGATTCGCATCCCGCGGTCAGCAATGCCGGATCGATTCAAGCATCCTGTTCCTCGTCGTCACCGGCGCAGCCTTCTGACAAGGCGCAAGTCGTTGTCGGTGAGATCCCGGAACACGAAGATGAGCAGCGAGAGCGGCGGCAGGAGGCTTGCCTGTGACCTCAAGAGAGCCGACACAACCTCCCTTGTCAGCGGACCTGGAGACGGGAATGTAAGGTACTCTGCCGCCCGCTCGCTGGCTGACCCGAGTACCAGGGCCACCAGGTTGACAACAAGCAGCCCACGGACAGCCTGCGGTCTGCGCCACTGGAGTATCGCGGATGCCCACAGCCAGACGGCCGAGGCCGCGGCAACGACCGTAACCGCGAGACGAAGACTCTCGCTTCCGGCCAATCCTTGCTGGCGAGCGTATCGGGAGATGCTCCAGCAACCGATGGCACCCCACGTTTCGAGCATGGCCATGCCGACAAAGATGATGACCACAAGGAGCGGCCAGTCGTTGCGAGGGCGGAATGGTTCGTGCAACAACCGTGGCGTCTCCTCGTCCGAACGTCGAGGAAGAGAATGACGCCGCAGACCCGTCGCCAGGAAGATAATCATGAGACAAGCTGGCACAGCCGTTGTCCATTGGCTCAGCCCGAACAGGAGGAGTTCGCTCCCCGCAAAGGGAGTTGGGCTGAAGAATGCGACGGCCAGCGGGACCGGCAGAACCCAACTGAGGCACGCGCATGCGAAGACGGCCAGCCCGATCTTTCGCCCCCACTCGCGGTGACGATGCAGACCCAACGCGGCGACGGCGCCCAGGAGCACGAAAACGAGGTCCCTTGCCAGTGTGGGCAGCGTGTTCATAAAGAAGAACGGAGACGGAGGCAGCGTCGATCGTCCGAAGCTCAGCAGGGACGATATGGCGAAGGGTGAGCTGACCGTGCCGCTGACCACGTAAGCCAGGAGGTACCACTTCATCAGGACCGGCCACTTCGGCCGAAATGTCGCGAGGATCTCCGCGGGGTCGAATGCATTCCCGCATTCCGGGCAGCGATGCTCCGGCAGCCCGCGAAGCGAGTAGCCGCAATGCGGACAGATGGCCTCCGCAAGCGGATCTGCGGCTTCGGCACTGACCACTGACGACTGACAACCGACCACTTCGCTCATTCCTGCACCGTCAACCGCTGAATATCCTCCCTGCTGATTGCCAGGAACGCAAACAACGCCAATGCCAGGTACGGCATGACCGTGGCGGTTAGAGTCATGACGTCGCATACGAGCTTGATGTGATCGGGCCAGTAACGCCGCCAGTACACGATGAACTCGAACACCCGAACGCCGAGGGCCGCTGCAAGAACTGCTCCGGTTGCCTGACGGAGCCATGAAGGGCACAGCCAGATCAGGCAGGCCGCCGCCATCGCGGACAAGCCAAGCGTAATCCGTCCTTTCAATGCGATGATGTACAGATCAACAGGGTGGTAGGCCCGCCCCGTTACCCCGACGGCGCGAAGCCACTGCTGCATTGCGTCAAGGCTGCTCCCAGCCGCCCAGATCCATCCCACACCCAGACCGATGAGGATCACCGCGGCCAGCAGAAGCCAGTCGTGCTTTGGGCGAAAGTGTCTCCAAGGCAGCATGGCCGCCGGTATCCCTCTTCTGCAGCCCAGTGATCGCCTTCGCAATCCGGTCAGCATGAAGAGAGCCACCAATGCGGCCGAGGGACCCTCTGGGACGAATCCCAGCAGAAACCAGAGTGAGCGGATGGCCTCTGAAAAGCCCTGGGTCCAGGTGCCATCCTGCCAGGTCTCGGCAAGGTAGGACAGCCATGCCAGCACGGTAAGGGCGAAGATAATGATGCAGCCCTTTCTGGCCCAGTCCCGGCGGCGATACAAACCGATGATGCAGATGGGGCCGAACAGGCAGAGCACTGCTACTTCGGTCAGGTGGCAGATGTTGGTGATGTTTTTCAGCGGTTCGTCACCCGTTTTCAGGGCCAGCAGCAGATAAGGGTTCCACCGCAGCAAGGCGGGCGAGAGATTGAGCATCTTGGCAATAATGTAGGCGGCCAGGTACCAGGCCATGAGTTGCGGCCAGCGGGGCAGAAAGGTCCCGGTGAACTCGGCCGGATCAAACGCCCGCCCACACTCCGGGCAGCGGTTCTCGGGCAGCCCGCGGAGCGAGTAGCCGCACTGCGGGCAACGGGCGTTGGCAAGCGGATCGGCGGCGTCGGAGCTGATCGCTGACGGCTGACCTCTGATCGCTCCTTCGCTATCCATCGTTTGTACTGCTCCGCGCGACCTTTACCGGCAGGATAAACCTGCCGGCTCGCCCTACTCATTCAGTTCAATCACCTGCCCGTCATGCGCCAGTGCCATTCCGGCCGGCAATTCGGCGTTCGTCGCCTCGTGCGGCAGCTCGTGAGCAATATGGGTAAAGAACGTCTGTTCGGCGCCGATGTGCCGGGCCATCTCGACCGCCTGCTCGAGATTGAAATGTGTCGGGTGCGGCCGCCGGCGCAGGCCGTCGAGAATAAGAACCTTCAGGTTTTTCAGCAGATCGAGCGATTCGTCCGGGATGCGGCTGCAGTCCGTGCAATACGCGAACGGCCCGAAACGGAAGCCCAGCACGGGCAAGTGGCCGTGCAGGAGGGGGATGGGAACAACCTGCACCCCCAGGACCTCGAAGGGGCCGTCAACGGTCACGGCGTTCAACTGCGGCTTGGCGCTCGGGTAATCGGGCATATCGGCGAACGCGTAAGGGAACATCCGGTGCAGGTCGTGCAGCGTCTTCGCATTGCCGTAGCAGGTCAGGTGAGTCTTCTGCAGAGAATTGAACCTCCGCAGGTCATCCAGCCCAACCACGTGGTCTGCGTGATGGTGCGTGTATAACACGGCGTCGATGTGGGTGATCCGGCATGCCAGGCACTGCATGCGCAGCTCGGGGGCGGTGTCGACCAGCAACGACCGTCCTCCGGTCTCCACCACAATACTGGTCCGCGTCCGCCTGTCGCGTGGATCGGTCGAGGTACACACCGGGCACGTGCACCCGATCATCGGCACGCCATGCGACGTCCCGCTCCCCAGAATCACGATGCGGCAGGTGCTCATCGGTCGAGTAGTGTACCCGCGGATGCAGAGAATGTCAGGTGTGAGTGCGAGTGATGAATGATGAATTATGAATGGTCCGGACACCTCGTCTTCTCAATTCATCGTTCATCATTTCTCCTGAACCCTGAACCTCGCCATGACAATCCGCCTGGAGACCGGACCCCGAGGATAAACCTCGGGGCTCGCAGGATCGCGGCTGCAAGCCGCTCCTACTGAACCCTGAACCCCGAACCCTTCATTCGCCCACGGCGAATGTCAGCCTCTGCTGGTCGGCGGTCGCGCCGATCTTGTCTTCGACGGTGGCCTTGAGAATGTACTCCCCGGCCGGAAGCTCGCCCGGCAGATTGATGGGGAAGGGGATGAAGAAATCGCGCCGGGGCGTGACCACCCGGTCGACGATGCTGGGCTCGGTTCGCTGCCAGACGATCTTGCCGGCCGAGTCGAATATCTCGACCTTCTCGGAGAGCACGGTGCGAAGCTTACCATCATCGGTCGGCTCCGAGCGGAAGTTGTAGACCTCGGTGTACAGGAATACGTGGATTGCCCGCCCGGGCGGAAACTTCGGCGGATTCAGGAGTTGGTAATCGCCGAAGCTGTTGATCCGCGTGACTAGGGCGATTCGTGGGATGGACACCGGCAATTGCTGCCCGAGCAGGCGGCGGAGCTCGTCCAGGGCCGCCAGCGCCGATGGGTCCTTGCCGGCCGGGTCGGTAATCAGGTTCTTCGAGTTCCGCAGTGTCTTGAGCAGAGCGACGATGAACTCCGTCTGCATCGGGTCGCCGGCCGGGATAGGGGCAATGGCTTTCTCATCCTGACCGGTCGCCAGGTAGAGCAGCCGCAACCTGAGTTGGTCGTCGAGATGCTCCGGATGCTGCTGAACCCTTTGTTCAAGTTGGCTGATCATGCCCGCCATGTCGTCGGAGATGATCGACGTGTTGACGGCGGTCGTGGGGACGTTCGGGGTGGCGTTCGGCGTTGCGGAGGGGGAGGGGCGGGTCGGCCGGACCGCGGGACGAACGTCGACCACCTCGACTCGCGGGCCTTTGGCGGGCGTTGCCGAGCCGGCCGTGGCGGGACCGGCCATTACCGCCGTGTTCGCGACGTCGGCCGGCCGCGTGGTGGGCTTCACGCCCAGCGGCTTGAGACGCGGGGCCGGATTCTCGGCAGACAGAGCGGGCGCCGGCCGGGTGGCAGACTCCGGCGCAACGCTCGGTGCGGGGCGCATCTGAAGTGATCCGTCGGCCGTCGGCGAGCCCGGCTCAGCCATGGCGCTACCGCTCGCGTCCTCGTTCGGGGCCGAGAGCCGACCGACGTATTCGTTGATCTGCTCGCTGACGCTGGCTGTCTGCGGATCGGCTTGCGTCTCGCCGGAGGACGCCGGCGCCGATGTCGCAGCGGCCGTGGCCATCGGCTCCGACACCACCTCCGTCCCTGCGGGCTTTCTGCCGACCTGCCATGTGTGGGGGGCGAACAGATTGACCTGGTTGTCACATCCGATCGTGATGGCGGCCGAGATCATCCCTGCCGCCATGAGCGTCCGTGCTCGTTTCATGTCACTCGACTCCCGAATGACCAGATTCGCAAACCGCGGAGGGCCGTCAGACCCGCCGCCACAGTCCGCCGTGCGTCTATCCCGTGGCCCGTTGCCGGCGGCGGCCGCGGCAGCCCTCGACGATGAACTTCTCGATCGAGGTCTGTACGCTCGCACCTCCGCTCTTGGCGGCCACGTCCGCATCGAGCAGCCTGGCAAGCATCTGCTCCAGTTGCGCCGCCGAGAACGCCGCCAGCTCCGCCCGCACGCCGGCTTCGTCGTTCCATCGCATCAGCATACGAGCCAGCTCGCCGATCGGCGTCCCCGACTCCTGAGCCCGCTTGGCCGCCAGCAGCCGCCGGACGGTGAAGGCGACTCCGGCGATGGATCTGGCCGGGGCCGCGCGGTCGGTCTGCCAGACCTCTTCCCACAAGGTTATGGCCCGGGCCTCGTTGCCGGCCGCGATCGCCGACAGGATGTCCCAGACTTTCTCCTCCCGATACTGGCCGACCAGCGCCTCGACGTCGGCGCTCGTCACTCGCTTGCGCTGGCCCACATACAGGGCCAGCTTTTCCAGTTCGCTGTTCAGCAGGCCCAGATCGTCGCCGACCAGGTCTCGAAGCAGCGATGCCGCCCGCTGGTCGATCTGGACGGTGTGGATTTGCGTGGCCCTCCGCATCAGCCACGCCGGCACCATGCGCGGCTTGATCGCCTCGCACTTGATCATCTCGCCGATTGCCTGCACCCGCTTGTACAAGCGCGTGGTCCCCGGGAAGCTCTTGCACTCCAGCAGGAGCACGCCGTTGGGGCTCGGATCGTCCAGATACGTCTCCAGCTCTGTGCGATAGCGGGTTACGAACGCATCGGCTTCTCTGACCATCACCAGCCGTCGCTCGGCCAGGAAGGGCAGCGTTCGGGCGTCGTCGAGCACGTCGGCCAGAACGACCCCGGCCGACGCTCCGTCGTACTCGCTCAGCGATAGCGCGCGGTCGGCATTGCCCAGGACCTTCGCGATGATCTCCTGGATGGCCTCCTGTTTGAGAAACTCCTCGGGACCGGACACCACGTAGATGGGCGGTTTCGAGTTACTCTCCTTGGCGGCTGGCATGGTCGTCGCTTTCAGTAGGAACAACGCGGCCGGGCCCGGTCCATCACTTCCGCAAGGGTGCGATCACCGCTTCGAACGGTCTTTGTCGGCCAATCCGTCGCTCACCGCGCCGTACCGCGAAAGGCGCGCCTGGGCGCCGGCGATCACGCTCCCCCCGGAGGCGTCCACATTCATGGCCTTCGTCCACATCTCACGGGCCTCGACCGATTGACCCATCATAAACAGGACGTCGCCGAGGTCCAGCCACGTCTTGGAGTCCTTCCCGTTCAGCCTCGCCAGTTGCTGCAGCACCTCGTATGACTTGGCGTACTTCTTCTGGGCAATGTACGACTCGTGCATGCCTCGCAGGGCCAGCAGGTGCTTGGGATCGTGTCCGAGCACCGAACTGAACATCGAAATCGCCTTGTCATAGTCCTTCTGGAGATAGTGAATCGCGCCAAGGTCATACATGGCCGGTACATACGCCGGGTTCAGCTCCAGTGCCTCGCGAAATCGTTCGGCCGCGACTGCGTACTCGCTGCGGCTGGCGTACCAGCTACCCTGTGACCACAGTTGCTCGGCCTTCTGGCGATCGATCAGCGAAACCAGCCTGGGGGTATCCCGGACCGGCATGGTGGCGGACACGAGTGCCGGCCTTGACGTTGCTTTGCCCGATGCCGAGTCTTCCGGCCGCGTCGTCGGCAGGGAGATCCCGGCCGTGATCCACTTGTCAATCGAGACCGGCCCGTAAAGGCGCTCAACCACGTGACCGCCGAGATCCCGCACCACGAGCCGCAGCGTGATCTGACCCGAAACCTCCACCGGCACGGTCCAGTCGTACTGGCCGGAATTGGGCAGTTCCTGCTCGATCGGCCGCCACGCCTGATCGATGGAGGATTTGTACCAGAGTGAGATCGGCCGCCCGGCGAGATTGGCGTCGTGTGCCGTCCATCTCAGATGGACCGCTCGCCGCGAGGCGAAAGCCTCGGATGCTTCGACACTGTCCCATTGGACCAAGGGGGGCGTGTAGTCGATGAAGACCCGCCGGTGGGCGGGGGTGTGAGAATCTGGTGGTGGGGCGGAAGCCTGGCCCTTGTCGTGAACGATGAGAACGAATGCGTACAGCCCCTCGGCCGGAGCCTCAAAGAGAATCGGCCGGCCGTGGTCCTTGTGAACTCCCCATCGTTCCCATCTGCCGCTGCGGTCGCGCGCGTACCAGAGTTCGACCTCGGCATCCGGGCCGGCATCCGTCAGGCGATACTCCAGCTCCACCTGCCGCGAGCGGATTGCCTCGACGGCTTCCGGGTCAGCGCGGGTCTGCGAAACGAGCGCGCACGCTATCACCCCGGCTGACATCAGCTTCTTCAGCCAGCCTGTCAGCCCGAGACAATGGCACTGCGCTCCGCGCAAACGACTAACTGGCATCCTGCCCGCCTCTGTTCGCCACTGGTAGCGGCAAGGCCCCGACGCTCCGCGTCTGGGTCACTGGAAGGTTTATCGGTACTCAGGACCTCGCGGCTGAAGCAGCGAAGGGCTCGAAACGGCGGCTCTTCGGTAGCCGTAAGTATCGTTAGAACCAGTAGATAAGGTTGGCCAAGTGCAGGTACAAGGTCAGAAACGCCAGCTCGGCAACCAGGCCCGCGGCCAGGATGCTCGATTCGGTCTGCCCATCCCCCAGGCGAGCCATAAGGAAGCTGGCCAGATACGAACACAGCAGCACGATCAGGGAGATCAGCACGCCGTAGGCCAGCGTCCGGCCTGAGGAAATGAACACAACGAACTCCGTGTCGAACGAGATGTTCAGGGCACAGTAGGCCATCGTGACGAAGGTGATGCCTGCCCACTGCGCGAGAATGGTTGGCAGTGACAGTCCGGCCGCCATCTGTCGGGTCCGGTCCGGCTCGCAGGGCGAGATCCGGCCGATGGATGCGGCCAGGCCGATGGCCCACCGCCCCCAGATCGGCATGAGCAGCAGCGGGCGATAGATCTGGGCGTCCGGGCACAGGAAACGGATCCAGGCGGGCAGATACCAACTGGCCGTCGGGGGATACTTGAACTGGCCGACGGGCAGCGATAGCAGCATCGCATACTTGGTGATTGTGACCAGGAGCACGGCAAGGAGACCGGCGAGTGTGAGGGCGCCGGGATTCCCGGCAGCCTCACCAGGACTGCGGGGACGCAGGCGGGTCATGCTCGCCAGCATTCTGTGACCACAGAACCCGAGGTCGGCGGCCAGCACGGCGATCGCCGGGAGCCAACGCACCTGCTGGTACTCGCCAAACCACTTCCAGGTGACGCGGAAGATGACGAGGTAGGCAAGACCGATCACGAGGCCCCAGGGTATGAACCAGCGAGCGGCTGAGTTCCAGCGCCCGTTGTTCGGCTCGCGCAGGCTATCGAGGGGAAACAGGAAGCCGGCTGCCAGCAAGGCGGGGTGAAGATGGCCCGGCAATGCATCGGCCGCGTTGGTCATGGCTGCACCCGATCAGAAGACCTGAAGCCCAACCGACTGGGGCGGCATCCCTCGGTCTCAGCGACCACGAGCCTGCTTCACACGTTCGAGGAACGCCGCCGCGGTTCGGGTTATCGCCGCGAAGTCGCGGTTCTTGATCGCCTCTTTGCTCACCAGCGAGGAACCGACCCCCAGAGCGGCGGCGCCCGCCTTGACGAACGCGCCGACCGTATCGAGATTGATGCCTCCCGTGGGCACCAGCTTGATGTGCGGCAGCGGCCCGCGGATGTCCTTGATGTACTCGGCCCCGACCGAACTGGTCGGGAATACCTTGACAAAATCGGCGCCCGCCTGCCAGGCTCGGACGATTTCCGTCGCTGTGAAGGCGCCGGGGATCACCGGCACGCTGTATCGCCTGCATGTTTCGATGGTCGGAAGATCGACGATGGGGGCAACCACGAACTGGGCCCCCGCCAGGATCGCCGCCCGGGCCGTTTCCGCGTCCAGCACCGTACCCACGCCGATGGCTGCCGTCTCCCCGAGCACCTTGCGGGCCGCGTGGACCACCTCCAGCGCGTTTGGCGTGGTCATCGTCACCTCGATACAGGTCAGCCCGCCGGATCGCAGCGCGCTGACCACGTCCACCAGCTCATCGCTGTCGGACGCGCGGATGATGGCTACCAATCCGGTCGATTCGATCTGCTGATTGATGTCCGATGCGCTTAACACTGCCTGTACTCCGAACCAACCTGCAAACTTCGAAAGCGGCTCCCCTTGGACCTGTAGCCGCACCGTCGGGATCGGCTAACAGCTAAGAGCTAACAGCTAATGGCTAATAGCTTCCAATCAGTCCTGCCCATCCGCCGCGATGGCGATCAGCGTGTCATTCTGCCCGCCGAAGCCGAAACTGTTGCTCAGCGAGTTGACCACCTTGGCCTTGCGGGCCTTGTTGGGCACGTAATCCAGCGGGCAGTTCGGGTCCGGCTGGCTGTAGTTCATCGTCGGCGGCAACACCTGGTCCCGAATCGCCAGGATGCAGGTGATCAGTTCCACGGCCCCGGCCGCGGCGATCAGATGACCCATCATGCTCTTGATGGAGCTGACCGGCGGGGCGGCGTCGCGGCCGCCGAAGACGGCTTCGATGGCCAGCGATTCGATCTTGTCGTTCTCCTCGGTGCCGGTCCCGTGCGCCGAGATGTAGTGAATGTCCCGCGGCTGCAATCCCGCGTCCTGCAGGGCCAGCCTCATCGCGGCGATGCCGCCTCGGCCGGTCTCGTGGATGTCCGTAATCCGGAACGCATCGGCCGTGGAGCCGTACCCGGTGATCTCGCAGTGTATCTTTGCCCCCCGGCGGCGGGCGTGCTCATATTCCTCGAGGATGAGGATACCGGAACCCTCGCCGAGCACGAAGCCGTCGCGCGTCTGGTCGAACGGCCGGCTGGCGGTGACGCACGAGTCGTTACGCGTCGAAAGGGCCGTCAGCCGGTTGAAGCCTGTAAGCCCGAACGGATGCAGCATGCTGTGAGCCCCCCCGGAAACGACCATGTCGGCGTCTCCGCGGCGGATCAGGTTGGTCGCCTCGCCCATGGCCTGAGTGCTGGCGGCGCATGCCGTCAGGGTGTTGAAAGCCGGCCCCTGAATGCCGAACTGGCAGGCGATGTGACCGGCCGCCATGTTCGGGTCCTGCTCGAACTCGCGGATCGAGTCGAGCTCACGGACGGCCCGCTCCGCCCATTTGCGGGCATCCAGGTCACCGCGCCCGCCGTTGGCGGCGCGATCCCACCCGGCAACCGCCGCGGCTACGAAATGATCGAAGTCGATCGGGCCCTCGCCGCCGCCCAGGTAGATGCCCACCCGGGTCGGGTCGAGCGTGTTGCAGGAGGGCAGACCCGCGTGTTTCCAGGCGAGGCTTGCAGCCGCAAGCGCGAATCGACTGTTGCGGCTGGCATCCTTGTGCCGCGCGGCGTCCGGCCCCAGGTACTTGGCCAGATCGAATCCGCGGATTTCCGCGGAGAAAGTCGTTGGGAAGGTGCTTGCGTCAAACAGGGTCGTGGGGCGGATCCCGCTCTCGCCGTTGAGCAGCCGCTGCCAGACCGTCTCGATATCATCACCGAGCGGCGTGACCCAGCCCATCCCCGTCACTACCACGCGTCGTCGTGACACGTCATGCCTCCATCCGCTTGAGAACCAGGGCGGCATTCTGTCCGCCGCTCATGGCGTAGGCCACGCTCAGCACGGCCCCGATCTTCGCTTGAACCGCCTCGCCCGCGACAACGTTCAGCCCGCATTGCGGGTCCGGCCGGTCCACGTTCTGCGAAGGCGGGATCAGCCCATTGTGGATACACAGGGCGGCGATGCCGAGGTCGATCGCACCGCTGCCGGCGCCGTTGTTGCCCACCGCCCCTTTGATCGCCAGCACAGGGACTTTCGCCCCGCTGCTGTCGAGGGCTGCCCGGATGCCGCGGGCTTCGGAGAGATCATGCTCCACGGTTCCGGCCCCGAAGGCTCCGACCAGGTCGATCTGATCGGGTGTGAGCCCGGCGTCGGCAAGAGCCTTCCGGATAGCCAAGGTGATGCCCGCGCCCTCGGGGTGCGGCTCCGACCAACTGTGTGCGTTGCTGCTTGCCCCGAAGCCGGCGACCTCACAGTAGATGCGGGCGCCGCGGGCCCGGGCGTGATCGAGATCCTCCAGGATCAGCAGGCCGCCGCCTTCGCTGATAACGATGCCGTCCCGATCGGCATCGAACGGCCGACACGCCCGCGCCGGCTCGTCGTTGTATTTGCGGCTGACGCGATTCAGCAGCTGCTGCCGCATCAAGCCCATGGGGTTGACCTTGCTCTCCGCGCCCCCGCAGATGCAGACGTCGGCGTCGCCGCGGGCGATCGTGCGAAAAGCCTCACCGACAGCCAGATGGCTCGACACCTCGCCGCAGGTGATGGTGTTCGAGGGCGCCTGGGCGTCGTGGACGATCGTGACGTGGCAGGAGAGCATGTTGGGCAGGAACTTCAGCAGCCACAGAGGAGTGAGGTTGGTCATCCCCTCGCTTCCCCATTTGCGCATGCTGAACCGCCCTTGCTCGTCCGCGGCGGTTGCCAGCGCCCCGGCCAGTTCGGTCAGGTCGGCACAGATCAGTCCCGCCCCGATGTTGACCCCGAGTCGCGTTGAATCCACGTTCGAGGGGGGCTGCGCCTCGCCCCGGTCGATCAGGCACTTGGTCTTGAGCCCGGCGTCCCGAGCGGCCTCGTAGGCAGCGGCCACCGCGATCTCGATGTCCCGGGCCATCACCTTCGTGCTCTTGAGATAGCTGCGCGGGACGTAGCTCTTCATCACCAGCGAGTCGATTTCACCCCCGACCTGCGACTCGAACGCCGAGGGTTCGAACGCCGTCAGCCGCCGCACCCCGCACTTCTTCTCGAGCAGCGCCTTCCAGACGTTGTCCGTTCCGATCCCGATCGGCGTCGCCAGCCCGACGCCCGTGATGACAACACGACGCGAACTCATTCCAGCATCCTCAAGGAGCACCCGCCGGCCGTTTGATCTGGTAGGTGCTCAGAAGGTTCTTGAAGTCATCCGTGAACACGAAATTCTCCTCGGGGAAGTTGAGCCCGCTCATGTTCTGGTCGATGTGCGAGAACATCAGGTCGATCTTGCCGAGTTCCTGCCCGTCGCAGTAGATCGTGCCCGAGGTCAGGGCCGCCTCATCGGTGATCGACTCGACCACGGCCTCGTATCGCAGTTGCTGTCCCGGCCGTGCGATCCCGTTGAACACCGCGCGCCTCACCTTCGCCAGGATGACCTTCTCGGCAAAATCTCGGGCCTCGCCGACGAGGATCCCGGCCGTCTGGGCCATGCCCTCGATCATCAGGCTCGGCGGCATGACCGGGAAGCCCGGAAAGTGGTCGTGCAGGTGCTCCTCGGCCATCGAGAGATTCTTGATCGCCACCGCCCGCTTGCCCGACTCAAACTCCACGAATTTGTCGATCCAGAACCAGCGCATTGTCTTGAAAGCCTCCGCTCCCGCTGCCCGACCGGGTTCCCAATAGCAACGGCCGGCGCCGGGGCCGGCCGTCGGCACGTTCTATCAGCGTTCGGATCGGCTGTCACGCGGCCAGCTTGGTCTGAATGTAGTTGACCAGCGTCCGGACGGTGAACAGGTCCGGCACCTTGTTGATGTCAGGGTCCGCCTCGAAACCGGAAAAGTCGGCATGCGGCATGGCCTGCTTGATCTTGTTCAGGCCCGTCGCCGTGAATTTCCCGTTCGATACGAACTCGGGGTTGTTCAGCAGATCGTCTGGGAACAGTTCCCCGCGCGGGATCTTGATCCCGAACCCCTTCTCCAGTCTGAACACGATGTCCAGGAAGTCGATGCTTTCCGCCCCGAGATCTCCCTGAAGAGTGGCTTCCTCGGTGACTTCATCCGGCTCAACCGCAAGGGCTTCCACCAGCGTGTTCCGGACGTTCTCGAAGATCTCGTCACGGCTCATCGCCATCGTAGGTTTCCTCCAGCAAGATACTTGGTCGTCAGGCGGCCGGGGCCGGTCTCCGCCGACCCATGGACCCCGAGCGCCCGTTCTCAGTTCCTCATTAACAGTTCCATCCGCTGCCGCAGACCCTCGACCAGCTTCCGGTCAAGGCTCGCCATCGTCGTATCCTCGTCGGCCAGATTGAAGTGCCGCAGCGTCAGGTGGGCTCGTACCACCTCGGTGTCGCCGCGCCGTCCCACGCCAACGAACCTGCTGCTGGCCGCCCCAATCTCCTTCGCTTCCAGCGTCAGTTCGAGCATCTGCCCCGGGGCCACGAAGCTCTTGTAGCTCACGTTCCGGGCTTCCGACAGAAGGACCATACTGTGGGCGAAATCCTCCGTCTGGCGCACCAGCCATGCCGCTGCCTGGGTCATGGCCTCAATCATTAAGACACCGGGCATGACCGGAAAGCGGGGAAAATGGTCCGCCAGGTATTCCTCGGCCGCCGTCAGGGCTTTGACGGCCCGTATCCGCTGGCCTGGAACCAGCTCCGTTATTCTGTCGATCAGGTTAAACTTCATGCTCAGCCAACGCAGCCCTACCAGTCCGATTCACAGCGAGCACAGAAGTGTAGACGCACTCTGTCTTACATGCAAGCCCTCCCGCCCAGGGCGTTCGGGCTCGTATCCGCCGTTGGTCCATGGGCTTAACGCATGGCGCCCGGCCGGGCGAGTCACCGCTTCAGCAAGCCCGGCCCGGTCAGTCGGGTATTCTCCGCGGGTGTTGTCTGACGGACAGACTGCTGATACCGTTGGCCGTATAGACCGGTTCGGGCCTTCAGTGAGGCCCGGTTGACACCCGACGAGACTACATGACTCTTCGAATCCGGCTGCTTCTGGTTTACCTGATCATCGTCCTGCTGACCGCTGCTACGGTGGGTGTGGCCTTGCAGGAGTTGCGGCATTCCAGGCAGATCATCCGGGATCTGCAGTACTGGGATGGCCTTGTGCTGAAGGTGGAGAAGATGCGCTCGGAGTTCGAACGGGAGACGCAGCTTCTCCTCGTCCCTCGGCCGGTCCTGCCGCCGCCGGAGGGCCTTGATTTCCCCACGTTGCTGCGGGAAACCAAAAAGACGGTCGAGTTTGATCTGACCCGCTGGTACCTTAATAAGGTGAACCAGGAATACGCCACCTGGCGTGAGATGGCCGGGCTGGAGACGTCCGCGCCGGAGGCCACCGGTACGGGGCCCGATGCTGCACCGTTGTCCCAGGCTCAAGCAGGCAGCCTCACCGAACAGACCGACGAAGTCCGGCGGTGGTTGAGTGGAACGGTCCGGTACCTGGAAGGTAAACAGACGGAAATCATGATCGCGGCCGATGAGCAGGCCTCCAGAACCACCGCCATGTTGAGCGTTGTCCTCGCCCTGATCGCCCTGCATGTCCTGATGGTCGGATGGTTGTTCGGGCGGTGGTTGCTGGTGCCCATGGCCCGCTTGAACCGCCAGGTTGAGGCCCTCGGCAGGGATGCGCCGCCAGGCGAACCGCTCCTGAGCGCCCCCCCGGAAATGGCCAGCCTGGCCTCGGCTCTGGAGCGGGCTCGCGTGTCGCTCGGCGAGATGCGAGCGAAACTGATCGAGTCGGAACGCATGACCGCCCTGGGACAATTCGCCGCACAACTGGGCCACAATCTCCGCAATCCGCTGGCCAGCATCCGGGCGCTCGCCCAGATATCCGCCCGCCACGACACCGCCGATGGGCATATTCGAGAGCGCATGGAGGAAATCGTTGCCTCCGTCGATCGCTTGAGCCGCTGGGTCAGCGGCCTGATGGAGGTCGTTCGCCGGGAGGCCGCACCTGTCGGGCTGGGCGATATTGTGCCCACCCTGCAGAGAGTTCGAGAGGCCCTTCATCCCGAACTGTCGGCCAAGGAGTTGACGCTGGAGCTCGACGTTCCGAACGGGCCGGTCCTCTGCCCGCACGATCCGGGCTCACTGGAACATGCTCTGATCGGACTGGTCGTGAACGCTATCGAGGCGTCGCCCGTCGGGGCGAGCATCACGGTGCAGGCCCGTGGCGGTGTTGACAACATGTGCCGAATATCCGTCATCGACCAGGGGCCAGGTCTCCCGGCCGACGATCCCGAACGCATCTTCGATTCCACCTACTCAACCAAGCAGCAGGGGCTGGGGTTGGGGCTGGCGCTGACGCGACTGGCCCTGGAGAGACAGGGCGGCAGGACAGGGGCGATGAACAACCCCGCGGGCGGGGCGACTGTGTACATAGAGCTTCCAATCGGTGGTACAAGAACGCAGGACCCGGGCGATGCACACCACAACCTGCCATCCTGACGACGCGGGAGGACTCGGCCGGTCCGTTGGACCGTCGGCTATAATGGACTCTCGATATGCCGAAGATCCTGATTGTTGAAGATGAAGTTGGCCTGGCCCGAGCCATGAGCGATGCGCTCATTGATGCGGGACACGAAACCCGTCTCGTGCACGCGGGCGAGAAGGTGATGAGCGAGTTCCGCCGATTCGAGCCCCAGATGGTGGTCCTCGATGTTCGCCTGGGCGGGGTGAACGGGCTGGTTCTGCTGAGCGATATCAAGGCCGAATTCCCCGACACCGAGGCCATTGTGGTGACCGCCTACGGAAGCGTGGAGATGGCCGTCGACGCCATGAAACGGGGGGCCGCCGAGTTCCTGACCAAGCCCGTGGATCTGGACGTGCTTACCGTCACCGTCGACCGGGTCTGGTCGGCGTCCCACGCCCGCCGACGATTGGAGCAGTACCGCAGCGCCCAAGCCGAGCAACTGCGACAAGTCCAGTTGATCGGAGAATCCCCGCGAATCGTGGCCATCCGCGAGCAGGTTGCGCGACTCGCTGCCCGGGCGGCGTCCGCCGGCGACGACATGCCCGCCATACTGCTCACCGGCGAGACGGGTACGGGCAAGGACCTCCTGGCCAACTTCATCCACGCGGCCTTCAGGCATCGTACGGGCCCGTTTGTGGCCCTGAACTGCAGTGCCGTGCCTGCCGACTTGTTCGAATCGGAGCTTTTTGGGCATGCCAAGGGCGCATTCAGCGGGGCGACCTCCGACAAGCCGGGAATGTTTGCCACCGCGGACGGAGGAACGCTTTTCCTGGATGAGATTGCCGATCTGCCCGCCGCTCTGCAGCCGAAGATACTGCGGGCTCTTGAAACCCATGCGGTGAGGCGTGTCGGGGAGACCCGCGACCGCAACATGGATATTTGTCTCATTGCCGCCTCCAACCGCAACCTGGAGTCGCTGGTCGCCGAGGGGAGGTTCCGTGAGGACCTCTACTACCGGCTGAAAGTGGTCTCCTTTCACCTGCCGCCCCTTCGCGAACGCGGCGATGACGTGATGCTGCTCGCTGACGTATTTTGCTCGCGACTGGGGGCCAAATACGGAATAGGGGGCCTGACCTTGTCGGAGGCCGCCCGCGAGGTGTTACGACGGCACGACTGGCCCGGCAGCGTGCGAGAACTCCAGCACGCCCTGGAAAGCGCCGCCCTGAGCATCTCGGGCTCGATCATCGAGCCGGTTGATCTGCCTATCCAGGCCCGGTCTGACCCCGTTCACCGGGCGGAACGAAGCCTGGACGAAGGCAAGCCGATTGACCTGGAACAGGTCGAGAAAGCCTTGATAGAGCGGGCTTTACGTCAAACTCAGGGTAACGCGTCGGCTGCCGCGAGGTTGTTGTCCATCGGCCGCGAAGCGATGCGCTATCGAATGGCCAAGTTCGGCCTGAATGCCGAACCCAGTGATCAGCCACCCCCGTCATAACTGCACCCTCTTCGACGTCCGACTGCGATGGCGATTGTCTGCCCCTTTCCGCATACCTCTGACCATGTGGGCGGCTGCCTTCGCACGCGAAGGGTACCGAGCGGCGTCCTATGCCGGGCACATCTCCCGCCCTTGGTTGATTTCCACCAACGGCTGGTTCATTTGAACCACCCTGTAGAGAGACTACTTGGGTCCAGGGCCCTTGGCGCCACAAAGAACGGGCGTTTGGACTGGCACACGGCGTGCAGTAGTTTTGCCAGAGTCTGGGACAAAGTCCCTGCCGGGCGCGGTGGTCGGGGTGTGCTGTGGCTCTCGGACGTGCCTGGTGGGGGGCAGGGAGTTGGGAACTTGGTATCTGTCCGGAGGCCGGTTGTGGTCTCCGGATCGCGAGAACCTTAATCAAAAGGAGGATTCCGATGTTGAACAGGCGAACAAGTCGGCGGAAAGCCGGGGGCTTCACGCTGATCGAGTTGCTGGTCGTCGTGGCCATTATTGCCCTGCTGATCAGCATTCTTCTGCCGTCGCTGTCCAGGGCCCGTGAGATGGCCAAGCGGACCAACTGTGCGGCGAACCTCAAGGCAGTGGCCCAGGCATGCACCATCTACAGCGAGTCCAACAACCAGACCTTCCCCACGGCGTTTCAGCCGCAGATTTCCCCGACGGTCCTGCCGTTCACCAACAATACCTCGGTCGGGACCCGTCGTGGTTGCCCGGATGGCTGGGCGAACACCACCAACCCGCAAACCACCCAGCCCCCGAACAGCGACAGCTTCAGCACCACGCGTTCTTACTACAAGCTGCTCATGGGTGGGCGGAAGGCTTTTCTGCAGCCCAAGCAGATGGTGTGCCCCAGCACCCGCAACCTCGGGCACCTCGCCAGCGGAACCAACCCGAACGAGATTGTCGTGGACGCCACTATACAGGGCTACATGGCCCAACCCCAGCCAAGCACGCCTTTCCCCCTCGGTGCTGAAGGCAAGTGGTATGATTTCGACGGTCGGAACACCGGAACAAACTGGGCGAACAGCGCCACCGAACTGGCCGAGTTCAGCTATTCCTTCCAGACGACCCGAAGGGCTTGGGGCGTCACGGTTGGCGGCGTCAGGAAGGACTACGGCGTAAAGATGACCAATTCTCAGGATCCGCGCAAGGCGCTGGCGGCGGATCGCAACCCGTTCTCGAGCAAGCTTACAGCGGTCACCACGCTTGGCATAACGTATTCCACCTACGACTACGATCCCGCCGCTCCGACCGGTTATCCGGCTCCGGGCACGGTGGGGACGAGCGGCACGATCGATTGGCCTAACGCCCTGCTTCGGCGCGAGAAGAGCCTGAACTCCCGCAACCACAATCGTGATGGACAGAATGTCTCGTTTGTCGATGGTCACGCCAAGTGGTTCAACAATGCCCTGTGCGGCGCGGATGAAGACCTCATCTGGACGCCGGTCGATGTGACAAACCCCGCCCTCCTGCATGTGAACCTGCAGGCGGGTGGCGGAGCGATGACCAGGTACAAGAATGCTCTGCCGGAAATCACCGTGCAGACGGACTCGGTACTCATTCCGTAACCGGCGGCGCGGCCCTGCCGCGAGAAGAAGCGTATCAAGCCGGAGCCCGCGCACCAGTGGCGCGGGCTCTTTCTTGCGCCTGCCGGAAGAGCCGCCTCTTTTTCCTGACCAGCCGTCCTGTCGCAAGGCCGCGGATGCTGTTGACCCCCGGGCGGACGGGCGTTAAGATTGCCTCGGTACTCGGATCGGGTCGGCAATCGGGCTATGGATTTCGATTCCGACCTCGTGCATTCGTCGGGTAGGTAGCTCAGTTGGTAGAGCAACGGACTGAAAATCCGTGTGTCGGCGGTTCAAATCCGCCCCTACCCATTCGAATAACCACCATTGTCTCATTGGGTTATTCGATCCCGCAAGCTCTACAGTTGGTTGTGTCGGTGGACGTAGTCAAGCCCGAACCCCGCGCGGCTCGGCCTGTCATTCCTTGAGGTCAATCAGATTGATGTAATCCTGGTCGTCGGTTCCGAGGCCGAGCCTGGCCGCTGCATGGATATGCGGTATCTGACCGGCCTTGTTTCCGACCGGAGGCAGGCCCCGATGTCTTCGCTCGTCGTTGATGATGTCAATTCCAACCGCGTCCGCGGCGACCGGGTCGCGAGAGAGGATGAGGCCCGCATGGTTCCACATGCCCTGTGGCCTCACGTTCGGCCCGCCATCACAAAGCGCCCTGATGGCGTTGACAATGTTGAGCCGGATCTTCGAGCGGATCTGCGGCAGGGCGGTGATATTGGCGACGTATGGAGCGCAGGCCTGGTCGTGATATCGCCCCGGTCGTCGTATCAACGCGTGTGAGAGGTTCTTCAGGCAACCGGTGACGCCGGCGATGTTGTGCGTTTTGAGGAAAGGAACGTTGATGATCGCCGTCACTTCCTGGAGAACGGCGGCCAGTTCCTCCGAACCGGTCCCGAAAGAAACCTCGCCGCCGCTCCACCCCAGTGTCTCCGGTCGCGTGCCCAGCCTGGCCGCGAGGTTCGTCGGCGCCTCGATCAGCATGATCCGCTTGGGGTCAAAACCGGCTTGGCCGAGTGATTGGACGAGTTGAGCGGCCACCATGTCGGTGGTGTCCAACTCCTCGGCGCCCACATGGTTGAACTTGATGCCGATGACGTCATCCGGCCTGAGCAGTCTGTTCCACGCGTCTGACGGCCTGCGGACCTCCGCCAGGGCCTTCACGCTGTCCTCAATCATCTCGCGGAGCAGCGCCGCGTGAATGCTCTGGCGGTCGACAACCTCGGGTCGGCGGATGTGGACCACCGTGGATTTCGATGAGGCGGCAATCGGGCCCGTATCCGGCCTGCTTGCCAGTGTAGGCAGGGTGGAAGCCGAGTCTTCGGCCAGCAGCGCCCGTCCTCCAGTCACAAGTCGCCCTGCGGCGGCCGTCAGGCCCGCTTGGGCAATGCGTTTCAGGAATGTACGTCGGTTCGCCTTTGGCATCATGGCCCTCGCACGATCAGCCCCGGGTGCACGACGGCCTCGTCGGTTGACCAAAACCCGGTCCTGCCTATAGTTATCGGCGGCGGGGAAACCTGCCCTGAGATGTGCCTGAGGTGCGCGCAAAGTCCGCAACCGTTTGGACTAAGGTGCTCGACAATCAAGGCCGGGTCCGCAACTGACTCGAACGGCAGAGGCCCGGCATTTCTTGCGAAGAAGGACCCCGGTACATGGTTGACAGCATTTCGGAGAGGCTTGCCGCCGCCTTGTCCCGCCTTGAACAGACGGGCCAATCACATCTGTTGAGTCACTGGGAATCGCTCGATGAACGGCAGCGGAGGGCCCTCCTCGACGATATCGAGAAGATCAATCCAGCCAGTCTGCACCGTCTCATCGAGACTCACGTAAGAGCCGCCGAGCCCTATCACCTGCCGCACGATATCAAGCCACCCGTCCTCTATCCCGCCGTGCCGGGGATCGACCAGGCCGGACTCTACGCCGACGCGGTGAAACGCGGCATCACCCTGATTCGGCAGAGCAAGGTGGCAACCCTCACAGTCGCAGGCGGGCAGGGTACCCGGCTCGGCTTCGATGGCCCAAAAGGGGCATACTGCATCTCGCCTGTGAAGAACAAGCCCCTCTTCCAGCTTTTCGCCGAGTTCGTTCGCGGGACAAACCGTCGATACGGGGCCGATCTGCGATGGTATATTATGACCAGCCCCCAGAACCACGCTGAAACCATCGACTTCTTCAAACGAAACGGCTACTTTGGGCTTCGGCCGGAGCGGATCCGGTTCTTCCAGCAGGGGCTGATGCCCGCTTTTTCACTGGATGGCAGGATTCTGCTCGACGAGAAGCACCGGGTGGCCTTCTCTCCGGACGGCCACGGGGGCTGCTTGCTGGCCCTGCGAAGATCGGGCGTGCTCAGGGAGATGGCGGAGGCGGGCGTCGAACACATCAGCTATTTTCAGGTGGACAACCCCCTGGTCAAACCGGTCGATCCGCTTTTCATTGGCCTTCATGAGCTGACCGGTTCCGAGATGTCGAGCAAGTCAATCCCGAAGGTTGACGATCTGGAGAAAGTGGGTAATTTTGTACTCGGCGACGGCAAACCTATGGTCATCGAGTATTCCGACCTGCCTGAAACGCTGGCACACGCCCGTGACGAGAACGGCAGCCGGCTGTTTGACGCGGGCAGCATCGCAATCCATATCCTCGGCCGCCGGTTTGTTGAGAGGCTGACGGCCGACGAGACACGCTTTGCCCTGCCTTGGCACCGGGCCGTGAAAAAGGTGCCATACGTGAATGGCTCGGGCCGGCGGGTAAACCCTGACAGCCCCAACGCCGTTAAGCTGGAGAGTTTCATCTTCGATGCAATACCGCTCGCGGCCAACGCGATGATCCTCCAGACCGTGCGGGCCGAGGAGTTCAGCCCGGTGAAGAATGCGACGGGCGTGGATAGCGCCGAAACCGCCCGCCGGGACATGAATCGGCGGGCCGCCCGATGGCTCGCGGAATGCGGGTTTGACGTTCCGTGGCGGGCCGATGGTGAGCCCGACGGGCTGTTCGAAATCAGCCCGCTTCTGGCCCTGGATGCCGACCACCTCCGCGAACAAATGGTGAGGCCCCCAAAAATCAACCGAACGGCCGCCCACTACTGGGAGTAACGCGCTGCCGGGGGGCTTTTCGTGCTTTGCCCCCCGCGACATGCCGCCGGCGCCTGGGGGTGGGGTCCGTGACGCATTCGGCGGGAATACTGTGTGGGTGCCACGGGCGGCTCGTCCGCCCGTGCGGGTCGGCATCGCGGAAGGCACTGGCAGACAAGCTGCCAGTGGCAGCCGCCCAAAGTGTCACGCACCCCTGGGGGCGGGTCGGGGTGGAGGCGCATTGACGAACAGGGGACGGGGCAGGACAATAGAGTTGCAAATCGTTAACCGCTCGTTAGACTAGGCTGCGCGGATTGCCTGCGAGTGGAATGTGGAGTGGATGACACATCGGCAACCGATCACGAAGGGATTTCGACCATGACAGACTCTAAAGGCGTGCTTCTCGTCGTTGACGATGAACCGCTGAAACGTGCCACGCTCCAGATCGAACTGGCTGGGGCGGGCTATACCGTTCTTGAGGCCGCCGACGCCGCGAGCGCGGCAAAGGTGATCGAGACCCGCCCCGTCGAGGTCGTGATTACCGATGTGCGCATGCCGGAGATGGATGGCATCCAACTCTTGGAGTTGGTGAAAGCACGCTCGCCCAAGACGCACGTGATCCTCATGACGGCCTATGGCAGCGTCGATTCGGCGGTCGAGGCCATCAAGCGAGGGGCCTACGATTACATCACAAAGCCGTTTCCAACGGATGCACTCGTGGAGAAGCTGGATCGCCTCCTGGCCTGTCGCTCGGCCGAGGGCGGCGACGGCCACGCCGGTCCGGAGACTCTCGGTCAGCTCGTCGGCCAGAGCCACGCCATGCGGCGCCTCTTCGAGCAGATTCGAGCCGTGGCCGACAGCGATCGCTCGGTCCTCATCGAGGGCGAAGCTGGCACCTGCCGCGAAAGAGTGGCCGCCACGATCCACCAGATCAGCAGGCGGTCCGGCGGGCCTATGCTCAAGTTCAACTGCACGGCGTGCTCCCCCGAGGCGATGGAAATGAGCCTGTTCGGCTCCGAAGGCGACGCTGCCGGTCGCCACACGGGACGCATGGAGGAGGCCGCCGGCGGCACGCTTCTGCTCGACGAGATCGAGGCCTTGCCCATGGCGATCCAGGCCCAACTCCTGCAAACGATGGACGAGGGCGCTTTCGAACGCGTCGGTGGGGGCCGAGTCAACCTCCAGGCCCGATTGATCTTCGGTGCTCAGGGTAACCTTCGCCGTGGCGTTGACGCCGGCAAGTTCCGCGAGGATTTCTATTACCGATTGGATGCTGTGCACCTGGTGATCCCGCCCTTGCGGGACAGGCGCGAGGACATCCCGGCCCTCGTGTCGCACTATCTGCGCCACTCGGCCAAGGCCGCCGAGGGCAGGGCGGTTCCGTCCAGCGTCAGCACGCATGCCATGGACGTCCTGATGTCGTATCACTGGCCTGGCAATGTGCGGGAACTGGAAAACGTCCTCGAGCGGGCAGCGGCGTTTGCCACCGGCCCGGAGATTCAACCTCGCGACATTCTCCTGCCTGCCACTGGACAACCGAGAAGTGAGGCCGCCGCTCCGGCAAGCCTGCACCCCGGGCTCACGGAAACCATCGCCGGGGTGGAGCAGTCGCTGATCGACGCGGCCCTTCGCAAGGCTGCCGGCAACCAGGCCAAGGCGGCCCAATTCCTGGGTATTCCCCGAACCACGCTCCGCGACAAGATGGCCAAATACGGCATGGTCGGCAAACAGGCCAAGGGAGAGGTGAGCTGAGAGGGGGTTCAGACCGGGTGTGAACGTTCAACGGCCGGTGGTTGTCCGCCGGCCGTCTTTTTGCGCGCTGTCTCCAAAAATGCACAGCAGGCGGTCAGGTTTCCTGATGCGACAGACATTCTGGCGTCGTGATGCGATCGGGGCCTCGGCTACCCAGGGCACCGAGAGCTTCTGACCCACTGTCTCGTTCATCCGCAGGCGATTATGAGCCGCCGGCCGATGCGCCTGAACCCTCAGGTGTGTGCCCTGGACCCTCCTTCGGTTCGTACGCGCAGAACGGCTCCTCGGCCAGGTAATCGCTGAACTCGTAAAACGCCCTTGCCCGGCACCCGCCGCACACATTCTTGAACGGGCAGATGCCGCACTTGCCGGTCAGCAGACTGAAGTCGCGAAGCTGCCGGAACAGCTCGCTGCCGCGCCAGATCTCGCCGAAACTGGTTCGGCGGACATCACCCGCCTCGACCGGCAGGTAGCCGCACGGGAAGACCTTGCCCTCGTGCGAGACGAAGCACACCGCCGTGCCCGCCAGGCAGCCGCGGGTGATGCTGTGCAGGGCCCCATGCTGCCCGTGTCCCGACCGAGGGCGGTTTTGTTCCCGGGCCTGCTGGCGGATGATCCGGTAGTAGTGCGGGGCGCAGGTTGGCTTGATCTGGAGCGAAGTGGTCTGCTGCAGGTTGTCGATGAGCCGCAGCCGTTCCTCCACCTCCTGGCTGTCAAGCATCTGGTCGTCGGCGATCTGTTCTCCGCAGCCGACCGGGACCAGCAGGAAATAGTGAACGGCCACCGCGCCGGCTCGTTCGGCCAGCCTCAGTACGGGCTCGATCTGGTCTTTGTCGTGGCGGGCGATGGTGCAGTTGATCTGTGTCGCGACGCCGAGCTGGCGAAGGTGGTCGAGAGCGGCCAGCGTCTTGTCGAACGAGCCGGCCTGCATACGGAGCCGGTCGTGGGTTTCCGCATCAGCGCCGTCCAGCGAAACGCTCACCCGGTCGAACCCCGCCTCGGCGATTCGCCTCGCCAACGGCTGGTCAATCAGCGTACCGTTGCTGGCGAGTGCCATGATCAAGCCCCGGCTCCTGGCGTGGGCGGCCAGTTCGAAGATATCCGGCCTCATCAGAGGCTCACCGCCCGAGAACACCAGCACGGGATGACCCGTTTCCGCGATCTGGTCGATGAGTCGCATGCCCTCGGCCGTTGTCAGATCGGTTTTCATCAGTTCGCGGGACACATCGAGCCGACGGCAGTGGGCGCATTCGAGATTGCACCCCGCGGTTGTTTCCCAGAAAACCAGTCGGATCGGTTGCGCCTGAGGATCAGCGGAAAGCCGGCCGTGATTGGCATGAGGATGGGGCATAAACGCTCCACACTGAGCGATTCTCGGATCTCAGGCCATTATAGTCTTCCGCCTCGGATGCCGCATGTCATGGCCGCGCCTCGATTTCATCGTGGTTTGGCCATGCTGCTCCGAACCAAAGGACGACTCGCGCAGTTCGGAGGCATTTGAAAACCGCTACCTCGGGTGTTACAACCTCGACACATTGCCGGGTGTGGCCGAAGAGGACCGTCTGCCCCAAGCAGGCTTATTGACGGAGTTGCGGATGTCGCTCGCAGACAGCTTTCGACTGGTTTGGACGCCATTCCTGAAGAAGCAGGGCGACAAGATGATGCAGGCCGTGGGCCTGGTCTGCCCGCCGGTGCTCGGCTCGGGCGGCGAACTGGTTCTTCGAGTCGGACGCTGGCAGCAGGCCGCTCACAAGATCGACCTCATCGCATACCCCGAACACCTTCACGTTCAGGACCAGCCTCGGACTTACCTCTGGCTGGTCCCTCAGGTGAAGAGACCTGTGCCGGCCAAAGCCCTGTGGCGGACGTCGCTCGGCCGCTCCTATCGTGCTTCGCTGCTGCTGCATCCGGCCGAGCCTCGCCGGATTCATGCCATCTTCAAAACACATATCGACCTGGGATACACCGCGCCAAGGGCGGAAGTCCTGCGCCTCTATCGCACGCGCCTCCTGGAAACTCTGTTGCACAACCTGGATCAGACCGCCGATCGCAAACCCGGCCGTCGCTTCGTCTGGACGCTTTCGACGTGGCTTCTAGAACAGTGTCTCGATCCGCGTCACACCCGCCCGGAGCATGTCCGCAGGCTGGAACACTACATCCGGGCCGGCCAGATCGTCTGGGGCCTGATGCCGTTCACCACGCACAGCGAGTTCTTCGGAATCGAGGAGATGTGTCGAAGCATCTACGCCGCCCGGCGGCTGTCCGAGCGATACGCCGTGCCGGTGCCGACGGCCGCCAAGATGACCGACGTGCCCGCGCATACCTCCGCCCTGGCAATGGCGTTCGCCGCCGCCGGGGGCAACTTCTTCCAGATCGGCACGAACCCCGATTCGCTTCCCCCCGAGGTGCCGCCGCTGTTCTGGTGGGCCCTGCCTGACGGTCACCGATTGCTATGCCACTACCACGCCACGTATGGCACGCCGCTGCTGCCTCCACAGGACTGGCCGTGGAAGCACTGGTTGTCAATCCAGATGACCAGCGACAACGTCGGCCCGCAGAACCTCGACGCGATCAGGCACATGGACTGGATCGAGAAGCATTTCGACTGGCCCGTGTGCAGCACGGGGCGGCTGGAGGATTTTGCCACCGCTGCCATCCGCGATCACGGTGACAGTCTGCCGGTGCTCGACAAGGAGTTCACCGACTGGTGGATCTATGGAATCGCCAGCCAGTCAGGCCCGACAGCGCTGGCCCGGCGGACCAAGAGTCGCCTGCCGTCGCTCGAGACGCTCGCCGCGGCGGCTGCTCTCACAGGAGACACGAGAGTCCCGGATGCGCTGAGAAGGGCGGTGCGACAGGGTTACGAGAATCTGGCCCTGTACACCGAGCACACCTGGGGCGATCACGCCACTGATGCTCGCAAGGCTGTGCCCAAGGGCAATCTGTACGTCAGCGCGACGTTTGCCGGCAAGCGAACTCCGCCCCCGGTTGATCGTTGGGTTGCCTCCTGGCAGGACAAGGCCGGCTTCGCGAAGCTGGCGGGTGAGCTGGCCAGGCAGGCCGAGTCCCGCCTCGTTGCCGCATTTGCCGGCCGCTCACGCCGCGCCGGGATCGAGAAAGGGATTCTTCTGTTTAACCCCCTGGCCCGAGCTCGCACGGGTGTCGTACGAGTGTCGGCTCGGGATCTACCGGCGGGGGAACTCGAACTGATCGACTCGGCGACGGGTGAAATCGTCTCGTACGAGCGGAGCCGAGGGCTCATCGAGTTCGTTTCTCCCCGGGTTCCGGCATGCGGGTACCTCTACCTGCACGTGCGTCCGGTTGCTCATCGCGTCCGGACGGGTAGCTGTGCCGACTGGTCCGCGCGCCAACTGATTCTGCACACCGCCGACCAGTCGTTCCAGTTTCACCCGGCAGGGGGCCTCTGCCGCTGGCACGATCGCGCCCACTCGATGCAGTGGTGCCACACCGCGGCCAAATACCCTCTGGGCGGCTACGTCTATGAGATGCCCGGCGGCAGGCGAATCCGCGAGTTCGCCGATCGCGTCCACACCAACTGCTGGGAGGGCACGGTCGGTTATTTTCATCGCAACGATTACGAAGCGATGGCCGAGTTCGGACCGGTTGGCGGGGACAAGGCGTCGATTCGCCCCGAGATCACCTCCGTCTATGCCCGCGTGCATGTTGAGGCCTCTTGTCCCGTGCCCAGGGTCGCCGATCGCCGCTCGGGCAACTGCCGCCGATATCACACCACCTTCACTCGTTACCGCGATCAGCGCGGCCTGCATGTAAGCGTCAGGCTCCTGGGAAAGCAGCCGACTTACGCCGCCGAGGCCGGGTATGCGGCCTTTCCGATCAATCTCTCCAAGCCACGCATCACCGTCGAGCGCATCGCCCGGCTGGCCGTTGCTGGCCGTGACCTCGCCCCGAACTGCAATGCCGCGGTGATGGCGGTTCACCACGGCCTCCGGGTTGAAGGCCGGTACGCTGGCATCAACTTCTATCCGCTGGACACGCCGCTGGTCTGTTTCGGGCGTCCGGGTGCCTACCGGTTCAACACTGATGCCGGGTACGAGAACGGCGTCTTCTACGCGATGCTGTTCAACAACTGCTGGAACACGAACTTCGCGCTATGGCAGGGTGGCGACTTCTCCTTCGATTTCGTGCTCGAGCCGACGGCCAACGACGGTGGGGACGGCGGGTTGGCAGCGGGCGGCTATGAAGTTCATCGCCCTCTGATCCCGGCTTGGGTCAGTGGATTCAATGGACCGCCCAGCCGGTCGCTGCTGACGCTGGAATCGACCCGTGTGCAGCTTGTGACCCTCAAGCCGGCGGACTTCGGCCCCGGAATGGTTATTCGCTTGTGGAATGCGGACAAGGCTCCCGCCGAGGCCCGTCTGACTTTCCCGGCGGCCCGCGAGGCCACGTGGCTGCGTGCCTGTGACCTCCTGGAACGTCCCAACGGCCGGCCAATTCCGTTGTCACCTGGCGGCGAAGCTCGCCTTAGCCTCAGGGGCCAGGAAATCGCGATGTTCCTCGTGGCGGAGGCTTAGAGCGTGCCTGGCTCCCGGCGACCAGCGGCGGCGTGCAAATTGGCGCCGATGGCAGGGAGGATTATGATGCCCGCCGTACGGCGAAGCGGTCCGGAAACGCTCGTATTTCCGAGGTCCGGGTAGGGCTATTTGGGGGCGACAGGCCGCATGAGAGTCAGCAGATTAATGCTGCTTCTGTGGGCGGGAGCGCTGGTTGCCGGCAGCACCGGCGGCTGCAAATGCGGCAAGGGCGGGGGCAGCACCACCGGCGGCACTCTGGACATCCCACCGATAGCTGTCAGCGACCCCCAGGCACCTCGGCTCGTGATAGACTATCCGGCCCGCTGCCGATCGCGCGATGCCTCCCTCAATGCGTTCATTGAGTCGACCCTCAAGGTTGCGGCCCAGGGCGACTATGACGGCTTCCGGCAGCTTTTCAGCATGGCCTATAGACCGCCCTCCCGGCAGGAATTCCAGCGAATCTGGGAGGCTGTCGAGGCCATCACTGTCGCGGACGTGCTCGGCTTTGTTGAGGTGGCAGGCGGTCAGCCGGCTCCTGACAAATACTTCCTGCACGCCCTTGTCGATCGTCGCCAGCCCGATCGCAAAGGGCGGCTCAGACTCGACGTCGTGGTGCTGGTTTTCAAAGAGGCTGGCCAGTGGCGGCTCGGTCCGGCCCCCAAGGAAGCGGTCGATCTGATTCTGGAATCCAGCAGTCAACCCGCCGGCGGACCGGCGTCCATGCCGGCGAAATGAGATCAAGCTAAAAGCTTGTCCCAGTGGATTTTGCAGAGCTCGACTGCGTCTGGCGGCGGCGACAGGGTGTATAAGGCGATGGGGTGGTAGCCGATCTGCCCTGGTGGTCGCGCTGGCCTCTGGATGTTGTGATCCTGGCTCGGAGGTGATCGCGACCCGGCAGGCCGGCTCTGGAACGGTATTCGGATGTAAGTGTTTTAGCGAAGATGAGTTATGCCTATTTGCCCCCGCGACCAGGGATCGGTGTATCCCAGACGGGACGGATGATGCATAGATTGCTCCTGACATGCGGGTCCGCCACGGCCATGCTGGTTCTGCTCTGCGGTCTGGCCGTGCCTCTCCAGGCGCAAGAGCGCGTGAAGGGCGGTTCGGAAGACCCGGCGAGCATGGTCCGGGCGGACATTCGTTTGGGTCAGTCGACGCTGTTGGCCGGGCAGAGAGTCTGGGCCACCTTCACGATTACAAACCTGCTCTCCGACGCCGTGGGCCTGCAGGTGCCCGGCGCCCAGTTGGCCGAGATGCCCACTACCGAGGTTGGCCTGCCCTTGCAGCACGTGTTCAGCGGCAAGGATTTCACGGCCCTGGTCATCGATGACCCGGAGCGGGACACAACCTCGGGAGAGGCGGTCATGATCAAGCCGGTGGTCCCGGTCCCGCCCGTGACCCTCGCTGCTCACGCTTGCGTGGGGCTGCGGATCGAGTTGACGCAGTATTACGACCTGTTGCAGCGCCCCGGCGTGTACAAGCTGACCTGGAAGCCATACCAGGGTTCGATCCAATCGGAGCCGGTCACCCTGACCGTCCTGGCCAGGCAAAGGGCCAAGCTCATCACGGATTTTGGCACCATCAACATCGAGTTCTTGTACGACGTGGCCCCTAACCACGTACGCAACTTCGTCGAGCTGGCCCGGGAAGGCTTCTACGACAACCTGACGTTCCATCGCGTGATTCCGGGCGGGATTGTTCAGGGGGGCGACCCGAAAGGAGACGGCAGAGGCGGGCGTCCCGACGGCCAGACTGTCAAAGCCGAGTTCAGCAAGGTTCCGTTCGAGGCTGGAACGATGGGTATGGCGCGGTCACCCAACAACCCGGACTCGGCAAGTTCACAGTTCTTCATCTGCCTCAGCCCCCAGCCCACGTTCGTCGGCAAGCAGACGGCGTTCGCCAAGGCGGTGGGGCAGGAGTCCTTTGAGACACTCAGGAAAATCGCGGCGGTGCCGACCGGGCCGAAGGATCGCCCGCTCCAGACGGTTTACATCCGGACCATTTCGTTGGAGAATATCCCCGAGCGTCCGCACGAGCTGCATCCGCCGACGAGCGGTGATACGTCAAAGTCCGGGGCTGCTGTGGTTCGGCTGCGCGGCAACGGGCATGGCGGTAACGTCCCGGTCGAGAATCCGGGACCGCCAGTGCCAGGACCGGCCGACTCGCAGCCTGCCACGGCGACGACACAGTAAGCTCGGGGTGCAAAACCCGGAACGCTCTGAGACGTAAGAACGCAAAGCCGATCGCATCGGGGGCCAGGTTCCATGCAGTGGGACCGTTGGCCAACGGGTCAGGACCGAGAGGTAGCAGCCCAGCCTTCGCGTTTCAGGTGCCATGGCGCACCTGGCCTCCTATGCGGTTGGCTTTCTTTAAGTGACGGAAGCGGTCTTCGCGATGGCATACACTGTTCTGGCAAGGAAGTACCGGAGCTGGACCTTCGATGAGCTGGTCGGCCAGGAAGCCGTGGCCACCACGCTCAAGAACGCCATCGCCAGCCGCCGCGTCCACCACGGGTACCTGTTCTGCGGCACGCGGGGAGTAGGCAAAACCTCGGCCGCCCGGATCCTGGCCCGATCGCTCAACTGCCTAAGTTCCGACGGCCCCACGGTGAATCCCTGCCGCAAATGTGAATCCTGCGTGGCCAGCGCCGAGGGGCAGGACGTTGACGTGATCGAAATCGACGCGGCCAGCAACACCGGCGTCGACAACATCCGCGAACTGCGCAGCAACGCGGCGTACCGGCCGGCACGAGCCCGCTTCAAGATCTACATCATCGACGAAGTTCACATGCTCAGCGCCGGGGCCTTCAACGCTCTGCTCAAGACGCTTGAAGAGCCGCCCGAGCATGTGAAGTTCATCATGGCCACGACCGAGCCGCAGAAGGTGCCGGCCACCATCCAGAGCCGGTGCCTGCGGTTCGACTTCCGCAGCATCGGCGTCGACCAGATCGTCGGGCACCTCAAGTGGATTCTCGACCAGGAGAAGGTGCAGGCTGATGACGGCGTCGTGCGGCGCGTGGCCCGCCTGGCCAACGGTTCGATGCGCGACGCACTGTCCCTGCTCGATCAACTGCTGTCGATGGGTACCGACCGCCTGACCTTGTCGATGATCGACGACGTCCTGCCGGTGCCGCACGACGAGGTGCTGACCCGTCTCATCGGCCAGATCGCCGACCGCGACGCAGCAGGGGCCCTGGCGTCGCTCGATACGTGCCTGGCCGGCGGTTACAGCCTGGAACGCTTCGCCGAGTCTCTCGCCGAGCAACTCCGGGCGCTCATGCTGCTGAGGCTGTGCGGCCCCGACACGCAACTGGTCGAAGTCCCGGCCGTTGCCCGCGAGGCGATGCTGGCGCTCTGCAAGCGATTCGAGTCCGAGGCCTACGTGTACATGATCGTTGTGCTGGAGGAGCTGCGGCGCAGCGTTCGGTTCAGCTCCATGGGGCGGGCACTGATGGAGGCGGGGATTGTGCGTCTGGCATCGGCAGCCAGCTACGCGTCAATCCAGTCCCTGCTGGACCAATTGGGGGGGGCGGCTGGGGGGCCGGCTGAGGCTCCCCCGAGAGTCCCCACATCCGTGACCCCCGGTGCCGGGCAGCCCCAGGCTGCGACACGAGCGACGCCGCCGCAGTATCCGACGCCGACGCCCCGACCGCAGGCCGAAACGGGTCGAGACGCGCCGGGAAGGCCCGCGGTTCCACGGCCGCCGACCCCGCCGCCCCCGATGATGCGGTCCGGTCCTCCCGCCAGCAGCGAGGACCTCAAGGCGGCGGCCAGCGATCCGATGGTGCGGCAGGCCCTTGACTTGTTCGACGGTACGTTGGTCAATGTGGAAAAGGTGCGCGGCCCGGACGCGCAATAACTTGTGCCGCCGGGCGGGTGCGGCGACAAACGACTTTGTCGGATGGCTTTAGGAGTCAATAATGTTCGGTGGCTTGGGCAATCTTGCCGGTCTGATGAAGCAGGCGAAGTCCATGCAGGAAAACATGCAGAAGATGCAGGAGTCGCTTGCGCTGCAGCGTTTCGAGGCCGAGGCCGGCGCCGGTTTGGTCAGGGCGGTGGTTAACGGCAAGTCCGAGTTGGTGGATATCAAGATCGCTCCGGAAGCCCTGAGCGACGTCGAGCTTCTCGAGGATATGATCAAAGCCGCCATCGGTGCCGCCGGCCGCAAAGCCCAGGACGGGGTCAAGGCCGAGGTTGCGAAGCTGACCGGCGGACTGAATATCCCCGGCCTGACCGATCTTCTCGGCGGCGGAGGACAGCAGACCTAGCCCGGCGGAGATCTCACGTGGACGAGCAACGCAGCGGCATCCCGGCTTGCCTGAGTCGGTTGATGACCGAACTGGCCAGGCTGCCGGGCATCGGTCCGCGCAGCGCCGAACGCATCGCGTTTCACCTTCTTCGAGCCTCCAAGGCCGAGGCCATGGCCCTGGCCGAGGCCATCCGGGACGTCAAGCAGAACCTCCGCCACTGCTCGCAGTGCTACAACCTCACCGACGAGGACCCGTGTTCGATCTGCCGCGACCCCGGCCGTGACGCATCGCTGATTGTCGTCGTCGAACAGCCCAAGGATGTGATGCTGCTGGAGCAGACCGGCCTGCTTCGCGGCCGATACCACGTTCTGATGGGCCATATCGCTCCGCTCGAGGGTGTCGAGCCCGGCGATCTGACCATTGATGCCCTGGTCAAGCGCGTCAAAGCCGGCGGCGTCCGCGAAGTGCTGCTGGCGACCAACCCGACCATGGAGGGTGATGGAACCGCCTTACACATCCAGAGCCTGCTCAAGCCGCTCGGCGCGACCGTCTCGCGTCTGGCCCGTGGCCTGGCCGTTGGTTCCCAGGTCGAATATGCCTCCCGCGCCATGCTCGAAGCGGCCATCACCGGCCGCACGACGATTTGAACCCGCAACCCGCCAGCGAGGAGCAACTGGGGCGGCTTTTTCGTTGACCATGTAGCGGCCTTGGGCTACCATCAAGATAGAGGGGACCTGACCCATGGCGCTGCGAGGGGGCACGGGCCCCCGCGGCGTGGAGTAGCCGCGGCTGAGGAGAGCCATGACCTGTAAAGGCGTCGTCAGAGGAAAAGTTATCGAGCTGGAATCGGCGCTGCCCTTCTTGGACGGCCAGACGGTGAGTGTTTCCGTCGAGCCCCTCCCGGAAGCCGAACCTCTTGGGTCGCCGGCCCGCATCCTCCGCGCCTTGCGCGAAGCGCCCCGGGTAACGCAGGAGGACGTGGACGAGTTGGAAAGGTCCATGCGCGCCGGCAAGATCCCCGTGCGACACGAGGGGATGTTCAATCCCGAGAACTGACGCATGATGTTCCTTCTGGACGCGACAATCTTCAGCGACCTCATGCGCGAGCGAGCGTCCGTCCGCGCCCGGCTCTCCCAACTTTCCTCTGAGGACCGGGTTGTTGTCTGCCCCATTACCCAGGGCGAGATCCTTTACGGGATCCGCAGGCTGCCGGAAGGCAAGCGCCAACGCGACCTGGAGGGGACGGCCGCAAAACTCTTCGGTGCGTTTCCGTGCGAGCCGGTTCCGCCTGCGGCCGCTGATCACTACGCCGAAGTCAAGCTTGCCCGTGAACGTGAGGGCTTGGCCCTGGACGAAAACGACCTTTGGATCGCCTCGACCGCCCTCGCGACCGGGGCGACCCTGGTCAGCCGCGACACCGATTTTCACGGCATCGCCGGACTTGTACTGGAAGACTGGTCCGGCTGACGCCACCTCCATCGGCGGCATCCGCGGAGTACTGCTGGCGACCAACCCTACCATCGAGGGTGATGGAGCTACACTCCATATCCAGAACCTGCTCGAGCCGCTGGGTGTGAGCGTCTCGCGCCTGGCCCACGGTCTGGCCGTGGATTCTCAGGTCAAATATGCCTCTCGAACAGCTCACAATCAAGCCTAGGGGAATCCCTGATAAAGGTGCCTGCAACGCGAATCCGCGGGGTAGCTGCCAAATGACCGTTCGCGTGCAGCTCATGCTGGCGATGGCACCGCAATAGGCCGATACGCGTGCGTTGCCGCACCCTCTGTCACCCAGCGCCGGGGCCCCGAGCCGCAGGATGAGGAGGACGCAGGCAGCAATACTCAGCCGCCCCGAAAAGATGCGGTTGCCGATCGAACAGTCGCGACCTAGAGTTCCGGTATCAGTCTGGCCGCGCCGCGTTTGAACAGATCAGATGCCGCGATTTGGACAGCCTTGATGAGCCTTGACAGCAGGGCGGACTCACCGCTCCTCGCGCCGCCTTTTTTCGCGAGTGCGGCCCGAATGCTGATTCGCGTCACTCTCTTCCAGCAGGCGACGCGACTCGGATCACAGATGACCGAGGCGGGAGATCGAGAGATGAGCACACACACGGTTGTCCTTTGCTTCATGGGTACTTGGCTGGCAATTGGCGCTGTCGCGACGGCGGCCTGCATCAGCGATACCGACGGCGATGGCGTCTGCGACAACGTGGACATCTGCCCCAACACCGTTCCCGGCTCCACGGTCGATTCTGACGGTTGCCCTCCAGTCATTCTTGGCGACTACGACGGCGACGGAGACGTGGATCCCGCCGATCTGAGTCTGTTCGAGAGCTGCGCCACCGGGCCGGGAGTGGGTCCGGTCGCCGGCAACTGCCTGCCGGCTGACGTGGATGATGATGGGGACGTGGACCAGACCGACTTCGGAATCCTGCAGCCGTGCTTGAGCGGCGAGGACCAGCCCGCCGACCCTGACTGCGCGAATCACTCGGCGAGCATCGTCGGTGGATGTTTGCGGATCAGAGGCACCGCTCTCGGCACGTCACTGGCACTCCGGCTGAAGTTTGGAGCACCGACCATCCTTGAGATCGATGTCGGGAACGACGGCTCGGCCGACTTCAACTTCGACCGCGGTCAGTTTAATTGCATCGTGGTCCATGCCGGCGGCGGCGACGACCTCGTCTGGATCGACGAGATCAACGGCGTTTTCACCGATACGGAG
>CAZPIO010000038.1:0-55523 GCA_964586235.1 uncultured Planctomycetales bacterium
CGGCCGGGCCACCGCACAAACAAGGGCATGTGATGACCGCCCTCCCAGATGTCCGCCTTCATGCCCCGCCAGGGCGCGTTGGGATTGTGCCCGAACCTGGCGATACTGGCACCGCGGGAACTGAGATCCGGGCCGTGCTTGAACAGGTCGCCTGCGATGGCCGGCGAGCCGTTGTCGCTGGTCATGACCACGATGGTGTTCTCGCCCATGCCGTTGCGGTCCAGCGCCGCAAGAATCTGCCCGAGCGTCCAATCCACCTGGTACACCAGGTCACCGCAAGGGCCCGCCTGGCTCTTCCCGACGAACGGATCATCCGGCACGATCGGGGTGTGCGGAGCGGTCGAGGCGAAGTAAAGGAAAAACGGCTGGTCGCGATGGCGCGCGGCATGCTGATCGATGAATGTGACCGCACGGGCGCCCAGCGTCGGCAGGATCGGCTCCAGCCGCCAGCCCGGGACCATCGGGCCGGGATTGCCGAACATCCTGCCGGGTTTGAGTTGCGTCGGAATACCGATCGTCCGGTCGTTGTCGATGAAGCAATACGGCGGGTAGTTGGGCACGTCGGTGCCGAAATAGGAGTCGAACCCGCGGGTCAGCGGGCCGTTGGCGACTACCCGCGCGAAATCGAGGACCTCGTAGTCCTTCATGGTGAGGTTCGCGGCATCATTGGGGCGTCGCAACGCATCGGCCACGGGCCGGCCGTCGCGGGCGGGCCAGTCCCAGCCCAGGTGCCACTTCCCGATGCACGCCGTCGCATACCCGTGCTCCCGGAGCATGGCCGGCATGGTCAGCCGGCCCGCCTCGATCAGCGGCCGGTCCCACGGCATCAGCACCCCCCGCTTCAACTGCGTTCGCCAGGCATAACGGCCGGTCAGGATGCCGTATCGCGTCGGCGAACACACCGCCGAGGGCGAATGCGCATCCCGGAACACCATCCCCTCCGCGGCCAGCCGATCCATGTGCGGCGTCGGGATCTTCGAGTCCGGATTGAGGCAATGCACATCGCCGTACCCCATGTCGTCGGCCAGGAAGAACACGATATTCGGCAACCGCTCGCCGGCCGGCACATCCGCCCCGTCGGCCGACATCGCGAACGCCGCCAAAACGAAGCCCGCAAACACGATGCGTGCCCAGACGCTTTCGAACATGGTCCATCTCCTGCATGCCCAGCTACGAGGGCTGAGTACTGGCTACAAGTCGTGCGAGTTCCTTCTCCAGCTTCCCAATCATCAGAGTTTTGAGTTCGGTATCCGAGAGCGACTTCACGGAATCATAAGCCTGCCGCACTTCTTCAATGGTCCCCGAGCCGGCCACCAGTCGAAGCCCTTTTTCCTTCGCCATCGACAACGCGGCAATGTGGTCCCGCAGGCCTTCCTTGAACTCAACCGCTTTCTCCTTCAATGCATCGCCCTCGGCGTCCCGCCATGATTGGATCGCTTTCCTCATCTGGTCAGCAGCCCGTTGAACGACGCTCTTTTCGCGAGCCCCGGCAGATTCGTCTGTGTATTTGATCTTCGGCAGGCCATCGACCTCCACGACGGTGAAGGTTTTCGGCAGGTATCCCTCCTTCGTCGGGATCAGATACAGGACCGTGATATGTTGCGACCTGTGTCGCAAAGACACCTGATAAGACCTTTTGGAGCGATCCCACCAGGAATCCGCCAATCCGGCCCGCTTGGCCAGCCGCAAGCTCTCGACGAACGCTTTGCGATCCTCTGCGGTGTTAAATTGCATGATCGGGAGAAGGGCTTCCTCGTCAGAGCCTGCCACGCCCGAGAGGTACCGGGATATCAACAAATCGACGGACTCGCCAGTCAATTGATCCGCACTCCGTGTCGCCGGGCTCGAAGCGCTCGCGGCCTGAGCGAGTCCCACCCGCATGAGACACAAACACAATCCCAGGGAAAAGGGTTTCCACGACGTCACGGTCGCATCCTCCGGCGATTCATCGGCCAACCACTTCGCAGGCACTCACGCAGCCTGCCTGCCTAGGCGGCGAATCCGGACCGCGGCCATAACCGCGACCCGCCCCTCATGATCACGGTTTCATACCGATGCCCCGTATCATGTCCTCCTGCCCCTGCCGCGTCCACTTCAGACGCGAAGCCTTCGGTCGAGATAGAATTGCGCCTCTTCGCGTGCAACGGTCTCGGCCAGGAGGATTTCACACCGTTCGCAGAGTTGTTTCCAGAGGCCGAGTTGGAAGACCTTGATGACCACGCACGCGTCAAGCAGGAGGAAGCGTAATTTCTTCATCGAGGGGGCTCTCCCGCTCGACCAGGCGCATCACTTCCTGCCGGCTCAGCCCGAGGTACTCGGCCAGGACGCCCTTCGAGATCTCCCCTCGCGAAAACGCCTTCATGGCCAGGGCCACGAACCGAGCGGGGCGCATCGGCGGGTCGTCGCGCTCGCGTTCTTCCAGAATGCTGGCTTTTGACTGGCATACCTCTATCATCCGCCGGATCTTGTCCTCGTCAAGATCGCGGATGACCGACTTGAGCCTCCAGAGCAGGGCCTCGACCGACACATCGAATTGCCTGGCCACGTCAAACAGGGCCGCAGGGGTGAGCGATCGATCCTTGCCCGCGCTGCCGATCGCCAGTCGCAGCGCATCTGTCGGCATCAGCAGCCGACTCGCGAAGACATTGGCGAAGCTCTCTTCGGGCGGCGAGGCGACAGCAGCGTCCGCAGATTGCCCCGACTGAAAGATAGCCCAGGTCAGCACGTGGAAGAGCTCGTGGGCAAGGTCGAAATTGCGTCGCCAGCGCACGTTCTTCGAGTTGAGAAGGATGCCGATGCCCGTGGACTCGCTGACCGTGCAGGCCGCCGCCCCCTTGGGCTCGAATTGCAGATGGAACACCTTGACACCGCAGGCCTCCTCCAGCACCCGCAAGAGCCCCTGGCCCGGCCGGTCGCCGAGCTGCAGCTCGGATCGCACGCGGTGCGCGAGACGCTCAGCGTCGTCATAGCCGAAGGTATCCACCCGCCCCTGGGCGACCGGCAGCGAACAGGGCACCCGCTCGTCGCACCAGACTTCCAGGTTGTGGTACTGCTCGCAGAGAAGCAGGAACTGGGCCTGGACGTCGGCCGCCACCTCGGCCTCCGGCTTCTGCCGCCAGAGCACCATCTCGTGGGGAATGTCGCCTTCCTCAAGGAAGAAGCTGATCGGCCGCCGGTACAGCTTGGCCAGCGCCTGAAGCTGGCTGATCCGAGGAGCCCGCTTGCCGGATTCGTACTCGGAAATCGAAGATTGGCCGATGCCCGTCCGCTCTTCGACCTGCCGGAGGGTAAGGCCAAGCTTCTCCCGGGCAACTTTAAGCCTTGTATCGATAGACACTTATATGTCCCCAATCTGCATCAGACCCGCATTCTGCGAACCAGAGAATAATACCACATAATCGGCCGAATTCAAACTGGTTCTTTCTGAAAAACAGAGCGCAGGGCAGGAACGAGCATCTTCACCACGTCACCAAGATGGAGACCAGCGCGGACCGGCAGACGGCCCAAGCAGGAGCCGAAATGCCTGTTGTGTCCCCGGGATTCTGCGAACGAGTCGCTGCACCTGACCGGACTCGCAGGTATAGTTCTTATGGTTCGGGTCTCGCCGGGGTGCGGCCCCGGCCACTGGAGGCATTCGCGCGATGGGCCTCAGAACGTGGCGACTTGTCCGCCTGCTGCGCCGGGCGTCCAGAGAAATGGCTGCCGCTGGCGACGCTACATACATCGGCGACTTCGATACCTGCGCGGCGCTCGGCCGGTTCCTTGGAGAGTGTGCGACCGAGTTGCAGGCCGGCAACCGCGACAATCTCGAGCGGCTCTGGTTCATCTTTGCCCCGACGTGCGATTGGGATGATGCTGGCGGTTCGCAGGACATTGGCAATCGAGTATTCGCGATCCTGAACCGCATCGGCCGTCCGGCCGCCAAGTAACCACCTACCGCAGCGGCCCGGCAGGCGGCCGAAGCGAGAGCCGAGATGGCTCTGGTGTCGCCGAAATCCCGAATGAGTATCGCGGTCGCCGGAATTGCCCAGCGATTCAACGGATTGGAGCCAGGACGATATGCATATGCGATATGGGGAACAGTCACCTATTTCTGCCATCAAGTGACCAAGCCGGAGCCCAGCGTGGGCCCGAGGCCAACACCCCAGCGGCCGGCGGCTCAATCGGTCGTGGTGGGAGGCGGGGCCAGGGCTTCGAGGTTTTCTTCAAACGATGGCCTACCGTACACAAAGTCTTCACGGCGGTACTTGGCGACCCGGCCGGCCCTCGCAAAAACCAACTGCCCGAGGCTGTCCCAGGTTGCCCATTCCACGGCCGGGTCGAGAAGACCGGGGTACTCGTCGAGAACGAACTCGAATTCATGCGGATATCCGCCGTAACGGGCACGTAGCGTCGGGTGCGCGGATGTCGGCTTCCAGATCCAACCAAGGTCAACAGACGGCGCCACTTTGCGCCAACCATCTCGTTCCATCCGTGGGAAAAGGACGCCTGGGTCTCCGACCCAGCGAAAACGGTTTCGAGCCATCCGAAATGGCAGAGCAGGAGGCTCTGCATCGGGTTCCCAGTTGTTCAGGAGAAGCGTGTTCTCACTCTCCCAGTATCCTCCGCCGTCCCATGTTCCCATGTTCGGAGCGTCGCAGACGGTCTTGAGCCAGGGCGGATTGCAGATGCCGTTCCAGATCCTTCCGTCCGACCCCATCGCCAGGTAGACCATCCACTGGCCGTCGAAGGACACGTCGCACCGCAGCGGATACAGCTTTCCGTAGAACCAGGAGCCGTGCTCGAACTCGTCGCTCGAGGTATTCCATTTGATGATGTGGAAGCACTTGCTCGGCTTGCGGCGGATAATGCAGACGACCGAGGCCTTCTTTGCGGGCAATAAGTGAATTCTGGCTGCCTGTTCACGCCTCATCGGAAAGAGACTCCGTCAGTATTCCGAATACCCTACACGCGTTTGGACGGGCGTTCCAGGTTGCGAAGCTTCGGCCGAAGCGAGAGCCCTGGTCTTGCGTTTTCTCACAAGAACGGGGAGCATCGGTATGCTCAATTGATTCGATGGTTCGGCCCCCGCTTTCGCGGGCGTGTGATGCGGGCAACCGAGGCGTTCTTGGGGTGTCGGGCGGACCCGTCCGATTGTTGTGGTGTGCCTCAGATGAAGCACGACTTCGCAACTTCGACCGACAAGGCCGCTGACAAACGGTTTCGAGCCTGGCTTGAGGCAGAAACGATCGACGGCCTGAAGCGGTCATATGGCGACGCCGACGGCACGAAGGCGATGGTTCTCCTGTTTGTCAACCGCGCCTACGAGGCGCACATGTCCGAAGTGCTAATTGGCGAGACCTTCGGCAAGTGCATCGTCCGCGCGGGCTATCGCAAAGAGGACGAAGCTCCTGTGTTCGATTTGCTTGAGCACCTCGGCGGAATCGCTCGCGGCGTCCACAGCGGCACATAACCACTCGCTGCCTGCCAGGGCGGGTCTTCGACACTGAACGGGGGCCGGGGGTATGATCTCTGCAGTTCGAGTGTCGCCGGGGCACAGAGCCGGCCACCGAACGGATTGAGGTTGTCCCGGCTATGAGCCTTGTCCGCATCGTCATCTTCATTGCGTTGCTCGCAGGTGGCTGCGATACGGGAGAGACGGCGACAACGAGACCGGCGGAGGCATCGAACATGAGGCCGAAGAGCCACATCCCCCGTGCTCAACTTGAACAGATGTTCGATGGCATTCGTCAGCAGACGAAGTGGAACATCGACGGGGATATGCTCTGGGGCTACTTCTTCAGCGACACACGACCGGATCAGCTCAGAGCGGTTCGGCGTGAGTTGGAATCGCAAGGCTATCGTTTTGTAGACTTGTACGAGACTGGGCAGGATGGCAAGCCAAGTGGGCGTTTCATGCTGCATGTGGAAAAGGTTGAGACGCACACGGTAGACTCGCTGGACAGACGCAACGCCGAACTCGACGCGCTGGCCGCCAAACACGGCCTGCAGGCCTACGATGGAATGGATGTCGGACCAGCCACCCCGACGGCCACTGGGCCAGCCGAATGACCAGACACTGCTATGGACCGCGGCTGCAGGCGTGACCTTTTCAGTTAGAGTGGTTCGGGGACACAGCCCCGGCCACTAGACGGTTTTGGAGCATGGCCGGCGACGGAGAGGCCGCATGACCGTAGACGAACTCATCGCAGAAGGGCGCCGCTTGCAGCGCCGGACAATCCTGCTGACCTCGGAAGGCTGCGGCGACCCCGTCGCTGTCTGGTACGGACACCATTACGACCAAGAGGCGCCGGACGGCCATCGATGCTGGATCAGTGTCAACGCCAGCTCTATCCCATCATTCGACGGCCGGGATTGGCTCTCGATCTTCACCGATGATAGTTCGTGCCAAGGCGGACGAGTGGATATGTCATCGGCACCGCTGAAGGGCGACGGCGTCCTCCTGTTTCCGAAAGAAATTGCGGTCTTGCCGCCAATCGACGCCGTCATCGCCCGCGGTTCAGCGGTGGTTGAACGTTGGCTGGTGGACAACAAGTGGCAGCGGGACTGGCGTTACAACTCGAAGTTCCGCGATCGTGCTGTTGTCGAGAATTATGAAGCGGTTGAACGTCAGGAGAATCCGCTTTACTGGAAGAGAGCATATGCGACCTTGGGCGGGTGGCATATGGGCTGGCCAGACGACGACTGGCACGAACTTCTGGACGCGAAGCTGCTCGTGCACACATACATGGATTCGGAGCCGTGGGTTGAGGCTTGGCGGTTGCCCTCCGGCGAGATGAAGGTGATTCAGCGCATCATGTAAACTTGCCGCAACCGACCGCTGCGGTGCGCCAGGGCCATGCGTAGCCGATCAACCCTGTGATCGCCCATTCGTGGATTTCGCGGTCCCGACGGCGCAGCCTTGGCGAAGCCGGGTGTTTCGTGGTCAACACCCTTCTCTTCGGGTATCCCGGCCCTCGGCCCCCGCCCCGAGACCCGACCCAACAGCCCGACGGTCGAACCGCCGAACGGACTAAAGGTATTGCCCATTTCCACCGGCCCAGCCGTCTCCAGGCCGAGCAGACCGAGGGGGCAAGCCCCTCGGCTCGTCAAGAGCGGCCGAACAGCCCAACAGACTCCCCCTACACCCTCTTGAACTGCCGCTCCAGATCCCGCAGCGTCAGCCGCAGCGAAGTCGGACGCGTCGAGCGTCTCCGCGATCCTCACCGTGAACGGTTACCTGGGCTGTCTCTTATTACCCTTATTCTTACCCTCTTTCGGGGATAGTACCCTCTTTCGCCATTTGGCCCCCGGCCCGCGGCCGATGCACCGCACGCGGCCGGCGGCTTTCATGTCACGTAGGACGCGTCGGATCATGTCCCGGCTGACACCGGGGCAGGCTCGTTCCAGATTGGCCAAGGTGAACTCCCCCCGTATCCCATCGACAGCCGTCTGGACCAGCTCGGTTTTCGCCCCGCGCGGAGCGGCCACCTTGCCCAGACGGTCCTCGAACTCGCGATAGGCATTCTTCAAGATAAACAGCACGTAGTTCACGAACGGCCAGGGGTCGTGCCGGCCCTTGTGCCAGTCCCGCGAGCTCTGCTCCAGTGTCTCGTAGTAGCGTTCCTTGTTCTCCTCGATGAGCCGCTCCAGACTGATGTAACGGCCCACCTCGTAGCCCAGATGATAGCACTGGAGAAGAAGCAGGAGCCGCGAGACGCGCCCATTGCCGTCGCGGAATGGGTGGATGCAAAGGAAGTCGAGGTTGAACGCGGCCATCGCCACGAGCGGGTGGACCCACCGCTCCTTGAGACAATCGTTGTACATCCCGACCAACCCGCCCATGGACTGCGGGGTGCGGGCAGCCGGGACGGTCTTGAATCGGACTCGCTCCCGGCCGTCGGCGTCCCGCTCGATGATGTCGCCGTCTTTCTCCTTGTAGCGGCCAGCGTCCCAAATCTCACCGCGGGCCAGAGCGTGCAGGTGTCGCATGGTTTCTTCCGAGACGGGCAGGCCTGCCGCCCCCTCATGGATCTCCTTGAGAGCAGTGCGGTACCCTCTGACTTCTTCCTCGTTCCGGTCGCGGAGCAGTGCCTTGCCAAAGACGATCGTGCCGACACGCCTCTGGTCGACGACGACGCCCTCGATGCGGTTGGAGGACACGGAGCTTTCGATCAGGGCGTGCTCGCGCAGGACCTTCAATCGTTGGGGTGACTGCCGCGTGTACAGCTCCTGTTTGCCTCGTGACTCGGCCAGATCGGTCAAGTACCACATGGTGGCCGTCGGCACGGAATCGGGCTCGCGGGAGAACTGCTTCAACGTATTCATCGTTTGTCTTTCACCGACATGAGTGCGCTGCCCGGCAAGGCCGCGTCATCCTCATCTTAACGTTCGCCCAGCTCTATTCGTGTATTTCGTGTATTTCGTGGTCAACACCCCGCTCTTCGGGTATCGCGGCCCCCACCCCTCGCCCCGGCACCCGGCCGTCAACCGCAGCATTTGGCCATATGAGAATACCCCCCTCAATCCCCCCTTGTGAAGGGGGGAAGGCCGATCGGGGTCGGAGACCCCTCCTACACGCGTTTGAACTGCCGCTCCAGGTCCCGAAGCGTCAGCCGCAGCGAGGTCGGACGGCCGTGGGGGCAGTTGCTCGAACGCTCGACGCGGTGCCGCCGGGCCAGCAGCGAGCGGATCTCGGCCGGGTCGAGCGCGTCGCCCGCCTTCACCGCCGCCTTGCAGGCCATCATGCTCAGCAGATCGTTGGTCAGCAACTCGCCGCTGGCCGGGCCGGACCGCACCGCCAGCCGATCGAGCATGTCGCGGACGAAGGCCGTCACCCGCTCCGGCTTGAGGATGCTCGGGGCCGCATGAACCGCGATCGTGCTCGGGCCGTACGGCGTCAGGTCGAAGCCGAGGCGAGCCAGCGTGTCAGCGTGAGCCTCAATCACCGCCACCTGGTCGGGGGCCACGTCGATCATGTCCGGAATCAGCAGCCTTTGCGACTCCAGCGGCCCGCCCTGCAACTGCTCGGACAACTGCTCGAACAGGATCCGCTCGTGCAGGGCGTGCTGATCGATGATCACCAGCCCGTCGGCCGTCTCGGCCACCAGGTAGCTGCGATGAACCTGCAGCACCGTGCCCAGGTCGATGCGTTCGGGCTCGCTTTCGCCCATCCGCAACGGCGAAACCGGCGGAAGCAGCCCCGGCGGCTCGACCGATTCAACCGCTCCGCCCGAATCGACCATCCCCACTGGCCGATAAGCGGCCACCGGCGAAACCGGGCTGTACTCCGCGCGATCGGGCGTGCTCTCGCCGAACGCCGCAGGCACCGCCGGCTTGTTCCGCTTGAAAAACTCGGCGATCGACTCGCGGATCTGGCGATGCCTCTCGTCCGCCTCGCTGTCGACACCCGCGGTCGCAGCTTCGCCGGCGTCGACGACGTCCCCGCTGAACTCGCCCGTTGGATCGGCAATCTGCGTCGAACGGCCGCTCAGCAGACCGGGCGTCAGGTCGGTGTTGAGGAAACGGTCGCGCAGAACGGACAGGATCTGCGAGTAAAGCATGTTCGAGTCGCGCCAGCGAACCTCGATCTTGGTCGGATGCACGTTGACGTCGACCGAATCCGGCGGCACCTCAAGGGCCAGGAAGACAACCGGGTACCGGTGAGCTTCCATCAAGCCGCGATACGCCTCGCGCACCGCGTGGCTGAGGAACCGATCGCGGATGTACCGGCCGTTGAGAAAGAAATACTGCCAGCGGGCACTCGACCGGCTGTCCGACGGCCGGCCCGCATATCCGTGGACCTTGAACCCGCGCTCCTCGCGGGAGACCTCCAGCAGGCTGTCGGCCATCTCCTTGCCGAAGAAATCCGCGACCCGCTCGCGCATCGACCCGGCCGGGCGAAGCTGGTGTACCGGCCGTGCGTTGTGAAACAGCCGGAACTCGACCTGCGGCTGCACCAGGGCAATGCGGGCCAACTGCTCGGTGATGTGGCCCATCTCGGTCTGGGCCGTGCGCAGGAACTTCTGCCGGGCGGGCACATTGAAGAACAGCTCGCGGATCTCGACCGTCGTGCCCGTCGGGCCCGCCGCGGCCGTCACCGCCTCGATCCGATCGGCGGTCACCCGGACTTCGTGGGCCGCGTCGACCTCCGGCCGTCGCGAGACGATCCGCAACTGGGAAACAGCCCCGATGCTCGGCAAAGCCTCGCCTCGAAAGCCCATCGTCCGAATGCCGAACAGGTCGTTTTCGGTGGCGATCTTGGACGTCGCATGAGGCCGGACCGCGAGGGCCAGATCTTCGACGTCCATCCCGCATCCGTCGTCGGTCACGCGAATGAGCTTCCGCCCGCCCTGCTCGACGGTGATCTCGATCCGCTTGGCCCCGGCATCCAGGCTGTTCTCGATAAGTTCCTTCACCACGCTGGCCGGGCGCTCGATCACCTCGCCGGCGGCGATCTTGTTCACCAGCAGATCAGGCAGGACATGTATCCGGGGCATACGCGCATCCGTTCGCAAGTCAAGCCAACAGGGTCGGCGACGCGGCACCACTATACGCCCTCTCGCGACTCCCTTCAAACAAGTGAAAGGCACGGGTGCGGGTGCCCCATCGCGAAGCGGTGGGGGACATGATCGGTATCAGTGGCCGATGCCGCCTCCTCCTGACATCGCAGCAGCGTCGAGGAATCGCTCACGAGAACCGCTTTCACGGACGCCCCTCGTTGATCAGGTCTTGAACCTTCAGGCCGCGCAGTGTGAGACCCTTGGAAGCTTCCTGCCATCGGCGGATCGCGGCGATGCGGTCTTCACGAGTCACCGGCCTCTTGACAGCGACCAGCCTGGCCACAGGAGCGCCGTGACGCGTGATCGTGATCTCTTCACCTTCCTCGACGCGATCGAGCAGCTCAGAGAGATGGGCTTTGGCCTCACGTGCCCCGACGATGCGCGCTTTCGTGTGGTTTATCATGTGCACACCCTGTGGAGAACAAGCCCTCGATCTGTTTAGTTGATGCCTCGACTCGCGTCAAGCCAGTTTCGGACCCCCGGCGCAACCCCGAACACCCCTCAGCAGCGGGACGACCCCTTTGCGGTATGGACCTCAAGCCCAGGGCGGATATAAGCTTGGCTGTCCGTACCGATCAAACCTGTGTTTAAGACCGCCGCCCGCGGGCCTCAACCGAGCCCAGATAGGAGATCAACAATGTCAAGATTCGCACTTTTCCTGTCGCTCATCCTGATCCTCGTCGTGTTCACAGGGGCACAGCGGCCACCCGCCACGCCCGGTGTGCGCCCAGTCTTGCAGCCGAAAGTCGAAGTACCGGAAGTCATCCACGTGGACCCGACTCGCGGCCAGGATCAGAATCCGGGCTCGGAGGATCGCCCCAAGCGTTCGATCTCCGCTGCCATCGCCCTTCTGCCCGACCCGCTGCCTCGCTCGGTCACGATCAAGCTGGCCCCTGGCACCTTCAAGGACACCGGCGGCGTCGACATGCCGCCCGGCAGGCTTGAGCTCATGCGCAGAATGCGGCCGGGGGTCCGCGTGGACATCGTCGGCCGGCGCGACGAGAAGGGCGGCACCACTGTGCTGGCCTGGGAAGGCCGGGATCTTCTGGTCGACATCCGTGAAGGGCAATGGCGCCTGGAAGACGTGCAGATCGGCTCCGGTTCGACGAGCCAGCGGCGAGGCCTGATGGTCGCCGGACCCGGCCTTGCCAGCCTCAAGAACGTCACCTTCCGCACCCGCAGCATTTCCGACGCCGGAATTTACGCCGACCGCGGCGGCAAGGTCCTGCTCTACGGAGCCATCCGGCTCAACGAGCACCTCCACGAGCAGACCGGCGAGGAAACCTTCTGCGGCATCATCGCCACCGATCACGGCCTGGTGCAGTTCGCCGAACGCGAGGGCTCGTCTCTGGACATCGGCAACGGCAGCCTGTCGGCCAGCTACTACGGCTGCATCCGCCTGGGGTGCCCGACGGCCCGGATCACCAACTGGAGTGAGCAGTCGAACAACCTAGCGATCAACAATGGCGGGCGGATCGACCTGCACGGCTCCAACCTCGTGCTCCGCGCCAGGAACAAGCGGAATACGCCCATCGGCCTGGAGCACGACGGCCATATCCTCGGCGAGGGCGCCCACGTCACCATCGAGGGCGACAACAACATGGCTATCGCCCTCCAGAAGGCCAGCACCTTTACCTGCAATGACATCGAACTCCGCGGGCGATTCGAGTACTGCATCTGGGCCAGCAGCGGGTCGATGTTCGTGGGCCGGTTCCTCACCGACCTGGGCCAGATCGAGGCCACCACCGGGGCCAGCGTCAACGTCGAGGCGATCAAGGGCAAATTCGCCGGACCGGCAATTGCCACGCGGTGCGGGATGATTTCGCTGCCAGAGCGTAATGTATTCTCCAAATGACGCGGCGTCGCAGCGTACGCCCCAACCCCGAGCGTTGCGGATGGGATTTCAGGGAGGCATGGACCTTTCGTGTCCGTGTGGTATAATCATCCCCTGCTACAAGGGTCAAACCGGCCTGGACGACTGCCTTCCGTCAACGAATCAGTCTCAACAGGTGTGGCACCGGCATTCGGCTAGCCCGGCGAGCGGCAGGAAGCTCGCACCACACCGGCCGGTGGACCAGACCCGAAGGAAACACTGTGAAGCGAACCGACATCCGTAACGTGGCGATCATCGCCCACGTGGATCATGGCAAAACCACCCTCGTCGATCAGATGCTCCGGCAGTGCGGCCAGTTCCGCGACTCCGAGCTCAAAGGCGAGCGCATCCTCGACTCCAACGACCTGGAGCGCGAGCGGGGCATCACCATCCTGGCCAAGAACATCGCCATCCGCTACAAAGACACCAAAATCAACCTCATCGACACCCCCGGCCACGCCGATTTCGGCGGCGAGGTTGAACGGGTGCTCAAGATGGCCGACGGGGCCCTGCTGCTCATCGACGCGTTCGAGGGCCCGATGCCCCAGACGCGGTTTGTCCTCCGCAAGGCGTTCGAGTACGGCCTGCGGCCCCTGGTCGTGGTCAGCAAGATGGACCGGCCGGACGCCCGACCCCACGAGGTCCTCCACGATACCCTCGACCTGTTCCTCGAACTCGGCGCCGACGACGACACCGCCGATTTCCCGGTCATCTACACCTCGGCCACCGAGGGCTGGGCCTCGACCTCGCCCGACGAGCACCCGGACGACATCTACGCCCTCTTCGAAATGATCCTCAAGCAGGTCCCCCCGCCCGAAGTCGACATGGATGCCCCCCTGCAGATGCTCATCACCACGCTGGACTACAGCGATTACGTCGGGCGAATCGGCATCGGACGCGTCTTCGCCGGCCGCCTGAAGGCTTCGCAGCCGATAACAGTCATCTGCCGCAACGGCGAACAGAAAAACGAGAAGATCGGCGAAATCTACGCCTTCGACGGCCTCGGCCGCCGACGCGTCGACGAGGTGACGGCCGGGGACATCTGCGCCGTCGTCGGTCTCGAATCGGTCGACATCGGCAACACCATCGCCGACCCCGAGCATCCCGAAGCCCTCACCGTCATCCGCATCGACGAGCCTACTCTACACATGACCTTCCGGGTCAACGATTCCCCGTTCGCCGGCCGGTCAGGCAGGTACCTGACCAGCCGTCACCTGCGTGACCGGCTGGACAAGGAGCTGCAGAGCAACGTGTCCCTCCGCGTCGAGCCGGGCTACACGCCTGAGGAGTTCCACGTCTCCGGCCGCGGGTTGCTGCACCTGTCGGTGCTCGTCGAGAACATGCGACGCGAAGGCTACGAACTCGCGGTGGGCAAGCCGAAGGTGATCTACCACGAAGCCAACGGCAAGAAAACAGAGCCGATCGAGCTGTGCGCCATCGAGGTGCCGCCGAAATACGTCGGGGCGGTCATGGAACTGATGGGCGGCCGCCGTGCGGTCTGCACAAGGATGGAGACCCGCGGTGAGTACACCCACATCGAGTTCACCGTCCCCGCCCGCGGCCTGATCGGGGCCCGCAACCGCCTGCTGACCGCCACCAACGGCACGGTCATCATGCACCACAACTTCCACCAGTACGAGCCCTTCCGCGGCAGCATCCCCGGCCGCAGCAGCGGCTCGCTGATCGCCAGCGACGCCGGCCAGGTCACCGCCTACGCCCTGGACAACCTCGCCGACCGCGGGGCGTTTTTTGTCAAGCCCACCGACCAGGTCTACGCCGGCCAGATTGTCGGCGAGCACTGCAAGGACAAGGACATCGAGGTCAACGTCTGCCGGGCTAAGAAAATGACCAACATCCGGGCGGCCTCGGCCGACAAGACCGTCGTGCTCAAGCCCCCGCGGGAAATGACCCTGGAAATGGCCCTGGAGTTCATCGAGGAAGACGAACTGGTTGAAGTCACGCCGGACGCACTGCGGCTGCGCAAACGCCTGCTCACCGAACATGCCCGCAAGCAGGCCGCCAAGCGCGAGGCCGCCACCACCACCGAACCCTGATGGGCAACGATTGACACCCGATCGCGGAAGGCTTACCACTCACTCAGCACCTGATGCCGGGCTCAGAAACGCTTGAAAAGCACGGACGCACGGCAAACCGCGAAACTGCCAGACCGGAGGAGGATATGGTGTCAAAACCCGCTGCGATGCTCGTCCTGTTGACCGTGTTGGGAACTGTGCAGGCCGCCCCCGTGCACGAGGAACGTTCCGACGTCCTGGAGCCGGTCCCGCCGGCGGACGTCAAGATCGGCGGCTACGTCGGCAATCGCCTCGACCGCAACCTCCGCGGCATCCTGATGCACAAGGACGAGAACGCCCTCCTCGATCCGTTCCGTAAACGCGGGCCCGACCAGAGCGCCTGGATCGGCGAGCACATCGGCAAGTGGCTCTCGGCCGCATCCTGGATGTACGCGTATTCGCGTGATGAACAGATGCTGGCCAAGCTCAGACGCGTCGCCGGCGGACTGATCGCCACGCAGATGGAGGACGGGTATCTCGGAACCTACGCGGAGAAAGACCGCTGGACAAGCTGGGACGTCTGGATCCACAAGTACAACATGCTTGGCCTGCTGGACTATCACGAAGCCACGGGCGACCCGGACGCACTGGCAGCTTGCAGGAAAATGGGCGATCTACTCGTGAACACCTTTGGCCCCGGCAAACGCGACATCCTCAAGGCCGGCGAGCACTCGGGCATGGCCTCAGCCAGCATCCTGCAGCCGGTGTTGATGCTCTACCGCCGCACAGGTGATCGGCGTTATCTCGACTTCGGTAAATACATCGTCGACGCCACCGAGCAGCCCAACGGCCCGAAGATCGTCAGCACCCTGCTGAAGGACCCCAACGTCCAGCATGTCTGCAACGCCAAAGCCTACGAGATGCTCTCGGACATCATCGGCATGGTCGATCTCAGCCGCATCGAGGGCGACACCAGGTACTTCACCGCGGCCACCGCGGCCTTCGATGACATCACCCGCCACCGGCTCTACATCACCGGTGGCTGCACCTTCGGCGAGCACTTCAAGGATGAAGGATACCTGCCCAACGCCGGCCACGTCGCCGAAACCTGCGTCACCATGAGCCTGATGCAGCTCTACCGCGACCTGCAACAGCTCGACGGCCGCACCCTGTTCGCCGAGCCGGCCGAACACCTCATCTTCAATCACCTCCTCGCCTGCCAGCGGCCCGACGGCGAGCAGATCTGCTACTACACACCCCTGTGGGGCCACAAGTTCTACATGGACCTCCTCGGCTGCTGCATCTCCAGCGGCCCGCGGGCACTGGCGATCATCCCTTCCATGTACTACCTGCGATGGAATCCGGCGGTCATGATGAAGGCCCCGCCTGATGGACGTCGTGTTTCCGTGCCCGCACCCATGTCGGACCTGCCTCCGACAAACGCCATCCTCTTGAATCTGATCGGCGAAAGTACGCTCGCTACGACGCTGCCCGACGGGTCAAAGGTGCGCATCGAGCAGAAGACGGATTACCCCTTCTCCGGCAAGGTGAAGATCCAAGCCTCGGTTGAAGGCCAAAACACCTGCACCATGCAGCTTCGCATCCCGGCCTGCGCCTCCCAACCCGCAATCACGCTCAACGGCCGGCCCTCGGACCTCGGCGAGCCCGGCGTCAAGGCCGTGACCTTCTTCACCCTGTCGGGCAGTCCGGGTTCCCCAACCCGGATCGATCTCGATCTGCATCTTTCATGGCAGATCATCGAGGGCACCGTGGCCAACACCGGTTTGTTCGCGCTGCAATACGGGCCGGTGATCTATGCGTTTGACCTCGACGGCAACCGCGAGGTCCCCGGAGCGATGAACTGCGCATTCGACATGGACCTCAAGTCCCTCGCCCCACAGTTGGTCAAAAAAGGTGATCGATGGACGGCCAGGGTCAACGGCCACGTCCGCCAAAGCGATGGCTCGTGGAAACCCGCCGAGATCACCCTGCTCCCGTTTGCCGACGCCGGCGAGAAGGGCTATTTCAGCGTCTGGCTCATCGACCGCGCCCACTATAACCCCAACGGCATCTCGCTGTTCACCCAGGTCCACGAGAACTGCTCACGGCCGGGCTCTAATCGCGGCTCATTCGCCGACAACTCCACGGCCACCTTCACCAGCACCGACAACGGCGAAAGACGCGACCAGGACTGGTTCGAGGTCGACGCCGGTTGGCACGCCAAATACAACGTCATCGTCTTCAGCCACGGCCGGTCCACCCCCGCCGGCGGATGGTTCGACACCAGCAAAGGCAAGCCAAAGATCCTGCTCAAGAGCTGGCACGACTACAAGGAAGTGGCCGAGATCACCGACTACCCCCCCACCACCGCCACCAGCCCCGGCACCCTCACCGACGGCCAGGCCTTCCGCGTGGTCATCCCCAAGGACAAGCGCGAACCCGCCTTCCGCGTCCGGGTGACCGGCACCCCCGCCGCCGGCAACAGACCGGACCAGAACTCCGCCAGTTGCAGCGAAATCCAGGTCTTCCACGACCCGACGCTGGAATGAAGCACGAACCCCGAAAGGACGAAACAAACCGGTCCGCCCCTGCCTGTTCCGCTTTCGTACCAAAAAGGCTGAGAATGTTCGCGGGCCACGCAGATTCTACATCGCGGCGATCGCAACCGGCGGCAATGCCTTGGGTTGCGGACGAAGCCCGCGCCAAGTTCTCGTGATTCCGGTCTCTTCTTGGCGTCTGGCGGTTTCAAACCCCGTGCAGCTCATCTATTGGAGACTGAGTTGCCCGGCCACGAAATCGATGCTCATCCGGCGACCTCGCAGGAAGTCGAGCCCCAGGACACCGTCGACCGAGGCGCTTGGCGGGGAAATGATGGTCATAGGATAACGGCCGTGCCGTCTGGAATCCGTCCGGTGTACAGGAAGGCTGAGTGTTGGGGACGGAACTCGACCGCCTTCTGGTAAACCTCGTCCCGGTCCTTGCTGTGCCAGATCACCCGGCCCCTAGCCACCTCCAGGGACGCATCCAGCTCCGGGTCTGCGACAAGCACCCACTCCGAATCGAATCGCGACCTGATCTCGGCCAGTGTCAATACTTCATCCATAGAGTTCGACTCCTGTATCAGCCGGAGAACGTCTTTATTATATCCCATTGCCAGCCCATGAGGTAGCTCACCGGCGAGAGAGCAGCCCCGCAGGGTTCCTGACACGCTGGCAGCCGATGCAGACCCGAGATAGATCACGAGAGCACGAACCAAGGCAGCCGACGACCGCCGCCTCGCTCCGCTTTCGTGCTTTCGTGATCCCGGCCTCTTCTTGGCGGTTCAACCATTCTCCGTTCTGTCCGGCTGATGACTGACCCCTGACAACTGACCACTCTTCACTTCGGCCCCGCACTCCGGGCACACGCCGCTCACGTTGCCCGTGAGGTTGTAGCCGCACTTGCGGCAGTGGCCGGGCGGTATACGACGGCGGTCACGCCAGAACAGAAATGCGGTCGGGACGGCAACGAGCAGGAAGGGTATCCACAAAGGCACGACCACGGTCCACACACGTCCCGGGTGGGCGTTTCCGCCTTGCCGGAAAAACGGCGTCCATCGGTCGTCGGGGAAGAAAACAATGAACAAAATCCCCGCGCTCGTGTTTACTTCAGAGTAATAGAACGCCAAGCTGCCGTGGTCGAACGTGACGCAGTACGCTATCACGCCCGTTTCGGCCGAGCGAGCGTGATACCGCTCCCAGGAAGGCAACGGTGCTACCCATAGACAGAAGATCAGCAGCGACAGGATCAGCCCCGCCCACTTGACCACCCGTCCTTTTCGTCCCAGCCGAGCCATGGCGACATCCTACCCCGTGCGAGCCGTTCCAGCCTCCACCTTCTCGCCGCACTCCGGGCAGACGCCGCTCACGTTGCCGGTGAGGTCGTAGCCGCATTTCCGGCAGTGCCCGGGCGGGATGCGGCGGCGGCCATCACGCCACCACAAGTAACCGGTTGGCACCGCCGTGATGACAAGACATATCCATAATGGCATGACCACGACGCCGAGCCCAATGAAAGGCCTCCATGCACGATATGGGGCGAGCCTCGCGATGTTGCATGCGAACTCGGCCCATTCTCTTGGTGTCCCATGCCTGTAAAACTGCCCGGGCGATTGGAGCGTGAAGTACAGGCGGTGATCTACCAGAACCAGACCGCCACGATCTGTGAAGCAGGACCATCGTCCGCGCCATGATATAGCCCACGCCGCGCCGATGAGCAGCGACAGGACCAGCCCCGCCCACTTGAGCACCCGCCCTTTTCGTCCCAGGCGAGCCATGCCGACAGTCTACCGCCAGACAAGGTCTTGAACAGCAGGAAACGGAGGCAACGGAGAAAGCCCTCTCTGTTAGCTCTGTTGCCTCCTCAAGTCTTCATTCGTGTCATCCGTGTATTTCGTGGTCAACAACTCCGCCTCCCCGCACTCCGGACACACCCCGCTGACGTTTCCCGTGAGGTTATACCCGCAGGTCAGACACAGGCCGCATTTGCGGCGAAGAGCACGGTCGCGTGGCCCACCCTCGCGCAGTCCTGAGCTTGCCGAAGGGCCGCAGCGAAGGATGGGGGCGCGACGATCGATTGCGATGGAAAACCCGTCGAACGGCAACCGCAGGACGCCGGGCAGCACGAGCGACTCGCCCGCCGGTATCTTCTTGCTCAGGACAAGGCATGGACAGACAAGCCGCCCGTGGCGCCTTATGGAAGATGCTCAGGCTCGGGAAGCATCAGGCCGTTCCGCAAGGGACGAGGCCATGACAGCCCCTGCTCTCCCGATCTGCAATCCGCAATGTGCAATCTGCAATACCTCAACGCTGCCTGGCAGCGTTGAGGTCCGTCACGCCGGCACGACAAACCCCTCGCGATACTTGCGCGTCAGCATGGCGTTGGCCTTCTCGTTTCCGACAAACCGTTCGGCCTTCGAGTCGAACGCCAGCTTGGGCCCGACGTGGTATTTCAGCCCCTCGATCGGCACGGCGTTGTCCTTCAGATGCTCCTGGATCCGCGCGAAGGTCTCGTGGGCCTCTTTGTTGTCGCCGAAGGCCTTGTTTGCCGAGTCAAACGGCTCGTCGGTGCCCAGCCGATAGGAGATGTTGCCCAGGTGGCACAGCGCACTCGACAGGTGCCCTTCGAGGCAGTCTCCGGTGAGATCGGTATGCTTACGGCTGCGCACGGCATCGATGAAGTTGCGGTGGTGGTCGCCGCCGCCCCCGAACTCCTTGACCACCTTGCCGTTCAAATCAAACGCCGCCCCGCCCTCGTACTTGGGCACCACCACATACCCCTCTTCGCCGTAAAAGACCACGCCGACCTTCGCCCCCTTGTGCGGCTGCGTCTTCAGCCCGCGGCACTCGAACAGAAGCTGGCAGTCGCCGTAGTCCAGCAGCGTCAGTTGCGTATTCGGCGTCTCGCCATCGTCCTTGTAGCCGAACCGGCCACCCAGACAGACGACGCTGTCGGCCAGGCGGTCCTTCTTCAGCCCCCAGCGGGCGATGTCCATCTGGTGAATCCCCTGGTTGCCCAGGTCGCCGTTGCCGTACGCCCAGAACCAGTGCCAGTCGTAGTGCAGTTGCTTTCGCGTCAGCGGCACCTTCGGCGCCGGCCCGAGCCAGAGGTCGTAATCGATCCCCGGCGGGATCGGCTGCTCACCGCCGGCAATCCCGATGCTGCCGCGATCGCGGTAGCACAGCCCATGGGCCAGGCTCACCTTGCCGATCTTGCCCGCATGGACGTATGCGATCGCATCCCTCATCCCCTTCTGCGACCGGCACTGCGTTCCGGCCTGGCAGATGCGATCGTGCTGCCGGGCGATCTCGACCAGCCGCCGCCCCTCCCAGACGTTGTGGCTGATCGGCTTCTCGACGTACACGTGCTTGCCCGACTGCATCGCCCAGATCGCCGACAGCGAGTGCCAGTGGTTAGGCGTGGCGATCGAAACCGCGTCGATCGACTTGTCGTCGAAGACCTTGCGCAGATCCTGCACGCACTGCGGCGTCTTGCCGCCCTTCTCCTCGACGATCTTGATCCCCTTGGCGAACTGGTTCGTGTCCACGTCGCAAAGAGTTGCGACGGTCACGTCGTTCATGCCGGCATAGGCCCTGATATGGCCGCTTCCCTGGCCGCGAAAGCCGATGCAGGCGATCCGGAGCCGGCTGTTCGCCCCGGCCTTCCTACCGGCCTTGCGTTCGGCGGCCACCGCCCCGCGCGACCCCGCCGCTCCCGCCGCGGCCGCCGCGGCTGCAAACATCGAATCTTCAAGAAACCGCCTGCGAGTGATACCCTTCATGATCTGCTCCTTGTCATCTCCGGCCCTATGTCGGATATAACCGCCCATGTTACGAGCCATCGCCGCGCATGCAAAGGCTCTCCCTTACTCCACCCACTGCTCCACTTTCGTGGCCAGGAACTTGTCCAAGGGAATGCCGTCACCGCCGACCAGCAGTTTCCTTTTGACCGGAAACTCGGCTGAGAATGCCTCGATTCCGCTCAGTGTGGCCTTTGTGCGCCCGCTCTTGACTTCCACGGCTGTCAGGCTCCTGCCCCGGCAGAGCACAAAATCCACCTCGCGGTTGCGACTCGCCCAGTAGAAAAGCTCAACCCCCGTTCCCTGCACCGCATTGAACAGGCTGGCCCCCACAGCCGACTCAACCGTTCGCCCCCAGACAGATCTGTCCTGTCGAGCCTCGGCGAAGGACAAACGGCTGCTCGCCGACATCAACGCCGTGTTGAGCACGCACAGCTTGGGGCTGGATCCCCGCTGGCGGACCTGCTGACCGGCGTACTTCGGAATCCCAGCCAGAAGCCCGGCACCCTGAAGCAGGGTGAGGTAATGGGCCAGCGTCGTGGTATTGCCCGCATCCTGCAACTGCCCCAGCAGCTTCTGGTACGACAGAACCTGCCCGGAGTACGCGCATCCGAGTTCAAACAGCCGACGCAGCAAAGCCGGCTTATCCACCCGTGTCATCAACAGCACATCTCTGGAAATGCTTGTCTCAATCAGGGAATCGACGATGTAGTCGCACCATCGAGCCGGCTCCTTAACGAGGCCCGCGGAGCCCGGATAGCCGCCGAAGAACAGGTACTGTTCCGAATTCCAGCCGAAGGCCTTCCGCATCTCCGCATACGGCCAGTGGTTGACTCGAATGAGTTCAAATCGACCCGCCAGGCTCTCAGACGACCCGCGTTGCATGAGCAGCGGCGATGAGCCGAGCAGCACGACGTGCAGCGGTGTCCTTCGGCCTGAATCCTCGTCCCACAGGCGCTTGACTGACTCCGACCAGCCCGAGATCTTATGGATCTCGTCGAGAACCAGGAGACCCTTACGCCTGCGGGAACCGCTTCGGACGGCAGCCCGCGCCGCTTCCCATTGTTGCTCGATCCAGGCCCGATCTTTCAGGGTCGGCTCATCCGCGGAGGCGTAGTGGGTCGGCCCCTTGAAATCCTCAGCCGCCTGCCGGGCAAGGGTGGTCTTGCCCGTCTGCCGCGGACCCGCCAACACCTGCATGAACCGCCGCCGCCCACGCAGACGTTTCAACAAAACAGCGAGAATCGGTCTCCGGTACACGCCGGGCTCCCACTTGACAATTTACTCAATACTCTGAGTAAATTTACTCAACGACCCGAGAACCTGTCAACTCCCCGCCCGGCCGGGTGCCACTGGCGGGTGCCCCATCCCTGGCGCCAGCAGGGGGTGGGGGACTGCGGCACCCTCCCGTTTACCTGCCTTGCCCCGATCCTTCACGCCCCGATATATCTCGCATACACCGCCCGGGCCTCCTCGGGCTTGCTCGTCCCCTTGATCAGCGCCCGCCCGTCGGCAAAGACGGTAATCTCATAGTCATCGACCAGCACCTTGAGCAGCAGGGGGTTGAACTTGGGCTCGCTCCGCGCCACCGGCCGCAGCCTCGCGGCCAGTGCGGGCAGATCGATCGCCCCCGTCCGGCTCGGATAGACCTGCACCGCATTCCGCCCGCACAAGGTGACCGTGCGCGACGCGACCTTGCCCTCAAGCCATTCGAACCGCCCGCCCTTGCAGCACGGACAATCACCCTGCTCATGCGCCTTCCGCACATCCAGTCGCGTCAGCCTGCCCGACCATGCGTCGAAGCTCAACAGGTACCGGTCGACCGCCTCCCGGTGCCCGCTGAGGATCTTGATCGCCTCCATCGCCTGATGGTTGGCCACCAGCCCGACGACCGGCCCCAAGATCCCGACCGTATCGCACGTCGGGCTCATCTCCAGCGATGGCGGGTCCTCGAACACGCAGCGCAGGCACGGCGTCTCGCCCGGCAGAATGGGCATCGACAGACCCGTCGAGCCCACGCACGCCCCGTACACCCACGGCCGGCCGGTCTTGACCGCCAGATCGTTCATCAGGAATCGCGTCTCGAAGTTGTCCGTCCCGTCCAGCAGCAGGTCCGCCCCCTCGGCCAGCTCGCCGATGTTGCGGTGGTTCACGTCATCCACCACCGCCTCGACGGTCACCTCGCTGTTGATCCTGGCGAGCTTTCGCCGTGCGGCCTCGGCCTTGGGCAGCCCCTCGCGAACGTCGTCCTCATCGAACAGCACCACCCGATGCAGGTTGTCCACCTCGACCACGTCGCGGTCGGCAATTCGCAGAAACCCGACCCCGGCCCGCACAATAAGATTCGCCAAGGTGCTCCCCAGCGCCCCGCACCCGACCAGCAGCACCCGCGAACCCGACAAACGCCGCTGCCCCTCCGGCCCCAGCGGCGCAAACAGCACCTGTCGACAGTACCGGTCACCCGATTCCGGCCCACCTGTCAGACTCGGACTGTTGCCGTGCGTCATACTGCGTCCCGTGTGCCACTGCTCCGTGAGCACTGCATAGTGCCTCGTTCCCTGCTACAATACCCGCCTCCCGACCGGGCTGCCAGAAGACGGATGCAGAAATGAACCAGACCAGCGACCAGACAACAGAAGCCCGACCCGACCAGCGTCCCCCCGGCCTCGGCCGTTACGCCAAGGACTGGATGTCCGACGAGCAGGCCGCCCGCTATGTTGTCTCCCGCCGTCCGGACCGCTACAAGCACTACGACATGGAGCAGAAGCTCGTCGGCGGCTGGCTGAGCCTCTGCCGGCCGGGCGCCATCGTCCTCGATCTGCCCTGCGGCACGGGTCGATTCAATGAACTAACGCGCCAACACGGCCACCGCCTCATCCGCGCCGACCGCTCCGCCGCCATGCTGGCCCAGGCCCGGACCCTCGGGCCCAACGACCACGTGATCGGCGAATTCTGCTGCGACCTGGCCCGCCCGCCGCTGCCGCCGCAAAGCGTCGACATCGTCATCGTCTGGCGAATCTTCCACCACCTGCGGACCTGGGACGACCGCCGCACCGTCCTGACCCAGGCTGCCCGCCTGGCCCGCCACTCCCTGATCATGTCCTACTACGACCGGACTTGCCTGACGTATTGGACGCAGATGCTCTCCCAAAAATGCTTCCGCACCCGACCCAAACTCGGCGGCGCCATCCGCACCTCGGAGCTGCTCGACCTGACCGCCAGCCTCGGCCTGACCCCCGTCGGGCTCCACCACTACCGCCGTTTCATCTCTCTTAACGCCGCCGCCTGTTTCAGCACGCAGGAGATAGCCTGAGAGGCCCGCCAGCCCGAAAGGTGCATGTACTCGGGCCACAGCCCAAAACACCCCCTCGGGCATTCTCCTACATCAAGAGTGCCATATTCGCGGCATGCAACGTATGAATGCGCCTTTCCGTCAACCCGCAACCGCAGCGGTCGGAAGAGTCGCACTGCTCCCCCGCCGTGCAACGTGATGCGCAGCGTCCCGAGTGTCTGGTCGAACAGGCGGATCTCGCGCGGCAGAAACAAGACACGACATCCGTTTGCGTGACACGCAGGTAATTTCTGGCTCCGATACTCCCACTCAGCGGCAGCACGGCTCCCCATCTGCCTGCGTTTGGCTCCTGCCCGAACGGAGCCGCTCCAGGAGACAGCTCAACGAACCGGCGACCTATAATCGGCCATCGACAGCTCCGCGGCCCAGTCAGTCTCAGATGGGCGAACCAGTGGATTCCCAACAGGCTTTTGTCAGCGATCCTCACGACCGGGACCGACACAGCAGCGAGGAGAAGACCAGGATGAGCAGACGATTACTTCTTTATGTGGCCATAGCTTGCATGGCGATGCGAACCGGGGGGCTGTATGCCGCTCCTCTCAGCCCGGCCTTCCTCTACCAGGGCCGTCTCAGGCAGGACGGCGCCCCGGTGACCGGGACAGTTCACCTGCGGTTCAGCCTCTGGGATGCAGCCGGGGCCGGGTCGCCGCCGGCGGGCGGCAATCAGTTGGGGGCGAGCCAATTGATTCCCAACGTCGCGGTCACGAACGGCCTTTTCACCGTCACGCTCAACGGTGCGGGGGAGTTCGGGCCTAATGCCTTCAACGCAGAGGCTCGCTGGCTGGGGATCGAGGTCTGCGCGGACCCAAATTGCGTCTCCCTGACCATCCTCAGCCCCCGGCAACCGCTCACGGCCGCGCCCTACGCCCTGCATGCGATCAGCGCCCCCCACGGCCACTCTCTCGATGCCGCCGACGGCGATCCCGTGGACGCAGTGTTCGTGGACAACTCCGGCCGGGTGGGGATCGGCACCGCTTCGCCGGCCACCCTCCTCGACATCATCGGAGCTACACCGTTCGTTCGCGTGACTAACGTCAACAACATCGGACCGAGCCTGCAACTGGCGAACACGTTTGGGGGCATCACGGATAACATAGGCACCGTCGCGTTCAGCATGGGAGCCTTCGGTACGAACGGATCGTCCCGTGCGGAAATCAGGTACGCCAATAACCTGAACGAATCGGTCCGCTTCTCGTTTGTGGACGTCAGTGGCGGGTCCTCATCGACCGTCGAACGTATGCGCATCACCAAAGCGGGTAGCGTCGGCATCGGCACGGCCAGCCCCGCGGCTCCTCTGCATGTGACAGGCTCCGGCCAGAGCATCGAAATCGCCGGAGCGAATGGGGCGCTCAAGACGAACGGCTTCGTCCATCGCGAATACACGGTATCGACGCCCAGCGTGGCCATTCCGATCGCCTACGGCAGCATCAGCACGACCGGCACCATCAATGGCGGCACCGGCAATTTCACCGTCTCGCACCCGGCTGCCGGTCAATACGACATCACCGTCAACGGGGAGACGTACAGCAACAACACTTTTACGGTGACGATCACGCCGGTGACCAACTCGCCGCGGATCACCGGTGTCGCCGACGCCGGCGCCGGCTTTCGCGTGAACATGTGGAATCTGACCGGAACCCTGGTGGACAACGCCTTCCACTTCACCATCTGGACGGCGAACCCGGCCAACCCGGGCTGACCGTGAAAGGCAGCTCCTTGATGCGACGAAAACATCGCCGACATGAACGGGGATCGAAGGATTCAGAACTCAGACAGGAGTTTTAATCATGTGGAGCAATGCGAAAAAGACAGTCGTAGCCGTGGCCATCGGCATGGGCATCACGACCGTCGCGTATAGCCAGTCCGGCGGCGGGTTTGATCTGTCGTGGAGCAGCATCGACGGCGGCGGGGCGATGTTCAGCACCGGCGGCGGGTTCGAGCTCGGCGGCACCATCGGCCAGCCGGACGCGAGCGTCACAGTGATGACCGGCGGCTCATTTGAGCTAATCGGTGGGTTCTGGGGCTTCGTCCTGACCTGCGGTGCCACCGCCCCGGTCGACTTCGATCAGGACTGCGACGTCGATCAGGACGACCTCGATCTCTTCGAGGCCTGCGCCTCGGGGCCGGGCGTGCCGATGACACCTGGCTGCGACGGCAGGGACTTCGACAGCGACGGCGACACCGATCAATCCGATTTCGCGACTGTCCAGCGATGTTACAGCGGGGCCGACGTGCCCGGCGATCCCAACTGCGCAAACTGATCGCTCGCAGCCGCGATCAGAGAGGCAGGAGAGGTCTCCGATCGCGATCTTGACGAGCCCAGGGGTTTCCTGGATTGAGCTTGTCGAGGTCATCGCCTGGTTTGTTGCTCCTGTCGAACTCAGGGTCTGCCTCCGCCGACTCGTCCTGGTCGCCGTGGCGACCGTGGCGAGGTCTGGACCCTGGTTTTTGACTGCTTTGTCCCTATTAATACAAACCTTTCAAATCTTTGCATACCGCCAAGATTCCCAGGGCCCGATTGCCACAACCGTGGGCAGCACCTTACGTCCGAAGGTGAATTCGAGGCCTGCTCGGGATTCACTCGCGTTACGACCCAGGCGATTGCTTCTCCGGCCTATCCCGGCGTCTGCCTGGAGCTTTGAGCCAGCAGGTCAACCCTCCCAGCCGGTAGCCACCAGCATGGACGCCGCCCCACCGACCGGATAGCTTGTATCGGAAGGGCCCGAACGGCAAGAAACAGGGCTCAGTCCGTTGTACATCACGGGAGTCAAACATGGATTCACGAAAAGATAAGCTGACGCGCCGGGGGTTTCTCCAGCAGGCCGGGACGGCCATCGCCGCTGCGCAGGTGGTGAGCAGAAGCCGCGCCGCCCGCGCGGCCTCGCAGGCCGGCAACAAGCTGCGCTGGGGCATGATCGGGACCGGCGGGCAGGGATGCGCCGAGATCCCCGCCCTGCTGGCGGTCGAGGGCGTCGAGCCCGCGGCCATCTGCGACATCAACCCCAAGGCCATCGACGAGGCCCTCAAGCTGCTGCCCGATCCCAAACCCAGGGTCTACAAGGACTACCGCGAGCTCCTGGACGACAAGGGCGTCGATACCGTCTCGATCATCACCCCGCCCCACCTGCACAAGGAGATGACCCGGGCGGCGCTGGAGGCCGGCAAGCACGTGTACTGCGAAAAGCCCATGGCCGTCACGCCCCAGGACCTCGACGAGATGGTCGATATGTCCCGCAAGCACAAGCAGGTTTTGCAGATCGGGGCCGAGCGCCGCTACAGCGAGATCATCCGCCAGGCGGTCAAAATCATCCACTCCGGCGACCTCGGCGAGATCCGCTTCATCCAGTCGTGGTGGCTCAACGCGATGGACTTCAAAGCCAAGGACGACGGCTGGCTGCACGATCGGACGCGATCGGGCGACGTGATCGTGGAAATGGTCTGCCACCAGGTGGACGTGTGGAACTGGCTTTTTAAGAGCACGCCGAAGCGGGCCTGCGCCTCTGGTGGCATAAACCACTATGAAGATCGGCCGGACGGACGAACCATCACCGATCACTTTTCGTTCATCCTCGAATATCCGAACGCCCGCGTCTCGCACACCCTGACGCTGTACGCCGGCGTGTTCAACGGCGTCAAGGACCGCATCATGTGCTCGGACGGAGCCATGGAGATCGACCTGTGGAACGCCCGGTACATGGAGGGACTGCCGAACACCTGGTCCGCCAAGCCCGATTTCACCGAGATCCCGTGGCCCGGGTTCGACGCCCTGCCCGAGAACGTCCGCAAGCTCGGCGGCTGGCGGATGCCCGAGTGGGCGTCGTACAAGGATTTCTTCGCCTGCATCCGCGAGGGCCGCAAGCCCTTCTGCACCGCCGAGGTCGCCCGCGAGTTCGGCCTCAGTACCCTGATGGCCCGCAAGGCGATGTACGAGCAGCGGACCGTCGCCTGGGAGGAAATGCTGAAGAAGGCCTGACGCGATGGGCAAAGCTGGCGGCGGCATCACCCGGCGCGGCCGGTCAGAACTTATAGAAGTCCATGATGTCGAAGTAGTTCTCGGCAAACCAGCCGGCGCCGTAGTACTGTCGCGTGTCCACGTACTTGGCCTCGGCGTGGAAGTCGAGGAAGAGCATGTTGTGCGTCGAAAACCGGCCGTGCCACCCGGTGGTCTGCTCCTTGCGCGAAAGATCGAAGTACATCGGGGCCTCCTCGACCAGCACGATCATGGAGGTGATCTTCAACCTGTGCTGGCCGACCTGCTTATACTTCCGCCACGGATTGGTGTAGTAGCTGTTGCCGCAGAGGTAGTAGATGGGATAGGAACCGACTGGGTTGTTCCAACGCGGGTCGCCGACGTCGTCGGGGCATTGGAACAACGGTGTATCATAGTCGAGCCCGGCGCGCGGATAGAGGTAGTTGGTCAGCGGTCGCTTGAGCTTCTCGGGCTCGGGGGGGTCGTGCTCAATATCGTGGATGTAGGCAGCCCGTTTCCCACCCCAGTGGCAGTTAGACCAGGGGTACGGCCGCCTGTTGAAACCGGGCTCGGAAGAGACACCGAGGACCGGGTCCAGATACCAGAGTTTGTCCGCCGGCCCGACCGGAAGCCAGCCGCGATTGTCCCCCTGGTAAAGCTTCATGCCCGATCCGATGCCCATCAGATTCGCCAAGCATGCTGCCGACCTGGCAGTCTTCCGCGCGCGTTGCAGGGCCGGCAGGAGCATGGCAATCAGCAGCGCGAGAATGGCCACAACGACCAGCATCTCGATCAGCGTATACCCACGACGGAGTGAGCGCATCTGATCATTCACTCCACATTAAAGGTGACCCATTGCGAGTTGCGGCGTCTTGCGACCCCGTTCCAGTATAGCGTCGGTCCCGTCCGCGGTGGAATAACTTTCTCCGGAAGTGCGACGGCTTTTTCACCCCGCCAGGGGCACGATTCGGCCCGGATACCCGGACACCGGAGTCTTCACAGCGAATCTGAAATCATCCACGGCGTCCCAAGAGCGGACAACACCGGTCTTCATACGGCAGGGTCCCATGATCGCGGATTGGTGGCCCCGGCCTGCCCCTTTCCCGCCCGGCCCGTCCGGGGGAGCGGTCTGGCTGCCCGGCCACCTGGTAATCAATGACGGACACGCCTCCAAGTCGCCCCGCAAAACCGGCAGCGGTGCCCCGGGCCCAGCCCCCGTTGACTGTGGGAGGCGGATTGGCGGAAGCTGGGACGGATATTCGTCTCTTGGCACTGAATCCAGCCCGGGCGGGTCCAGGTCGATATAATCCCGACGGCAGGCCGCCCCGCCCGGGCCTCCTGGAGTAGCACCGTGCAGGTTTCGCAACTACATAAGCAACGCGATCTGGTCATCTCGTTCGAGCTGTTTCCGCCCAAGACGCCTGAAGGCGAGGCGAAGCTCTTTGACCAGACGATCCCGGATCTCCTGGAGCTGGAGCCGGCGTTCCTGACCTGCACCTACGGGGCCGGCGGCAGCACCCGCGACCAGACGATGGGCATCGTTGCGAGAGCCCACCGGCAGTTCGGAATCAGCATCGCCAGCCATCTGACCTGCATGGGCGCGTCGCGAGAGAGCATCGCCGCCTACCTGGCCAAGATGCGGGAGTACGGGATCGAGAATATCCTGGCCCTTCGAGGCGATCCGCCCAAGGACGACCCGAGTTATCGCCCGCCTCTCGAGGGCTTCCGGCTGGCCATCCACCTCGTGCGGTACATCAGGGGCCTCGGCGGTTTCGACATCATCGTGGCCGGCTACCCCGAAGGGCACCCCGAATGCCTCGACAAGCACCTCGACTGGCAGCGCTGCGCCGAGAAGGTTGAGGCCGGGGCAGACGTGGTCATCACCCAGCTCTTCTATGACAACAAGGACTTCTTCGAGTTCGACGATTACCTCAAGAACAAGCTGGGCGTCAGGGTGCCGATCGTCCCCGGGATCCTGCCGATTCAGAGCACCAGCCAGGTGAAGCGGTTCTGTGGCCTGTGCGGCGCCAAGCTTCCGGCGCGGGTGCTGGCTCAGCTTGACAGGCTGGCCAATGACAACGAGGCCTGCCACCAGTACGGCATCGACCTGGCCACCGAGATGTGCGACGAGCTTATCCGGTACGGGGTCCCCGGCATCCACTTCTACACCATCAACCGGGTGGCCTCGACGCGGGCGGTCATGCAGAACCTCGGTCTGGCTCCGCAGCGAGAGCAAGCCCCGGCAGTACCCCTCCCCTCCAGCCCGCAAGAGTGACGTCGCCCAATCATGGACGGCCTGCCACGTTCCGTTTATGAATTACACTCAGTCTGTCGAGGTCGGCCGTTGTCCGGTCGGCCATGAAGTCTGCTTGCGGCTCGATATGTCAGACGACAGCCAACGCTATCACGAGATGCGGCACATCGGCGCGATCTTCGCGTGCGCGAGCCTTGCCCTGCTGGCCGGCCTGCTGTGGTGGATATGGGTGGATCGGACACCGGCTTGGCGAACGCACCAGGAGGACCTGATCTCACAGCGCGCGGCGTTGGCGCGGCTGGATGAACTCGCGGCGGCCGGCCGTGGCGCGGGCACGCCGCAGTCAAGCCCTGCCGCAGACTCGCGGTCAGAAAGCATCGGCATCCGCCAGGTTGTGCTGCCGGAAGTGAGGCGCGATCTGCACTTCACGAAGGCGGCGACGATTGATCGTTGTATGACCTGCCACGCGGGCATTGCCGCCGAGGATCTGACGCCGTGGAGGCTGGCCACGCGGCTGGCGGCAACAGTATCGGCGACGTCACCGGCGGCCTCGACCGTGCTCACCGACTATGGCATAGCTGATGGCATCAACACCTCCCTGGGTGACATCGGGTGGCTTTGGCTGACGCTGACGGCAGGGCAACAACAAGATTTCACAGACGCGGCCATCGAGGCAGCCAACCGTCGGCTGGCCGGTGCCGGCGCGGGGCCGATCGCGATGCGGCGACCCATCGAGCCCCATCCCAAACTGGAACTCTACGTCTCCGATCGTTCGCCCCATCCGATGAAGCGCATGGGCTGCACGGTCTGCCACGAAGGCAGCGGCAACGAAACAGACTTCATGCTCGCCGGGCACACCGCTGAATCAGCGGCGACGCTCGAAAAATGGAAACGGCAGCATGAAGTGCGCAGGGCAGGCATGGCGGCCGAATACAGCTATGAATCAGCTCGTGCCAACATGGAACGGCCGATGCTGCCATCCGGCTGTATCGAGGCCGCATGTGCCAAATGTCACCCGCAGATCTCGGACACGGCCGTGTTCGATTGCCGGCCGCTGGCCCGGACCCTCAACGCCGGACGGATGCTGGTTGAGCGGTGGGGTTGCGTCAACTGCCACCTGATTGAAGGATTTGAATCCGCGGGCCGAGTGGGCCCTTCGCTGGTCCGAGCGGGAGCCAAACTCGACGGCGAATTCATGCGGCAATACATCCTCTCGCCACCGGGCTTTCGGCCGTGGACGGCCATGCCGCAATCGTTCGAGCAGGAGAACGACCTTTCGCCGGCTGGAGGCGGCGCCGGTGAGGATTCCGGTCTCCGGACACGAACGGTGATCGATGCGATGGTGCTGTATCTTCAGTTGACGAACCAGGGCGAGATTCCGGCCCTCCCGCCTCAAATCAGCGAAACGCCATCTCACCCCGATCTCGTGAAGGCCTCTGCCGAGCGCGGGCGGCGGCTGTTCAACGAAATCGGCTGCCTGGCGTGTCATCCGCCCATCGACGAGAAGAGCGGGCCCTACGGCAGCACCAGCATGCGGCCGGCGGCGGGACCGGCGACAGGTCCGGCTCCTCCGCAGGCTTCGCCCACCGATCCGACCGCAAAGGACGACGTGAGCGTTCTGTTCGAAATACCGCAGGAGCCGGGGCCTGTGGCCGTGAAATTCGCGCCCGATCTGTCAAACCTGGGGGCGAAATTCACAAATGCCCAGGTTGAAGTCGCCTGGCTGCGCGATTGGCTGATCGATCCGCGCCGCTATTCACCCGCCACGCGCATGCCCCGGTTCAGGCTGGACAGTCTTTCCGCGGCGTCACCGGCCGGTTCGCCCCAGACAGTCGATGAGGCCACCGACCTGGCCGTCTACCTGAGCGGGGTGCCGGCACGTCGTTACGTGGAGGGCACGCCGCCGGCCTGGCAGGCTCCGGGTGGCGCGCTCCGCGCCATTCGTGACGATTTGATCCGCCAGACCCTCTCAACCGCGGACGGCGATGAAAGCGCGGAGATCGACGCGCAGTTGGCCGCCGGGTTTTCCGACAAGACCACCGGAGGTCGCGGACTGGCAGCCCTGTCCGCGGATGAGCGGCGATGGGCATATCTCGGCCAGCGAATGCTCGCTCACTACGGCTGTGCGGGCTGCCACGAGATACCGGGGTTGGAGAACGCCCCGCGGATAGGGCCGGAACTGACGCGATGGGCGGACAAGCCGGTGGGACAGCTCGACCTGGGCACGTTTGACCCGCTGCTGGGGCTCATCGGCAAGGATGCCCGCTTCTCGACCCTTTATCCCAAAGGAGACAAGCCTCCGTGGGTGTCCGACAACCCGGCGGTCTATATCGAGCGGACGCATGCCTCCTTTGCCTGGCAAAAGCTGCGAAATCCACGAATTTGGGATCGCGGCCGGGACAAGCCGCCTCTCAGCCGGCTGCGGATGCCGAATTTCCACATGAGCGGCGAACGGGCCGGCGAACTGGCGACCTTCGTGCTCTCGCGGCGGGCGGCCAACGTCGAGGCGAGCCTCATGGCCGACAGCCAGTCGCCCGCCGGCAGGGCCGCGCAAGGCACGAACCTCGCCCGTTTGCTCAACTGCACGGCCTGTCACACCATCGAAGGTAACGGAGCGGCGATCCTTCAGTACTACTGGCGGCAGGAGGGCGGCGTGCCGCGATTCCAGGCCGCGGAAGCCCCGCCTCGACTGGCAGGCCAGGGTGCCCGTGTTGAGGCACAGTGGACTCACGACTATCTGTCAAACGTCAGGACGATTCGGCCGTGGCTCAAGGCGCGGATGCCGAGCTTCGCTCTGGATGAGCAGCAGACCGCCATTATTGCCGAGTACTATGCGGCGGTCAGCGAGGAACGGTCGCAATGGCTGACCAACCGGCTGACCACCGTGGCCAAACCGTCCGCGACGGGCGACATAGCCGAACGGCAAGCCGCTGCCCTGGCCATGGATTCGATCCGCCGCTTCATCCTGCTGCACGGGTCGATCCCCGCCAACTGGCTGGAGCCCTTGCAGACTTCGCACGAGACATTTGTCAAAGCCTGTGAGCAAGCGGTATCCGACGCCGATTTCCTGAGACGAGTTCATGCCATCAGCCACGCCTATCTCGATCCGCCCATTCCACAAACCACCGCGGATCAGATCGCCGACGGGCAGACGCTCTTTCAGGAGCTTCAATGCCTGCAGTGTCATGTCTTCGGCGACCCGACGGTGCCCGGGGCCAACGCTCACCCCACCGCGCCGGATCTTCAGAACGTCAGCGGCCGTTTGCGGCCGGCATGGGTACCTCTGTGGCTCCAGGGCCCCCGCCGCATTCAGACCGGCACGCGTATGCCGAGCTTCTTCAGCGACGGGCGTGCCAGTGCGTTCGCCGACTACGACGAGGCCGATCGGGCAGCGGTGCAGGGTCGTTTGCGAAACAAGGCGTTAATCGAAGACGGGTTGGGACAGATTCAGGCCATTGCCGGCTTCGTGTATGATGCCTCCTCGCGGCGGATCAACGTCGTTCGCGAACCGGACACGCAACCCGCCGAGAACTGACCATAACTCCACGTTCCAGGGAGACGGACATGAGAACATCAGCCATGCTCGCGGCGGTTCTCGCCTCGCAGGCGTTATCGGCGTTCACTCTCACCGCCGAACCTATGACCTTCGATACGGCCGACTCGGTCAAGACATGGAGCTTCGCAAACGGGCCGGAGTTTCCCGGGGCGACCGGCAAGATCGAATGGGACGCTGCGGCGGGCCACGACAAGCCCGGCTGCCTGGGGCTGCGTTTCTCCTTCCAGGGCGGCGGAAACTATGTTCAGGCGTCCTGCGCGTTGCCGGCCGACAACAACTACCGTTTCGCGCGGCTGTGGATGAGCAAGCCGGCCGGCAACCGCGTCACTTTCCGAGTCGTCGATTCATCCTCTCAGACGTTTCAGAAGTCGGCGGATTTCGTCTCCGACGGCTGGCAACAGGTCGAGGTGGATCTGACGCGATGGTCACACTGGTTTGGCGGGGCGGGCACGGGCAAGATCCGCAAGCCGCTGACCGCCTTCGCCGTGTTAGTCGAGAACACGGGAGCTCAGAAGGAAGGGACCGTTCTGATTGACGATCTGGAATTCGGGACCTCCGCGGCACCGTCACCGGAGGTGACCACCACGTACATCGCCTGGGACCCACAATCGACAATCGGCTGGGGAGCGAGAGGCGGAGCGGGCAATACTTTCGACAAGGGGACGTGGAATTACGCCTTCTCGGGCCAGTCGAGCCCTTCGCTGCACACGGGGTTTTCTCTGCTGGGCCGTTCGGCCGGCATGAAGCTTTTCGTCGAAAACGACGGTTCGGGTCATGAGGTGTTCGTCACCCTGGGGTCTCATTTCCAGAACTTCCGCAAGCAGGTCGGCCGCTTAAGCGGGGACGGCCCGCAGACCATCGACGTACCGCTCGGCGATCTGAAAGACTGGGAGCATTTCGGTGGCGAGAACGACGGGCAGGCCCGCATGCCGCTGCGAGTTCTGGAGATCAGCCTGAAACGTGGAAACGGTCCGGAGAGAGGCGCCCTTCGCCTGACGCGGGTCGAGGCCGAGACCACCCTGCCGGCCGGCCAGACGGTCGTGTTGTCCCCAGACGTCGAACAACAGGGCAACCAGGCCGTCTTCAAGGTGGAGATCCAGAATCTGCAGAAGTCTGAGGCCAAAGGCGAGGTCATCTGCGGTTTTCGACAGCTTTACGGGGTCGAATACCAGAACAAGACCTTCACGCTGCCTCCCGCCGGCGGGACCCCGACGAGTCTCGAGTTCAGCTCCAGGAGGGCTTCCCACCACGCCATGATGGAGGGCACCTTCTGGTGGGTCGAGGGCGGAGACATCAGCGAGCCGGCGTCGATCGGGATGAGCATGCCGTTGGGCGAGTCGGGCTCGACCGCTCTCGATCCGTCCAGCCCGTTCGGCGTCGGGTTGTACCTCTACCGCTGGAACGGGCACCCGCAAGCCAGGGCCAAGATGAACGAATTGGCCACATTGGCCCGCAAGGCGGGCGTCAAGTGGACCCGCGAGGAGATCGACTGGCACATCACCGAACCCAGGAAGGGCGAGTATAACTGGACGTTCTATGACGACCTGGTCGACGTCGCTCACGCCAACGGCATCAGCATCTACGGCCTGCTCTGCTACTGGTCGCACTTCGCCAGGAAGGACACGCCCGAAGGCGTCGAGGAATACTGTCAGTGGGCCCGGCAGGTGGTCCGGCACTACAAGGGCCGGATCAAACACTGGGAGATCTGGAACGAGCCGAACATCTTCTTCTGGACGGGCCCCAAGGAGCTGTATTTCACCCTGCTGGCCAAGGCGTACGAGGCGATCAAGGCCGAGGATCCGGAGGCCCAGGTGCTCGGCTGTTCGACGGCCGGCATCGACATCGACTTCATCAAGCGAACCATGGCCGCGGGGGCCAGATTCGACGCCCTGACAATCCACCCCTATCGCGGCGAGCTGAATGACCTGGACTTCATCAAGGAGCTGCGCGACGTGAAGGCCCTGGTCGGCGGACGGCCGGTGTGGATCACCGAGATGGGCTGGCCGAGCGATCGCCCCTACGGCCGGACGGAGCGCCAGCAGGCCTCATACGTCGCCCGGACGTATCTCACGTCCGTGGCCAGCGGAGCGGTCGCCAGCGTCTCGTGGTACGACTTCCGCAACGACGGAAATGACCCTTACTACAACGAGTACAACTTCGGCATGGTGCGCAACGACTTGCGGCTCAAGCCCGCCTACCGGGCCCTGGCAACGATCGCCAACACGCTGGCGGGCATGAAGGTGGTCGAACAGATCGATCTCGGACCCGACGCGTATGGGTTCAGGTTCAGCGACGGCAAGGCGGATGTGGTAGCCGCGTGCGCCCCGCAGACCGGGCGGTTGCTGGCCTTCCGCGGCGAGCAGACACCCTGGATCATCAGCACCTTCGGCGAGAGGCTTCGGCCGGTCGTCGCCGATGGCATATCCGTGGTCACCCTCGACACCGGCATGCCGGTGTACATCAAGAGCAAGGCCGGCTTCGAGTTCCGCCCGACAGACCCGCCGGTCAAGCTCACCGTCGATCGCCGATCGATTCGCCCGGGCGACACGGTGGCCGTTCGCATCGAGCCCGACCTCGTCGGCGGCTGGCGGATGCCCCTGGGCTGGCCCGTCCCAAAGCCCGAGCTCAGCGGCCAGTACAAGCTCTCAATTCCCGCCCACGCTCGACCCGGTGACATCGAACTGGAGGTGATCGTCATGCTCGGCACCAAACCGGTGCGCCTGCCGGTGAAGCTCACCGTTCAGGCGAAGGTGGTGAGGGTGTGAGGACGAGTCCATTCTGGTCCGGCGGACGCCCAGGCGAAGCCCATGAGCTCAATCCATTGCGGGGCAAGGTCGCAGACGCTAGAATTGATGGTGTCAGGTGAACCATGGCCTATAAGGGAACAGTTCGAAACGGCCTTGTGGAACTCGAGCCGGGTGCCCATTTGCCGGAGGGCACTATCGTCCGGGTAGAGCCCGCTGAGCCGGAATCTGCGCCTGCCAAGCAGCAGTCTGACATCCCGTCGCTCTTCCTGGCGGGCCGGGACGCCGTCCACACCGGAATCCCCGATCTCGCCACCAACATAGACCATTATCTCTACGGACATCCCAAGGTGTCTAATGGCCGCTGAGACTGTCTTCCTCGATACGAACGGATTGCTCGCCCTCCTCAATGCCGACGACTGGCTTCACGGGCAAGCCGTCAAGGTGTTCGAGGGCCTCGGGCGCAAGGGCTGCACCTTGCTGACGACGAATCTGGTCTTGGGAGAACTGGGCAACGGGATGGCTCGCGGACCCGCGAGACGCCGCGTCGCGCGGTTCATCCGCGATCTCCTGGCCTCACCATTAGCCCGCGTGGTGTTCGTGGAGAAGGCTCTGCTCTCACAGGGACTGGATCGCTTCGACAGACACACTGACAAAGACTGGGGTCTTGTCGGCTGCGTCAGCTTCGAGCTCATGTCCCACGAAGATACTCGCGACGCGTTCACCTGTGATCGTCACTTCGAACAGGCCGGCTTCACAAGACTGCTCCGAGACTCATGATTCCGGGCTCGGACAATCCCACTTTTCACTCTGCAAAGAACGGATAACCGCATCGGGCTCGGGGACTGCTTCCGCGCTTACCGGTCCGCACGCCCGGCTCCTGCCTCGAGCAGCGTGAGCCGCCACACATCATTGACCACGGGCCACGTGTTCCCGGCCACCACCCACAAGCTGCCGTTGAAAACGTAGGGGGTGACCTCGTGGCGGGGGGCGAAGCGGGTGGGCGATTCGAACGGCCGCCACTCGCGGCCGTCGGTGGTGGTCCAGACATCTCCGAGGTTGTTGGCACCGGCATTGTGATACCCGCCGATGAGCCACAGCCGGCCCGCGTAAACCGCCGCCACGCACCATTGCCGCGGCGGCCAGGGGGCATGCTCAATCACGCGCGTCCAGCGGGCGCCGTCCTCCGAGCACCACACATCATTGTGTGTTGTGACGTCCTTGTAACCTTTTTCCACCGGGTCATTGGCGCCTGGGGTGTTGCCGGCCATCAGCCACAGCTTTCCGTCGTATGCCGCCACAGCCGATCCCATGCGCTTGCCGAACGGTGCCTTCTCGGTCGAGCAGGTCCAGCTCACGCCGTCGGCGGTGGACCACACGTCGGCGCCGCTGCCGAGTTGCCAGATGCGGTCCTTGAAAACCACCGCCTCGCCGTAGCCCCGGCCGCCGAACGGCGTCTTGTCCAGCACCTTCCGCCACTGCACGCCGTCCGTCGAGTTCCATACGCTCCCTTTGATCGCCCAGACCTTGCCCTGGAACACGACCATCTCGCTGTAGGGGTCGTATGGCGTCTTGTCGGTAACCAGCGTCCAGTTCGCACCGTCGCTGGAAGACCACAAATCCGGACTGAAAAACGCATCCCTTGTACCGCGTTTGGGCCGCCACCCGTTGCTGATCCACATTCTCTCATCGAAAACGAAATCCTCAGCCGTGTCGCGAGGACTGAACGCTGCGTGCAGAGTGACACATGTCCACTCGCCGGACGGTGCGGGCCTGGTGGTTGCATGCGCCGCAACGGCGTCGGCCGCCTTGTAGGCAGCCTGGCCGACGGTGTCACGGGGCTCGGTGTAGCCCGGCCCACCGGCAGCGACATAGCCGTAGCTGGCCCCCGACTCGTCGTAACTGACCCAGAACGAGTACAGTTTCCCGTGGCTCAAATGGAACCGGAACCTCACTGGTTTGCCGGCCAATGCGGACAGGTCGACAGGCTCCATCCAACGCACCCGCTGAATTGTGCCATCGGTGGTGATGGGCATGCACGAGCTGCGGCTCAGGGCCGGGAAGACCTCGCCGGTGCGGTCGAGCACCTCGACCCGCAGTTCGCCGCCGCGGGCATCCGCGTTGACGAACAGGTGGCCCCCGCTGAATTTCAGCGGGCGGGTGGTCAATGTGCCAATCGTCTCCCCGGCATCCATCGAGGCGAAGCCGTCGCGACGAAGGATTGCCAGACCGGTGGAGGCGGCGCTGGTCGGGCGGTGCCTGCCGCGGCCGCTGACGTAGAAGTAGAGATGATCGCCTACCACCAGACACCCGCCGCCGGCGGACTGCACGTTACTGCAGTTCCACGTGGTTTCACCTTCGTTCACTCCGACAAACGGCCGTCGATCCGGCCGTGACCAGTGAAAACCGTCCCTGCTGAAGCCCAGCAGCACCTCGTTCCGCTTGTCGAGGGGCTTGCCCGGGTCCCCCTGCCAGATCGAGAACAGCCCGAGCAACAGGCTTTCGTATGCGACGGCATCCAGGTTGTATAGCTGCGGCTCGACGTCCTTGAGGGCCGTGCTGGGGTTACGAGGATCGAGCCGATCGGCACACGTCCAGAGCCTGCCGATCTCGCCCATACGCGTAAGCCCGTCGGCCAGATCCGCGCATTCCGCATACATCCTCGCCCGGCCGACAGGCCCCGGACTGATCCTGGCACTGTAGACCCACTTGTCGCGGAAGGGGTTGAAGAAGATGGTCGAGCGGTCGCCATCAGCCCAACTGGTCGCCACGGGCTCTCCCCAGTGGATTCCATCCGCCGAATAGTACAGCGCCATATCAACGCCGCCTCTGGCATCGCGTCTTTGCGTGACAATGAACATCTTGTATCGCCGGGCGGGATCCGATTCCTTCGGGTCTATCCACACCGTGTTCGAGTCTCTGGACTTCTTCAGCACAACGTTCGTCCCGGGCACGACATCCAGCGACGGTTTGTCCCAGTGAATTCCGTCCCTGCTTGTCGCGTAGCACGTGGTTGTGCAGTATCCGCCCAGGTACCACATTTTGAACAGCCCCGCGGCCGGGTCATACCAGACGCCGTCGCTGAACACCATCGCGCAGGGCTTGCTGTCCGCCGGGTCATGCTCCCACGGCCTGTCGGGCTTCAGCACCGGGCAGGCGGGGTGATACACGGCGCTGTGATGCGTGCGTGTCAGAGTCGTGTCTTCGATGAGGAAGTCATCGACAAACAACTGCCGTCCCACGTCGATGGGGATGACCTCGGGACGTTTTTCGAGGTAGGGCACCGGCATCGGCTCGCGGCTTAGTTCCTTGATTTGGGGAGGCCACTCGTCGGGCAACACAATGCCGTTATGGAGGGTCTGCCCTGCACTTGCGGTGGTGGCCAAAACAAGAGCCAACGCTTGAGCGATTGTGATACTGCCGGTGAGGTAGAGTCGTCGAGGCATCTCAGCCCGCCCATCCTTTCCGTTCAAGACGGTTTCTGTAACCGCCCGTGTTCCCTGATATCCTGTCGGTCAGTCAGTCAATCGGGCACCTTGTAGCTGTACAGGTGCGACCCGCTGGCAAAGTAGATGCGTCCCTTGTGGTAGTCGCCGCCAGGACCTACCGGTACTGGAGACTCGGCCAGCAGTCTGACCTCGAACTCTGCCGGGTCAATGAGGCCGATGCCTTTGGTGAAAAGCATGTAGACTGCGCTCCTCAGACCTGTGACGAAGATTCGAGGCCCTTGCTGGGAGTTGGTGAGCCCGAACCGAGCCTGGGTCTCTCGTTCGTAGATCACCTCGCGTTTCACCGGGTCAAACACAAACAAGCGGGCCCGATCCACAACACCGTAGACAAGACCGTTGGGGCCGGGACACAAGTCTGAGTAATCCTGTGCCGCGGGGAACACCGCCTCGTGCCACAGCACCTTCCTGGTCTTCATATCCATGATGTAGAGTTCCGCCTGCGTGGCTTTCTTCTCGCCGCCGGTTCCAGGACTCGTCGTCGTGCCGCCCAGCAGCTTACCATCAGGCAGGGCCGCCAGGCTCATCGTCGCCTGCTGCGGCAGGATATCCGTGTGCTCGACCAGCACGCGTTTCTTCGTCTTGCGATCCCAGAAGAGCAATCCGCCACCCGTGAACCCGTACTCCGGGGTACCCGCAAGGACCAGCGTCGATCCGTCGGGGTGAGCCAGCAGTTCGTGCGGACGATTGATGGCGGGCGTGCAGTCCGTCAGAAAGAGCGGGTTGGCGTCCTGCTTGCCCTTCTCCGTAGGCACCCATGGGCGGGCTGGGTCCCATTCGAGAAGAAAGCCCGCGCCGTAACCGCCGACGAAAAATCGATCTCCCTGCCGCGCGACCGTATTCCACTGGCCGTAGCACTCGCGATTCGTCCACTTGTCGGCCTGCGGATCATAGCTGAAGAATCGCATCGGAAATGCAGTGCCGCCGCAGACTGTCCCGTTTGGCGCGACCGCTACTCCCATGACGTGCGCTCCCTCGCTGCGGTAGTCGAAGGTGAGTTTCCTGACCGTGCCGGTCTTGGGGTCTTCGACGGTCATGACGCGCTCGACGGTGTCGCACACCCGCAACCGCTTACCGTCCGGGAACTCGGTATGAAAAAGACCCTGGGAGCCGGTGATGATCCGCTTGTTCCGAATCGACGGCCGCTTGCCGATCTTCCTGGCCTGGCCCTTGTAGAGCTCATACCAGTTGTCCTGTGCTGTGTTCGGCTTGTCATGGGGCGCGCCCGGATAGCCATAAACCTTGCCGTTCACGTCTCGATGGACTGCCGCGGCCCCGCGAACCCGTTCGTTCTCGGGAATCATGGCCTTGGCTTGCCCGGTCCGCGGATCGAGGCCGATGATGTGACTGGTGGTCATGCCGATCCCGAAGTAGACCCAACCGGCGTCGTCGGCGGCCACATGCCGCTGATACTGCTGCCAGTTCTCCTTGTGGACGTGCCCGTAATCCCTGAACTCGCGGGTTTTCGGATTGAAGGACACCACGCCGCTTTGCGGATAAGTCACCGACCAGATCACCCCGTTGTCGTCTTCGGTCATGCCCATGGCCATCTGCGGGGCGGTCTGGCGGTGGAAGGTGAACGCCCGCTTGACGGGGTCGAACTCGACGAAGTGGCTGTTGAAATGGGTGTAGTACTTGTTTCCGCTCGAAAGGATCGACGCGTAGGGGCAATCGCCGCCGGGGGGAAACGGCATGGCGAATTCCTCGCTCTTGCCGGTTTCGGCATCGATCAGCAGGAGCGCGTATCCGCCGCGCAGGTCGAACAGCCAGACCAGGACGACGTTGCGCCCCTGGCCGTCGACCGTGGCCACTATGCCGCGGTGATTGCTGACCGGCGTGGCCACGCCGTGGTGCAGGAAGCCATTGCCCAGGTCCTCCGTCGCGGCTGATCCCACCCCGCCCGTCAGAGCCGGCAAGCACAGGATTGTCAGAACAACCGTCCGTTCGAACGCAGTCAAGTGCACGATATCATCCTTTCATGCAGGGGTTTGCTACGCTCTCATCCCGCGTAGGTCGACCTCGAGCCGCCGATTCTCCTTGAGCAACTGATCCCAGGTCAACCGGGATCGCCGCAGGGCAGCCTCCCGGCCGAGCATAGTGGTCAGGGCCCCATCCACCGCCCGGCGGACGGTCGGATTGGTTGCATGCTGATCCGTCACGTTCTTGTGGAAGGTCGCGATATTGCGCACCGCCCCGGCCTCATAGAGCTTGACCACCTCGCCATCGTACGAGGTTGCACCGCTTCGCAGGAGCACCTTGCCGTCATAGCCGATCTCGGCCATGCCCGTATCGCCGTGAATCTCGCACCCGCAGCGGAAGCCCGGCACCGGGTTGGTCAGGTGCTTGGCCCGATGGCTGATGATCAGCCCGTCGGCGAATTCGTAAACGATGCCGAAAACGTCGTGGCTGTCGCCGTGAGGATCGGCCCGGGCAACGCGTGAGGCACCGGTGGCGCTGACCGGCGTCCTGCCCGCCACCCACAGGGCCGCGTCGACCGCATGGATACAGGCATTCACGTGATACCCGCCGCCGATAGCCACGTCATTGCACCAGGTGAGCCGGCGCAGACGGCTTTCACACGTATCGGTCAGAGGCGGATCGGGAAAGGCGCAGGACAGGTAGTAGCTGTGCAGGATGCCCGGCCGGCCGATCTGCCCCGCGTGGATACGTTTGACGATCTCGATATTGTGCTCGTCGGTGGGAATCTGATAGTCAACGAGAAAGCACAGCTTGGCCGCAGTCGCCTTCCGAGCGACGGCCTCGATTGCCAGGCACCCGGGGACGTCCACGGCCACGGGCTTGGCCATGAACACGTGACCGCCGGCTCCGACGGCAGCTCGGGCATGCTCGGGGAAGAAACACGGCGGCGTTTCGAGGGCCACGGCTTCCACGCCGCTGTCGAGCACCCGCCTGTAACCCGATAGGCCGGAGAAACACCGGGCTGGGTCAACCCCGAGGGCCTTGCCGCACGCGTCGGCCACTTCCTGAAAGTAGTCGGCGACGGCGAACAAATCGTAGCCGCCATGGTTCTGAAACAACCTGGCGATCCAGGCTCCACGGCCGCCACAGCCGACAACTCCCAGCTTGATCCGGCGTCCGGCATCGGCAGGTCGGGTCTCCGCGGCGACTGCCTCCTGACCACGGCTGCTGTCTGCCTGAGCAAGAGAAATCCCGGCCGCCGTCAGGGATGACCCAACGAATTGCCGCCGTGTCAGGGTTGTTTCACTCCTCGCGAGAGCCGTTCTGGAATCCGGCCGTGTCATGGATGGCCCTCCATGTCAGAACCTCAGCGTCGGGCATTCGGCAGCCTGTTCGCCGCCACCTGCCGCCGCCTGATCTTAACACGAGTCTACATCCCATGTCCCCCCGGCCGGCATCTTGCTGTATGATCTGCGTGGCCGGGCCTGACCGAACACTCTGTCCGACCAACCATGCCCGTAAGAACGGATGGGACACATGCTTTGTCGTATTTCCAGCGAGATGAGCCGTATCCGCGTCGCAATCACCCTATCCTGGATCGCTGTCGTCTTCCTTGCAGGCTGCACCCTGGCAACATCGGCGTCATCGCAGCCGGCACCCGTGGTCCTGACGGAGGAGGGCTTGCGGATCCACCGCTCCGGCCTGCTGATCGACGGGCACAACGACATGCCCTGGCAGATACGCGCCAAGGGCAAGTCGTCATTTGACAAGATGGACATCCGGCAACGGCAGGAGGTCCTGCACACGGACATCCCGAGACTGCGCCAGGGCGGCGTCGGAGCCCAGTTCTGGGTCGTGTACGTCCCGCCGGAACTCGAGCACAGCGGCGGGGCCGCGAAGATGGCCCTGGAGCAGTTCGAGCTGATCGATCGGATGGTCGAACGCTATGCCGACGTCTTCGAGGCGGCGCGAACGGCCGCGGACGTCGAACGCATCCACAAGAGCGGCAAAATCGCCTGCCTGATCGGCATCGAAGGCGGCCACACGATCGAAAACTCGCTGGATAATCTGGCGTTGTTCCACCGGCGTGGGGCCCGGTACATGGGTCTGACGCACTCAGAGACGACAAGTTGGGCGGACTCGGCGACGGACGTGCCGCGTCACGGCGGGCTGTCGTCGTTCGGCGAGCGCGTGGTCGGGGAGATGAACCGCCTGGGCATGCTTGTGGATCTGGCCCACGTGTCACCGGATACCATGCGCGACGCCCTGCGAGTCAGTACAGCCCCGGTGATCGTTTCGCACGCCTCTGCCATGGCCATCGCCTCTCACCCGCGCAACGTGCCGGACGATGTCATTGCGGCCATCGGACGCGGCGGCGGGGTGGTGATGGTCACTTTTTTCCCGGGATACGCCCACCCTGACGGCGCCCGTGCCATGGCCGGCTATTTTGAGCAGGAACGGGCGATCAAGGCAAAGTACCCCGAGTCACAGGCGTTCAACGAAGCCTGGGGCGCCTACCGCAAGGCCAACCCGATCCCCAAGGGCACCGTCGGCATGGTGGTGGATCACATCGACCACGTCGTGCGCGTCGCCGGCATCGACCACGTCGGACTCGGCTCCGACTACGACGGCGTTGGGATCATGCCGCTTCAACTGGAGGACGTGTCGGGATACCCATATATCACGCAGGAACTGCTCAACCGGGGATATTCAGCGGAGGATATCCACAAGATCATGGGCAGGAACATCCTCCGCGTGATGCGGGAGGCGGAACGCGTGGCCAACGAGCTCAACGAACAAAGGCCGCCAACGGCGCCCGTGCGGAAAGGAATCCAGCCGAAGAGCGACCGAGAAAGGATTCTCGGTCGAGCGGAACGCGCCGGTCTGCCACGGGGGTCGGGCTCAGAGAGCCCTCCTACTTGATCAGCTCAGAGAGCCCTCCTACTTGATTAGCCTCTTGCCCGCCAGTTCGATGGCCTTGTCCATCGCATCGGCGATCTGGTCGAAAGTCAGCTTCGTCTCGGGCGGGAGGGTGAGGTTCAGCTCCTTGCGGAGCGACTCGCGGACCGGGGTGTTGCGGGAGTCGCTTTGGGCCAGCATGCGTTCGGTCTGCTCGGAGGTCAGGAAATCAATCAGCTTGCGGGCGTTGTCGGGGCGGGGGGCACCGGTGAGCATCGCGACGGAGTTGGGGATCAGCAGCGTGCCGCCATCGCCCATATCCGGGTAGACCAGATCGATCGGTTCCTTGGCGTTCTGGCGAGCATACACGTCATCGGTGTCGGTGGCGCAGATGAGCAGTTCGCCGCTGCCGACGATCCGGGCAACGGTGGCGTTGCCGTCGAAGAGCTTGTCGCCCAGCGTGGGAACCAGAGCATCGAGGAACTCCGTGTAAGCCGGTTCACCCCACAGGGCCAGGAACGCCGCGAAATGGCCGCGGGTGGTCCCGAATCGCGGGTCGGCAACGCCCAGCCGCCCGGCCCAGCGAGCATCGGCGATGTCCCGCCAGCGGGTCGGAAGCTCATCTCGCTTGACTTTAGAGGTGTTGTACCCGACCACCCGCGCCCGCAGACCGAACGCCGTCCACCGCCCGCCGGGATCCTTATACCGGTCTGGAATCCCCTCGGCCGGCGGGCGATACCCGGCCAGCAAGCCCTGCCGGGCCATCTTGATGGTGTTGAACAACTCGCTCGACCAGAACACGTCCGCCTGCGGTCGATTGCGTTCGGCCTCGATGCGGCGCACCAGGCCGGTCGTCTTGCCCGCCTCGGTGTCGGTCTTCAGGGCCACGCCGACGCCGGTCTGCTGCTCGAACACCCCCACCACTTCACGGGCGAATGGCTCATCGACGCTGCAATAGAGCGTCACGACGTTGTCGTCGTCTGACTTGCCGCAGCCGCTGAGCAGCGCGCAGACCGCAACCAGCGGCGCACACCACAGCATCGCCGCACGCGGGAACCGAAGATCATACATTTCACTCTGCCTCTGAAACTGGAGTGCCGGTTTCTGTATTGCTTTCCTCGACCTTGTTTTCAGCGGCTTTGACCTTGTCGGCCGGCAGGCCCTCGGTGGCCTGGCTGAAGTACTTGCTGACGCTCTTTTGATACTGCCGCGGAATCGCCTCTCGACCGATCGCGTCGGCGACGTCGCGCTGGGCGGAGATCACCGCCTCGACGAACTCGGCTGAGACCTCGCCCTTGACCTGCTCGCCATTGACAAACTGCGTCGAGATGATCGAGCCCGGGAGCGTGTTCACCTTGGCCTTCTGCGCGGTCGTCCTGCCGCCGGTCTCGGTCTTGGGGGCGATATTGCCCTCGCCGACGCCGAGGCCACCCATACCCCCTCCGTGCCCTCCGCTCCCCTGGCCTCCACCGTCACCTTCACCTTCGCCCTCGCCCTTACCCTCACCCTCGCCCTCGCCCATCCCTTCACCTTCGCCCTGCCCGGCGCGGGCCAACCGGTTCTGCATATCCTTCAGGTCCGCCGCGGCCGAGCTGAGCTGGTTCATCTCCTGCTGCATAGCCTCCATATCCGACAGTTGGTCGGAGGCCTCGCTGAAACCGGCTTCGGACGAACCGGTGAGCTGATCCGATCCCTGGTCGCCCTGCTGGCCTGCCTGACCCTGCTGGCCCTGGCTGGCCTGCTTGAGACTCTGGCCGAGCTTGCTGGCCATCTGGCAGCCGCCCTGGCACTTCTTGAGCTGATTGGCCAGCTTGTCGATCTGCTGCTGCGACATGCCCTGCTTGGCCAGTTCCTTCTTGAGCGACTCGATGTCCTGGTTCTTGCTGAGTTGCTCGAGTGCCCGTTTCACGTCCTCCGGCTTCATGCCGGTCTTGGCCAACTCGTTTTCAAGCTTCTTCTGGTTGTTACCCAACTGCTCGAGTTGCTTGGAAAGCTTGGTCATCTGCTCCCGGAGTTCGGCCGCTTTCTGTTTCTGCTCCTCCGTGGTCGGGGCCTTCATCAGCTCGAGTTTCATCTCGTCGAGGATCTTCTGGGCACTCTTGAAGTCGCCCTGGGCCATGTTCTGCGCGAGCTTGCTGACCAGGTTGTTGCCCCGCTGCTGGGCCTCCAGCTTCTGTGCGATTTTGCGAAACTCGTCAATTCGGGCCAGATCCGGATCCTGTTTCTTTTCCTCTATCTGCTTAAGAACGTCGCCCATCTTCTTGATGGGCTCGTTTTTGATGTCCTCCGGGCGCGTGGTCGGCGCGGCTCCCTTGAGGGCCACGAGCTGCTCCATCTCCTGGTTCAGCTTGGGGTACTTTTGCCTGAAGCTCTCGACCCGCTTCTCGAGGACCGGCTGGATGGCCGCCTGCGCGCGCGCGATCCGCCGCTGTTCGTCGGTCTGCTTGTTACGCGCTTCCTGTTTGCCCGCCAGATCCACCACCGGGAACAGCCAGAAAACCAGCAGGGCTACCAGCAGGGTCGGCCCGGCATAGTTGGCTGAGCCGGGGAACCGCACGGGCAGGTGACGCCTAACCGTCAGACCTCGGCTGACGCGATGAGCGTCGGCGACCACGGCCTGCCCGAACGGGTCATCCGTCTTCTCACAATAGATTCCCGTACTAATGCGTTCTTTGAGACCGGCGGCTTCATCAAGGGCCGCCGCGGAGACGGCCAAGTTCTCGCGGGTCACGGCCGCCCAGATAACCGAGGCCACGAGAGCGGCTCCCAGCAGGACAAGACTCGTCCATCCCAGAAGGATTTCCGCGTCGGGCCTGACCAGCCACAATCGATCAAGCAACACGGCCAGCGCGAAAACCGCAGCCGCACCCGCCAACGCCCAGCCCAACTTGGAAAACCAACGATTCAGCCATAGTCGACGTTGTGCCCGTCTGGCGGTTTTCTTGAGTTCTGACATGGTGTAACCCCCGGTCAGCGGCCCCACCCGGGGTCATCGGCAGGGCCGGCGGCCGCAAGACCGGCCCCTTTACAGACTATCGTCCGCTCCGATCCGCCATTTCATAGTACCCCCCGGTACACCAATAGACAACACTGGAGGCACACATGTTACGGCGTCGTTTCAGTATTAGACGCCCGGAGGCGGTTTTTGTTCACCCTCCCGAGGGCGGGAGGACATGGCAAGTGGGGCCGACGCCCCCGTCGGCCCTTCGGGTCGCCCACCCCCGGACAGGCCCCGCAGATCGGCCACCCCTCCAGGCACCCGAGGGCGTGACTTGAGGCGATTCAGCGGGGAGGGACCCCCAGGACCTCGCCCGGGCGGGTGTCGAAGGGCTTGCCGTTGACGATCACCCGAGAGAGGGTGGCAACCGGGGGCATGTGGAGACGCATCCGGGCGGGCGGATGGTGAAAACGGCCCTGGTATTCAACGGCAAGCGTCCTGCCGGCATCCTGCAAGCCGAATCGGACGGTCACCGGGCCGAAAACCGTGGGGACGTTCTCGAATTTGGTCTGCCGATCCGCCTTCAGCCATGCCTTGGGCACCAGTCGCAGCAGGTGCAGGGCCTCCGGCTCGACCAGGTCATCGATCGCGCACAGGCGGATGGCGTGAATGCCTATGTGGCCGGCAATTCCGGCGACGCCGCCGCGGGTCTCGCTGGCGATGTACGTCTGCCGGCTGTGGGCCCCGGTCAGCATGCTGTACATGCCTTCAAGGAATCGCCGGCGGTCGGCAAGCTGGTGGCTGTGGAAGAGGTTGAAGCTGGCGGGGGGCTCGCAGCTCGACAACTCGTGGATCAGCACCGGCGGCTGTTCGAAGTGCCCGGCCGGGTCAAACACCAGATGATTCGGCCCCTCGCGGAAGAACGCCAGCGCCGACCGCATCAGCGGATCATCGGCCGGCAGGAGGCCCGCATAAACCAGAAACAGCGGCCCGGTGTCGAGATAGAAGCCGTGGAACAGGTCGCCGCCCGCCGAAAGCGACGTCGGTACCAGGTGATGCTCGCGCCCGGCCGAGTCGGTCCACGTCGGTGTCTTCTCCGCGGCCTCGCGCAGCGCGCGAACGAAGACTTGCCGGTAATCTTCCGCCTCCGCGGCAAACTCCTTCGCCCGCGGATGCCCGAGCCTCTCCAGCAATCGGACGGCGCTCGCGAGCCCGCGATAGTGCCAGCCGATGTTCCACACCGCCTGCGTGGGGACGAACTGGTCCGTGGCGATTGCCGGGGCCAGAACGCCCGGAACGCCGTCGTGGTTCTTGAGCGAGCGAGAGTAGCGGATGAACTCGCACGCCTTGACCAGCGGCTCGGTCCATTTGGCGGCGAATTCGCGGTCGTCGGCGATCAGGGCGTGATATGCCGCCGCGTGCATGATGGCCCCGTGATCGGAGAGCCAGTCGATGGCCGCGAGAACCTTCGGCCCGCCGAAGTAACCGGGATGCACATCGTAGGCGGGGCCTGGCGGCTTGACCGTCCCCTGCGCGGCCCGGTAGGTCTCCAGGTAACGGTCGACGGCGTCATGCAGCCCCAGCGTGTCGAGCAGCATGGTGTCGAACATGGTGGTGGGCGTGGCCCACATGCGGGCGTAGACCAGCGAGCCGGTCAGGTTGGTGTAACGGCCGTCGGGCATCCGCTGGGCGATGAGCTCGCCGTACTGGGCATTGCGGCGAATGTACTCGTTGACGTAAGGCTCGGGCGTGTCGATCCGGGCGGCCGTCGGCGGGACCTTCGACCAATAGGCATCGCACTCGGCCAGAGCGGCGTCACGGCCGAACCGGGTCTCATTGAGCATGTCCGCTGACGTTGCCGGGAGCATGGGCACAACAAGGTCAACGTGCGAGCCCTTGGTGGCGGGGATGGTGATCAGCAGGTTCCAGTCCTGGCCGCCGTTCTTCGGAGGCCGCAATTCGGTCGCCGTCGAGTCGCCGGGCAGAATCGCCAAACGCACCTTGCCGCCGGACTCGGCGATGAAGGCGGCAGCGCCGGGGGTGTCGCGAGGTTCCGCCGGTGCAAGACTCAATTGCCGCGTATAGAGGGCATCGGTCCGCCGCAGGGCGCAGTTGCGCTGCTGGTACATCTCGGGAAAGATGTGCGGCTTGTTGATGCGAACGAGGATCACGCAGGGATCGGGCTTCATCAGCGGGTTGACTTCGCGGATCGACAGGCGGACCCAGGCATAGAGCGGCTCGGTGCCGGTTTCGATCTCCCGCCCGCCGGGGACGTGGGCGAAGACCTCCTGCCTCAGGATGAAACCGATTGCCGAGCGGAACGATTGCCGCCATTCGTTCCAGATCACCGGCGTCGGCCGATCCAGCAATCCCTGGTAACTCCACCGGCGGCCGTTGTCCGTGCTCATCTGGTAGGTGCCGGCTCGCCAGCGGTCGGGATCCTCGCCCTTTTCGGACGGCATGATGGACAGTTGCACGCCGAGTCCTTCCCAAGGCGCCAGGGCCTTCACGTCCGGCTCGGGCACCGGATTGGCCATAATCATGCCGTTGTAGTACACGTTGAACCGGAAGAGGTGGTTCTTCCAGCCGACCGGCGTGTAGACGTTCTCCATCGGCGGCCACCAGGCCAAAGCCATGTTGACATCGGGCTCGGGTGCCCGGTCGCTCGGCGGCGTTTGAACTGTCTCGGCCCCGCACAGCAGACCTGCCGTCACAAGAAACAGCAGGATCATCAACCTCGCCACATTGCCACATTCGTTCACGGTCTGGCCCCCCTTTCATTCACTTCACCAGAGAAGCGGCATTGTCCGGTCGGACCTGTGTACGTGCAACCCGTTGCAGCGCCGCGAGACGTGCCGGTATTCGCAGGGCGGATTATGTGAGCATGAAATCCCCAGGCTGTCGGAGAACCATCGCTGTGCGCGGTACAGGAGCATCGGCACCAACTACGCAGTTGGTGCTGCGCAAGGATATACTGCTGGGACTCGGCACCAGGAGACCAGCCCGTCGAACAGTTCGCGGCGTGCATCGAACGCCCTCGATATCCGCGACCGGGTATCGGCGGCAAAGGTCGAAGAGAGGCCGATTCGGGGACAAACGGATGGCAACAGTGGCGTATTGCCGAGACCTTCTTGCCGTTGGGGCGATTTCATGGCTCGCAAGCGTACTGTCGGGCTGCTGCCCCGAGGACGCCAATTGTGAGCCGGCCGTCTCCAACGAGCGTACGAACGTCGAGACCGTATCGTTACCCGAGACCTGGACCGGCGGCGCGTACCGGTCCTTCCGCATCATCGTGACCACAGGTCCCTACCGCATCGACGAAGTCGCGCTGGATCAACTTCGATCGACGATGGCCGAGCAGGCCGGCCTCGAAGTCCTTGTCCAGGAAGGTACCGACACCGGACTGTCGGGCATCTCGAAGGTCGATAGTGCTGAGATTATCGCCGCCGGCAAAGCCCAGATCCCAGATGGCAACGACGCGGTCCTCGTGATCGTCGTCGTCCAGGATTCCACGGCTCCTGATGCGGCATACGGGTTCATCGATCACGACACCGACTCCGACGGGCGCCCGTTCGCTGTTCTGGGGCTTCATCGCGCCTCCATATACCGCATCAGCTTCGGCCCCATCAAGGCAACCGACATCGAGGCCGGAACGGTGCTCCACGAGGTCGGTCATTGGCTGGGCGTGCCCGCGCGAGACTTCCACACTTCCGCAAACGACGCGGTTCATTGCACCTGCGCGCGCTGTGTGATGTTCAAGGGCAATCGCGTTGGCATCTGCGCCATCCGTGCGAATCTCTGCACCGGCTATCCTCTTCGCTTCTGCCAGGATTGTGCGGAGGAACTGGCTGAGGCACGGCGCCGCCGGGACGGAGTAAACGGTATTCCACAGAGATCTGCAACGGCACCATCCCCCGTCAGGATGCCGCGCTACCTTTCGCGAGGCAACAGGTCGTATCCGACGAGTTTGAAATGATCGTTCCCCGTGAACGACAGCAGCTTCGGGTTTGATTTGCTTCGGGCAATGGGAGCCTGTGCAGCGGACAATCCGCCGGAATGCAGAAACAGGGCGGTAACCGCAACCGGGAGGAAAGTGAGTTTCATAATTACAGCCCCAGGATCACCTGGTCCAGTGATCGCTTGGGCACGTGGTGGACGCCGCGGTCATCCCGCCAGTACTTGATGCTGCCGTCGGAGTCGATCGGCTCGAGCACGATCTTCTCGGCCGGCTTGCCGAGGGCGATGACCAGGAGGATCTTGTACCGATCCGGGATGTCGAGCACCTTGCGGAGCGGCTCGCGCTGGATGGAGCCGATGATGCAGCCGCCGAGTCCCTTCTCGACCGCACCCAGCAGGATGGTCTGGGCGGCGATCCCATGGTCGCAGTTGATGGTGTGGCAAGCCTGCGAGTCACCCAGGACCACGATATACGCCGAAGGGCGTTCGCCCTGGGTCGGGCCCGGCCAGTCGGTCAGGTATCCGGCCCACGCCAGGCGCTCAAAGATCCTGGCATTCTTGTCGGGGTCGCACGAAAGCACATAGCGCAGCGGCTGCAGGTTGCCGGACGAGGGGCACAGCGTCGCCAGCTCGACCAGCTCGCGCAGCGTCGCCACGTCGATGGCATGGCTCTGTTGGAATCGCCGATAGCTTCTGTTTGCCTGGACAAGATCTCGGATCATCGCATGCTCCCACGACCACGCAGAACCACAGCCCCGCCGGCCGCCGGCCGGCAGATTTGCCCCCATCCTAGCCCCTCCCCCTGCCCCAGACAACCTGCCGACGGTCGGCGTCGCGATTTGCCTGCCGGACGGCGTTTGGATATGGTAATTGGTCCGCGGGCGTCGAGTATACGCTGCGGCTAGAAAGATCTGTATGCAAGTCAACCTGCTATGCATCGGCGACACCGTCGGCCGGCCGGGGCGGTTTATTGTGTCGCAGGTGCTTCCCAGACTGGTCGAGCAATATGACCTCCACTCCGTCATCTGCAACGCCGAAAACGCGGCCGGCGGTTCGGGCCTGACGCCTCAACTGTACGAGAAATTCCGGCGGTACGGCGTCAACCTGATCACCCTGGGCGACCACGCCTTCCGGCGACAGGAGATCGTGCCCGTTCTCGAACGGGCCAACGACATCGCCCGCCCGGCGAACTTCGCGCCGGCCGCACCCGGCCGTGGATGGGCGGTCCACGAAACGCAGCTCGGGCCCAAGGTCGCGGTCATCTGCGTGCTGGGCCGCCTTTTCATGAAGCCTCCCACCGACTGCCCCTTCCAGGCGATCGAGAAGGCCCTCGGCCAGATGCCGCCGGACGTCAGGATCGTCGTTGTCGACGTCCACGCCGAGGCCACGAGCGAGAAGGTCGCGATCGGTTGGCACTTTGACGGGCGGGTCAGCGCGGTTTTCGGCACCCACACGCACATTGCCACCGCGGATGAGCGGATCCTGCCCAACGGGACGGCGTACATCACCGATGTGGGCATGACCGGACCATACGACTCGGTTCTCGGGCGGCGCAAGGACCGCGTCCTCAAGGCCCTGCTCACCGGGCTGCACACGCCGTTTGACGTGGCCACCGACGACATCCGCCTGTGCGGCCTGCTGGTCAGCGTCGACTCCACCACCGGCCGGGCCACTCGCGTCGAACGCATCCGCGTCGACAGCGACGTTTCAGTCTCCGAATCGGCCGGCAACGAAGACTGACCAGAGAGGCGAGGCATTCTGGTTTTTCCGAAAAAAGTAGTATATCACCTCTTTCGCGCCCGCTACTGACGGCGCGTCGATGCGTCCCAATACAGGGACAGGCGCGATCATCCGAGGGCGCGCACGCGACAGCTCTTTCGGACACCATCTCGAGACGCGATTACTCTTTCCCGCAAATCCGACGTCGGCCGGTTCTCAAAGCTCGTCAGTCCAGGATACGGGGCTTAGGATGGATGCGGACCTGGGCGCCATGACGTGGCACTCCAACGCTCGGGAGATGGTTCCCGAAGGACGTTCAAGCGGCAACCGCAGGGCACGTCATATTCCCTTTTTCCCGGTTCGCACGCTCTGGTGCGGAACGCCTGCTGAGGGCGGCTTATTTCGGTCTGCAGCAACAGAATTGCGAGCAGGGCCCCCATCAGTCGGAGAGGCGGCATGGTAAACACATTTGCGGATAGGGAGGTGAACGATGACGTCTGACGGCAGACACAACCTGGAACGTCTTTCCACCGTGGGTCGGCTGGCAGTCGCGGCGACGCTGGCGGGCGCGCTGCTCATGGGGCGGGGACTTGAGGCGCAAACGGCACTTTCAGCAATCCCGGCGGTCGTCTCCTCCTTTCAGCCGACCTTCTCGCTCCAAGGTTCCCGCTGGACAACGACGGGCACCAACGGCGCGGTGGAGCAGGGGCAGGCCTTCACGCTTACGTACAGTTTCGTTCCTGATGGGACGACAATCGCGGCCTCCACTCAAGGCTCCGGGCCGAGCACCCTCTTTGCCACACTGGATGCCAATTTCCCCGGTGGTCGAGCAGCGTGGAAGGCCCGCTTTGCAGAGGCCTTTGCCCAATGGAGCAAATACGTCAACATCACCTACGTGGAGGTGGGGGACGACGGCGCGGCCTTTCCTGCGTCACCCGGCCTGCTCGGAGGCCGCGGAGATGTGCGTATTGCCATGATACCGCTGGCAAACCCCGCCAACCAAGCCGTCACTTTCTTCCCCCAATTCGGCGGAGACACGGTGCTTAACAGCGATCAGATCAGCGAGTTCGTCGATCCCGAAAACGGATTCCGAAAGCTGCTGAATGTCATCATGCGGCAACACGGCACCGGGCTCGGCCTGCAAGCCGTCATTTCGGACGAGTCTTCGTTCTTAATGGAGCCGGGCTTGCAGACTGACTTCCTTGGGCCGCAGGAAGACGACATCCGCGGTATCCAATTCCTCTACGGCGACCGTTTCGAGCCCAACGAATCCAGTGGCGAAGCGGAGTTTGTCGGGGGCCCCTTGCAGGACCCGGCCACGTCTGGGAACCTCACTCTGACGATCGAGGACGTCTCCCTGGGCAAAAGCAATGATGCCGATTGGTATGCATTCACCGCTTTTGCCGGAGCGCCGATCGCCATCCGCGTCGCGCCGCTGGGTACCACGTACGCTTTCGCTCCGCAGAACGATCCGCAGAACATTCAGGCGGTCGATGGCACGGCCGTGCGAAACCTGGGCCTGCGGCTCTGGCGCCGCGTCTCCGCTCAGACCGGTACGATCGAGTTGTTCGCCCAGATCAACTTCAACGCCGCGGGACAAGATGAGTATCACCCGCCCATCCCCTACGCGACGGCCGGGTACATGCTGGTAGAGGTCTTCTCGACCGACGGAATCGACGATGTTCAGCGATATCGTCTTCGAATCAGCAACGCGGATATTCCGCTCGATCAGCCGGCGATCACGGTGTCCCGCAACGGCGACCCGATCGAAGACGGGCAGAACTACGAAAACCTCATTGACCCCACCGTGATCGGCAGCACCAGCCAATTGACGCTGCTGATTCAGAATCAGGGCACTGCCCCGCTGGAGTTCACAGATCCCTCGCCGGAAAAGGTGCTCATCAGCGGCCCCCACGCGACCGACTACGCTGCGACCATCGATCGCA
>CAZPIO010000039.1:0-53323 GCA_964586235.1 uncultured Planctomycetales bacterium
CCCATCAGGAACTTCCCCGCCGGGATCAGCACCAGTTTCATCGTGACCTTGTTGCCAAGATCCAGGATCAGTTCCCTGGCAGGCTGGGTCGACGGCTGTGTCGCAGGTCGAGTCGACGGCGAGGCAGTATCTGAACCCGGCACCCGCCATGTGCTCCCGACAATGAGCATCGCCATTGCAAGGGTCTTCGTCATCTTATGTTTTCTCGTTGGCGAAAGCGCAGTCTACCCTCGCGCGAACCCCAGCGAAAGACGCGGAGGACGTGGATACGGGACGGCGCTATCGTCGTCCAGCCTGGTCGCTGCGTGAAGGTGGCCAGGGTGAACGTCGGACGCGGAAGCCCCAGCGGGTCCGAGGATGGTCGCCGGGCTTGCCGGAGTGCGAGCCAAGGGCAGCGGGCTGGCGTCGGTGCATCATCTTTCCGCCGAAACTGAGAGTGCTGTCAGCGGACGATATACGGCGCGGGGGCGAAGGAAAAAAGTGGAAGACGCTCTCCACTTTGAGATGACCTGGGATGACGCCATATTGGCTCCCGCTGATCGGCCGGGTCTGCCGATGTAGTCTTGGTCACCGAATTGATGGTGAACGGCTTGCCCGGAAACGGCGGACAAGATGACGGGCTTCCCGAGCAGGCGGACGGGGGGCAGGCATCGACGCCGGTGGAGCCAAGCCGCCCACCGGCCGCTACGCTCGAACGGATTCGAGACGGTTGAAGACACGGAGGTGCACATGAGCCACGAGACCAAGTTTGGCTTGCTGGTTGTGTTAGGTTTGATTGTGTGTGTTACCCTCCTGCTATCGCAAAAAGAATCCAGCTCCTTGTTCACGCAGAACGTGCCGCTGATCGCGGTCAAACCGACGAGCTCCGACCGGCCGGGGGGTGGTTCTCTGCCGCCGGTGAACGGATTCGAGGGGAGCCATCCCCATTCACCCTCGGAGGAATCGGAAAACGTGCCCGAGGCACCAGGCCCGCTGCCTGGCGACTTGGTCGATGTGGGGCCGGCCGGTGATCTGCCGGGGGACGTTCCACCTGGATTGCGTCCGCCGACTTCCCAGCCGGCGACCGGCCCGAGCGGGGCAGCCGGCACCATTCCGCCCAAGCCATACGTGGTCCGTAGGGGTGAGAGCCTGTGGACGATCGCCAGAACAGTCTACGGAAGGTCATCGCCTGATGTCATCAACTATATGGTGGACGCCAACAAAGACACAATCAAGGATCGCGACTCTCTGCGCGAAGGCCAGACCATTCTGATACCACCGCTGCCCGCGGACATGCCCAACCGGCCGACCGTCGCCGCGCAAGGCAGCAAGGGCAGGAGGACCGCTCCGGTCGGGCCGCCCCTCGCGCGTAGCCGAACGATCGCACAGCGGATAGGCAAGAGACCGTGGCGATAGTACTTGGCCGGGTTTTCCTCATTCGGTGCTCCCCTGTTGGCGGAAGTGCAGCCGATCCTCGCGGGAACCGCAGCGAAAGAAGCTCGGGGCGCGGATGCCGGAACCACCCGTCACGAACGGACAAACGCCGAGTCGTCAGTGCTCGGTCATCAGTTCTCAGTCCCGACCCACGCCATCTGTGTCCATCTGTGGTTCCCTTCGGTTCCGTCCTCTTCTTGGCGCCTTGCCTTCGGCCCTGAGGTTGAGCCTCAGGCTCAGGCCCGATGGGGCGTCATGGCGGTCCTTCCTCTCTCCGCTTCCCTTATCCGCGTCTTCCGCATATTCCGCGGTTTGCCCATCCGCCGGATTGACTCATCCCGCGTTCCGCCTTCAGCCTTTTCTGCAGGGCGCCCCGCCGTGTTATCTCCGTACAGGGACCAGCGAAGATACTCTGCCCGCACCCGGCCAGGCGCAGTCCGCCCGTCCCTTCGATCTTTGAAAAGTGAGACCCTACGATCGAGATGGCCAGGAGCCCCCGACAACTGCGAGGTCCCTGCGCCAAACGAACCCAAACTTGGGCACTCTGGGTAAAACAGGTAACACGACAGGAAATACCTTAAGCCACGCTCGCCCAATCAATTATCCACGATTCGGCATCTCGGACGCTGACGGCACCCCAAACCAGACGAACCCACCGGGACGGGTTCTCACTCCTGCCCGAAGCTGACGCCGACCTTCGGTCCCAGGCCGAGCAGGCGCAGACGGGCCTGATCGTACTCGGCCGGGCTGGCGCAGTGCTCAATCATCAGCGGGGCGTCACCGGGCAGCTCGGCCAGGCGCCGGACATACGTACCCAGATCCAGCTTGCCCGCTCCGGCCGGGACCTCACGGAAATGAACGTTCATCTCGACGTCCCACACCAGGTCCTTGGCGTGGCAACTGGTGATCCACTGCCCGAGCTTATCAAAGCACTCGTTGATCAGGTCCGTGCTGCGATAGAACCGCACCGGACAATTGACCAGATTGGCCACGTCCAAATGGACGCCAAACGCCGGGCGATCCACGGCCTTGAGCAGCCGCAGATACGAGTCCGGGCTGTCGGGGATGGACCAGCCAACCATCTCGTAGCAGAACTTCGCCCGTTTGGGCTTGACCGCGTCGATGATCTTGCGGGCGTTCTCCACCGCCGCGTCAAAGAACTTCTGCGACAGGTTGTCCGGATGAGGCCCGAACCAGGACTCCGTGTTGAACGACCCGGCGATGTCCACACAGCAGCGGGCGCCGATGGCCTCGGCCAGCGCCAGGCCCTCGGTCACGGTCTGGATGTTGGCCTTCCGCTTGGCCGAGTCGGCATCCATCATGTTCACCCACCGGCCGACCTCGGCGATGACCACGTCCTGCTTGCCATAAGCATCGGCGATAGCCTTGATCCGCTCCTTGTCGTCGAGTCCCACGGCCGGGCAGTATGCCGCGCGGTAGCCGAGCTTGCGGTGGGCTGCGGCCAGTTCCGCGGGATCGTCGGTCCTTTCGAAGATGGGGCCGCCGAGACGAACGCGATGCGGCTGCTTTTCGCTCTTGGCGCGCTGGTCTTCGGCGGCGGTGCGGCGGGCACCAATCGTAGCCGCGCCAACGGCTACCGCTGATCCGACGGCGCCCTTCAGCAGGTTCCGGCGATTCATGTTCCCAGTGGGCATTGCTATTCTCCTGGCATTGGAACTTTTTTAATTTTTTTAGCTTCTACAGCGGCAGGGGCTCGAACAAGGCCTTCATGGTGATCCTCGAGGGGTCCTTCAGCATGGGCACGACCTCGTTCAACTGATCGATCTTATAGCGATTGGTGATCATGGGCGCAAAGTCGAATACCTTTTTGCCCAGCATCTCGATGGCCAGTTGCCAGCCGCCGGCCTGGCCCCAGGCACCCTGGATGTTCAATTCCTTGGTCGCGATCTGGTCGATGGGCACGGTGATATCCCGGCCGCCATGGTAGCCGCAGATGACCCCCCGCCCGCGCTTGTGCAGCACCCTGAGCCAGGGGGCAACGGCCGCGTCCGCCCCGGAGCATTCAATCGCCAGGTCGCAGCCCTTGCCGCCGGTGAGTGAGGCGATCTTCTGGACGACATCTTCCTTGTCGGCCTGGATGATGTTCTCCGGCCGCACGGCGCCGATCCCGACGGCGATGTCGAAGCGGGCCTGATCGGTGCTCAGGCCGACAATGATCGGCGTCGCGCCGCGGTAGGTCGCAACGGCCGCGCTGCCCACACCCTGCGGGCCGGGGCCGAAGATGGCGACGAATTCGCCCTTGCGAACCTTGCCCTTGACCTCCGTCCAGCGCACGGCATTGGCCAGGAAGGCGGTCGCCACGGCGTTGGCCATGTCGACGTTTTCCGGAAAGCGGTGGGTGATGGCCCGCGGGTGGACCATGAGAAAGTCGGAGTACATCCCCCACAGGCCGTGCTCCAGCGACAACGGCATGGAGACGCCGTGCTGCTGGTTCCGCTCGCAAAGCTGGTACTCACCCGCCCGGCACTGCTCGCAGGCGTCGGGGCCGGAGGTGTCGCAGGGGATCATGACCTCGACCGCAACCCGGTCGCCGACCTTCAGCCCCCGGTTGCGGGCCGCCGCCTCGCCGATCGCCGCAACCACGCCGACGCCCTCGTGCCCGAGGATCAGGGGGTACTTGCCGATCGAGTGGGGGTGCTTGCCGGAATAGACGATGGTGTCGCCGCCCGCGCAGCCGTAGATGCCCTCCATGCGGATCAGCGCATCGTCGGGACCGATCTTGGGGATGGCGATCTCCTGAATGCGGCCCTTGCCCGTGCCGTCGACCACGAACGCCCGACTCTTTGAAGGAATGCTCATATCTGCCTCTCGCGAATTCAAGATAACGGGGTCATAATATCGCCCGGAAGCCCGGCCGTGTACAGTGCCGGCCGGCGGCCCGAAGCAAGGATGTGTTCAAGATCAACGAGGTAGCGATGCCTTATTACAGTGCGGTTGGCAAGGCGGGACGGACAGTGGTGGCGCGGCTTCGGCCGGGGACGGACCTCATGGGCGGGCTCAAGGAGCTGGCCGAGGCCCACAAGCTCAAGGCCGCCTACATCCCGGTGATCATCGGCGGGGTTGACCGGGCGGTTATTGAAGTGGCCAAGCCCTCGAAGGAGAGCCCGGTCGGCGTGGTGGCCAAGAAGATCGAGCTCACCGGCCCGATCGCCATCTGTGGGGCGCAGGGCATGATCTGCGAGCTTGAAAACGGCGGCATCGAGCCGCACCTGCACGTCACCTTCGTCGACAGCAACGGCCACCTCCACGGCGGCCACCTCGAGGCCGGCACCGCCCCGGTGACCACCACCGCCGACGTGATCATGCAGGAGGTCCTCGACGTCAAGTTCGGCCGCGGCTTCGATGAAGACATCAAGACCACCCTGTTCTTCCCCAGCCAGCAGGGGCGCTGACGCAGAGAGGTTTCGGACGGCAGGTCTGTGCACCAGTAGCATGCCCGAGGGCACGGCGATCGTCTTATAAAGACTCCGTGCGACCCCGATCGGCCGGTTGCTTCTTGGCCGTCTTAACCAGCGGGTGCACGAGCGAATGGCTGGCCAGCGGCGGATCCGTCTCGGCGGGCCGGGTGGCGGTCACCGCCTTGCGCTGCAGCTTGGTCAGGTCCAGGCCGGAGCATCAGAGGACGATCTTCTCCGCGGCGGCATCGAAACGCGCCACCTTGCCCTCCCGCAGTGACAGAATCCCCATCTGCAGCGGCGTCTGCGTGTAGTACGCCAGGTCCACGGGGTATTCGGGCTTCTCGCGCGTGCGGCAGCAGTCGAGCAGGTTCTTCATGTGCCGGATATGATCGAACGGCCGCTCGATTTTGACCCGCTTGCCTTCTTTCCTGGTCCCCTGAACGGGAGTGAAAACGATCTCTTCGCCTTCGAAGGTCAGCGCACCCTCCCAGCCGCGAATGATCGGGCTGCATGCCGGCGGACGAGGTTTGGCGCCGGGGTAGTCGTTGGCCTGCGTGCCCACCATCGACACGGAGATCTTCTCCGGATACTCCACGAGCATATTGCACGTGTCGGGGACTTCGCGTTCCTCGTAGCGGAGCTTGCCGCCCGTCCCGACGGCCAGACTGGGCATCTTCACGCCAAGCATGTAGATCACCTGGCTCAGGCAGTGCGGATAAAGATCGGTGGCTGGCCCGCCGGCGTAATCCCAGTACATCCGCCATCGGAAGTAACGACTGACGTCGAACTCGCGCTTCGGTGAGTCACCCAGGAAGGCCTCCCAGTTCAAGTCCGGCCCGGGCTGGGCGTCGGGGTCGTCGATGGGCATGCCGCGCTCGCCCCAGTCACCGACGCGGAAGAAACTGACCTCCGCGTGCACCGGCCGGCCGATCAACCCTTCCTTGATCATCTGTCGAGCCTGCATCCAGGCCGAGTCGGACATGTACTGCGACCCGAGCTGGAAGACGCGGTCGGATTTGCTGACCTCGTGGAACAGCCGCTTGGTCAGCTCGAACTGCCGCCAGTGGGTCACGGGCTTCTCGCAGTAGACGTCCTTGCCGGCCTTGACCGCGTCGATGATCTGGTAGCCGTGGATGTGGTCGGGCGTGGCGATGCCGACGACGTCGATACTCGCGTCGGCCAGCAGTTCCTGGTGCGTCGAATAGGCCTTGGCTTTGTAGCGTTCGGCGGTCTTCTCCAGTCGCGGCCGGTAGACGTCGCAGACGGCCGTGATCTCGACGTTCGTGCCCTGGTCCTTGAGGACCTTGACCATCGATAGCAAGGCGTTGCCCTCGCCGCCGCAGCCGATCATGGCGAAGTTGATCCGGTCGTTGGCTCCGATCACCCGTCCCCTTGCCGGTCGAGCGGCCAGGCCGGCCCCGACGGTCCACGCCGCCGCGGCAGTGCCGGCCGTGCGCATGAAGTCGCGACGAGTGGTGCGATTGACAGAAGCGGATTCGGATTTGCTGGCGGTCATCGGTGAAATCTCCCTTCCTGCTGAAAAACGGTTAAACAGACGTCTTGACGAGCCAAGGGGTTTATCCCCTTGGTCTTACTTATCCCAGCCACCGGCGGGATAAACCCGCCGGCTCGTCAAGACGGGAATACTTGCTTATCCCCGTCCGCTCGGCCCGGAATCCGTTCCGGGCCGCCCTCCTCGCGGAATCCGTTCCGCATTTCGCAACCATGAGGATAGGATTCCTCGACCCGCAAGGCCCCAGAACAGATTCTGGGGCCAGCCTGAAAGCCCCAGATCCCGGAGCCGGCGTTCTCACGGCCCCACCGGTCCCAGGCCGGTTTTCACGAGATTCCGTTCGTCGTCGTACCACTCAGCGTAGGCTGTCCCCGGCAAAAACTCGTCGTGGGCCCGGGCCAGCAGTTCACTCAGGCGGGTACGGAGCTTCCGGACCACGGGCGCATGTGTCTCGCTCTGTGCCAGGTTCGTCATCTGGTAAGGGTCACTCAGGTTGTCGTAGAGTTCCTCCTTGCCATCGAGCCACCTCGCGTACGTGAACTGCTGCGTACGGACGCCCCGCCATTCGGGCCAGATCGTGCCGCTGTCGCAGAAATCCCAGTTCGACACGTAGTTCGCCATGAGCACCGCGTCGCGATCGATCTTCTTGGTGTCCAGAAGAGCGCCGCTCAGGTCCATGCCGTCGCAGGTGTCCGGCGCCTCCAGGCCCGCCAGGCCGCACAGTGTCGGGAAGTGGTCCATCGGCGTCTGGAGAACGTCCAGCCGCTGCCCGGCGGGGATACGGCCGGGCCAGCGGACAACGCAGGGGACGTTCACCGCCTCGCGGTAGGGCACCATCTTGTTCTCGCGCCCGTGGCTGCCGAGCATGTCGCCGTGGTCGGAGGTCAGCACGACGATGGTGTCCTGGGCCAGGCCCGACTTATCGAGAAAATCGAGGAGCCGCCCGAAGGCGTCGTCGAAGTTCTTGGCCATGGCGTAGTAGCAGCGGGCGGCCGTCGGGTCCTGGCGATGGCGGTGGTTCTCCGGAACATTCGGATCCCAGATGAGATCCCTGCGGATCTGTTCCAGGTAGCCGGTCGGGGTCGCCGGCGGCCTCCAGGGCGGGTGCGGCGGATGCGGCGCAATCATCAGGAAGAAGGGTTTCTGCGCCTCCTGCTGGCGACGCATGAATTCGATGGCCATGTCCATCTCGGCGTCAGTCTCGTAGCCCTTCATGATCAGGCGCTGCGGCGAATCCTCGTAATAGGGGGCTTTCTGGAAGCTCGAATGAAAGTTGTAGGCCTGCCAATGGTCGTAGCCGAGCCGGGCCGGGCCGGGCGGGACATACTCGGTCTCGGGGTTCTCTTTCAGGTACTCTTCCTGCCCCTTCTCGATCCGCTGCTTGTCCTGCGGGGTGGCGGCGTGCATGCCGGCCTTCTTCTGTCTGCCGGCCGCGAGGTGCCACTTGCCGATGAAGCCGGTCTTGTAGCCGGCGTCGCGGAACACGTGGGCGACGCAGCGCTGACGCGGGTTGGCCTCGACCCAGTTGAGGACCAGGCCGCTGTGCGTCGGGTAGCGCCCGGTCTGCAGCATGCCCCTGTACGGCGTGCACAGCGGGCAGGTGGACAGCGAGTTGTTGAAGGTGACTCCCTGGCTGGCCAGCCGGTCGATGTTCGGCGTGGTGATGTTCTTGCCGCCATAGACCCCGCACACGTCGGCGCGAAGCTGATCGTCGAAGACCACCAGGACATTGGGCCGCTTGCCCGGCGGCGCGGCGGCGGTGCGGGAAGGCGAAAGGGCCGCGCAGCCGCTGACCAGGGCCGTGATCAGACCGCAGATCGCCATCCATGACAGAACAAGCCGCAAGCGACTCAATCGGAATCGGTTCAGATGCATCGATGTGACCTCCTGGTAGGTCGGGCTCTGCCCGACAGCTTCAATTCACCGATGGTCATGCCCGGCCACGCCGAAGCGCAGCACTCGCTCGCATCACTCGATTCGTGTCATTCGTGTGATTCGTGGTTCAACAGCCTCTCGGTCCGGCTCCGTTTTTCTGACCACGAATAACACGAATCACACGAATGATAATCGTCGTGGTCATCCTTTTACAGCCGGCGGCATGGCGCAGCAACTGCGATGGTCCGTCGGATGGAAAAGGAACGTGGTCCACGGCTGCCTCCCGCCCCTCGCCCCGCGACCCTCGGCACCGGCGAGCGAAGCTTGCCTTACTTCGCGTACACCTCCAGCTCGGCGATGCTGGTGAACCGGGCGGGGCCGCCGGGCTTGCCGATGATGCGAACGCCCAGGGTTTTGACCGGCTTGAAGGTGATCTCGAAGCGGGTGCCGCCGGCGCTGCGATACTCCGGCGTCGCCAGGTCGGGCGTGATCTTGACTTCCTCGGCGGGTACCCATTTCTTCTGGTCGTTCAGGACCTGCACCCGCAGCGTCTCGAACCAGCCGCCGTTGGGATACACCTTGCCCGCGGTAAACACGAGGCGACCGATCTCGACAGGATTCGCCCAGCGATAACCGTAGAAATCCTCCGCGAGTTCATCCTTGCCGTGGAAGCTCTCATAGGCCGTTCTTACAGAGCGGTCACGGATCGCATTGAGGTCCCGGTTGACTCCCCCGGCAGGCTGTGTCACCGCCGCGAGGATCCGCTGGGCCGTCCGGGCCTCGTTGGCCGGGTCGACAAACAGCGGCAGCGTGGTTTCACAGCGCTGCGAGCCCGCGATGGCGATGACGTGCATTGGGTATTCACCCACTTTCACGGGTGTGCCGGTGATGAGCGGAGTCGTGCCGCGCAACTGGATGTCCAGCCCAGGCGGGGCCGTGCCGTAAATGATGATCTTGACCACTTCGCCCGGCGGGCCGCCGATCACTTCCGGCCGTACGGTGGTCATGACTCCTTCGCGTAGACGCACGGGAAACAGGCGCACCTCGAGCGGGGCGACAAACCGGGCCCGCGCGTTGATCACCATCGTCGCGCCGGGGCCGATGCCCTCGATGCGCCCGCCCTTGAGCAGGACCAGGTCACGGCCGATCCTGGCGGTGCGGGCGGCCATGTCGGTCAGCTTGCCGTCGGGCACTTCGTCACGGGTGTAGTTCTTGTAGAAGTCGTTGAGCGGGGCGGTCCAGTCGTCGAGCACGTGCGTGAACTTGCGCGGGATCGACTTGGAGCCCTTCGCCAGGGCCATCAGCCCGGCGAGCGTGGCCGCTTGGTTGTCGGCGTCGTAGCCGGCCATGCAAGCTATGTTCAGCGTCTTCTCGAAGTCGCCTTCGCCGTAAAGCAGGGCCAGCACGCCCATGGCGCCGTTGACGATCGCCCCGACTCCGCCGGTCAGGTAGTCGTCGGGCATACCCTGGCGGTCCATGTACTTTTCCTTGATCTTCTTGCGGACGGCCACCCAGTCCTTGCCGTGCTGGGCTTTCCACTTGCGGACGTCGTCGATGGCTTGGCGGAAGCAACTGCCCCGCGGGACCTGCTCGTAACCGATCTGACACAGTCGCTCGGGATTGCTCTCGAAAAACGCCGCCGCGTACATCGAGTTATACCAGAGGGTCGGATGCGTTCCCCACGAGTCGTTGGTGACCTTGGCGGCCCAGTCGGCCTTGACCGCGGCGTACTGGATCATGCCGGGCGCGGTCACCGCCCAGATCTCGCAGACAAGTTGCGGATCGATCTGGTACCAGTTGGGATTCAGCCCGCGACGGCCGGTCAGCGGCGGCAGGTAGCCCTGGGCCATCAGATCGCGGGCCGATCGGTTGGCCACCCAGATGTACCGGTTGATGCACCGCGTCCAGAACTCGGCGACGTTCTCATAGGTGGGCTCGGGGCCGTACTTCTCCATGAGGAACAGGTCGACGTACTCGATATCGGTGTCGTCGTCGCTGAAGGCCCCGTTCGATTCGCGCATCCGCTTGAGACTGGCCTCCGACCAGCCTTCAATGGGCTCGGTCCGCGGCTCGTCGATGTACTTGTGCTCGTGGGGCAGGCCGTACATGTTCCCGATGCACTGACCAAGCCAGGAGGCGTAAACCTTGTCTTCGTATTCGGCCACGCTGATGCGTCGCTCGGCGGGACCGCAGGCGGAGATGAGGAGCAGGCCGCAGACGATAGTCAACGATTTCCAGAGCATGTGCATACCGGCCTCCCCAGCCTCATCTCCGAGATGGCTGCATTAGTCCGGCTCAGATTACACCGGTGGGTTGGGACCGTAAAGCGCAAAAAAAACGGCCGGGTGGACCCGACCGTTGTCTCCTCTTCTCGCGTCCGGCTTACTGTAACTGGTAGGCGAACTCCTGCGCCCAGTACTGGCGCCCGGTCACCGGGTCCACGAAGTGTCCCACGCCCACGTAGACATAGTTCGGCTCCAGCATGTTGACCTGGTGTGAGGGGCTGTTGTCCCAGGCTCGCAGGGCGGCCTTGGCGGTGAGCTGCCCGGCCGCGAGGTTCTCGCCCACGTACTCATGGCAGAATCCGCTGTCCATCGCCCGGTTGCCCGGCGTCAGGCCTTCGGGCGTGATATGGGCAAAATAACCTCTTTCGCACATATCCTGGAGGTGTACCTGAGCCGCGGCCTCGAGCTGCTTGCTGTAGACCAGTTGCTCCAGCCCATGCTCCTGGCGGTATTCATTCAACTGGCGGAACATGCGTCGTTGAACGGGCGTCGCGGGCTTGCCCGGGATCACACAAGCATCTGAGGGATCTTCCCTCTCGGCGACGTCGGCTTCGCGCTGCAGAAAACCGAGCCAGTCCTGCACTCGCGCTTCGTCCGATTCATCGGGCGCCGCGCCGCCCGTGCAGCCGGCCAGAGCCGCCGCCAGAGTGGCGATAACCAACCAGGCATACTCTCGTCGCTTGAGGAACATCATCCCACGTCCAGAAAAGTGCTGGCGATCTGCACTTTGCGGGATGATAGCACGAAGGCTGTCCAGAAGTCATCATCGAAAACGCAAAAAATCCCTCGAAACCCCTCTGACACTCGCGCAAACCTTGGATTCTCGGAAGTTTGCAGGTTATCGGACAGAGGCGTGACTTTGCCTATTTTCTCCGGATTGACCGGATTACCACGGTCTCGGCCGGAATGGTCGCGAAAGCCCCGCCGCGGTTCTCGATCCTCAACTGGCTGATCTTGTCTACCACATCCATGCCTTCAACGACCCGGCCGAAGACGCAGTACCCGGCGCCCATCGTGTCGAGCATCGAGTCGTCCTTGAAATTGATGTAGAACTGGCTGGTGGCCGAGTTGGGGGCTTGAGTGCGGGCCATGGCGATGGTGCCACGAACGTTGCTGCGGCCCTTGCGGGCCTCGTTGATGATCGGCGGGCGCGTCGACTTCTCATTGAGATTCTCGTCGTAGCCGCCGCCTTGAATGACGCCGATGTTGCGCGTCTCGACGCGGTGAATGATCGTGCCGTCGTAGAACTTGTCATCCACATATTGCAGGAAGTTCTTGACCGTGACGGGCGTGCGGTCATCGTCCAGTTCGACCACGATCTCGCCCATGTTGGTGTCGATCGTGACCTTTGTGTTGGCCGGTTGCGTGGCGGGGGCGGCAGGCGTGGCCGTCGGTTTCGGCGTCTCGACCGGCTTGGGCGCCGGCGGCGTCGGCTTATAGGTCGGCGGCGCGGCGGACGACGAGTCTGTCTTTTCCCTCGAAGAGTCGCAGGCCGGCAGAAAAGCCACGGCGACAAGGGCAACCGGTACGAGCATCGCGACAAGGCATCGAGTCATGGTCAGTTCCTCCGATCTTGTTCCAGGTCCATATTATAGGCGGATGATAGCACCGGGCGATGTCAGTGTCACCGCCCCGGCGTCGGCGCGGCCCGCAGGTATGTGTCGCCCCAGTCCGCATGGATCTCTCCCTCACCGCCGTCGGCATCCACGACCGACAGGCTCAAACGTCGGCAGCCCCGCACCGACACGTCGAACCGCTGCGGCTGCTGTCCGACGGCGAGAGGCTCGCTGCGGAATAGCACCCGGTCGTCGCCGCGGATTTCGAATCGAGCGAGGCCCCTGGCGGCGGTCTCGTCGTCAACACCGACCTCGCCGCTGAACCGCTCGTAGCCTTTGCCGAGGAAGTACTCCACTTTCGTACCGGTCGTTGCCCCAAGGCCGCGGTTGTAGCGGCGCCCGGCCATGCGAAGCGGTTTGCCCCGGGCGCTGCGATTGGTGGCCGGGGGCCGGTGGGTGTATTCGATCGAAAGCGGCACGAGTTGTGTCAGGTAAGCGTTGGCCGGTATCGGCGTACGGTGAACGGCCGGCGGCAGCGGGCTCGATTCGCGACCGGCCCAATCCGCGGAACGGATGGTGTAGGTGTACTGCGAGTTGTAGAGGACGTCGCTGTCCTGGTACTGATTCTCGCAGCCGGCCACGGTCGCCAGCGGCTTGCCGTCCCGGTAGATGCGGTACCGTGGCGGGCGGTCCTCGCCTCTGTCCCAGGTCAGCAGAACTCCGCGCGTATTCTGTCGCGCGGCCAGTCGAGCGGGCGGCGAAGGAGGCGCCCGAGTCAGTGGGGCTTTTCGAAAACGAACCTGCCAGGCCACGGTCTCCTTGGCGGTGCTCTCCAGAGTCACGATACGCAGTGGGCCGTCGGCGCGAACCATGGATGCGACCGCCCCTGCCTCGATTCTCTCTATCTCCAGCCCCTGCCCGGCCGTCGGCAGCAGAATGCGCAATTCGTACGGGTCGCCGGCGGTCAGCGAACTCCTGCCGCTGAGTGTCAAGGACCTGGGCTCGTAACGGACCTCGGTCAGGTCTGGCAGGCCCTGGGTGATGTGCTCATTGGTGCTGATGACGCCGGGTTCATTCGGCCGGATGTCGCGCAGGCAAAGAACCCGACAATCGTCGGCCGACAGATCGACTTCAAGAGGGTCATCGGTGACTGCCAGCAACTGCTCCTGCCAGAAGTCGTATACCGCAAAGAGGCAGCCCGCCGTCGGCGTGATTCCCATCTCCCTGAGGCTCAGAGACTCGGTCCGGCCGGTGGCTGACGCGTTGTTGAGATACAGCACGTTCCACTGCAGCGGCGGCTGACCCTTGACCGACTCACGGGGGTCGGTCAAGGGCTGGGCAATGACGAGATTGCGTACAGCGGGGTCACCGGGGCGATCGACGAGTCGCACCGGCTGCTGTGGATAAGCGCAGGCGATCAACCTGGCTCGGTCGGCGGACAAAACGCGCAGCGCCTCCGTGGGTGAAGGGATAGACGGCACCTGGTCAGTCGGCGCGAAGGCCCACTCGGTCGCATATCGGCGAGCGTGCGCAAGCGGTGTCGGCGGGGCCAACCGAGCGAGGGACAGAGCAGGCGGCTTGGCAGGAGGCTGGACCTTCTCGGCGGGCTGCAGGTCGAGCCGCAGGAGCGTGCGCTGCCTGACGCCTGTGGCTTCTTCGCGTGCTTTCAGACGATAGCCCGGCCACTCGGTTTCGAAGCTGACGTTCCCGACGAAGCTGTAGCAGGCACCGTCAGTCGTATCGTGCAGGCTGTCAAACACCAGACGCGTTGCCGGGCCGATGGCCAACTGAGTTGGTTCCAGCCCTTCCGACACCCCGCATCTGGCCGGATACACATTGTCCGGCAGGACCGCCGTCAGACTCAGTGCCGGGAGCTTGCTCTTCGACTCGATGACCACACTTACCCCTCGGCCGCCGTCGTGGGTGATGATCCGGCAGGTCATCGGCGGCGCTCCCGTCTGTATCGGCATCAGGGCGTGCGAGGAGACCACTTCGGTCCCGGGTTCGCCGGCGGCGGTACTGGTGGACAGCGGCTGTTGCAGGATCGCGTGGGTCACGGACTTCCTGGGCAGATGTGCGGTCACGCCGGTGAGGTACAGGATGTCGCGGGCGCCGACTCGAAGCGGAACGCCAGGCAGGGCCTCGGCCGGGCGCGTGGTGGCGGGGGCGGTCGCAGGCTGCACGACGACGGCCGGCAGGCCCGTGGAAATCTCCTCGCGCGGCCCGGCGCAGCTCGCGATGGCAGTTCCCACAACCAGCAGAATGCAATATGCGACTTTCACGTCCCCACCTGTACCGGCTGGCACCGGCGGCTTGCTTGCCCGGCGTAGCCTTGGCGAAGCCGAGTCCGCCAGTGCGTTCCTCTCTGAAGCTCGGGCACGGGCAGGCAAGCCCCTCGACTTCAGCTCGGGACGAGTGCTGCCCGTGGCACCCGTTGTGCCGCTCGTGCGTTTGCCTAGGCGGCGGTCTTGACGCCCGCCATCAGGCGCATCAACGACTCCTGGCTGGCCTCGGCCCGTGACAGTTCGCCCATCTGGCGGCCTTCGCGAAGCACGATGATTCGCGTGCTGAGGTTCAGCACTTCCGGCAGTTCCGACGAGATCAGCAGGATGGCCGTGCCCTGGCGTGCCAGGTCATCGATCAGGGCGTGAATCTCCGCCTTGGCCCCGACGTCCACGCCGCGGGTCGGCTCGTCGATCAGCAGGATCGCGCACTGGCTGGCCAGCCACTTGGCCATGGCGATCTTCTGCTGGTTGCCGCCGGAGAGCGACCAGACCGGGGCGTCCATGTGCGGCGTCCGCACGGCAAGCCGATCGAAGTACCGTCGCGTCAGGGCCTTCTCCTCGCCCGCGCGAATGAAGCCCAGCGTGTTGAGACGGTCGAGGATCGGCAGCGACAGGTTCGCCCGCCCGCCCATCGAAAGCACCAGCCCCTGGGTCTTGCGGTCCTCGGGAAGCAACCCGATTCCCAGGCTCATTGCCTGGCGCGGCGATCCGATCCGCACTTCGCGGCCGTTGATGAGGATCCGGCCCTTCGCCTTTGGGTCGAGCCCGAAGATCGCCTGTGCGATCTCGCTTCGCCCGGCCCCCACGAGGCCGGCCAGCCCGACGACTTCGCCGGACCGCACTGTCAGCTTGATGTCCTCGAATTTGCCCGGCGAGGTCAGGCCCTCGAGCCGTAGCCTCTCGACGCCCGGCTTCGAATCGAGGTGCTCGGGGAAATACTGCTCCAACGGCCGGCCGATCATCCTCTGAACGACCTTGTCCATGGTCATGTTGCCGACGTCGGCGGTCTCGATGTGCTGCCCGTCGCGCAGGATGGTGATCCGGTCGCAGAGCCGGAAGATCTCCTCCAGCCGGTGCGACACGTAGATCAGCGTGACGCCTCGGACCTTGAGCCGGTCGATCAGCTCGAACAGCCGCGCCGCCTCGGCCGATGCGAGTGAGCTGGTGGGCTCATCCATGACGATGATCCGGGCCCCGGTGCCGACCGCCCCGGCGATCTGTACCATCTGCTCCTGGCCGGTCGAGAGCGACTCGATCGGCAGGTCGACGTCGATATCGGCCCCGATTTCCGCCAGCATCGCCCGGGCACGGCGGCGCATCTCGCCGCGGTTCAGGAAGCCGAAACGACTGGGCAGGTTGCCAAGGCAGAGGTTCTCGGCCACGGTGAGGTCGGGGCAGAAGCACAGCTCCTGGTGAACCATCCCGATGCCCGCCCGCACCGCATCCAGGGGCGTCGAGAACTCGACCGGCCGTCCGTCCAGGTAGAATCTGCCTTCGCTCGGAGTGTGAATGCCGGCGATGATCCTGCCGAGCGTCGATTTGCCGGCCCCGTTTTCGCCGACCAGCGCGTGGCAATGCCCCGCCTGGATCTCAAAGCTCACGTTCTTGAGGGCCGTCACCCCGGCGAAGAACTTCGAGATGCCGTCGAACCGGAGGATTGGCTGGTTGGATTGCGTTACCATGCTTCAATGACGGCGCCCTGCGGACGGCAGTGACGGCAACATGCTGACGCTCGGGCTTGCCGCCGACCTTGTCCGGACCCATGTGGAGAGAGTATACCCAGCCTCACGGAGGCGGCCAAGGTGAGGCTTGCGGGGGCGGTTTGACGGGTGCGTGACACACGGCGATGGTGTGGAGGCGCAGCAGAGGAGGTCGCGGCTACAAGCCGCTCCTACAGAGGCCCGCACTGCTCATGAAAGCGATGGTGTCCATGGGGCGTCGGCAGTGGGTCAGATTCGCGACTCGCGCTCTCAGGCTCGGCCTGAGCCGTCATGACCCTACGCCCGGTCTGGTTCGGCAGAGCTACGATCGCATCGCGCCTGGGTACGACGATGCCTGGACCGGGCACATGCGGCGGTTCTCCCTCGAGTTGCTTGATCGACTGGCTCCTCGGTCGAAGGCCCGCTGTCTCGATCTGACTTGCGGCACGGGCTTCATCACCGGCGAGTTGGCCCGGCGATGTGGCGGTGAGGTGCTGGGCGTGGACGCTTCGCCCGGCATGCTGGAGGGGGCTCGCAGAGAGCATGGAGATCGTTGCGAGTTCGTCTGCGCGGATGCGGTCGGATTCCTGAGGAGTCTGCCCGCCGGGAGCTTCGACGTCGTCACCTGCGGATGGGGCCTGGGCTATACGAGACCTTTGAAGGTTGTTCGTGAAGCTGCGAGAGTGCTGCGACCCGGCGGATATCTGGCAATTATCGACAACACGCTGTTTTCGCTGGCCGAGGTGCTGTGGTCGTCGATTCTGGCTTTCGCCGAGCAGCCGGAGGCTCTGGCGCACGTGATGCGGGTCCGTTTTCTGCCGCACAGTTCGGTCCTGGCGGCGATGATGCGGATGTGCGGCCTGCGGGTCCGTGCCGCGTGGGACGGATCGAAGACGTATCACGTTGCCGATGGCCGCGAGGCCATCGCCCGCCTGACGGCCACGGGCGCCGCCGCCGGTTTCGAGTTCGCGGCCGACCCCGCTCGGCGGGATGCCATCTTTGATCGTTTCGCGGAGATCATCGAAAGAAGGTCGAGCACGCCGCAAGGGATTCCCATCACGCATCGCTACCTGGCGGCCATCGGGGAGAAGCGATGATCGATCTGCTCAGGCTGTGCCGGTTGTACTACTGCGTTCCGCTCTCGTTTGCGTACGGCTTGACCGTCTGCTACGCCTTGGGCGATCGGCTGGCGGCGCAGTGGCCGGGTGTGGTGTGGTCTTCGCTGGCTCTGATGCTGGTGGTGGCGGCAGCGTATGTGCTGAACGATGTGCTGGACGTCGACGTGGATCGGATCAACGCGCCGGCCCGGCCGATCGCGGCCGGCCGTGTGCGGCCGGTCATCGCAACAATATGGGCCGCTGTCTTGCTGGCCGCGGGGTTGGCGGCCGCGCTGCTGTGCCGATGGCCGTTCCTGGCAGGTTTGGCGGTGCTGGGGTTCGGGCTGGCGGTGTACGATCTGCTGTCCAAGAGGCTCGGCCCGGTCAAGCAATTGGTCGTGGCTGTGCTGACGACCGCGATTTATCCGCTGGCCGTACTTCAAGCGGACGGTGCAACGGGCAGTCGCGCCGCGACGCTGGCCTTCTTTCCAATCTGGCTGTTCCTGACCGCCTTTGCCTACGAGGGCTTCAAGGACGTCCGCGACATCGCAGGTGACGGCCGGGCCGCCAACGGGGTCAATTGGATCGCCGCACGTCCTCGACTGGCAGTCGGCCTGTTCCGGTTAGCCGCGGTTCTGGGCGGGCTGTCGCTGGTTGCCCCGGCCTTCGCCGGTTGCGGGCGGATCTATACGATCCTCGTCGCTCCGGCGATCGTCGTCGCGGTCGTTTCCGCCTTTCTACCCCCGCGGCGCGTTCTGGCCGCCATCTACGTCGAGTGTGTTCTCGTGGGCCTGGCCGCAACGGCGGACCTTGCGGCAGGAGCTTCCTGAGGCTGGCCGGGCAAGCGAGCCACGTACCGCCAGTCGTCGGTTTCACCTTTCCTTCTGCACCGGCCGGTACGATCTCAGACAGATGGAGTTTGTGTCTGGTGTTGTGTGGCGTTTTAAGGTCACAGATTGTGACCTTGCCGCGAAGGCTTGGTGGTCGTTTGAGATCACAAATTGTGATTTCAGACGCACTTGAGATGCATGCCCCTCAGGTGGAATGTGCCCGCAGGAGCGGGTTCGGTGTCCCTCAAGATAAGAGTGGCTGGCGAGGGCGTCGGCCTTACTGTGGTGCCGACGCCCCCGTCGGCACATCTTTTTGCGTCGATCACGAGCAACGAACGAAGACGAATAGCGTATCGCTCACGCTGCCTGAGACACCCCGAAGGGAAGCCTCGGCGTTCGCTTTGTTCGTCGGCCGCTATCCCGAATGTCACGTGAGCTCGGCCGTTCCCTGCTGCCAGGTGATTGCCGGGGTGAAGTTGAGGACGCGTTTGAGCCGCGCGCAGTTGATCAGCGGCGTGGTGGCAGACGGCGCGGGCCCGCGCCACTCAATCGGGGAGTTGAACTTCCTGACGTACTCCGGTGTCGGCATGCTCCTGCCGATGGTCTCGGCGTTGACGAAAAGCACTTCGTGCTTCAGATCGCGCCGATGGATCGCAGCATCGATCACGCCGATCGCGTCCGAGAAATCGAGGTAATCGCCGAGCACCAGATGCGAGGACGTTTTCTGCACCTCCTCGGCGAACCAGACGTCGTGTTGCACGTCGGCCAGGGCCGGGAACCGCAGGCAGATCGTGGTCATGCCGCTGAGCCGCGAAAACATCTCGGCGGTCAGTTCGTTGAGCCGTTTGCTGAGATCGTAGGCGTGTCTCGGGCGGCAGGGGTGATCCTCATCCAGCGGCAGGTAAGACAGGCTGTGGTCCTCCAGTGAATCCGGCAGTCCGATCGCACACAGGCTGCTGGCCAGCACCACCATGCCCGCCCCGGCCCGCTCGGCGGCCTCGAGTACATGGTAGGTCCCCTGGACGTTGACGGAGAAGATCTCCGATTGAGGTACCGTGGCCACGCGCCCGGAGATGGCCCCAAGGTGAATCACCGCCTCGGCCCCGGCGCAGGCCCGGCCGACGGCATCAGCGTCTCGAAGGTCACCCTGGACATACTCCACCCCGGCCGGCAGCCCACCCAGCGGAGCGGCCCTGTCGAAAGCGACGATCTCATGCCGGGCGGCGAAGCTCTGGACCAATCGCCATCCCAATCGCCCGGCCGCGCCGGTCACGAACAATCGCACGTCATAATCCTTTCACCTGGCCGGAGTCAGGACTCCCAGGAACGCATCATCAAAGTATGCCACGCCCGACTTGCCCTGCACGTGAAGATTGAGCGTCAACCGCTCGCTGCCCTTCGAGGCCGTTCCATCGAGCGAGACCCATGTCCAGCCGCTGCGGCCGGTGATTTTCCTGCCGGCGCCGAAGCCTTTCACCACCCCGCCGGCGTTGTTGGTGGCGTCGAAGGTGATCCACGCCTGGCCCTCGCCGTCGGGGCAGTCGGTTTTGATCCAGAGGCCGGCGATGTACTTGGTGCCCGTCCTGGCAGTGTTGTAGTGGGTGATCTGGCGAATCACGGTCTCACGGCCGGTCATGCTGATGCTCTGCGAAAGACGGCCGGTATGAGCCGCCTTGTCGGTCACCCCGCCGGGCGAACCCTTTCTCCCCTCGGACAGCGGCTCGAAGCCCAGCGCGATCCACGGCTTGCCGCCGCCACCGCCGCCAGCCTCCATGCTCGGGTTGTTCAACATGTTTTCGGTCGGCGGAAGATCCGCGCGGCGGCCCAGGCGGAAGTCATGGACGTTTTCCTTGTCGGCCGCCACCCGCACGTCGGCAACTTCGTAGGTGTAATGACCTTCGGCCTTGCCGATGAGCTTGTATCTCGCAGGAATGCACTCCTTGATTGCATACCGTCCGTGCTTATCGGTGACCGCCTGCAAGTCACCCGGTTCGAGCTTCACGGTTGCCCCGGCGACCGGCTTGTCATCGTCGCCGCTGAGCGCCGTGCCGGTCAGCACGACCCTGGCCGTTGCTTCCAGGGCGACGTCGACGATCGTGTTCTTCCCCGCCGCAACCTCGACCTTTCGTTCGACGGCCTTGAAGCCCGTCTTGTCGATCCGAACTGTGTACCAGCCGACCGGTAGCTTTCCGAAGAAGTAGTTGCCCATCGGATCGCTGGTGAACGACGCGTCGCCCACCGTAACCCGGGCCCCGTCGAGTCGAACACCGAGGCCCGCGACCGTGATCGTGCCGTTGATCGCTCCCGTCGTGTCCGTCACCTTGGCCAGTGCCGCGACAGCGGTGTACTGGTAGTGCGGCCGGGTGGGTGAACCGTCGGCGTTGATGCCGCTGTCGGGGTAGACGTAGTCGAACCGCTGCCAGCCTTCGTTGGAGAACTCGAACGGGAACACGGCCACGATTTCTGGCCATTTCGGGTAATAATCGCGGAATGCCCGCATCGCATAGTCGGCTCGGTTGTATTCATCGATGATCGGGTGTCCCTCAGACCTGCTGTACACGCCGTTGCCCAGGTCCCAGCCGGTCTCGGTGATCATCACTTTCACGTCGGCCCGTCCGGCCTCGCGAAGCCTGGCCAGTTCCAGGAGGTAGGAGTCGATGCACAAGTCGGAGCCCGGCTTGACAGTCTGGTCGTGGAGGTTCAGCGATGGCGGGCGATTCATCGGGTACGGATGGCAGGCCCACAGGTCGAAGGACTTGATGAACTCGGGGTTGGCCTTGCACAGTTTCTCGGCCCACTCCGGGCTGGTGGCCAGCCCGCCGTTGAGGATCTCGATGCGCGGATCGCCGATGGACCGGATGGCCGTCGATACCGCCACGAAGAAGTCGGCGTATTCCTGCGGCTCGGTCTTGCCGCTCCATTCGACTGCCAGGTTGGGCTCGTTCCACACCTCGATGTACAGGGGGCACATGTCCGTTCGCGGCAGGCCTTCAACCACGCGCTTCACCGCCTGGGCGATCGAGGTGTAATCGCCCGGCGCGTCGGCCTCGGGCTTTCGCCACCCGCCGGAGCCGTAGTGGCCGCCCAGTCGCAACACGGGGATCAGTTCTAGCTGATAACACCGGTTGACGTAGTCCACCCAACCCTTCGGCGGGCGTGCGGTGTTCTTGTCGATGTCCGCCAGCAGGGTTTTGGCGTAGCCCCATCGCCCGACCAGATGTCGTGCCCATCGCAGGTGCTTGTCGCCCTTCGAACCGGGAGCCCCGTCCCCGACCAGCAGGTGAGCCCCGTAGAGGTTGTTGGGCAGCGAATACGCCGAACCGGGAGGTGGTGGGGCTTGCTCAGCGGCACCGACGATCTGGGCCAGCCCGAGAACCAACAACAGAACTGAGACGATCCACCACTTCATGCTCGTAACCTCTACAGATACAGGAAACGACGACGGCCAGCACATCCGACACGCCGGGTCGCGACGATACCCTCGACCCAGAGACCCGGCAACCCGAAATCTCGTGTCTCTTCGATCGCCCACGATGCGAACGCACGCACGCTTGAAACAGCGACCCTGACAGGCTAAGCTTTCACGTCCGCTGTAGGTCATCGGGGCCTGGCGTTGTTAACTTCTTGTTTGTTAGGAACTTAGGAATGAGCACCCCTGTGGATTCCCGCGTCATCGGCTTGGCCAGGCACGTTGTGAAAATGACCACCACCGCCGGTTCGGGTCACCCATCTAGCGCCCTGTCGCTGACTCACATCGTCGCCACGCTGATGTACGAGCAGATGCATCATGACCCGGCCAACCCGTGGAACCCGGCCAGCGACCGCCTGGTGCTCAGCGAAGGGCACTCGGTGCCCATCGTGTACGCGGTCTACGCGGATCTGGGCGGCGTTGTCGGCAAGTCGCCGTCGGCCAAGCGGGCGTTGACGCTGGATGACCTCAAGACTCTGCGAGAGCTGGACAGCGTTCTCGACGGGCATCCCAACCCGGCCGAAGGGTTTCCGTTCTTCGACGCGGCCACCGGCTCGCTCGGACAAGGGTTGTCAGTCGGTGCCGGTCTGGCGCTCGGTGCCCGGCTGAGCAAGATCGACAAGCGGGTTTTCGTCATCATCGGCGATGGTGAGTCGCGCGAGGGGCAGATCTGGGAGGCCCTCGACTTCATCATCGACCACAAGCTGGTCAACGTGTGTCCGATCTTCAACTGCAACGGACAGGGCCAGGCGGATTACGTCTCGAAGCAACAGTCGCCCGACGTGGTGATCGCCAAGCTCAAAGCCTACGGCTACGACGTGCAGGACATCAACGGCCACAATTCGGACCAAGTTGCCGCGGCGGTTGCCAAGGTCGGTAAGGGCTCAACTCCGATTGCCATCGTCGCCCGCACCCAGAAGGGCTGGGGCGTCGACAGTCTCAAAGACAAGTCGAACCACGGCAAGCCGCTGACTGCCGCGCAGGTCCCGGAGGCCGAGGCCAGCCTGGACAAGGTGGCTGCAGAGCTGAAGATCCCGGCCCAGTTGAACGCTCCGGCTCCCAGGCCACCGATGCCGCCGGCGGCATCCGGCCCGGCCAAAAAGGACAAGATCGCCGTGATGCCCTTCGCCGACGCGGTAGCCAAGACCGGCATGGCCGAGGCCGTGGCCAAGAACAAGCTTTCGACGCGTCGTGCCTACGGCGCCGCCCTGCTCGCCCTCGGCCACGCCGACGAGCGCATCGTCGCCCTCGACGGCGACGTCAGCAACTCGACCTTCGCCAACGTGTTCGCCAAGGTGTTCCCCAACCGGTTCTTCGAGTGCAAGATCGCCGAGCAGAACATGGTCTCGACGGCCGCGGGCCTCTCGGCCGCCGGCTACATCCCCTTCGCCAGCACCTTCGCCAAGTTCCTGGCTCGGGCGTACGACCAGTTGGAGATGGCCGCGATCACCCGCGCCAACGTCAAGCTGGTCGGCTCGCACGCCGGCTGCTCGCTGGGCGCCGACGGTCCCAGCCAGATGAGCCTGCCCGACCTGGCCTACTTCCATGCGTACACCGCCGCGGATGACGGGCGCGGCATCCCCGCTCTGACCTTCTTCCACCCCGCCGATGCGGTGGCCGCGTATCGGCTGACCGAGATGGCCGCCAACATCCACGGGCTGTGCTATGTCCGCACCCACCGGCCGGACGTCCCCCTGATTTATCCGCAGGATGCGACCTTCAAGCTCGGCGGCTGCGGCAAACTGGTTGAAGGCAACTCGGTCACCATCGTCGGCAGCGGCTACATGACCACGCTGGCTCTCGCGGCCGTGCACGAACTCGAGAAGGCCGGCATCAAGTGCAATCTGTTCGATGCCTACACGTTGCCCATGGACGCCGAGCCGATCCTGTCGGCTGCGCGCAAGGCCAACGGCGTGATCCTGACCGTCGAGGACAACTTCGCCGGCGGTTTCAACGCCGCCCTGGCCGAGGCGGCCGCCCGTGCGGGTGATGTGAAGGTCTTTGCCATGACCTGCCCGCGAATTCCCAAGTCCGGCAAGGACGGCGACATCGTCCTGACTTCGCTGGGTCTCGGCGTGCAGAACATCGCCGCCCGGGCGAAGGAACTGGCAAAGTAAGCCCGTCGCAGCCGCAACGACTCAACGGGCCTCCCTCTGGCACAACCGGCGGGAGGCCCGTATTCTTCTCTGTGAGTACGCTGTTCGAGTGTGCCAATGCCGATTTCGGCGAGCCTGGTCGAGCCGTGTCGGCAGTGTAAAAAGACAGCACTCTCGTAGAGCAGTGGCACACGACAGGCCGCCCGGCGGCACGGAGGATGCTCGTCATGATTAACGCACTCGTTCTTTCGATTGTCATGTCAATCACCGCCGCGCAGACACAACCGACCCTCGAGCTGTACGTTGCTGTCAACGGCAACGACGCCTGGTCGGGCCGGCTGGCCGCACCCAACGACCGGAAGACCGACGGTCCCTACGCGACACTGGAACGGGCGAGGGATGAGATTCGCAAGATCAGGAAGGCGGCAGGCAACCTGCCGTCCGGTATCACCGTCTGGATTCGCGGCGGTGATTACCATCTCGACAGAACCTTTCAGCTCGTGGCCGACGACAGCGGCAGCGAGAAGATGCCGATCGCGTACCGGGCGTACAAGGATGAGAAGGTCCGGTTGCTGGGCGGAAAGAGAATCTCCGACTTCAAAGCCGTGACCGATCAGGCCATTCTCGACCGGCTCGACCCCGCCGCACGCGACAGAGTGTTGCAGGCTGACCTCAAAGCAGCCGGCGTGACCGACTTCGGTGATCCGGTGGCCGCCGCCCGTCGCATCGAATTCTTCTTCGGCGGCAAGCCGATGCAACTGGCGCGATGGCCCAACGAAGGCTTCGTCAAGATCGTCGACGTGGTCGGCGGCAAGCCGACCACGATCCACGGCCTGAAAGGCGACTCGGTTGGCAAGTTCACCTACGAGGGCGACAGGCCGAAACGCTGGGCCGGCGAGAGCGACATCTGGCTGCATGGCTACTGGTTCTGGGACTGGGCCGACGCGTACCAGAAGGTGGAATCGATCGACACGGACAAACGTATCATCAGTCTCGCCGCCCCGTACCACCACTACGGCTACCGCAAGGGCCAGCGATACTACGCGATCAATCTGCTGTCGGAGATCGACAGCCCCGGCGAATGGTACGTCGATCGGAAGACCGGCACGCTCTACTTCTGGCCGCCGGCGGATCCGGCCGCGAATGAGACCTGTGTCTCGGTCCTCGCGACGGCGATCGACATGGGGAACGTCACCGACGTGACGTTCCGCGGGCTGGTCATCGAGTACATCCGCGGCACGGCGATCGTCATCAAGGAAGGCAAGCGGAATCTCGTTGCCGGCTGCACGCTGCGAAACGTTGGCGGCAAGGCGGTTGCCGTCGACGGCGGCGAAAAGCACGGCGTGACCGGCTGCGACATCTACGACACCGGCGACGGCGGCATCAGCCTGACCGGCGGCGACCGCGCAAAGCTCATCGCCGGCGGCCACTTCGCGACCGGCAACCACATCTATCGCTACAGCCGCAACAGCAACACCTATCGGACGGCCGTTAGCCTCGCCGGCGTCGGCTGCCGGGCCGCCAACAACCTGATCCACGACGCCCCCCACATGGCCCTGGGGCTCAGCGGCAACGAGCACGTCATCGAGCTCAACGAGGTGCACCACGTGGTCATGGAAACCGACGACGCCGGAGCCTTCTACATGGGCCGCGACTGGACCTGGCGCGGCAACGTGATCCGCCACAACTACTTCCACCACATCGGCGAGTTCAAGAGCCACGTCGGAACTCAGGCCATCTACCTCGACGACTGGGCCAGCGACGTGAAGGTCTACGGCAACATCTGCTACAAGGTCTTCCGGGCGATCCTCGTCGGCGGCGGCCGCGACAACACCGTCGAGAACAACATCCTCGTGGACTGCAACATCGGCATCCACGTCGACTCGCGCGGCCTCGGCTGGGCCAAGTACTACTTCGACCAGACGAACAACACACTGATCGAGCGGCTCAACGCCATGCCCTACAAGGATCCCCCATGGAGCACGCGATATCCGCAACTGCTGACGCTCTATCAGGATGAGCCGGCCCTGGCCAAGTACAACAAGCTGCTCCGCAACGTGATCGTCGGCTGCGCCAAGCCCATCGATCTGCACGACAAGCTGACCGACAAGGTGGTCACCATGCAGGACAATTCCATCGACGTGGAGACATACCTTAAAGACGGCGAGGCCGACCGCTTCCAGCTCAAGCCCGATTCACCCGTCTGGGCCAAGGGCTTTCAGCGGATCCCGGTCGAGCGGATCGGCTTGCAGCGGGAAAGGTAGGAGCGGTCTCCGACCGCGATCTTGACGAGCCGGCAGGTTCATCCTGCCGGTCAGGTAAGTGGTGCCGACGCCCTCGTCGGCACTTCGGTGCTGTGCAAGCCTTGCTTGCCGGACGACTGGGGAAGTTGAGTCGAGCATTGCTTCCACTCAGATGGGCCGACGAGGGCGTCGGCCCTACTTGACGGCCCGCCCCCAGCATCGGTCCTACCGTGCCTGAAGCAGGCCTTTGCCCAGAGTGTAGCTGCCGGCCGGGAGATGGCGGGGGTTATCCCTGATGTACTTCGCGAATCGCTGCAGGGCCGGCTCATCACGCACGATGTGGTCAAAAGACTCTTCCTGCCAGAGTTGGCCCGATCGTCCGAGGTGTTTGTTGATCCGCCGGGCGCTGATTGACTTCCAGGTTTGCAGCACCTTGGACAGATCGTTGTCCGAAAGCATCTGCAACAGCACATGCACATGATTGGGCATGAGCGCGAAACTGCCGAGCAGGTAAGCCTTGTCGTCGTCGTGCCGCAGGGTCGCCTCCACCGGTTCCCGACACGCGGGGTCACAAAGCACGCACTCGCCATGCCCCTTGTCCAATAGTCTCTCAATCCGGGCGGTCCAGATCTTCCGGAATTCCTGCTCTTGCTCATCGGTCAACGGCGGAGGATGGGACGCCAACCAGGTATCGCGCTCGGTTCGCAGACGTCTCATCACATCGGTGGGTAACGAGTCCGCGAGTCGAAAAGTGACGAAGTACGCGACTCCGTCCTGCCGCAAGTGGGGGAGAGAGCCCCGGTGAGATAGTCGGGCCTTCTTCCAGTCGAGCGCATGAGGCATGACAGATTCTTCCCTTGATCAGCAGCTTTCTGCCCGTTTCTGATGGGCCGACGAGGGCGTCGGCCCTACTTGTGGTGCCGACGCCCTCGTCGGCACGTTCGCACCCAATCCAGGGCGATCAGCCTACTCGACCAAGCCTCAAAACAGCAAGAATTGAACAGTCAACGCAACTGTGGCCGTGAAATCGAGGTTTCTTCAGGGCAGCTGCCTGGGCTCTTTGAGATTCGCCCAAAGGTCGATACACTGTATGCTCCGCACGCGACAGGGAGTTCCCAGCGACGATGTTCGACCGGAAACTGATTCGCAACTTCAGCATCATTGCCCACGTGGACCACGGCAAGAGCACCCTGGCCGACCGCATCCTGGTTGCCACTAAAGCCGTGTCAGCACGGGAGATGCGCGCCCAGTTCCTGGACGACATGGACATCGAGCGGGAGCGGGGGATCACCATCAAAGCCAACCGGGCGACGGTTTTCCACGAGCACGACGGCCAGGAGTACATGCTCAACCTGATCGACACCCCGGGCCACGTGGACTTCCACTACGAGGTCTCGCGGGCCCTGGCCGCCTGCGAGGGGGTGCTCCTGCTGGTTGACGCTGGGCAGGGAGTGCAGGCCCAGACGGTGGCCAACGCCTACCTGGCGGTCGCAAGCGGGCTGGACATCATCCCGGTGGTCAACAAGATCGACCTGCCCGGGGCCATGCCCGAGGATGTCGCCCTGGAAATCGAACACGTCCTCGGGCTGCCGGCCGACGGGGCGGTCTTCACCTCAGCCAAGACCGGCGTGGGCATCGACGACCTGTTCAAGGCGATCATCGAGCGGATCCGGCCCCCGGAGGGCGAGGTTGACGCTCCGCTTCGGGCTCTGGTCTACGACGCCAAGAATGACGTCCACCGCGGGGTGGTGTGTCATGTCCGCGTCAAGGAAGGCAGGGTCAAACGCGGCGACAAGATCATCCTGATGGCCGCCGGCCGGGCGTACAACGTCTCGGAAGTCGGCAAGTTCATGCCCAAGCCGCAGGCAGTCGACTTCATCGCCGCCGGAGAGGTGGGCTACCTGGTCGCCGGCATCAAGACCATCCACGATGTGAACATCGGCGACACGATCACCCTGGAGAACAACCGGGCCGACAAGGCCCTGCCCGGCTACCAGCCGCCGCAACGGATGGTCTTCTGCGACTTCTACCCCGGGCCGATGACCGAGGCCCCGCAACTGCGCGAGGCCCTCGAAAACCTGTGGCTTAACGACAGCTCGTTCTCCTTCGAGCCGGTGCACAGCAACGCGCTGGGCTTCGGTTTCCGCTGCGGCTTCCTCGGCCTGCTGCACATGAACATCATCCAGGAGCGGCTGGAGCGCGAGGGCCAGATCGACGTGGTCCAGACCGCCCCGACCGTGACCTACGAAATCCTGCTCAAGAGCGGCGAGGTGATGCACATCGACTCGCCGAGCGAGCTGCCGGACATGTCCACGGTCGAGGAGATCCGCGAGCCGATGATCAAGGCCAGCCTGATCGTGCCGGCCGACTCGATCGGCTCGATCATGAAAATCGCCGAGGACCGCCGGGGCAGGTACCTCAAGACCGAGTACCTCTCAACCACACGGGTCATGCTGACCTACGAGTTCCCGCTGGCGGAGACCATCTACGACTTTTACGACCGGCTCAAGGCCGCGACCAAGGGCTACGGTACCATGGACTATGATCTGTGCGGCTACCAGGCCGACGACCTGGTCAAGATGGACATCCTGGTCAACGGCACGCCGGTGGACGCCCTGTCGGTCATCGTCCACCGCGAGAAGGCCGAGCGCCGCGGCCGGGGGCTGATCAACCGCCTGCGCAAGGAGATCGCCCGGCACCTGTTCGACATCCCCCTCCAGGCGGCCATCGGCAGCCGGATCATCGCCCGCGAGACCATCAAGGCCCTGCGCAAGGACGTGACCGCCAAGTGCTACGGCGGCGACGTCACCCGCAAGCGCAAGCTGCTCGAAAAGCAGAAAGAGGGCAAGAAGCGAATGAAGATGGTCGGCCAGGTCACCATCCCCCAGGAGGCCTTCATGGCCGTGCTCGATCCGGGGGATGATAACTGATCATCCGCCCCGCCGGATTGATGGAAACACAGAGCCAACAACCTGAATGCGGACGGTGGACAGCTTGAGTTTGGGAAGCTGGCATTCTACCACTGAATCACCTCCGCAGAAGTCCCTATTCTCCAGGCACTTACACATCACGACCGCTCTTCTTGCGCTACATAATGCTCGATCTTGGCGCTCAAGCAAACCTCACGAGCGAGAAAACGGCGTAGATGGAGTCTCCCCAGATTGAGAAGATGGCGTTCCTCCGGATCCTGGCGTCGGTATCCCACCAGTTGGACCCTTATCGCGACGTTTTGGCCCCGCTCGTCTACCTCGACCTGCCACTCCGGCGCCCCGCCAACTACTCAGGGGTTGGACACGCCACGCAGGGCGCGACCCTAGATTAACCAGAACTCCTGACCGCCGTCTTCACGACCTATCATTTGGATGTGGTTGGCCTGTTTCTAGCCCCCAGAAGTGAGGTTGGCGCGAGAATATGATCAGGTATCAGACTTACAACGAGATACGGTTCCTGCGAGAGCACGAAGGTGTGTCCTGCGAAGGAATCGCACGCCGTCTCCATCTTGACGCGAGAACTGTGTCGAAGTGGGCGCGGCGAGAAGCCTACGGACCGCGCAAGGCGAGCCCGAGGCCCAGCATTCTTGACCCGTACAAACCCGCAATAAGACGTGATTGGGAGTTGGGTGAGAGCTCGGGGACTGCCATCTTCAAGAGTCTTCGGCAAGCCGGATACACCGGAGGATGCTCCATACTGAGGAGCTACCTCCACAGCATCAGACGTGTTCAGACACATACAAAATACGAGGCAGTCCTGCCTCTTGAATGGATGCTTCGGCTCCTTCAGGGGAAAGTAACCGGACGGCTACTCGCACCAGAACTTGGTGCATCGATGTCCCCTGATGATGTCGCCACTCTCATCAGACGAATCCGCAGTGGCCCACTGCGGGTGCGCAACAGAGCCGTTACCGTTCTGGCATCTTTCAAAGGGATTTCGTTGGAGGCCATAGCGAGATTCCTCATGATCGATCCCCGGATGGTTGGACGCTATGTGCACAACTATGCACGGAGAGGGTTAGACGGGCTTTTCGCTTTCCACGAAGGGCGAGAGAAGAAGCGTGAACAGCCGCTCTACAAGGATGCGGTCTTTGCTCTCTTGCACTCACCTCCCAAGGTGCATGGGGTCAACCGAACCTCATGGTGTATACCCGACCTCAAGCGAGTGCTTCGGCAACAAGGACTCGTGATAAGCAGAGACAATATCGGTCGGATCATCAGAGACGCGGGATTCCGGTTTCGTTCAGCGAAGAGAGTCCTCACCAGCACTGACCCCCAGTATCAGGAGAAGTTGGCTGAAATCACCAGGATTCTGTCCGGCCTAACGGAGACTCAGAAGTTCTTCCCCATTGACGAGTTTGGACCGTTTGCCGTCAAGATTCAAGGAGGCCGCGCGCTCACCGCGCCGGGGGAGCGACGTACTGTGCCCCAATGGCAGAAAAGCAAGGGGCGATTGACTCTGGTTGGAGCACTGGAGTTGGCCACGAACCAAATGACCCACTTCTATGCAGACAGAAAGAGCACAGCAGAGATGATCAGACTAATGCACATTCTGCTGCTCAAGTATCGCGATCAATCGGTTCTGTACCTGTCGTGGGACGCGGCATCGTGGCATGCCTCGAAGGCATTTGTTGAGGAGGTTGCTCATGTCAACGGAGAGCAGTATCGCGCACTGAACAATACCCCGACAGTAACCCTCGTTCCACTTCCTGCTTGTGCCCAGTTTCTCAACGTGATCGAATCCGTCTTCAGCGGAATGGCAAGAGCCATCATCCACAACAGTAACTACGACTCAGTAGAAAACTGTATGGCGGCGATTGACCGCTATTACGCGGAGCGGAACCAGTCCTTCCAGGAGCATCCCAGGCGGGCGGGCAACAAGCTATGGGGAAAGGAGCGTGTGCCGCCGGTTTTCAGTCCGAGCAACAACTGCAAGGATCCGAGATTCTGCTAGGATGCTGAGAGGGTGCGCGAGAAGCCATGTGATGCGCACGCCAACCGTCAGACCCGTAATCCCGGCCCACAGGTGAGCAGTTGAAGTGGCAGGTTCGGCCTCTTGGCCATCAGCGGCGAGAAAGACACCAGGTCAGTCGGTGTGGCAGACGGCCACCGCCTCTTCGAGCAGTTGGGCGGCCACCTGCATCGGGCTTACCTTGCGTTTCGTCGTGCTGATCTTCCGGGCCAGGCGCCGGAGCTTGCTGCGCGTCGCCGGACTCATCGGGACCTTCGAGCGCAGGACCCACTCCTTGGAGGTGGGCCGCCCCGGGCGCCGCCCGCGGCTGGGTTGGAGCCGCTCTTGCAGAGCGTGGATGACATGAGGAAGGCGCGCAGCCCCGAAGGCACCCCCGCCCGTGTCCGGAACTTGACCGATGATCTCCGCACCCATCTCCTGGGCGATCTGCTTGATGTTGCGTGCCATGATGTCATCCTCCCTTCCGGGTGAGAGGGAAGCGTATCTCCAGGTAATCTCTGTCGATGACGAAGCCAACGGCCCCTTGGCGGCATTCAGTCCCCATCCGGACCAGGAACTCTCGGAGGGCACCCGCCTGGCGTCGGATCGCCTCCGCCGACGTGTAGCACTGGACGACCACCGGTTCGTCGAACAGGAGCTTACCGCCCTGGTCATCATCGCGCCACACCCCTTTGCCCCTTGGGTAGGCGGTCGCGCCGCCGAACAGCTTGCCCAGGGCCGTCAGGGCCTCATCCCTCCAGTGGTCCTGGTCAATCGACTCCTCGTCTCGATCCCGGCTCGGGATGAAAAGAACGAGGAGGTTCGAGGCCGACTTGGCGGCCTTGAACAGAGTCCCATAACCCGGTTTGGATGGTCTTTTCTTCGCCATCCTGAGAAGTGTAGCACTTATTGCCCCAAAAGTCAACGGCGGGGCTTCACCCAACCGTGAAGAATCGCACGTAGCGGTCGGCCGTTGCGTTCCATAGAATCGCGGTGAATCAGCCACAATACGAAGAGCACAAGCTACCCGGCGGAATCACCATCCCCCAGGAGGCTTTCATGGCCATCCTCGATCCGGGGGATGACAACTGATCGGTTGAAGAAGAGGCGTACCGGGCATATCCTGCCACACGGAAGGAAGGCAGGACTTGCCTGAGGAACCGCCCAACGCCGACCGCGTTGCAGATGATACCGGGCTCCGTTGTCCGTCTTGCGGCTACAATCTCACCGCGCTGACGTCCGCTCGCTGCCCGGAATGCGGAAGCGCTTTCATCGTCACGAAACCAGGGCAGGCCCCTCGCCTCAAGGCGCGGAGTTTCCTCTTGACCCCCTCGATGCGCTGCCCTGAGTGTGGCCATCCCGCTTGGCGTTTCATGCCCAGGTCCTGTCAGAGATGCGGGTATCGGTTCTCCTTGTGGCAGAGGATCTTCGGGGTTGAATGACTGGTGGCACCAGATCAAGGTCGTCGCGATCGACAACGAGGTTCCCGCCGGCAAGTATCCGCGGGTCACCCAGCGCGTCGGCGACAGCCCGCCGCAGTATCCCAACCTCGAAGACGAAGAGGATTGGGAGGAGGGTGAGGAGGGAGAAGACGATGACGAAGACACGGAGGAAGCGGCACCATAAGAGGCAGGGCTGCCTCTGCCCGCCGATGCCCTCCGGCGCACGCCCTTGGTACTCGGGACAACAGGCTGGCCCACGTAGACCGACCGCAGGCGGCGATCAACGCCCTGCCTCCCGGCATCACAGGTGCCACGGATCGCGATAGGCGCGGCTGAGCAGCTTCTCGGCCTCGGGATCGTTGGAAATCGTTTCTTTGGAGGCATCCCAGGCGATCCGCCGACCGACGCGATAGGCGATGTTGGCCAGATGGCCGTAGAGGCTCGCCTTGTGTCCCTCCTCAGCGTCGCATATGGGCTTGGCCTTGCCGCGGATGCAGTCCAGGAAATGCCGCTTGTGCTCGAACGAGTCTTCGACCGTGTCCTTTTCGCTGTAGCGAGGTTGGCGCTGGGTACGGTTTTCCTCGTCGTAGATCTCAAAGCCCATCCGGTCGATCTGCAGCGTGCCCTCGGTGCCGAAGAACTCGATACCATGATCCATGACTCCGTGCGGCGGCCAGTTGTTGCCGTGCCGCATGGAATAGTGCAGGTTGTAGCCGGAGCATTCGAAGGTGACGCTGGCGGTGTCGGGCGTGTCGCGCATGTCGTCGTGGACGAACTTGCCGCCGGTGGTGCTCACCGACTTGAAGCCGTAGCCCATGGCCCACATGACGATGTCGAACAGGTGGACGGCCCAGTCGCTGATCATCCCGCCGGCATAGTCCCAACCGAAGTAGAAGGTCCCGTGAAAACGGCCGGGGTTGAATTTCCGCTTGGGTGCCGGGCCGAGCCACATGTCGTAATCGACGCCCGGCGGCGGGTCGTCCTGATCGGGGGGGGTGCCGATGTTGCCGAACATCTGTTTTGGGCTCCAGGCGTTCCAGGCGTGGACCATGCTGATCTTGCCGATCTCGCCGCCCTTGATCCGCTTGACCGCGTTGATCCAGTTGGAGCCGGAGCGCTGCTGCGTGCCGTGCAGGACGACGACACCGGCCTTGCGGGCTGCCTCCTTCAGCAGTTGCCCCTCGCGGACGTTGTGGCTGAGCGGCTTCTCGACGTAGACGGGCTTGCCCGCTTGGCAGGCCCGAATGGCGATCGGGGTGTGCCAGTGGTCCGGCGTGGCGATGAGCACCGCGTCGATGTCCTTGCGATCGAGGACCTCCCGGAAGTCCTTGGTCATCTCGGGTGAGGAGCCGGCGAGTTTGGCGGCGTTTTCGCGGCGGCCCTGGTCCACGTCACAGATCATGGTGACCCTCACGTCCGGCATCTTGACCCAGCGGCTGATGTGATAGCAGCCCTGCCCGCCAGTGCCGATGCAGCCAACCTGGAAGCGCTCATTGGCCCCGAGCGTGCCCAAGCCGGGGGCGGGGGCCTGCGCCCGTGCCGCCGAAACCGCGGCCATGCCGGCCAATGTGCCCTCGAGAAACCGACGACGATTGATCCGGTTGCTCTGGGACTTCATGACGGTTCTCCTTCCATTCTCCGCCGCTCTTGGCCGGCCGGCGCCCACTCTGATCGTTAAGGACCTATGATGCGTGCGTTTGTACATCCCCGCTCGCGGTGATGTCAATACTGCGAGATGTTCACTCGACGGCGCCGGCCGGAGGCGTTAATGTCGATCAGGGTGCTGTGAGGTCTCAAGCCCGCGCGGTCAACTCGACCGCAGGGAGGATGCCGATGCCTGCGATACGGATGAACGCCTCGGTTCGAGTGGTGCTTGGGTCGTGTACCCTGCTTGCCGCGTTGCTCGCCGGCGCGGCGGTTCCATGCGTTTCGGGCCAGATCGCAGGGCTCGCAATGAGCGCGCACTACATCGCCGGACCCGCGCCGGGCCAGGACCGAGCCGCGTGGCTGACGGCGGTTCACGACTATCGGCTGCGAGTCAGGCAAGGACGGCCGTCGCACAGCCAGAGTCAGCCGGGTGAGCCCCATCCGCTGGACCGTGGCATCTACGATCGGCCGGATCTCCAGTGGATGGCCCGCAACTTCGCGTGCCATTTCACCTTCATGTACGATCAGGCATTCTACGACACGCGGCCGGGTCGCTATGCAATCGATGAGTTCCTCGACGACGGCATGCGCGAGTTCGGCGGCTACGACAGCATCGTCTTGTGGCAGGGTTACCCGCGCCTCGGCGTCGATGACCGCAACCAGTTCGACATGTACCGCGACATGCCCGGCGGGCTGGCGGGCCTGCGGGACGCGGTGCGGCGCTGCCACGGACGCGGCGTGAAGGTCTTCATCGACTACAACCCCTGGGACACCGGGACGCGCCGCGAAAACAAGTCCGACGAGCAAGCCCTGGCCGATCTGGTCGCGGCGATCGAGGCCGACGGGATCTTTCTGGATACGATGACGGCCGGTTCAAATGAGTTGCGCCGGCGAATCGATCAGGCCCGGCCCGGCGTCGCGTTCGTTCCTGAGGGCCACCCGGTCATCGAACAACTCTCCATCTGCAGCGGGTCATGGGCCCAGTGGCTGACCGACCCCAATCCGCCGGGGATGCTCCATCTCAAGTGGATCGAGCCTCGCCACATGCAGTTCCAGATCAAACGCTGGGAGCCCAATCATGCCGGCGAAATCGAGACCGCCTTCTTCAACGGCAGCGGCATGATGATCTGGGAGAACATCTTCGGAACGTACAATCCCTGGCCGTCGCAGGATCGGTCGACATGGCGCAGGGCGTCGGCCATCCTCCGGCACTTTGCGCCTGACTTCGCGAGCGACCGGTGGGAGCCGTTTTATCCGACTCTCGCCGAGGGTCTGTACGCCCATCGTTGGCCAGGTGCGGGATACTCGTTGTTCACGCTGCTCAATCGAGGTCGGCCGTTGCGCGATGCCGGACTGATCGAAGCCCCACCAGGCGCGGACCTGGAGTTTTACGACTTGTGGAACGGCGGGCCTGCACGGATTGACCCCGCCGGCGACGGCATTCGCGTTATCGGCAGCGTCGACCGGCTCGGTTGTGTGCTGGTGATTGAGAAGGCGAAGGCAACATCGGGATTGCACAAGCTGCTCGGCACGCAAGGACGCCAAACCGCGAAGACGCCGCCTGGTGACGGCCGCAACTCCGCTCGGTCGGTTGTCGAGGCCGAACCCGTCCAACCGACCAGACCCGCATCCCGGAATGCCGTGCCGCCAGGCATGGTACTCGTGCCCGGCGCGAAGGTGCGCATGCGAATCCGGCACATGCTCCGCGAATGCGGCTGTTATCCTGATCCCGGCACGCCGAAAGAGAAGTGGAACGACTTCCTCAGCGGCAGTCGACAGAGAGACACGTTGACCCACGACTATGCCGTGGACGTCAGGAGTTTCTGCATCGACGAGGCGGAGGTATCCAACTCGGATTTCAAGAGGTTCATTGAGGCGACTGGCTACCGCCCGCGATATCCCGAAAACTTCCTCAAACACTGGCCGGACGGCCGCATGCCCGGAAGTCTGGCGGATCACCCGGTGATCTACGTTGATCTGGACGACGCACGAGCCTACGCGAAATGGGCCGGCAAGCGGCTGCCCACGGAGCCCGAGTGGCAACTGGCCGCACAGGGCACCGACGGACGGGCTTGGCCGTGGGGCAACGAGTTCGACGCGGCCCGGTGCAACTCCGCCGGCAACGGGACCATGGCGGTTCGCTCGCTGTCCGACGGCCGCAGCCCCTTCGGCTGTTACCACATGTCGGGCAACGTGTGGGAGTGGACCGAAAGCGCCCGCGACGACGGCCACACGCGGTTCGTCATGATCCGCGGCGGAAGCTGGTTCGACGCCAAGGGCAGCATCTGGTACGTTCGCGGCGGGCCGCAGCCTTGCGACCACCACGCCAAGTTCATTCGCATGTGGCCGGGGCTGGATCGCTGCGCGACCATCGGGTTCCGATGTGTGGTGGATGTCGGGGAGTAAGGATTCAGTTCGAAATGACGAATGTCGAAATCCGAATGACGAATGAATGACGAAATCCAAAGGCTCGAATGAGGCAACTTGACCGCCCGATGGGAACCGATCATCTTCGTCATTTGTGCTTCGGGCTTCTTTCGTCATTCCAACTTCATCATTCGGATTTCCCTGGTTACTGGTCATTTGTCCTTCTTGACTCACCCCACACCGCCCGGTAGCTTGCGGTCGGGAAGCCGGGCTCACCGGCGCCCGTTGACCGAAGACGCGGAGATCATATGAGTATGGAGTCACTGCCAGCGGGCGTCATCTTCGACATGGATGGGGTCCTGCTGGATTCCGAGCCGTTCATCTGCAAGGCCGCGTGCATGATGTTCGCCGAGCGGGGCCTGACGGTGAAACCCGAGGACTTCATCCCCTTTGTCGGGGCCGGCGAAAACCGCTACATCGGCGGTGTGGCCGAGAAGTACAATTTCCCGGTCGATATCGTCGAAGTGAAGCGCCGCACCTACGAGGTCTACCTCGAGATCATCAAGGGCCGGCTCGAACCGTTGCCCGGCGTTCACGAGTTCCTCGGCGCCTGCCGCAAGGCCGGCAAGAAGATGGCCCTGGCCACCAGCGCCGACTACGTGAAAGCCGAGGGCAACCTCCGCGAAATCGGACTTCCGATGTCCACTTTCCACGCCGTGATCACCGGCGACGACGTGGTGCACAAGAAACCCCATCCGGAGATATTCGTGACTTCCGCGCAGAAACTCGGCCTCGAGCCGCGGACCTGCCTGGTTGTCGAGGACGCGGTCAACGGCGTGGCCGCCGCCAGGGCCGCCCGCTCGAGGTGCCTGGCACTGACCACGAGTTTCAGCCGCGAGCAACTCACCGGCGCTGACTGGTTCGCCCCTACACTGGCCGAGGCCCCGCCTGAGGTCCTACACTGGTGACAACGGGTGTCGGGCACGGCCCAGCCGACCGACTGGTATTTTCGTACTCAACGGAGACAGGCTCATGGCCGCAGACTGGACTGGCGACAAGGTACTGGAGGCTTCTCGGGCGTATCAACCGGCGTGTGTCATTGCGGCGGCCGGCGATCTCGATCTGTTTACAGTGATCGGCGAACGGGAAGTGAGCGCCGACACCCTGGCGGCCGAGATGCAGGTTGAGCTTCGCGGCTTGACCGTGCTGCTGGATGCCCTTGCGGCGATGCGTCTGCTCGATAAGCGGCAGGGGAGGTATCGCGCGCCGGCTGAGATCTCCGCAGTGCTGTCGCAGAACAGCCCGCGATCGGTGCTGCCCATGGTTCAACACACCGCCAATTGCATGCGGAGATGGGTTCACTTTGCCCGGGTGATCAAGACCGGCCTTCCAGCCGAACGCACCCCGAGTATCCGGGGCGAGGCCGCCGACCAGGCCTCGTTCATCGGGGCGATGCACGTGGTCTCCGGGCCGGTCGCCGACCGGGTTGTCTCGGATATCCATCCGCCGCCGTTCAAGCACCTGCTGGACATCGGTGGCGGGTCGGGCACCTGGACGATGGCTTTTCTGCGGGCCGCTCCGCAGGCTACGGCCACGATCTTTGACCTGCCGGAAGTCACCGCAATGGCCCGGCAGCGGCTGGGAGATGCCGGTTTCGGCGACCGAGTTACGCTCGCTCCAGGCGATTTCTATGTGGACAGGCTCCCCGCGGGCGCCGACCTGGCCTGGCTCAGCGCCATCGCCCACCAGAACTCACGCGAGCAGAACCGCGTGCTGTTTGGCAAGATCCGCAACGCCCTGCTTCCCGCCGGCACGCTGCTCGTCCGCGATGTCATCATGTCCGAGGATCACACCTCGCCGCCGGGCGGAGCGATGTTCGCGGTCAACATGCTGGTCAACACCGAAGGCGGCGGCACCTACTCACTGAGCGAATACCGCGAGGACCTCGAGGCATCCGGCTTCAAGGACGTCCGCCAGGTGCGCGAGGACCCGTGGATGGACGCGGTCATCCAGGCCCGCCGGGCCTGATCTGGACGGCCGGCAAACCATCGGTACAGTATTGGTGGTCCCGGTGTTCGACTGTCCGCACTCAGGAGGAGGTGCACCGATGGAATCCACCGCCACTGCCAGAAAACTGCCTTCGCTTCGTGATCGTCTCTCCCGCCTGAACTATACGACGGCTTGTCAGCTCCTTGGCGAGAACGGCAAGGAACTGATCAAGCTGGGCGGGACGCATGAGATCCGCCTCGACGAACAGGTGTATGTCGGCGAGGATCTGTTCCGGCTGACCCTGCCGAACGCCGTGGTCACGATTACCGCCATGGCCGAGGCCAGGAACCGGTTGCGGTTCAACTGCACGAGCTGTGAAGCCATGTGCGAGCACGTGGGCGCGGCTCTGGCCCTCATCCTGGAAGAGAAGATGCTCCTGGGCCTGGCGGCTCCGCCCCGCGAGCGAGTACCCATCGAGAGCTTGAGCGAAGACAAGCTCATCGAGCAGGCCCTCGCGGAGCGCCGCGAACGGGCCCGCACGGAGAACATGAGCATCAGTTCCACCAACCCGAACCGCCTGTGGACCGACTACCTGGTGACCAACCGCACGTCGGGAAAGACCTACCGCGTGGCCCTGCGCGGGTGGGAACGAGGGCAATCCTATTGCACCTGCCCTGATTACCGCAAAAACACGCTGGGAACCTGCAAGCACATCATGCGCGTGATCCGCAAGATCCGGAAGCGGTTTTCCGTGGGCGCCTGCCGCCGCCCCTTCGTGCCGAAAGACCTGGCCGTGTACCTGCAGCACGGCGAGGAGCTTGAGTTGCGTTTGCTGGCCCCGCCCGGCGTCAACGGCTCGGCCGGCCCCCTGATCCGGCCAATCAGCGGCCGGGCCATCGGCGATATCCCGGACCTGCTGCGCCGCGTTCAGAAGCTGGAGATCCTCGGCCACAAGGTCCTCATCTACCCCGACGCCGAGGAATACATCAGCCAGCAGCTCTTCCGCAATCGCATTGCCGCCAAGGCCGCGGAGATCCGCAGGAACCCCAAGGACCACCCCCTGCGCAAGAGCCTGCTTAAGGTCGAGCTGCTGCCCTACCAGTTGGACGGCATCGCATTCGCGATCGGGGCTGGAAGGGCCATCCTGGCGGACGACATGGGCCTGGGCAAGACCATCCAGGGCATCGGCGTGGCCGAGATGCTGGCCCGCGAGGCGAACATCGGCAAGGTCCTGATCGTCTGCCCGACGTCGCTCAAGTCGCAGTGGCGAAGCGAGATTCAGCGCTTCGCCAACCGCGACTGCCAGCTTGTTCTCGGCGGAGCGGCCGAAAGGGCCACCCAGTACGAGAACGACAAGTTCTTCACCATCTGCAACTACGAGCAGGTGATGCGCGACATCCTGTCCGTCGAGAGGGTCAAGTGGGACCTGATCATCCTCGACGAGGGCCAGCGGATCAGGAACTGGGAGACCAAGACCAGCCGAGTGATCAAGGGGCTGAGATCGCCGTTTGCCCTGGTGCTGTCCGGCACGCCGCTGGAGAACCGGTTGGACGACCTGTTTTCGGTGGCCGAGTTCATCGACGATCGCCGGCTGGGCCCGGCCTTCCGCTTCTTCAACCGCCACCGGATCACCGACGAGACCGGCTACGTGCTTGGCTACAAGAACCTTGACGATCTTCGGAATCGACTCAAGCCGATTCTGCTCCGCCGCACGCGCGACCTGGTTATGAGGCAGCTTCCGCCGCGGACAACGGAGATCGTTCGCATCGCCCCTACTGCCGAGCAGTACATGCTGCACAAGGCCGGTCTGAGGGTTGTCAGCTCGATCGTCAGAAAGCCCTTCCTCACCGAAATGGACCTGCTTCGCCTCAAACAGGCCCTCATGATCTGCCGAATGTCCGCGGACAGCACCTACCTCGTGGACAAGAAGGAGCCGGCCTACTCCAGCAAGCTGGAGCACCTGGACGGCCTGCTCGAGCAGCTTGTCGCCGAGGAAAACCGCAAGATCCTGCTGTTCTCGGAATGGACGACAATGCTCGACCTGATCGAGCCGCTGCTCAACAGGCGGAAGATCGCCTTCGTCCGACTCGATGGCTCGATCCCGCAGAAGAAGCGGCAACCGCTGGTCAACGCCTTCCAGAACGACCCCCGAATCAAGATGTTCATCACCACCAACGCGGGGGCCACCGGGCTGAACCTCCAGGCGGCCAACACCGTGATCAACGTGGATCTGCCCTGGAACCCGGCGGTGCTGGAGCAGCGCATCTCCCGCGCCCACCGCATGGGTCAGAAGCAGCCGGTCCAGGTTTTTGTGCTGGTCACCGAGTCAACCATCGAGGAGAACCTGCTTGGCACGTTGTCGGCCAAGCACAACCTGGCCATGGCCGCCCTGGATGCCGAGTCGGACGTCAGCCAGGTCAACCTCATGACCGGAATAGACGAGTTGAAGCGGCGGCTGGAGGTCCTCATCGGCGCCAAGCCGTACGCACCGGTGGACGAAAGCGAGAAACGGCGGGTCGCCGAAGAAGCGGAACGGCTGGCCCGCAACGAACGTATCGGCTCGGCCAGCGGCCAACTGCTGACTGCCGCCCTGGGCTTGATGTCCGAGCTTCTGCCCGAGCGCCCGCCGACCCCGGAGTTCGAAGAACTGGCCGGGACGCTGCGAGCCCGCCTGTCCGAGTGCATTACTCAGGACGAGCAGGGCCGGCACAAACTGACCGTCACGCTCGGCGACAGTGCGGCGGTGGACAACCTGGTGAATGCGCTGGCCAAGCTGCTGAGCTTCAAAGAATAGGGACGGCTGCCGCGTGAGCACCCTGGCGGTCAGTGTCTGCGACGACGAAACGGGCCGGGCTGTTCCCGCACGCTTGTATGTATCAGGGGCGGATGGGCGATTCTGGCTGCCCGCAGCGCCTGCCGATCATTCCACGACCCTCTACGACTGCACGGACCCCGTTGCCGGTATTCGCGAAACGTATGCGGCTGCCACTCGCTATCCGCTGGAGATCGAGCTGCCGCCGGGGCGATACCTGGTCACCATCGAACGCGGCAAGGAGTATCTGCCGCTTGCCGAGGCGATCGACGTTCTCGCCGGGCAGGCCGTCGAGCGAACCTTCCGCATCCGCCGGCTGTTCAACATGGCCGAGCGAGGCTGGTACTCGGCCGATTGCCACGTCCACACCAGGCTCGCCGACCTGCCGGCCGCACAACTGGCCGACGATGTCAACGTAACCTTCCCGATCACCGCCTGGAGCAAGCGCAGCAACGAGATTCCGTCAGCCGCACCCGGCGACAAGGTGCCCCAGCGCGGCGAGTGGATTGCGATCGATGACACGCACGGCTACTGGAATCTCAACACCGAGTACGAGATCTCCCGCTGGGAGGATCGCCCCTTGCTGCTTGGCGCCTTTATGATCCTGGGGCATCAGCGGCCCTTCTCGCTGACCGCGCCTCCGGTCGGCCCGGTCGCCGACGAGGCCCGACGCCAGAAGGCCGTCCTCGATTGGGAGAAGCACTCCTGGCCGTGGTCGAACATGCTGGTCCCCGTCGCCGGGATCGAGACCGCCGAGTTGCTGAACAACAGCATGTGGCGGCAGCGGACGATGTCCGGCTTTCTCTGGGACCGCAAGCCGATGCCATGGGTCGGCGCGCCCCCGCTGACCGCCGAGCAGTTCGTCGACTACGGCCTCGAGAGCTGGTACGCGATGCTCAACTGCGGGTACGCCCTGCATCCCAGCGCCGGCACCGCCAACGGGGTGCACGCCGTTCCACTGGGCACCAATCGCGTCTATGCCCACGTCGACGGTCCTTACAGCTACGAGAAATGGCTGTCCGCATGGCGAGCCGGACGGAGCTTCGCGACAAACGGCCCGCTGCTGATGATGACCGCGGACGGATTGGTGCCGGGGTCTCGGCGTTCGATCCCGCCCGGCGGCAGAGTCAAGGTGCCGGTGCGCGTGGAGGCCCTTTCGGCCGGTGACCTCGACCGCATCGAACTGGTGATCAACGGGTTGGTAGTCTACTCCTGGAAGGTGCCCCCCGCGGGCAGAGATGAACCGTGCCACCGAGCGACCTGGGACTTCGAGGCCGGGATCGAAGGCGGCAGTTGGCTGGCTGTCCGCTGCTTCGAGAAGAGCACGCCCGAAAACCCGCGCTGTGCCCATACCGGGCTCGTCTACTTCGACGACCCATCACGGCCACTGCGTGCACAGGCCCGGCAGTTGGACTACCTTCGCCAGGATCTCAAGCACCAGATCGAAAGGGTGAAGGCGGTCCTGCCGCCCGAGGCGCTGGAGGAGTACACCCAGGCCCTCCGGGCATTCGAGCGGAAAGGCGCCCAATAGCGCTCCGAGCATGACGACAGACTGCAAGGTGACGGCCGATTCAGCGGCGACGGATGTGTCACGGCTTTTGTGGCAGACCTTCTCTGTGTGCCACTGCTCTGTGAGCAGTGTTGGCGGACCTGGGCACTGCTGATACAGCAGTGGCACACGGCGTCGTCTGCCCGCCCTGCCGGCCGCCACAATCTGGCCGATGCACCCGGCGGCGACTTCCCTCGCATGTCCCGCTTGGGCATCGTTGTGACGGGCAGCTATACTCCTGCGTGTCCAACGGCCCGGGCCCCGGCGGGCGGCCGCTGGCGGGTATTGCCGCTTCAGCGGCCGGGATCGGCGCGGATGGCCGGCGGTCCCGGTCGTCGTGGAGAGAACCATGCCTCATCAAGTCTGGCTCTGGGCCGGCTTCATTGTGTTTGTGCTCATGATGCTGGCCATCGATCTCGGCCTTTTCCACCGCAAAGCCCATGAGGTCAGCCTGAAGGAGGCGCTCATCTGGACGGCCGTCTGGATCATCCTCGCCCTGCTCTTCAATGCCGGCCTGTGGTACTGGCGGGGCCCGCAGCCGGCCATGGAGTTCCTGACCGGCTACCTCATCGAGAAGGCCCTCAGCGTGGACAACATCTTCGTGTTTGTCATGGTCTTCAGCTATTTCCGCGTGCCGCCTATCTACCAGCACAAGATCCTCTTCTGGGGCGTTCTCAGCGCCCTGGTCATGCGGGCGATCTTCATCGCCACGGGCGTGGCCCTCCTCGAGTACTTCCACTGGCTGATCTACGTGTTCGGCGGCTTCCTCATCATCACCGGGATCAAGATGGCGGTGGTCAAGGACAAGGAAATCCACCCGGAGCGCAACCCGGTGCTGCGGTTGTTCCGCCGCATGGTGCCCGTGACCGAGGACTACGAGGGTGACAGGTTTATCGTCAAACGCGACGGCCGGCGCTGGGCCACGCCGATGCTCATCACGCTCCTGTTCGTCGAGGTGACCGACCTCATTTTCGCGGTTGACTCGATCCCGGCCATCCTGGCCATCACGCGCGATGCGTTCATCGTCTACACCTCGAATGTCTTCGCCATTCTCGGCCTGCGTTCGCTCTACTTCGCCCTGGCGGGCGTCATGCGGTTGTTCCGTTACCTTCACTACGGCCTGGCGACCATCCTGGTCTTCGTCGGCGCCAAGATGACCCTGGTGGATATCTACAAGATACCGGTTGCCGTCTCGCTCGGGGCGGTGGCGGCCATCCTGGTCGCTTCCGTGTTGTTGTCGCTGATGCGGCCGGAGCCCCAGCGCGCAACGCAGAAGAGAGAGGCTGGCAGTGCGTGTGATTGTTAAACACGGTGATATCCTCGACGAACAGGTCGATGTCCTGATCTGCGCGGCCTTGACTCAGCCTTCAGCCTTCCTCCTTCATCCTTATCTTCGCCCCCCTCACCCCCCAGGTTGACCTCCCCGCCCGCTATCGGGTAGCCTGCGGGTATGGAATCGCCCGTTACAGACCCGCCGGCGCACCTCGGACTGGTCGACCGGTCGCGCATCGCCCTGGCCTGCGGGGTGGCCATTCTGATGATGTACGGCGTGGGGTGGAACGTGGTCCGGCCCACGGATTTACTCCTGGGTCTGACGTTCACGCACAGCGGGCGGTCCTCATTTCTGCCTATCTGGCTGATGATGATGGTCCTGGCGGCGGTAACAGCCGCCATCGCCACGGCCGTGGCCGGCAAGCGCCTCCCCGGGGCCGGCCTCTTCGCCACCGGCATCGGCATGACGGCCATGGCCCTGCGGGGCGGGTCGATGCAGATGATCCTGGGCTATTTCAGCGGAGCGGATACCGCCGGCCGCAAGGCCCTGATGTTCTCGATGGGCCGCGACGCCATCCTCTGGGCGGCGGTGATGGCCGTGGCCTGGGCAACCTCCGCCATCGCGGCAAAATGGCTCTGGATTGACAGCGCTGCGCATGAGGCCAAGACCGACAAGCCGACGACCCCGCAGCTCGGGGCCGCGGCCCTGGCCTCGACCCTGATTGTGGCCCTGATTTTCATCTGGTTGACGATCGCCAGGACCCCCGTCGCCGAGATCGCCCGCGGCCAGGTCATCGCCACGGTCGCCCTCGGACTGTTTCTCGGGGCCATGGCCGGGCGAACGGTGACCGCGGTGGCAAGCATTAGCTGGTATCTTGGGGCTGTGGCGCTCGTGGCCCTCACGGCTTATCTCGTCGGATACCTGCAGGCGGACATGGGTTGGGCGACCACGGCGTTTCGCGCGCTGGCTACGACTCCTCCGCACGAGCTGGTCCGGCCGCTGCCCGTCGAGTACCTGGCCGTCGGCGTCCCGGCAGCGCTGGCCGGGTTCTGGTGCGCCGACAAGGTCGAGCAGACGGCCGAGGAGGCAGGCCAGTGATGCTCCCGCCGCTCAAGACCCGCTTCGAGAGCTGGAAGGTGATCCAGGCGCGCATGCTGCGGGAAACGGAGCGGTTTATCGAAGAGGCCCTGCGCTACCCGGAGCGGCAGCTCCGCATCCCGACAGTCAAGGTCGGCGAGGGCAGTTTCACGCGGACTTTCGCCCAGCTCTTCTGGGCCCAGGTTCTGGGAGCCTCATAAAGCGGGGCGAGGGGCGGGCGGCGGACAACCGAGGTGTCGCGGCCTTGGATTCACTCCTGGATATTGTCAAGAAGTACTGGGGATATGCCACCCTCCGTCCGCTGCAGCGCGAGGCGATGACCGCGGCCGTCGAGGGCCGCGACTCGCTGGTGGTTCTTCCCACCGGCGGCGGCAAGTCGCTGTGTTACCAGGCCCCGGCCCTCCTTTGCGACCGCCTCACCGTGGTGGTCTCCCCTTTGATCGCCCTGATGAAGGACCAGGTCGACCGGCTGATCGAGCGCGGGGTGCCTTCGGCCTTCTTCAACAGCAGCCTCGACGCCGCCGACCGACGCCGGGTCATCACCGGCCTCGCCCGGCGTGAATACAAGCTGATCTTCGTGGCCCCCGAACGGTTCACCGACTCGACGTTCGTGGAGCTGCTGTCCGCGAGCGGTGTCGGGGCGTTCGCCATCGACGAGGCCCACTGCATCAGCCACTGGGGGCACGATTTCCGGAGCGACTACCGGCGGCTGGGCCAGCTCAAGCAGCGGTTCAGTGACACGCCGGTCCACGGGTTCACCGCCACCGCCACGCCCAAGGTGCGCGACGACATCATCGCCCAGCTCGGCCTGCGCAACCCGGTCGTTCTGGTCGGCGACTTCTTCCGGCCGAATCTCCACTATCGCGCCGCCCGGCGCCGGAATGCCCTGGAGGACGTCCTGGGCGTGGTGCGGGCCCACCGCGGGCAGGCGGGCATCGTCTACTGTATTCGCCGGGACGATGTGGACCGGTTGGCCGGCGAGCTCCAGGATGCCGGCGTGCGAGCGATCGGCTACCACGCGGGCATGAGCGACGAGGCCAGGACCCAGGCTCAGGATGATTTCTCCGCGGGCAAGGCGGACGTGGTGGTCGCGACGGTCGCGTTCGGCATGGGCATCGACCGTGCGGACATCCGCTACGTCGTCCACGCGGCCATGCCCAAATCGATCGAGCACTACCAGCAGGAGACCGGTCGTGCCGGCCGCGACGGGTTGCCCGCCGACTGCGTCCTCTTCTACTCCGGCGGCGATTTTCACCTGTGGCGGGACATCATCAACAAGAACGAGTCGGCCGATCGGGACAACAAGCTCCGGATACTGGCCGAGATGTACAGTTACTGCACGGCGATGAGCTGCCGGCACCAGCGGCTGGTCAACTACTTCGGGCAGCCGTGGGACCGTGATTCCTGCGAGGCCTGCGACATCTGCACCGGAAGCGCCGATCACCTGCCGGACTCGACGGTCACCGCCCAGAAGATCATGTCCTGCGTCGTGCGCACCGGCGAGCGATACGGGGCTGCGTATGTCGCCGATGTCCTCATGGGAGCTGCGACCCAGCGGATCGTCGAGCACGCACACAACAAGCTGAGCACTTTCGGGTTGATTCCCGACCGGCCCAAAGGCGTGCTCATCATGTGGATGCACCAACTGGCCCAACAGGGTCTGCTGCGCAAGGAGGGCGAGTACGGCATTTTCAGGATGACGCCGGAGGGGTGGAAGGTGCTCCAGTCGCAGGCCGAGGCGCGCCTCTCAAACGTGTCCCTGGGACGATCAAGGAGACGCCGCAGGTCGCAACCGGTCCCGCTTCCCGCCGACATGCCGACGACCGAGGCCGCGGAGAAACCCCGACGGGCAGCCGAGAGCAGCCCCCTGGACCGCGAGGCGATGGCCCTGTTCGAGCGGCTCCGCGGGCTCCGGCGGCAGATCGCCGACGAACTCAACGCCCCGGCCTTCATGGTCTTCAGCGACAAGACGCTTCGCGAGATGGCCCGGGCCAGGCCGCAGTCGCGGGACGAATTTCTGGCGGTTAAAGGAGTCGGTTCATTCAAGTGCCGACAATTCGGAGAGCGTTTCCTGGAAGCGATCCGGCTGCATCTTCGCGGCTGAGGGCGGCCGCATTCATCGCCGCGCGGGCTGACGGATTTCCCTATACCCACCTCAATCATGTCGGGCAATCTGCTGCCGCCGATCCTCGCTGCCGGCTTCGGAGCGCCTTTCCTGTACAACAGGCCCATAAACAGCGGCCCGACTGGCGATGTGTGCAGGCGGTGAAGATGGTGGTAGACTGTTGTGCATCATCGGCCGGCCGGTTGATGGCCGGCGGGAAGGGCGCCCGAACGATGCGGCTGTCGGCCGCAAAAGGGCGGAGAAATACGGCTTCTCTGAACGAGACCGGCCAATGGCACACAAGATTGACGAAGCTCAGGTCAGGCACATCGCTCATCTGTCACGGCTGAACCCGACCGATGACGAGGTCCGGCTGTTCAGCGAGCAGCTCTCGGCCATCCTCGAATACATGGACCAGCTCAACGAGGTGGACACCACCGACGTGCCGCCGACGGCCCACGCCCTGCCCGTAAAAAACGTTTTCCGGGCCGACGAGCCCCGGCCCGGCCTTGCGCCCGACCAGGCCCTGGCCAATGCCCCGCGCCGCGAGGGCAGTTTCTTTGCCGTGCCCAAGGTTCTCGACCAGGACAGCGCCTGATCCCGGGACCGGCACGCCGGCGCGTGAACAGATGACGACCATGAACGCACCAACGCTGATTGACATTCGTGATTCGATACGCTCCCGACAGACCGGCTCGCGAGCCTGGGTCGAGCGGATGCTGAACGGTATCCGCGACCTCGACCCGAAGATCAAGGCCCTCGTCAGTCACGACGGCGACCGGGCGATGCGCCTGGCCGGGCAGGCTGACGAGCGGCTTGCCCACGGCCAGGCGACCGGCCCGCTCCATGGCGTCCCGGTGCTCATCAAGGACAACATGTGTACCACTTTTGGGCGGACGACTTGTGCTTCGCGGATCCTGGAGAGCTTCGTCGCTCCCTATAACGCCCATGTCGTTGAAAAGCTCGAAGCCGCCGGCGCGATCATCGTCGGCAAGACCAACCTCGACGAGTTCGCCATGGGTTCCAGCACCGAGAACAGTGCCTTCGCCGTCACTCGCAATCCCTGGGACCTTGATCGCGTGCCCGGCGGCAGCTCCGGCGGATCGGCGGCGGTGGTCGCGGCCGATATCACCGCCGGCAGCCTCGGTTCGGACACCGGCGGATCGATTCGGCTGCCCGCGTCGTTCTGCGGCGTAACCGGGCTCAAACCGACCTATGGGCGAGTGTCGCGCTACGGCCTGGTCGCTTACGGTAGCAGCCTGGACCAGATCGGCCCCTTCGGCCGGACGGTTCGAGACGTGGCTCTGCTTCTGGGCGTCATCGCCGGCAAGGACCTCCGTGATTCGACCAGCGTCGATCGGCCGGTGCCGGACTACCTGGCAGCTCTTGATCGACCACTTGAAGGTGTGCGCATCGGCTATGCCGAGGAATACTTCGGCAAAGGCCTGGACCCCGAGGTCCGGGCGGCGGTCGAGGCGGCCATTGAGGTCTACAAGTCGGCCGGGGCGACCGTCCAGGCCGTTCATCTGCCGCACATGAAGTATGCCATCGCGTGCTACTACCTCATCGCCACGGCCGAGGCCTCGAGCAACCTGGCCCGGTACGACGGCGTCCACTATGGACATCGCACGGCCGCCCCCAAGGACTACATCGACATGTACCGCGCCAGCCGCCAGGAGGGCTTCGGGCCCGAGGTCCGGCGGCGGATCATGCTCGGTACCTATGCTCTGTCCAGCGGCTACTACGACGCCTATTACCTCAAGGCCCTCAAGGTTCGAACGCTGATCCAGCGCGATTTCGAACAGGCGTTGAGCGAGGTGGACGTGATCGCCTGCCCGACCGCACCGACGCCGGCGATCCGCATCGGCGAGAAGATCAACGATCCGCTGTCCATGTACCTGATGGACATCTACACGGTCTCGGCGAACCTTGCGGGGCTCCCGGGCATCAGCATCCCGTGCGGTTTCAGCAGGTCCGGCCTGCCCTCGACCGACTTGCCCTTGACCGACTTACGGGGGTCGGTCAAGGGCTTGCGGGGGTCGGTCAAGGGCCTGCCGATCGGCCTGCAACTGATGGGCGCCCACTTTGCCGAAGACAAGCTCCTGCGCATTGCCCACGAGTACCAGTTGCGGACCGACTGGCACACACGCACCCCGCCGGTACATGCTGCGATCGCATGACATAGCGTGGGTAGATCGGGTGGCCCAAGTCCTTCGGACTTGGGTTCTCGATTTCACGGAATGACGTAGTGAGATGCGGATGCAGGTGATTGTTCAATCGAGAGCCCAGGTTCAAAGAACCTGGGCCACCCGGCAGACGCGTTGAGGTGGTTATGGCGTCTACTGTCTACCAGTCGCGCTGGATTCTGCCGATCACCTCGCCGCCGATCGAGAACGGCCGGCTCGTGGTTCAAGACGGCCGGATCGCCGCCGTGGAGAAGGTCGGCGTGCCCGATTCGTCAGCCATCGATCTCGGCGACAGTGTGGTCCTGCCCGGTTTCGTCAATGCCCACACGCACCTCATGCTGACCGGTTGCCGTGGCCTCTGTTATCGCGGCTCATTCACCGACTGGATCCGCGATCTGGTGGCCGTTCACCCGCGGCTGGGTCCGCGTGGTACAGTACGCCAGTCGGTACGAGACGGTATAGAGCAGTCGCTGGCCGCCGGCGTGACCGCGGTGGGAGACATCGGCGATGGCGTGGAAGTGATCGAAGCATGGGCAGCGGGCCGCATGAACGTTGCCGGGTTCCTTGAGGTTCTCGGTATCGGCCCCAAGCGAGCGGGCGGACATCCCAAGGCGGTTCAAACCGCGGCCGAGTTGCTCCGTCGCGGGTTCCTGGAGCTTTGGGTCCCGCCCCGACGGCAGGACCCATTGACGCCTCCGGGTCTGTTTGTGACCGGTCTCTCTCCGCACGCACCATACAGCGCGGATGCCCGTGTCTACCGGGAGGCGATCGACTGCGTCTCCGGGCTGTCTGGCATTTGTCGCAGCCTATGCACGCACCTCGCCGAGACCCGCGAGGAGGAGCAGTTCCTGCGTGATGGCACCGGACCGTTTCGTGAGCTCCTGGAGCAGTTCGGCCTGTGGGACGGCTCGTACGAGCCGCCGGGTTGCTCGCCGGTCGAATTCGCGGAGCGGATCGGGCTTCTCGCATGCCAGCCATTGCTTGCCCATGTGAACTACCCGTCCGACGCCGACCTCGACGTGCTCGCCGCCTCGTCCGCAAGCGTCGCCTACTGCCCGCGCACGCACGCGTATTTCGGGCACGCTCCGCACCGCTGGCGCGAGATGCTCGCCCGCGGCATCAACGTCTGCATCGGCACCGACTCTCTGGCCAGCAACGAGACTCTGTCGGTGCTCGACGAGCTGAGGTTTCTTCACCGGGCGCAGCCGGACGTTTCTCCCGAGCAACTGCTGCACATGGGCACACTGGCGGGAGCCCGGGCTCTGGGCCTTGCCGGCCAGATCGGTGCGCTCGAACCGGGCAAACGGGCGGACCTTGCCGTTCTGCCGATCGGGCGAGGGAAGACCGATTCCCCGTGGGAAGCGGTACTGGCGGGAGCCGATCCTCCTTCGGTGACGTTCGTCGGCGGCCACAGGGTGTTTGATGGCCCGGCTCGGGCCTCGGCCTATCTCACGGGCCCGAATGAGAGCGGGGCGCCTGCCGATTGACGGTGCAGAAGTGCCTACCTATGATCCCCTTGGTTTACCCCTGAGCGGCAGCATTTCTCACAGGAGCGCATGAAGATGGGCAGACTATACGACGACATTACCCAGACGATCGGCAACACCCCTCTGGTACGCATCCGCCGGATCATCCAGGCCCCCGCCACGGTCTACGCGAAGCTCGAGTTCTTCAACCCGCTGTCGAGCGTCAAGGACCGGATCGGCGTGTCCATGGTCGAGACGGCCGAGCGCGCCGGCCGGATCAACAAAGACACCGTCCTCGTCGAGCCGACTTCGGGCAACACCGGCATCGCCCTGGCCTTCGTCTGTGCCGCCAAGGGCTACCGTCTCATCCTGACCATGCCTGAGAGCATGTCGGTCGAACGCCGCAGCCTGCTGCGGGCCATGGGGGCCGAACTCGAACTCACCCCGGCCAGCCAGGGCATGAAGGGGGCCATCGCCAAGGCGGAAGAACTGGTCGCCCGGACGCCCAACGCCGTCATGCTCCAGCAGTTCCAGAACCCCGCCAACCCCGAGATCCACCGCAAGACCACCGCCGAGGAGATCTGGAACGACACCGACGGGGCGGTAGACGTCCTGATTTCAGGCGTCGGCACCGGTGGCACCATCACCGGCGTCGCCAGTGCGATCAAGCCGCGCAAACCGTCATTCAAGGCCATCGCCGTCGAGCCCGTCGATTCGCCGGTCATCACCCAGACACGCGACCGGCAGGAGCTCAAGCCTGGCCCGCACAAGATCCAGGGCATCGGCGCCGGCTTCATCCCCGGGGTGCTCGACCTGTCGCTGATCGATGACGTCGTGCGCGTGACCAACGAAGATTCCTTCATCTGGGCCCGCAAGGCGGCCAAACAGGAGGGTATCCTGTGCGGGATCTCCTCGGGAGCCGCCCTCTGCGCCGCCAACGAGGTTGCCCATCGCCCCGAAAACGCCGGCAAGCTGATCGTAGCAATCCTGCCCAGTTGCGGCGAACGCTACCTCTCCACGCCGCTGTTCCAGGAGGGATAGAAAGACTCTTAGAGGGTGGCCCAGTTTTTTCCTGGCGAGCCGCCGGGCTTGTCCCGGCGGTACATGACGCAAACCGACGGGTGGCCCAGGTTCTTCCTGAACCTGGGTTCACGATTCACTCGTGCCGGAGGCATCGAAAACATCAACCCCCCAGCTTGACTCATCCTTCCGCCTTCATCTCGCCACGGCGAGTCGCCCGCCACGGCGGGCAGGCCTGTGGCGACCTTCATCCTTTCGCCCACCCCCCTTGCACGTCCTGCTTCCCACGAATACCCTCTTGCTGTTGTCTCCGGGCTCTGTTTCGAGGTTCACCATGGACCCGTCGCAAGTTTCCTCGTCGGCTGCTATTGAGCATTTGAGATGGTCGCTGGTCGAGCAGGTCGGACCGATGACTTTCGCCCGGCTGATCGAGCGATTCGGCTCGGCACAGGCCGCCCTCGGCGCCGGCGTGCTTCAATTGCAGGCGGTCAGGGGCATCGGGCCGGATACGGCCGAGACCATCGCTCGCTCGCGTGACCAGGTCGACGTCGCCGCCGAAGTCGCCCTGGCCGCCCGGCACAACGTGCGGATCATCTGCCGCGAGGACGAGGAATACCCCAAACCGCTGCGACACATCCCCGACCCGCCGATCTGTCTGTACGTCCGCGGCCGCATCGAGCCGGCCGACGCCGTGGCCATCGCCATTGTCGGAGCCCGGCGAAGCACGCACTACGGCCGCGAGCAGGCCTACCGCTTCGGCTACCAGCTTGCCCAGCGGGGAATGACCATTATCTCGGGCTTGGCCCGCGGCGTGGACGGCGAATCGCACAAGGGAGCCCTGGCCGCCGGCGGCCGCACGCTGGCCGTCCTGGGCAACGGCCTGGCGACCGTCTACCCGCCCGAGCACGCCGAACTGGCCGACAAGATCGCCGCCAACGGGGCGGTCATCAGCGAACTGCCCATGACCACCTCGCCGGATTCGAGCAACTTCCTCCCGCGAAACCGCCTGATCGCCGGCCTGTCGCTCGGCGTCCTGGTGGTCGAGGCCGCCCGGCGGAGCGGAGCTTTGTCCACTGCCGCCCGGGCCAGCGACTATGATCGCGAGGTGTTCGCCATTCCCGGTCGCGTCGACTCCGACTACTCGGTCGGCACGAACGCACTGATCCGCGATCAGCACGCCAAGCTGGTCACCTGTGCCGACGACATCCTCGACGAACTGGGCGAGGTGGGCGAGGCGCTGCAAAGGCTGGAAGGCGGTGGCGACGGGGACGAAGAGCCCAACCTGTTCAAGGCCCAGCCCGCGCTCAGCGACCATGAGCGAGCCGTATCCGAGCAACTGTCTCACGAGGAGCGTTCGGTCGACCAGCTTGCGGCGGCCACGGGTCTTGCCGAGTCGCGGGTGACATCAACCCTGATCATGCTTCAGCTCAAGGGCCTGGCCCGCCAGTTGCCCGGCAACCTCTTCGTGCGCCCGAGCAGATCATCGACGAAATCCTGACTGCCGGGCCGCCTCTTTCAGAACTCCAAGCGTGACAACTTTTTGCATCAGGAAGCCTCAGATGCGATGGGGACCCCTCATGTTAGCCCCGTTCGACGGGGCTTTCCCGCCGAAGGCGGGCTGATAGGCCAGTCCTTTTAGGACTGGTTT
>CAZPIO010000040.1:0-53186 GCA_964586235.1 uncultured Planctomycetales bacterium
ACGGCCGGCCTATCAGCCCGCCTTTGGCGGGGAAACCCCCTGAAGGGGGTTGATTACTCACCCCGGACCGATCGGCATGTCCCGCCGATTCTGTCACCCACCCGCAGGGCAAGGCAGTCCGCACCTGGACTGGATTCGTTGAAGGATTCAGGCGAGAATGCCCGCCTGTTTGAGCGGAGACGGACTTCACGGGGCTTGACTGGCATGTGCGAACCCGATACCGCGCCGACCATCCTGGGCATCGAGACCTCCTGCGACGAAACCAGCGCCGCAGTCGTAGTCGGCCCCCGTAGAGTCTTGTCCAGCATCGTCGCCACCCAGTTTGACGTTCACGCCAAGTACGGCGGCGTCGTACCCGAACTGGCCTCACGAGCCCACATCGAGAACCTCGACGGCGTGATTCAGGAGGCCATGGCCCGCGCCGCCGTGACCCGGCAGGACATCGACGCCATTGCCGTGACCAATCGGCCCGGCCTGGTCGGGTGCCTGCTGATCGGCGTCACGGCCGCCAAAACGCTCGCGTTAGCCTGGAGCAAACCACTGATTGCGGTCAACCACGTCCACGCCCACGCGTGCAGCTCGGCGATCGACCTGCCGCCGGGCAGCCCGGACCCCTGGCCGGCCGTCGCCCTGGTTGTCAGCGGTGGCCACAGCAGCCTCTTTCTCGTCCGTGATCCGCTCAACATCGAATTGCTGGGTGCGACCATTGACGACGCCTCCGGCGAGGCCTTCGACAAGGTGGCCATGGTGCTCAATCTCGGCTTCCCTGGTGGCCCGGTCATCGAACGCATCGCCCGCGAGGGCAATCCGCGGGCTTGCCAGTTCCCCCGAACCATGCTCGGCCGCGATTCGCTCGACTTCAGCTTCAGCGGCCTCAAGACCGCCGTCCTCTACCGCGTCCACGGCCCCGGCAAGACGAGCGGTGGGCTTGAGCGCCTCAGCCAGCAGGACATCGCCGACATCGCCGCGAGTTTCCAGGCGGCCGTCGTCGGCGTGCTGGTCGCCAAGACGATGCTGGCGGCCGAGAAGATGGGGGTCCGCACAGTCATGGTCGGTGGGGGGGTCGCGGCTAACGGCGAATTGCGTGCCGCTCTCTCGGCCGCCTGCAATGAGAGGGGGATCACCCTGCACCTGGCCCCCGTGAAATACTGCACCGATAATGGGGCGATGGTCGCCGCCCTGGCCAGCTATTACCTCAGGGCCGGGCGGACCGACCCGCTCAGCATTGACCCGCGCGCGGGCATGTAGCATCGAGATTTCCGAATCGGGAGTTGAGAATTCAGGAATTGAGGCTTCATGGTCACAGAAGTCACGGTTAAGGGATGGTCTTGGAGTCGCGTTGCCAAACTGAGCAGCACCGGTCTGATCGCGGTTGCGTGCGGTTGCGCGGCAGCGCCGGCCCTGGTTAATTCCGGTTTCGAGCAGTCAGACGGGAGCGGGAACCCCGTCGGCTGGACGGTCCTGACGCGACTTGACCCACACGGCTACGGCCCGCCGAGGCTCGACCAGCGGTTCGACGTGGTGGTTCCGACTCGGGGAAAGGGCGGGTACCGCTCGGACCACTGCCTCTCATTCCCGGCCGAGGGCACCTGGTCCTGCCCTGTCTTCACCCACAGCAATGGCGACGGCAAAGGCGTTAACGGTAAGCTCCTCGGCAAGGCGGCAGCCTTCCAGACCGTCGGCGTGTCTCCCGGCCGCTATCGAGTCAGTGCGATGCTGCGGACGGCCGACGGGCATCTCTTCTCCGCCGCCTTCTCGCTGGGCGTCAACATCGGCCCGCCGGCGGCCTATGCCAACGACGACAGCACCGGCATCCGTTGGACGCGCCACGATCTGGCCATGGCAAAAGATACGCTGCGCGGCGTTCGCGAGAGAGGGGAGTGGTGCCGATACGAGAGCGAACCGTTTACCGTAGAGCGCGCCGGCCCCGTCACCGTGTGGATTCGGTTCAACTACGTCAACGAGAACCAGTTCCTGACGCGTTGGCAGGTCGACGACGTGGCGATTGAACCCTTCAAGGCAGGCGGCGAAAAGGCCGGACCGACGGCCGTCAGATGCCCGCCCGTTGCTGAGCCGCTGCGCATGCAGGTCTTCTGCGGCGACCAGGACAGCTTCCTGGTCGACGCCGGCGGCTCCGTTGTCGTCGAGGCCCCCGAGGTCAGGTTGTTCCGCAAAGCTCGCGAAATGCCGCCCGGTGCCCGCGTCACTTACCGTTTCCCGACCCAGCAGATGGGCGGACCACTCGACATTTTCGTCTCTGCGGCCGGCCCGGCCAAGGTACGGGTCCACAATTCCTTGTTCGAGCTGACGTTCAACGCCGGAGGAATCGATCCCAAGCGTCCGGTCGCTTGTGAGTGGAAGGTGCCAGGGATGGTCGTGGGCGTCGAAGGGACCAGCGTCACGGTCGAGCCCCGTGGCCAACAGCCGGTGCGTCTCTGCGAAATCGAACTGGGACTGCCTGCGCGAACCATACGCCGGCTGCTCCGCGTGGAGGTAGACGCAGTGGCGGTCCCCTGGGTGATCGGAAGCTGGGATGCTTCATCGGCGGAATTCGCTGAACGGCTCGATCAGGAGCCCTGGCCATCGGGTTCTGCGAGACGCGTCTCCCCGCTACCTGTGTCGAGCCACGTGGTCGGCATGAAATCGGCCCCGACTCCCTCCGGCCGCTGGGAACTCCGGTTCATGCACAAGCCCGCTCGCGGCCACCGTTACTACCTGGTGCATGGCCTGGTCGGCGGGGCCTCGTCTCTCGATGTCGGCGCCGACGGGATCGTTGACTGGAAATCCGAGAACAAGGGCGAGGAGATCGTCGACTTTGACGCAACAGACGTGCTCGTTCCCGGGATGAATACCGTCATCATCGAGGCCACCGGGCAGTATGACTTCGCGGCCATGATCGACGTCTGCCCCGGTGCAACCGACATGTCTCGCCTCCAGCTTGCTTTCGAAGGCGACGAACTCGCCGAGCGGTTGACCCGCGTGGCCGACAACACCTGGTTCTGGCTCCGCGAGTTGCACTACGAGCCGAACGGCTTTGTCGATGCCTCGGTCCCCAAGGGGAAGTGGTACGGCCAGTTCTGGCCGGTGGATATCGCCTTTGCCCTTCGCGAGTGGATCGGCTGGGGCCGCCACGAGGAAAGCGTGAACATCGGCCGCTTCATGGCCAGATACGGCTGGCACGGGCACCCGTCGAACCGTTCCGGCGGCGTGGACAACACCGCCGGCAACATCCTGGCCACGCAACTCTGCGAGATCATTCGGCGATGTAACTACGATCCCAAGGTGGTCGAGGCCATCTGGAAGACCATCTCGGCTTACGCTGCTGAGGTCACAACCAAGGCCGGCGAGAATCGTTACGGTCTGATCCGCGGCACGAACTGGGAGAACGCTGGCAACCGCGAGCATGGTCCGTGCTACGCCCTTTCCACCACGCTGGGAGCCGCCGCGGGCCTGCGAAAAGCGGCGTTAACAGGCAATCGACTGGTTGATGCCACGACCATCCAGCAATGGCGTGATGCCGAGAAAGAGTTGCGAGCCGCCGTTCTCGAGCACCTGGTCTTGCGAGAGGACCACAAGTGCCCGACAGGCTTTGTCCTGCCCAAGGGGACATGGGCATATGGTCTGCGGACGGACGGCTCGATCGAGGATCAGCCCCTGGCCGGCTACTTCTGGGCAGGCGGTGCTCCAATCGAAGTCGACGGGTTCGCACCTGCAATGGACCGTGAACTGTACGACGTCTATGACCGAACCCTTATGGTGGCAGTGCCGCTCATCGAACAGAAGGCAGCGGGAATGGTGTCGCGATACGCCGATTCATATGACGGGCCGGACGCTCTCATCGCTACCGCCGCCCTTTGCGATCGTATCAGCTCCCTCCAGTCGCTTCTCGAAGGCCTGGCACGGGACACCGATGTGGTCGAGGATCGCGGAACCGAGATCGCCGAATTGTCTCGCTGGGCCAACGGGGCGGGGGGCTGGGCGGAAGACACCAACCTCGTCTGTGCGGCCGGCTTTCTATACCCGCTGCGGATTCTGGCTGGCATCGACGACCTGCTCACCGACGGGCGGCAACTGTCCCTCTTCCCGCGATTGCCTTGGAAATGGACCGGTTTGCGGGTCAACAGTTGGCCCGTCCGCTGCCGCGACAGCAACGGCCGCGAAACCTGGACACGCCTCACGTACCGCCTGCAACGCAGCGACCGTCACTGTCGGATGGAAATCCGCACCGTAGGCTCAGTGCCGGGCTTGCACGTCCGGCTTGGGCCTTTCCGGACGACACAGAAGGAATTGACTGTCACGGTGAACGGCAAGCCCCTGGATGCCACACCGCACGTTTCCGGCGATGCCGCCTGGATCGCGGTTAAGGTGGACGTCGCCTCGGCCGGTGTGGTGGTCGAAGCTGAGAACCGCTGAAGCAGGTCGCATCGTAAGCATCGGCCGCGTTGGGCAAGCCGCTCCTATGCAAAAAGAAGCCGCGATTGCTCTGGTGAGGAATCGCGGCTTCAAGCATCACGACTCATTGTGGTGCGGGCTTCCAGCCTGCGTTCTCGCAGCCATGATCGGTCCGGCTGTGAGGTGTTATTTCTCCTCGCTGGCCACGGTCTCGACACGTAGATCGCCGTACACCACTCGCCATTGACCGTCCGGCAGCTTCCAACGAACGAGCACGGCATCTGCCTGCCCCGGTTTGACCTTCTTGCCGTGGTATTCCGGCGTTCCCCCCTCGGCCTTCAGCTTCTCGTAGAAGACGCAAGCAGCACCGATCTCGAGCGACTGCTGGGCCAGGGCCTGCTTGTCCGGCTGCTCGTCACTCCCCTTGGCGCCGAGCGTAACCATCAGTTCTCCTATGACCCTTCCCATGCTGAGCTCTTTCGGATACTTGCCCGTCAGATCCGAGAAGCGGGTCAGGCCGTTGATCAAGGCCGTCTCATCCATTGCGGGCATCGCCGTGTCCAGGCGTGTGTAGTCTGCCGGAATGTCGGGCTGGAACAGCTTCGGATCGAGCGGGGTGTCCCATTCAAACTGATCGTAGACCATGCTCAGGGTCTGCCCGGCCTTCAATCCCGGTATCTCGACCAGATACCGGACCGGCAGCCCCGTCTTGGGATCGACCCACAACTCGGCCCGCGTCCCGGTGATGGTGCCCGGTGTCTCTGTCTTTCCGCTGATCTCGTAACCCACGGCCTCCACGCCGTCGATGTTGGCCGATCCAAGTTCGCGATTCGCCTGGGCGCCCGTGCGTTGCAGCAGACGGAGAAACGTGTCCAGATGATCCTGGCGCTGCGTGGTGGAGTTGACCCGATTCATATCCACGATCATGTAAGTGCGTCCCGGCAGGTTGATCACGGTCATGGGCCCCTCTGGGGGTGTAAAGGTCAGCGAGACGAGCATGCCGTTGGCGTACAGTTCGCCTCGGCTCCCGTACTCCGCGGAGATATACGTTTTCCCCGTGGGCTCGAACTTCATTCCAAACACTTCAATCGGCTCGGGCGAAGAAACCCGACAGACAATAGTCTTGGCCTTGTGGAACTGCTCGATCGCGGCGGCGAAGGCGCTCTTCCCGCGATCCGGAACCAGCAGCGAAACCACCAATGCGACGCAGGCTGCAACCGCTAAAACCGCCGCAACACCGCGTGCTTTGTGTCTTTGTGTGGTTGACATGACAACATCTCCGAATCGCCGCCAGCCCCGCACAAGCCAATCGGCCCTCGAACGGCCAGGCTCTGCCGGCAGTGCGGCGATCAATTGTTCGCGCAGCTCGTCGTGACCGCGGTCGAACTGGTCGTACATGCGGATTCGCTCGAAGTGGGCTCGCCGGGCGGCCTCGCACGCCTTGTGGCATTCCGGGCACTCCTGGAGGTGGGCATGCAGTTGGGCTTCTCGCTCACCGTCGAGCGCCTCCATGGCCAGCAAGTCCAATTCGCTCTTATCAGGGCAAGTCATGGTTGCACCTCCCGAGGTGCCGTGGACTCTCTGACGGCGCGGCAGGTTCCGCTGTCCGTCTCGCCTTCAAACATCTTCCGCAACCGCTCGCACGCGGACGACAACACGCGATAGAACCCCGATCTCGACAGCCCGAGAACGCCCCGGGCTTCCTCGACACATCGGCCCTGCAGATAGAAGGCGTGCAGGGCCAGACGCTCCTGCTGGGTCAGCGATCGTCCCCGGCCTCCCTGCGTCAGGCGGCCGGCAATCGCGTCGCGCAGCTCCATCAGGCACTCGTCGGGCGGATCAGCCTGGCAGCCGGCCTGGATGCGTTGCTCCGTGAGGCCGGTCGTAGCACGTTCCTCGCGCCGCCGTTTGCGCCGCCATTCGCGGCACACCTGCCGAGCGATTCCGACGAGCCAGGCGGCGAACTTGTCCGGTTCGTGCAAGCGACGCAGGTTCTTGTACGCCCGGAGGAACGCCTCCTGGGTCAAATCCGAGGCCAGGTGAGGATCGTGCGTCTCGTCGTAACACAACGCTCGTATCAGGCGAGCCCGGCGGTCATACAGCTCGGCAAATGCCGATTGATCGCCATTGATCGCCCCAAGCACCAGCGTTCCGTCTTTCACTGTCACACCTTGACCCTCACAACACCTGGCATGGACTGTCCATTGTACTAGTGGCCGGAATGGCCCTGTTGTCCAGCCAGATTTCAGAACCCGCAGCGCACTTGTCCGCCATAGCCTTGGCGACGGCGGAAGCGACGGGCCCGTTTGCCGGCTCGCCCTCCGACAAAGCGAGCAGTCATGCTAACCTGGACGGCGACAAGGACTTACACGAAGAGAAGGTGGAGAACCCTCTTGCTGCTGCGGTGCGACTGGGCGTCGGCTTCAGGGCATCGTGATCTCTCGAGGTGGTTGACCATCGATGGTGACAGTCACCTGGCCCCGAGCGGCCTGCAGCAGCTTGCGGATGTGCCTCAGGCCGCGGGCTGGCTCCCCATTGACTCGCCGGATGACTTGGCCGGTGCGAAAACCGGCCTTGTCGGCCGCGGTTCCGCCGGTGACCGAAGTGATGATCGTTCCCGATGCCGACTCGGGCAGGCCGAAACGTGATTTCATCTCGCGACTGATGACCGAGAAGGTGATATCGCGCCAGTCGAGAGCGGGCTCGATGTTAACGCCCCGCTCGCCGTTCGGCCGAACGCGAGGCACGACCTTCAGCTCAATTTCCTTTCCGTCTCGCAAGACTGAGACAGGCGTCTCCGAGCCGACGCCGGCCATGGCCACCAGTCCGACGAACTGGCGCTCGCTCTCGACCTTCTGGGAGTTGAACTCGCGGAGGACGTCCCCTCTCAGCATTCCAGCGGTTTCGGCCGGCGTACCAGGCTCCACTGCCACCACCAGAACCTCGGTGTTTGACTGCCCCCCGGGTTGGCGCGATCGCCGTTCTTCAAGTCGGACCCCGATGTAGCCGTACTCCACTTCCTCGCCCCGGGTCAACTGTTGAACCACCCATCTGGTCATCGTGTTCATCGGGATGGCGTAGCCGACGCCGTCGCTGCCGCCTGACCGCGTCGACACGGCCGTGGTGATCCCGACCACCTCGCCCCGGAGGTTAACCAGTGGACCTCCGCTGTTGCCCGGGTTGATCCTGGCATCGGTCTGAATAAGGTCGCCGTAATAGCGCTCGGAGCCCAGCTTCTGTGTCAGGTCCTGTCCCAGGGCGCTGACGATTCCGAAAGACATGGCCGGCTGGCCGCCTCCGTCGAACGCGGTCCCGAGCGGGTTGCCCAACACGATTACAAAATGGCCCTGCCGCAACTCGTCAAGGTCGCCCCATTTCGCCGCTCTGAGATCGTGCGCGTCAATAGAGAGGACGGCAAGATCGCTGCGGGGGTCGGTGGTCATTCCTGCGACGGTATAACGTTCGCTGCTGGAGAGAATGCACTCCACCGCGTCGGGCTCCACGCCATGCACCACGTGCTCGCTCGTCAGAATGAGACCGTCGGAGCCGATGATGATCCCGCTGCCGACGGATGGGATCATCGGCGCCAGGGGTGCCCCGGCACCGTTTCCGGGAAGGGCCGCGCCCTCCCGGGCGGCCGGAGGGCTGTCGAATCGGCGGAATGCCCGGACCGCCACCACGCAAGGTCGAACGTCCTCGGCAACGGCCGCCAACGTGCTCTGAAGTTGCTCCGCGCGAAGCAGTTCCGCTGCGTCAGGCCCGCCCCGCGCGGGCGCCGCCGTGACGACGAGCGCGCTCAGAGCGATGACTGCGAGCAGGTGGTTTCTCTTGCCCATGCATGCACCGCCGGACGTTTCCGGTACAGACCATTATAACGTCCCCGTGATCGGCTGGGACGTTCAGGCAGGCTGTCGACGAGGGCTCAGGTCTTGGGCGCCTTGGGGACACGGCGCCGATGCCCTCGCAGCGGATGATCCCACAGGGTGCCCGCTTCGCGGTACTTCTTCAGAATGATGTCGATCACCTCGTCCACGTCGTCGGTCAGCTTGAAAAGATCGAGATCCTCGGCGCTGACCGTGTGAAACTTCTCCAGCAGGTTTGCTCTCATCCAGGCGATCAGCGGCTGCCAATAGTCGCTGCCCATGAGGATGATTGGCGACGGCTGCGTCCGCTGGGTCTGCAGCAGAGTCAGGGACTCGAAAAACTCATCGAGCGTCCCGAAACCGCCCGGCAGGCACACCAGGGCAACCGAGTACTTGAGGAACATGACCTTGCGGACGAAGAAGTAGTCGAAATCGACCTCGATATCGATGTAGGGATTGGGCTTCTGCTCGTGGGGAAGAACGATGTTAAGCCCGACCGTGGTCCCGTCGACCTCGGAGGCCCCTCTGTGTGCGGCCTCCATGATCCCTCCGCCTCCGCCGGTGATCACCACAAAGCCCGCCTGGGCCAGCTTGCGGCCGACGTCCACTCCCATTCGGTACATCGGCGATTCCGGGCTCGTCCGGGCGGACCCGAACACGGTGACCGCCTTCTCCAGCCGACCCATGACGTCAAACCCCTCGACGAATTCCGCCATGATGCGGAAAACCCGCCAGGTCTCCTCGAGCGTCGCGGTACGGAGGCTGCTTTGACTCGTGTTGGCCATCGGTGTTTCCTCTTCTGTCTCCTTTGGTGTTATCGGCGGCTGCGATTCACAATCTCCAGAGCATGGCAATGCCGACCGGGATGATGTTCATCGTGAAATGCGCGACGATCGCCGGCCAGATCGATCTTGATCGCAGCGTCATGTAGGCCACAACCACGCCACCAGGCAGCGACAGGGCGATCTCAACGATATCCGGCTTGCCCAGGTGGGCCATACCGAACAGGATGCCTGAAGTCAGTACGGCCACCAAAGATTCCGGCGTCAGTCCAAACCAGCCCAGCAGCGCCCCGCTGGCCTTGCCCCCGACCGGCTGAGCCAACCCCACCCATCTGAGAATTCGCAGATACCACGGCCCCTGCGCCGACGCCAGCGGAACGGTCCGCGGAAACCGGCGATCGGGCAGCATCAGGGCCACAAACAGCCCGCAGATGAGCATGTGCTCCGGCACCACGATCAGCAGTTGGCTCAGCAAACGCATGGCATGGCTGTAACTCCTCGGTATCGGCACCGCGCCCGTGTGTATCAGCAGGAAGCCGAACGGGATGGACAGGGCCGCGCTGACCAGGATGAGCCGAAGACCCAGGGCATTGAACATCCCCAGGCCGATGTCCCCGGGTCTGCGACGGCACAGCATCGCTATGACCGCGGGGATCACCCCGATGGCGAACTCGTGCAGAAGAGGGTAGCGAAACAGGAAGCGATACAGGTCACGCAGGCACAGTTGCAGATCAACAACCAGTATGCCGAGATGCCCGGGAAGCCAATCCCTCAACCACCCGAATGGCCGCCCCCAGAACGCCGACACATACACCACGCCGGCCGCGAAGATCAGCAGCGACAGCAGCCAGCCCAAGAGCGTGTGGGATCGGCGCGCCACGGCCGTCTCGGCTCGGGCATAGTTCAGCCATCCTGCGCCGGTCCGGGATCGGCGTGTGCCGTCAGTACGACTCATACGGTTTCTGCTCCACTCCGTCTCAAACCGCCGCCTGTTATAAGGTCAGGTTCACTCCCCCGCAAACTTCAGCGCGTGCGTGTTTTGGAGGTAGGCGCAACGTGGGGGCGCTGTACAATGGCCAAGCACGGTCCGGCGTCCCGGTCGGGTGAGATCACAGGGGACATCTCGATGAAAACGTTACGTTGCCAAGCCAGCGTTGTCTGTTTTCTCTTTCTCCTGCTTGTGTGTTGGGTACCGCTGGCCCAGGCGGAATCTTCGCAGCCTTCAACCCGACCCGCCAGCACGCAGCCTGCCACGCTCGCCGCGGTCCAGGCCTTTCTGCAGGCCGTCGCCGACCGGGACAAGGCCATCCGCACCATCCACGTGCGCTACCGCGAGGAGATCTGGAGAGAGAACGAGGCGGGCGAGAAGGTGCCGAATAAGAACGGCCACGACGACATCTACCAGTGCCAGTGGGCCAGGGATGAGAAAGGCGCACTGGCGGGCGAACTCGTCCAGACTCAGACCCGGATCACCGGGCAGTTCGACGACGCATACCGGGTGAAGAAGGACGGTTTGTACCGGGTTCACCTGGATCGCGGATACAGCCAGGGCCGGGGCGACGGGCAGATCATGGCCGCCAGTCAATCCAGCGGGCACGTGGAGGGGCCGGCCATGTTCGTTGTTCCCTGGTCGTGGGTGGACAAGCGGTGGTGGCTCAAGTTGCTGATGGAGGGAAAACCGGTATCAAACGTTCAAATGGGCGATGAGCAGCGGGACGGGCGCGCGGTGCGGCGGATCACGTGGACGTCGGCCACCGACCAGGAGTCGCTTGTCATTGACCTGGAGCGCGGGCTGATGCCGGTGGAGATGGAAGACAAGAGTCCTCACGGCCACGGGCGATGGCGGGTCCTGGATGTCGCCGAGGCGGGTGACGGCCTTTGGCTGCCGCGCGTCTGCGAGCGAAGATACCGCATGGATGCCCCTGACCCGGGTATGTCGCAGGACGCCAGATACACGGTCCACCGCGTGACCATTCTGCCGATCCGGGTGAACACCAAGCTGCCGGAGAGCCTTTTCCGGATCACATGGAAGAAGGGCACCCAGGTCTACGACCGCACCGGGCACATCACCATGACCGTGGACGACTACGACCGCGGGGAGCCGCAGGGCTTCGAGACGGAAGAACCGAAGCCCGAGCTGGCCCGGCAGTGCCCGCTGCCACGGCCGGTGATCGGCCGGCCATACCCGTTTGAATTGAAGGATCTCGACGGCAAGCCGCTCTCGTCCAAGGCCTTGAAGGGCAAGGTCGTCCTGATCAGCTTCTGGGGGAGCTTTTCGCGCACCTGCGTGGAACCTATCGGCCAGCTCCAGGCCTGGTATAAGAAGTACCACGCTGAAGGTCTGGAGATCGTCGGCATCAGTCTGGACGAGAATGTCGACACGGTCAGGTGGTGCGTCGAAGACAGCGACCTCGGTTGGCCACAGATCCTGCTCAAGGATCAGACTTCCTGGTCTGTGCTGAGTGAAGTGACCGGCGTAGAATCTCTTCCCCGGCTCTTCGTCGTAGGTCGCCAGGGCATCCTTCGCAGTTTCCGCGAGCCCGTGACCGAGGACGTCATTGCCGATCTCCTCAAGGAACCCGGCGCACAGCCGGAGTGAGATGATCTCTCCGGGACAAGAAAAGGGACAAAAAAAGGGGCGACAAGAAAAGGGGTCCGACAAAAAAAGGGGTCAGAAGCCATTTACATTGATGGCGGCTCGTGATAGGATGGTTTCATGGCAACAAAAAAAGGGGTCAGGACAAAAAAAGGGGTCAGAAGCCATTTACATGGATGGCGGCTCGTGATAGGATGGTTTCATGGCAAGACGACCTCGGACGGCGTTGGGTGGGCTGGCGTACCATGTGATGAACCGGGTATCCGGCAAACAGGATCTGTTCGAGGACAGCGGAGATTACGAGGCGTTTGAGCGGGTGCTGGGTGAGGCCCGGGAGCGGGAGAGGATGCGGGTGTGCGCGTACGCGCTGATGCCGAATCACTTTCACCTGGTTCTGTGGCCTCGTGGTGATGGGGACTTGTCACGATTCATGCAGTGGCTGACGATGACGCACACGCAGCGGTGGCATGCGCATCGTCACAACACCGGCCACGGGCACCTGTACCAATCGCGGTTCAAGAGCTTTCCGATCCAGACGGACGGGCATTTCCTGAAGGTGTGCCGATACTTGGAGCGGAATGCTCTGCGGGCGCGGCTGGCGGAGCGGGCGGAGGACTGGGTGTGGTGCTCGCTGGCCTGCCGGGAGAAGAAGCTGGACAAGCGAGGCAAGTTGCTGGATGATTGGCCAGTAGACCGGCCGCAAGGCTGGCGGCGGGTGGTGAACCGGCCGGAGGATGAGCGCGAGCTGGAGTGGCTGCGGCAGTGCGTGCGCCGGGGCACACCCTGTGGGGATGAGGCCTGGGTGAGGCGAACGGCGGCAAGGCTGGGCCTGGAAAGCAGCCTGCGCCCGGTCGGACGACCGAAGAAAACGCCGGAGAAAACGAAAAATGGCTTCTGACCCCTTTTCCGGACCCTTTTCCGGACTTGTCATTCCGGGGGCGTGCTTGTCTTAGCTAAGCTCACGAGGTCTTCCCACCGCGGGGCGTACGGCTGGGACGCGAGGCCCCTCGGAATGGGTGTGAAGCGGGTATCGAACTCGAGCGATGCGATGCCGGGCAGCCCGTCCAGATCGCCGTCTCCCGGATCGAATGAAAGCCGGGTTACGCGGTCGTGCAAAGAGCTGGCTGGCTCACCCGCCAGTTCGTACTCGATTATGCAGGCTACGGGAGCGCATGACCGCACATCATAGTATTGTCCAACTCGATGAAGTTTGACTCTGCGGGGGTCAGATGGATGCGTGAACGGGATGAATCTCGCGTCTCCGACCCCATCGGACACAATCACCAGGAGGCCCAGATTCTTCGTTTCAACGGCGGCAAGAGCCTTGCTCTCAATGTCTGTCAGAGTCATCCAGTCGACCTTCGGCAGAGGGCGAAGTGACGGTTTGTCCTGGTCGGCAAGATATCGTTGAATCACCTGGTCGACACTCTCCAGGTGCTGCTTCATCGCCCTGATTTGGCAACGGCACCGCTCCCATCTCGATGCATTCCCGCAGAAACCGTAGCTGCGGTAACATGGGAGGGGTGCGAGCTTCTCAGCCCCTAAGGAATTGAGGATATAGAGCGCGGCCACGTCACCCTGCTTCGTCCCGAGCCGTTGCTCGAGCCACTCGGCGCCTTTGGCCGTGCCCTCTGGGGTTCCATCGGTTAGCGAGACGCGGATATGCGCGGGGATGGAAAGCAGCTCCCGCGCGCGTACCTCGCGATACAGGACATCAACGCGATGTCTCAGGTAGAAGTCGTACGAGCCAATCGCCACAACGGCCACTCCGACCGCTGTGAGAACAATCCTCGCGTTCTTCATCAGCCCTATCCTCCCGCCTCGATTGGGCGCCCCTGAATGATTATACACGGGCGCCAAGACGATGGCGCGGTCTCATGGCGGGTTGCACCAGGCGACTTCGTTTCAACGGTCTTCTGTGTTGCCGGCCGAACAGACAAGTGCTTCCACCGCAAAGGGCTCAGAGCAGCACCGAGGCCGAGCAGCCTCGTCCACCCCCGCTACTCTCCGTGTCTCCGCGTCCCCGCGTCGGAGTTTACCCGCCGTGGCGGGCGTCTCCACCTCTTTCTCGCGTCTCGGCCTCGGCGTCACTCACGACTCCGTCCGACACTGGACGCTATATAGCCACCATCGCGCCTTGGGATTCCGGCGATTGCGCGTCTGACGGTCGCAGTAAAGCGTCATCCGCAACCCCGCGTCGGTCTCGACCAGATACCAGTGCTTGCGAAGATAGAGACGGCCGGTCCCGCCCTCACGAGAACTGCTCTTCCAGGCCTTCAGGACCGCCGTGATGCCATACTCCCGATCCCGCCATCGGAACCGCGACGGCAGACCGGGCTCGCCGCGGGCCATGGCCGTGATGTCACCGGTTCCCGACGCCGGGGTGATCGGCTCGCTGACGAACTCCTCGGCTCCCGGATTCGTCGTGCACACGGTATCCCTGCTCAGCCTCTATTCCCTCAGCTCAGAGACAGTCGGGGTCAGCCGGGGCCTCGGACCCCCTCAGACAGCCCCCGAACAACGCGACATCGTCGCGATCGACGTCGTTGTCGCCATCCAATCGTGCGTCCGTGCATCCAGCGTGGCTTTGCTCCACGCCCGGACCGCTGAGGCAAGCCTGCACGTGGCCGAAGTCCGACTGGTCAACGTCCCCGTCACGATCAAAGTCCGCACGGCTCGTCGGACATCCTTCGGCAGTCACGACGTAGCCGATCGGCGTCTCCGGGCACACGTCGTGGCAGTCCGGCACGCCATCCTGATCGCTGTCCGTGTCCGGTGTGCCGCAACCGCAGACGCCCGGCTGCGTCTTGTCCGGGTCGCTGGGGCAATCGTCGCAGAAATCACCGGTGTCGTCCCCGTCGAAATCCGACTGATCCGGATTAGGCACGCTCACGCAGTTGTCGCAGGCGTCGCCTACCCCGTCGCCGTCGCCGTCGGCCTGGTCAGGGTTAAACGCGGTGGGGCAGCTGTCGTCCTTCGAATGCCCGGCGTAAGCCTGCCCCAGCGGGCGGATGTCGAACGTGTCGCCGTTATAGAGGGCACAATGCGTCCATTGAACATCGCCGCCCGTACTCCAGACGTGGTTATTGTTCACGAACCACGCCCATCGCTGCACCCAACGTCCTTCATCGCTTGGCATGCCGTTGGGATGCCCGGTCGACAGAAGGATGTCAAACGACCCCAGCATGTAGTCAATCATCCACTGCTCATCGTGGTAGTTGAGCAGCCCGTACTCGGTGATGATCAGCGGCTTGTCCTGCTCGCCGATGCCGGCCATCCAGTCCCTGAACGTGCTCAACTGGTTGCGAAAATCGTCGAGTTCCTCGGCAACCGTCGGCCTGGTCCAGACGTAAGGGTGGATGTTCCACACGTCCACCGGCCAGGGCTCACCGTACTGCGACAGATATGCAGCCCGGATTGCATCCAGGAGCTCGATCGGTGTGCCGACGAAACCGGCGCGGTTGTAGTAGACCGAGGTGATTACCGACCCGTTGGCGATCTTGAACGTCGGATTGATTGCCTTGAGCCCGTAATAGAATTCGTGATAGTCGAGCGCGTACTGCAGAGGTGTGCGCTGATCGTCCCATATGATCTCGTTGCCGATCAGCCAGGTGGTTCCATCGGGATAGAGTCCGGGGTTGGCCGCGACGCGGTTCTGGATGGTTGCCAGCGTCGGATGTACCCCGGGGCCCCAGCCGCCGACAAGGGGCATGTACTCGATGCATTGCTGCCCGCTCTGGTCGCAGACGACCCCGTGCGTCCAGTTCCAGTTGAAGTACCACCCGAGCCCGAGCGGGTTCCAAGGCAGATCGCCCGGCCGGTAACCCTCGAAGTCATCGAGATTCGTCGTGACCTGGCCGTCGATCATGTTCTGCGTGGCCACACCGACGCCGAATCGCCAATACTGAGGCGAGGCTTGGGCCGGCGGGGCCAGGAGGCAGGAAGTTAATGCCAAAACCACAAGCCGGCGCCCGGCCTTCGCAGCCGCTCCGACCGCGACGGACGATCTGATCGACGTCCGGCGCCGCCGAAAGGTCCCACGATTACCTGATGACGCTCGTTCCAATACCTTCATGACCGTCTGTCACTCCCAGCCGAAAACTCAGCCGTGTTTCGACGCCGGTTCGCGTTCAGGGCAGACAATCCGGGTCCGCCGGCGTCTCCGCCCCGGACAGGCATCCTGCAAACAACGCGAAATCGTCCCGATCCACGTCGACATCCTCATCCAGCCGTGTGTCCAGGCATGCAGATGCACTTTGCTCGACTCCGGGGCCGCTCATGCAGGCCTGGAAATGTCCGAAGTCCGACTGGTCCACGTCGAAGTCAAAATCAAAATCGGCCCGCGACACCCTGGGCTCGATTGCCAGGTTGTCCAGCCAGATGATCAGTCGCTGGTCCCATGGGATATTCATCGCGGTCGCCGACATGTCCACGTAAAACTCGATGGCTTCGATGCTGCGAGCGTGCGGTTCGACCAGCGGCAGCGACTGGCTGCTCCAGGTCAGCGGCGTCAGCGACCCCTCCGGATCGATCCGCTCGTCGAGAATGATCACCCCGTCGCTGTCTTTCACCCGAATCGACACGTACTTGGACGCGACGGTCATCACTCCCGTCCTGTCCACCGCTCGTCCGGCGCGGATGTCGAACGTGATCTGATTGCCCCGCGGCATCCATAACGCCGGCCCGACGTATTGCCAGACAATCTGTCCGGTCTCGGTGTTCTTCAGGCCGGTCTCTTTGTTCAGGCTGTTTTCGGTGAAGACGACCCGGGCCGATGACTGGCCGGAGGTCTTCTCATCCGTGTCGCGGAAGCCCCACGCCGTTCCGTCCCAGCCGTCATCTTCAAGCGAAACATTCCTCCACCCGGCCAGGTTCTCGAATCCCAGAGCCTCGGCCCAGGGAATCGAGGCCGCGCTTGTGCTGACCTCGAACCGGCGGGCATCGTTGTACTTGCCGCTGCGCCCGGCGCTGTCCGTGGCTGCAACGCACCAGTACCACCAGCCTTGCGCGAACGAAGAGGAGGGTGTGTAATCGGTCGCGGTGATCCCGGGCACGACCGTGGTCTGTGCCTCCGGGAAGCACTTCTCGGGCGAAATCAGCAGCGTGTAGGAGGCTGCACCGTCGACGGCGCCCCACGCGAACCGCGGCTGCGGCGATTGCTGCGATCCGTTCGCCGGACTCACGCCGCTCGGGGCACTCAGAAGCTGCAGTGGCGCACCCTCGACGAGATAGCCGTAGACCTGCGAGTTGAAGGTGTGCATGACGTCCAGGGCCGTCAGATAGGGCTCGTCCTTCACGTTGAACAGACCGAAGTTGGCTTTTTCGCCATCTGTTCGCCCGAGGCCGGACTCGTCGTAGTACTGGAACCACTGCGCCCCAAGAAACGGATGGCCGGGCGTGCCGCTCGTTGGATCGGTGAAGGAGAAATCCATCAGGATCTTCATCTGGTTGTAGTAGAACTCGCCTCGATCGCGCTGGTAGGTGCGCCAGCCGGGATTGACCGCGAACTGCGTGTCGTTGGCCCAGGTGGCCCACTCCGTGACCATGAGCGGTCTGCCGGCGGCCGTGAAGACGCGACTGAACAACTGGTGGGCGGCTTCGAGGGCCGCGTTGTCGTGATAAGTATTGATGGCCACGATATCACAGTATTGGCCGGCCTTTTTCCAGATGCGGGCGTTGCATGCCTGGTGCTCGGGATAATTCAGATCGTACGCCGTGGTCCAGAGTGCCCAACGGGCGCTGAATACCAGGTGGTTCGGGTCGTATGTGCGCATAGCCGCTGAGCAGATGCTGTAGTACTTGTCAGCGATATCCTCGGCAAAGTCCTTCTTGTCCTCGAAAATGGCCGGGTGGGTGGGATCGTTGGGGATCTCGGTCGCATTGAGGGCCGACGTGCTCTCGGATCCGGTGAAGCTGGTGAGCGACGTCCCGTAAGCGGCGTTGAGGTCTTCGATGGTCGCGTATTTGCCGGGTAGAAATGTGCCCGCCCAATACTGCTTGCCATAAGCCGTTGCCGGCAGGGCGATGAAGCATTCCGGCAAGGTGGGCCCGGCTCCCCAGTATCCGCCGCCGACCCATCCAAGCTCATTGTCGGGGAATGCGCCGATCCTATAGCGATCGTTCGCGTAAGCGGCCAGCGACCGGGCTACCTGATCAGCAGCCTGGGCGAACTTCGGGTCATAGACGTCCGCGAAATTATTGCCGACCCGCGGGGCGCCAAGGTTATGCGCCTGTCCGGTGGTCCACAGGACGGCCACACTCTCACTCACGTTGGCAATACGCTGGCACCAGCCTCCGAGGCTGTTGAATCCCCATCGCTGCATGTTCGCCTTGACGGCCGCTTCCCAGGCTGCATTGCTGCCGTTGTACTTGGCCTTGTTGCAGTACGGATTCGGGTAGGAGTTCAGCGGCGGACAGTAGCCGCCCCAGGTGTCGTTGTAGTTGGCCGTGTCAAATGCCATCGAGATGAACACATGGTTGTCGGGTGTGACCAGGAAGTATCGATCGTCGATTCTCTCTGTCCTGAAGTAGCCGCTGCTGTTGTTCCCGCTGAACGCGGTATACCCGCCGTAGGGGTCCAGATTCTGAGCGAATGCCGTGCGAAAGCCTGCCAGCGCCAAGCAGGCGAGATGGCAGACCGTCAGCAACCGTTGCCGGGATTGCCTCAATTGCCGCTCCTCCGTTCAACAGGCGGTGTTGAATGATGAATCACATTATATCAGGACTACAGGCCAAGGGGAAGAGCATCTCGCCCAACTAGGCCTTCGAGAGACCGTGCTCTTCGGCGCGGATCAGAATCTTGAGCATCTCCTCGCGAGTGTCGGCCGCAAGGAGATCGGCGATGTTGTCGGCCGAGAGCATGCGAACCACACGGGCCAGCACCCTGAGATGGTGGTGATCCTCGTGGCAGCAGATGAGGAAGAACAATTGAGTGAGTTCCCGGTAGGCCGAGCCGAAGCCGATGCCCTTGGGCAACCGGGCGACGCAGATGAACGGCTCGGCTGAAACATAGGGCATTGGCTGTCGGGGGTGTGGAAGGGCCACGCCATTCGGCAGTGCGGTCGAGCACATCTCCTCGCGCTGCTCCAACGCCGTTAGAAGACCGGTCCGGTCGTACAGCAGGCCCGTCTTGTCGGCCAGGTTCACCAGTTCGCGGAGCACCGAGGCCTTCGTCTTGGCCGGCAAGGCTGAATCGATTCCTTCAAGACCGATAAGATCGGTGACCGTCAACTCGTCCGTCTCGGCAGGCAGTCCGGAACTCGATCGCAGGCCGCGCTCCAGTGCAATCAGCCGCCCGGAATCGAGATTGGGCATCTCCTGCTGGAGCCACTCGGTCACGCGAGCCCGGTTGAACCGCCACTCGCCGCCAATCTTCTGGCCCGGCAGCTTGCCGTGGTCCGCCAGGCGTTTGACGTCGCGCGCATCCATGCCGACGTACCTCGCGAAATCCTCAAGCGTCATGTTGCGATACGGCATCTTCCGTTTACTCGCCCAGCGTGTGCGGCCGACAAAACGAACCTGGCGTGTCGTCGAACCTGTCGGAATGCCATCACGGTCGACCCCGCCCGGCCTGCTTGTCCCGGCAAGGGCCTTCTGATACTGCGGGGTCACTACCCTATTCTAATCGGAATCCATCGCGGCATCCCGTGGCTTCGCTTCATGTATGACAGAGCATCCGGAGCCCGCGCGTCAGTCCGCCCCGTTTCTGGATGAGCGGTGCGCTCTGTCGGCGCTGGGGATCTCTGATCCACGGACTGACGGTTCTCCGGTGTCCGCCGGCAGCCTGAACGCCTGCACAGCGATCGTCGTAAAGCCGTTTCATAAAAGTGGTTATGCTCTGAAAAGGATAGGCCGCACGTAGCCGGCGAGGCATCGTCATGCGAGGACTTGCAGAATCAGTACCCCCCTGATCTACAGTGCGGAGAAATTCTGTCCGACTAGTAGGGACAACACGCCATCTCGGACGCACTCCCGCCGGGCACCCAGCCCAGTCGTGCGTCCGGAGAATTCTCGCGGGTGAAGCCGGGGCTCATCTTCAAACGGACCATGCCCAACGGGGGGAACCCGGCTTCGCCTTCCTGTTGGCGACTTCCCGCAATCGGCCACCCGCAATCCGGCACTGGCCGTGGATTCGGCGGAAAAACGTAGCCCCGGCTCTTGCAGGCGAGGTAAAATATACCAGGAGGTGTGCCATGAACATCGAGTTGACGCCCGAGGAACGCGAGGTCCTGCTGACCCTGGTGGAACGCGAAATCTCCGAACTCGTTCCTGAGATCCGGCACACGAGGACGCAGACCTATCGCGAGGATCTGAAGGCACGGCAGAAGGCCCTGCAGAGCCTGTTCAGACATTTGCGGGAGCCCCAGCCAGCCTGACCTGTCGGCGGTCGGATTTGCCGGTGCGGCGCCGGACTGGCGGCCGGCCAGGCCGCGGACCTGCCCCATCCTGATCCTGCCGCGGGGGCGCCCGCGGCTGCAAAACACCGCAAAGCCGCAACTGACCGCACACCTGTGCTTTCGCCGGCAGGCTTCATGATTATACTGGTCCGCGCGACGAAAGGACCAACTGATGGGCGACCAGAAGACCAGGAAGCTGTTGCTTCGACAGGACAAACCCAGGTCGGCCCGCGTACCGGACCGCGGTTACTGGGGAATCGGCGTCTACCACCCCAAGAAAGAGCACAACTTCGGCACCATCCTGCGCAACGCATATGCGTTTGGCGCGTCCTTCGTCTACACCATCGGCCCGCGATTCCGCCTTCAGGCGGCGGATACCGCCCGTGCGTGGCGCCACGTTCCGGTATTCCGGTACGAGACTGTTGATGACCTTATGAATCATCTGCCGTATTCATGCTCCCTGGTGGGAATTGAGCTGGTCGAGGAAGCGATCTATCTCCCGCGGTTCAGCCACCCGGAACGGGCCTGCTACCTGCTTGGGGCCGAGGATTACGGCCTGCCCCGCGAGGTGATCGCCCGCTGTGACCAGGCCATCCGCATACCCGGCGCTGCCTACTGTCTCAATCTGGCGACGGCCGCGGCAATCATCATGTACGATCGGGTCTCCAAGCGGGAAGCCCGCCTTCTCGGCCCGACCACGGCTCTCAATGTGCCCGGCAACGCCGCTGCGATCGGTCGGCCTGGAACCGCAATGCAGAAGGTCGCTGGTGACAGGACCCGGGAGGGGGCACCATAACGGCATCCCGTGGGGCACTTCTTCCCGGTGGGTGCCTGCCGCCGCGTTCGCCTGCAGGCCGGGATACCCGGGGCAGTCCAGTGCCCCGCTTTTCTCGGACCTGTCGCTTGCGGGCGGCCGTGACTTCGGCGGATCCCACCCCGGCTTGGCGCGTGTAAATGTATGGCGTAACATCTTGCCGATACACACTGGCGCACCTGACCTTTAAGGAGTGCCCCATGCTCAGACGACTGGTCAGAGAATCACTCTTGCGGTTATGCGTGGTGTCCCTGCTGATTTGCGGTTGCGCGCCCGTCGACAACGGAAATGGCAATGGGAATGGAGGCCCGTCGCCCGGCGGGCAGGGTATACCCGAGGGCATCTACAGCGGAACTATCGAGTGCACCGAGACGATCAGCGCCGTCAGTCAGGCGTCCCAGGAGGAGACGGAACTGAGCCAGTCCAATCCCTCCTCGCAGATCGCGGTGTCATTCGGGAGCACCGGTGTCGCCCTGGATTCGGGTGGCCAGCCATTGGCGGCCGGCTCGACGATCTCGATTACGGTCGACGACGTCGCCGCCTCGGCCACCGTGCGAACGGTGACCACCGCTACCGACTGGCTCAGCATCATTGCCGACGGTTCCGTCACGATCGACGTTCCCGACAGAGGCGAGCGGGCCATGCTGGGCGTTGTGACGGCAATCTACGCGTTCGCGGAGCCAGACAAGGTGAATATCGCCACGGAGAACGTCTTCACGAGTAACGTGATCGATGGCGAGTTCATCAAGGTCGTCGGCCAGTGCTCGGGTGACCTGGCATTTCAGCCGTAGGGGAGGCTGCATCCGCCATTCTGGAGACAACATGAGCCGCAAGGCCCGACGGACTCCGCGGCTCACGTTCTTGTCAGGATCGATTTCTCAAACCGTACGAAGGGCTACTTCTTCTCCTCGAACTCCGCGTCGATGACGTCGTCGGCCTTGGCTCCCGAGGTGGCTCCGGCCTCAGCCGTGCCGCCGGCACCCGCTGTCGCTCCGGCCGCGCCGGCTTTGCGGGCGGCCTCCTCGTAAATGATCCGGCCGATGGTCTGCGAGGCAGTCCCCACCTGCTCGATCGCCCGCTTGATGGCGTTGCTGTCTTCGCCCTTGATGGTCTCCTTGAGCTGGTTGACCGCGGCCTCGACATTGCCGCGCTCCGCCGCCGGAACCTTGTCTCCATGCTCCTTCAGCGTCCGCTCCGTCTGGTAGATCATGTTGTCGGCCTGGTTTCGCAGGTCGATCAACTCGCGACGGGCGACGTCTTCGGCCGCGTGTTCCTCGGCTTCGCGCCGCATGCGATCGATCTCGGCCTTGCTCAGGCCGCTGGAGCCCTCGATGCGGATGGACTGGGCCTTGTTCGTGCCGAGGTCCTTGGCCGAGACGTTCATGATGCCGTTCGCGTCGATGTCAAACGTCACCTCGATCTGCGGCATGCCGCGCGGCGCCGGCGCAATGCCTGTCAGGTTGAAGCGACCCAGTGAGCGGTTGTCGCCTGCCATCTGCCGTTCACCCTGAAGCACGTGGATGGTCACCTCGGTCTGGCCGTCCGCGGCGGTGCTGAAGACCTCCTTCTTGCTGGTCGGGATGGTCGTGTTCTTCTCGATCAGCTTGGTCATCACGCCGCCCAGGGTCTCCACACCCAGCGACAGCGGTGTCACGTCCAGCAGAACGATGTCGTCCTTTTCGCCGGCGAGAACCGCGCCCTGGATGGCCGCGCCAACCGCCACAACCTCATCGGGGTTGATACTCCTGTTGGGCTCCTTTCCGAACATGTCTCGGACGAGCCGTTGAACCGCCGGCGTCCGCGTCGACCCGCCGACCAGCACAACCTCGTCGATGTCTCTGGGCGAGAGCTTGGCGTCCGAGAGGGCCGTCATCACCGGCTGGCGGCACCGCTCGGTCAACTGCTGCGTGAGCTGCTCGAATTTGGCTCGCGTCAGTTGCTCCTGCAGGTGCTTCGGGCCGCTCTGGTCGGCGGTGATGAACGGAAGATTGATCGTCGTCTCCTGGACCGTCGACAGCTCGCACTTCGCTTTCTCGCAGGCCTCCTTGAGCCGCTGAAGGGCCATCGGGTCCTTGCGCAGGTCGATGCCTTCCTTGCGACGGAATTCCTCGGCCACGTAGTCGATCAGCACCTTGTCATAGTCGTCGCCGCCCAGGTGCGTGTCGCCGTTGGTGCTGAGCACCTCGAACACATTGTCGCCAATGTCCAGGATCGAGATATCGAAAGTGCCGCCGCCTAGGTCGAACACCGCGATTTTCTCGTTCTTCTTCTTCTCCAACCCATAGGCCAGGGCCGCCGCGGTCGGCTCGTTGATGATTCGCTCAACCTTCAGTCCCGCAATCTCCCCCGCGTCCTTGGTGGCCTGCCGCTGCGAATCGTTGAAGTATGCGGGCACGGTAATGACCGCTCGACTGACCGATTCCCCGAGGTAGTCCTCGGCGGTCTTCTTGAGATCCCGCAGGACGATCGCTGAGACCTCCGGCGGTGTGTATTGCTTGCCGCGCGCCTCGACTGTAACCAGGTCGTTCGGTCCCCCCACGATCCGATAGGGCACAGTCTTCTCTTCGGATTGGACCTCATGATGTCGCCGCCCCATGAAACGCTTAATCGAGAAAATGGTGTTCTCGGGGTTCGTGACCTGCTGGTGCTTGGCGATCTGACCGACAAGCTGCTCGCCTTTGTCAGTGAAGCCAACAACGGACGGCGTCAGACGCGAGCCCTGGGCGTTGGTCAACACCTTCGGCTGCTCACCTTCCATGATGGCCACGACCGAGTTGGTGGTCCCCAAATCAATGCCGATGATTTTTGACATGCCTGTACTCTCCTTGGGCATTGACAACTACAGTTCTCCGGGCGCAATGCCTCACCGCTCACTCGGCAATTAAGATGCCAATCGTCGAGGCGTTGGTGCCCTTTTCGTAAGTTACTTGTTCTCAAGATCTTCGGGAAAAGCGCCGATCTACCGATTCGATGCTGAGACTGCCAGACTGGCAGACGGAACGAGTTCGGCATTGGCACAGACCGCCAATGAGGTAAACTAGAGCACATGGCCATGACCCGCCAGCCCTACGAGACGATGGAGGGGCAGGGGGCGCCGGCCGTCCGGCAGATCTCCGTCTTTGTCGAGAATCGCCTTGGCCAGCTCCTCAAAGTAACACAACTGTTTGAAAATGAGGACGTTAGGGTTCTGGCAGTCTCGATAGTCGACCTCGTTGACTGCGCGATCGTACGCCTCTTGTTCGACTCGGCGGACACGGCGCTGCGGATTCTGCATGAAGCCGGCTACAACGTCACCGTCGCGGAGGTCGTTGTCGTACGCCTGCCTAAGGGCAAGCGAGGCCTTCTGGCCGTTTGTTCGGCGCTGCTGGGGGCGGAAATCAACATCTCCTATGCCTATCCACTGCTGCCCATCGCGGGTGGGGCGGCGCTCGCTCTGTACGTGGACAATGTGGATCTGGCGATTGACACCCTGCGAACGCACAAATTCGATGTCCTGGATGAGTCGGATTTCCGGCAGGAAATCTGATCCCTGTCACTTTGGCCGCCCCTTCTGGCCATTGTCTGACGAAAGCCCTTTCAAAATAAGCTCTTACGGAGAATCGGAGACTGGAACGCCGTTTGCAGTGTGCCCCGCGTGCGTTGCATACGTATAAGAGAGCGAGACCTTCGGGTTGATCCGCGGGAACGGCGAGCGCCGGAAAGGAGTATCGGATGATCGGTCTTTTCGACCCTGTATACTGGATGTTGATAGGGCCCGGCCTGCTGCTGGCCCTCTATGCGAGCATTAAGGTCAAATCCAGTTTTGCCCGTGCCAGTCAGATTGGCACGCGGAGAGGGTGGACCGGCCGCGAAATCGCGGAGGCCCTGCTTCGTAGTGAGGGGATCCACGATGTCGCCGTCGAGCCTGTAAACAGTTACCTGGGCGACCATTACGATCCGCGCCACAAGGTGCTGCGGTTGAGCCCGGACGTTTACAACGGCCGCTCGGTCGCCGCCGCGGGAGTAGCCGCCCACGAGGCGGGGCATGCCCTGCAGCACGCCGAGAGATATACGCCGCTGTCTCTGCGGAACAGCATTGTGCCCGTAGCCAGCTTCGGGTCCAGCTTCAGCTTCATCGTCCTCATCATCGGGTTAAGCCTGGCCATGAAGACCCTGGTGGTGCTCGGCTGTGCGCTCTTTACCATGGTGGTCCTCTTCCAGCTCATCAACCTGCCCGTCGAGTTCAACGCCAGCAAACGCGCCCGGAAGGCCCTGCTGGCAAATGGTATGGTCACCGAGGAGGAAGACAGAGAGGTCTCGCGAGTACTCAACGCCGCGGCGATGACCTACGTGGCTGCGACGCTCACGGCCATCCTGACCCTGGTCTACTACCTGATGAGAGCCGGCCTCCTCGGCGGCCACCGGGATGAGTGATTCCAGACTCGTCCGCGCAACGGAAACGAGCGCGCCCCGCCTCCCCCGATCATGAGGAGACGGGGCGCGTTTATTCGCGCGTCGCTATCAGCTTTCCAGCATGAACGCCAGCCCGGTCATGTATTCGCCACGGACCTTCTTGCAGTACCGGACCGAGGCTTTGGTCGAAAACGTCGCACCCGCGAGATGAACGACGATTTCCTGGATGGAATCAGGCTCGAAATAATGCTCCGAACTCATGCCCAGGCCGCCCTCGCTGATATTGCGGACGATGCCCGACTTGCTGCTGATCTGTCGGCCATGAAGCGGTCTGAGTTCCACCGTCCCGTGCGAGGGCCAACGAGGGTGCTGACGGCTCTCTGGCTCCTCCTGTGGCTGCGGCTGATCCTGCGGCAGTTGGGAGACGAGCTGCGCGATCTCCTGGCGTGTCAGCCGGGTCACCTCGCCAGTATTCATGATTCCTCCTTGTGTTTCTCGTAAACCGCCCGCTCGCGTCTCCGGAATCGACATCAAGGCCGAGTCTGGCCGGGATGCCGTGATCGCGGTTTCAGCCGTCGAAGATAAACTGCACGCCCAGCAGGTACTCGGACTGCGACTCCGTCTCGAGTTCTTTGCAGTACCGCACCGTGGCCTGACCATAGAAGGATTGCTCCGGCAGGTGGACCGATATGTCCAGCACGGTACCGGGAGCGAAGTAAGCATCGGTCTTCATGCCCATGCCACCCTCGCTGATGTCTCGACAGGTGGCAAACCACTGCTCGGGTTTGCTCGCACCGGGGTATCGCAGTTCGACCGTGCCCGGGAAAGGCCACCGCGGTGCTCGCCGTTGTTCTTCACCGTCGAATTGCTGGCCGGCCGCTTCCATCCGTCTCCGGATCAGTCGCGATACCTGCTTGCGTGTCAGTTTGACGATTTCGTCCGTCGGCATGACACATTTCCCCTTGAAGAATAACCTCTGGCCAAACGACCGTAACACGGTCGTCTGACGCAGCCTGCTGTTATTGGACGCTCGGCGAAAGACTGGGTCTACTGGTTTGGTCGGCGTTGGGACGCCGCAGCTTGATACTCAATCCGCCGTTGTTTTGGAGTGTGAGGGTCCAGGCCTGGCCTCGCTCGACGGGAACATAGACGGCCTCGCCTTGTGCGACCTTAACACCGTTCTTGGCGGCCAAATCCGGGTCGGCGGCAAGCTGCCAGAATTGGGCCCAGAGCTGCCGCTCAAACGGCGTCGGCTCCGGGTTTACCCGGAAGATATTCGGCACATCGCCGCTGGGATCGACGGGGAATCCGTCAATCGGGTTCTGGTGCTCCCCGTAGATGCGGCGGAAGAGCGCCAGACTCTTGCCTCGCAAGGCGTCTCCCAACGAGACGTACTCCGGATCGAACTTGAGGATCAGGGCGTCGAAGAAGATCACGTCATCGTTGATGATGAAGCGCCGCGAAGGCAGGGGGTGCCCCTCGCGGTCAATCTCCACGAACTCGATGATGGTGACATCGCTGGGAGCGGGTTGACCGTTAAGGGTCTCGCCGGCTTTGACCTGTTCGATGACATAGACCTCGGCCACGCGATCTTCCGCCGTCAGACGGCTGACGGCCTGTTCCAGGGCGACTCGCTGTTGTTCGAGCTCTTCTTTCTCGCGGCGCAGGCGCGCCATTTCACCCGGCGACAGGAGCCAGAGGGTGCCCGCGGCCGCGGCCCCGAATATGACCAGTCCCAGCGTCCACTGGAGATAACGCACCGTGTACTCCATCAACGGGCCTGCCGCGCCCCCGTACGCGACCGTGGAGCGGCCTCGCCCCGAGTCTCCGGACAGCAGGCCTGGCAAACCGGCTGCCTATTATACGATTTGATCGGTAAGAGGACGCGAAAATCGGAGTCGCAGCGTCCAGAAAGGGGTGCTTGGCCGCCCGATCACCCGAAAGCTCGTTCTGCCGCCGCCCAACGGCCCACTCGCCTGCTGGCACCAGCGAGACTGCCGCCGCCGGCGGGGCTATCGCAGGCGCCGACATCGCCCGCGGCCGATTCCGATAATCGTTGGATCGCTTGGCGACAAGACGGCAACCATGTGACACCTCGGCTCGACTGTGCCGCCGGGGTGACTAACCCGCCGACGGGTCTTGTCGGGGCTTGAGCCGAGCCAGGAGGTCGTCGTATTGCCTCTGAAGGCTTTCGCGGGGCGATCCGCCGCGGATATGGTCCCAAGGCAGGAGCTCGGCGAAGCTGCGAGTGCGGTGGGCGTAGAAGGCCGGATCGATACCTTCCTGCTCAAAGGCCCGCAACCAGATCTCGTTGTCGAAAGTCTCGTCCCAGCCATCCATGCGGGCACCGAGGCGGTATGCTGCTTCCACGACCCGTCCGAGCCGTCGGTCGCCGCGAGCGAAGACACCCTCGAGGATCGACCGGTCCACCCGATGGGTCTTCACGTGTACCGCCGACCTCCGCTGCCGTGAGGCATCCAGCAGGATGTGCCTGGCCTCGTGGAAGTAGTCGGCAGTCTGCATGGGCGCCCACTGCAGCGGCGTGTGCGGCTTGGGAACCAGCCAACCGACGCTCGCGGTCACGGAGGCCGGCCCGCCTCGCACCGCCCGCTTGGCATGGCTGAGGTCCAGGGCCACGTCGAATATCCCGCGGATGTCCGACTCCCGCTCGCCGGGGAAGCCGCACATGAAATACAGTTTGACCGAGTTCCAGCCCGCCTTGTACGCCTGGCGGATGCCCTCCATCAGGTCGCCTTCGAGCACCTCCTTGCGAATGGCGTCGCGCATCTCCTGTGTGGCTGCCTCCACGGCGATGGTCAGGCCGCCCTTGCGGACGCTGCTGACCAGCCAGGGAATGTCCGACAGCATCTTGTCAACGCGGAGCGACGGCAGCGAGAGGTTCACGTGGCGGGGCGCGAAGCGCTCGTTCATCCGTTCGGCCAACTCGCGAAGCTCGGGATAATCCGCACTGGACAGACTCAGCAGGCCGATTTCGTTGTGACCCGTCGCCTGCCAGGCTGATTCCGCAATCTCGAGAATACGATCGACGCTGCGGATATGAATGGGCCGCTTGGTGTAGCTCGCATGGCAGAACCGGCACCGCTTGGGGCAGCCGCGCATGATCTCGATGCTGATCCGATCGTGGACCACCTCGGTGAACGGTACGATCGGCCGCATGGGAAACGGGGCGTCGTCGAAAGCCTTCGTCGAGCAGCGGGTGATCACTGAGCGGGGTGTGAACCCGGCCGGGCAAGCACCGTCTGAAGAGACGATCTTGCCGACAGTCCCATCCAGGTTGTACTCAAACCGATAAAGCGAAGGGACGTACAGCCATTCGAACCGGTGGGCCAACTCAACGAGTCTCTCTCTTCGTGAGGCTCCGCCGTGTTTGAGTTCGCGGCACGCGTCCACCAGGGCTGCCATGCTGGCTTCGCCGTCGCCGATCACCACCGCATCGACGAAGTCCGCGACCGGCTCGGGGTTGTCCGCCTGCGGCCCGCCCGCGATGACCAGCGGATGGCAGTCGTCGCGATCGGCCGATCGCAGTGGAATACCCGCCAGGTCCAGCAGCAGCAGCAGGTTGGTGAAGTTCATCTCGTATTGGAGCGACACGGCCAGGATGTCGGCCGAAGCCACGGGCTGACGCGTGTCCCAGGTGAACAACGGGATGCTCTGCCGGCGCATCACCTGTTCGGCGTCCAGCCAGGGACAGTAGACCCGCTCCGCGCACACGCCGGCAATGTGATTGCAGAGCCAGTACAGGATCTGGCACCCCAGGTGACTCATTCCCACCGCGTACGTATCAGGGAAGGCCAGGGCGATGCGCAGATCGGCCTTCGCCCAATCGCCGGCGCGAACGAGCTGGTTCCACTCTCCGCCGATGTACTGGCCGGGCTGCTTCACGTACGGCAGCAGCCCGTCGCTGATTCGCTCACCCAGCGTCATAAGGCCCTCTTGCAGTGGCGCCCGAACGGCCCGGTGAATGCCCGTTTTGCATTGTAGTGGCATCCGTGAACGGCAACCAAAGGCCGGTGGCGCGCAAGTGTCCAATCACAGGATACGTGTCTTGAATTGGAAGCTCAGGAACGGGCTGCCGGCGGGGGGATGGGAAGAAGCTATCTTTGCCGATAGACGATACGTCCTCTCGTCAGATCGTAGGGTGACAGCTCGACGGTCACGATGTCACCCGGCACGATTCGGATAAAGTGTTTTCGCATCTTGCCGGCAATGTGCGCCAATACTTCGTGCTTGGCGTCGCCTGACTCCGCTTCAACCAGGAACTGCGCATTGGGTAAGGCCTTGATGACCTTTGCCTCAACCTGGATCTTGTCCGACTGAGCCATAAACCCTCTTATCGCCTTTCAGCAAATCAGTAACTTGTACGGACGATATACTATCGGCAACAACCGCAGTTAGGCAAATCATAGGCCACCCTGCCTCCCTGGAGGGGGCGGACCCGCTCGGAGGCGGCTTTCCGGCTGAGTCCGGGAAAACCGGTGTTTCCGGCGCCCGTAGATGAACCGGGCCCCTGCGCCTTCCGATACAACCGCCATGAGGTTCCGCGGGCCTGTCCCCGCGGAGCCGACGGGAACACAGAATGCCCTTTATGGGTGTCCAATCCCTGTTGACCGCCTTTGTCATCCTCCTTGGATGTGGCCTCTACCTGCGCATGGTGGCCAAGGAGAAACGCCGCCGGGAAAAGCACCTCGAGCTGCGTCTCATACAGAAACGCTACGTGGAGGCCGAACGCCAGAAGCAGCAGGAGCGACAGACCGCTGCCGCCAAGGAGGTCGTTGTCGTCCAGGCCCTCCCGGTCAGCATTCCCCGAAGCGCCGCCGCCTGACACAGCCGTCCAGGGCCCCGCTCTCGTGCAGCCGCCCCCGTGCCCCTGGTGCGCCCCGGATTGTGAGCCAGACGTGGTAATCGACCGTGGCCCGCCTGCCTGTCGATGTGGGCAAGTGCCGACCCGTCCATCCCTGTCGAGGGTGGGTTAATCGAAATCATCCACGACCGCCTCGATTGTCCCGACGGCGCTGCCTTCGAAGCGGTTATTCACGAAGGCGAACAGCTCCCGCTTCTCCGCAATACAGGTGCGCATCAGCTTCGCCAGGGCGGAGCGCCCTTCGGGATAAGGGTCCTGGATTTTCTCATAAGGCTCGAATCGGTCCACCGCCTGCTGATAACTTCGGCCGGGACGCAGCAGGAGGCGGGCGACGCCGAATGGGGCGGACAGAGTGCCGGGAATGGCGATCTGACGCTCCAGGGAAGGCATGCGCGTCCAGCTATTGTGGCAATGGGCGAGCCCGTGGGCCTTGAGGCAGTCCAGATAGGCGGTGCCATGCTCAATGAATTTGGGATTGCGGACCTCGACCGCGAACCGGAAGCGATCCAGTGGCAGCTCGTCAAGCATGTGCCCCAGCGAGGCCGCGAATTCCCGGGCATCCGACATCGGCTTTTCGTGAATTGTGCCGAACTCGAAAATCAGCACGCCGAGCTTGTCTCGATAAGGCTCCAGGCGATCCAGGAGCTCGCCGCGCACCATCAAGGCATCCATGAAATGAGGGTTCTTCTGTCCGGCCCGTTTCCCGTAACGGGGCAGGTCGGGAAACCGCTCCACCGTGACGTCCTCGGGCACCTTGAGGCTGAATCGGAAGCCCGGCGGCACCTGGGCGAAGGTCTGATCCCACATCTGCTCCGACGGAAACTGGTAAAACGCGAAGTCGCCGCAGACCGTTGGAAAAACGGTTGCGTACTCGGCCAGGCATTCGTGATTGAACTTGCTCTCGGAAAACTGTCCGCGAGTCTCATAGCGCGACCGCGTGTACACCTGTCCGAGCCAGCCCGGATACTTCCAACTGGAGGTGCCGATATAGAGGCCCTGCCGGGCGAGTGGCGTCAGTCGCTCCCGCAGCGCAACCGCCCGAGCCGGCGGTGAGAAGCCCTCCGGCTTGTCCTTCACCCCCCAGTCGAAGGTCAGTTGCTCGTGGGCCATGGCCGTCTTCTCCACGTGATATCGTAGCCGACTGCCCCCACGGTTAGCGACACCAAGTCATGGCCGGGCGTTCGGAAAGGGTGGCACGGCCAAGCCCCGGCTTGCCAGGACGTCGCTATGTCTTTTCGGCGTCAACACTTGTGATTTATCCTTGAAGTTCGGTATATGTTAGGATATATTATCAAAGAACAATTGAGGGTGCATCATGGAAACGTATCGTGACATAACTGATTTATTTGAAAAGAGTTGGGATGATCTAAGCCGGCCGTCAGCAATCAGCGATCAGCAATCAGCCATCAACGGTTCGGTCTTGACTCATCCTTCATCTCGCCACGGCGAGTCGCCTCGTGCGACCTTCCGTCCTCATCCTTCTCCCCCCACCCCTCGTAGCATCGCTGCGCCAAACGAACCCAATGTTAAAATGGAGAGCCCTCCCCACCCGGCTTCGTTGTCTCCTTCTGCAATCTGCAATCTGCAATCTGCAATTCCCCCAGTCTCCGCATCTCCGCGTCCCCGTGTCTCTGCGTCTTCTTCTTCCCCAGTCCCCAATAACGAGGCGGACACGGGAGATCTGGCAAGCATCGTGGCCGGCTGGCCCGAGGAGATGTCCGAAGGCTGTGTACGGCTCGATCCGGCGGCGGTCCTGCGGGCCAACTCACGGAGTTTCGCCTTACGTGTCCGTGGCCAGTCGATGGTCAACGCCGGAATCTACGACGGTGACATTGTGGTCGGCGAAATCACGCCGGTAGCTCGCGATGGGGCCATCGTGGTGGCCCTGATTGATGGCGAATCGACACTGAAACGGCTCGTGGTGGAGCGAGGCCGCCCGTACCTGATCTCGGAAAACCCAAGCTGCCCGGCCTTCACCCCGCTCGGTGAACTGGTGATTCAGGGGGTTGTTCATACGGTGGTGAGAAGAATCTATAGCTGAAAGCTGACCGCTGAATGCTGAATGCTTTTTTACACTTCGACGCAGATGCGTTCTTCGCATCAGTGGAGCAGGCCGCCGATCACCGCCTCCGCGGCCGGCCGGTCGCGGTAGGGGGGCTGCACCGCGGGATCGTCGCCTCCGCCAGCTACGAGGCTCGGCAGTACGGCGTCCACACCCCGATGCCCATGAGCCAGGCACGGCGACTGTGCCCCAGGCTGATCGTCCTGCCGGTGCGGTTCGACTTGTACGAGCAGTTCTCGGAAAACATCTTCGGCATGGCCGAGGAGATCACCCCGATCGTCGAAAAGCAGGGGGTCGACGAGGGCTATCTCGATTTGACCGGCACCCCCGCCTGCCGCAAACACGAACCGGGAGAGGTGGCCGACAAATTCGGGCGCGACGTCCGCGACTGGCTGAAGGTTACCATCTCCCGCGGCGTGGCCCGGACCAAGCTGATCAGCCAGATAGCCAGCAAACTAAACAAACCCAACGGCCTGACCGTCATCCCCCCCGATGAATCGACGGAACTCGCTTTCCTGCAACCACTTGCAGTCAAATGGCTGCCGGGGATCGGCGACGTGGGGGGCAGGCTGTTCGAATCCGCCGGGATCGCCCGCATTGGCCAGATCGCGGCCATGCCCCTTGAGTGGCTCAGCGAACTGGTCGGCTCGGCCGCCCGCGAAGTCCGCGATTTCGCCCGCAACATCGACCCCCGCAAGGTGGAAACAACCCGCCCGGACGCCCAGTCTTACGGCCATCAGGAGACCTTCGCGGAAGACAAAACGAACCCAACTCAGGTCCTAGCCGCCCTGTGCCGGCTGGTGGATGAGGCGTTTATCCGTCTGCGGGCCGACGGCAAGCAGGCCCGGACCGTCACCGTCAAAATCCGCTACACCGACATGGACGAGCACCAGGGCCAGATGAGCCTCCCCGAGCCGACCGACGTGGAGATGCAGGTCTACCCGCTGCTGTCAAAGTTGCTCGATCGTCTGTGGGATCGCCGCGTCCGCATCCGCATGGTGCAGGTGAAACTCTCGAACATCTACAGCGGGTTCAGCCAGATGGACCTGTTCGGCGTGAAACAGAAACAGCGGGACCTGGCCGTGGCTTGCCAGGCGATTCGCGAACGATTCGGGCCAAAGGCGATGATGAGGAAACATGATTGGGAGGAAGCTTTTAGCTGTTAGCTTTTAGCTCTTAGCCAGAGTAAGTGGCTCAAACCTCTATACGCGGGTGCCACTGGCAGCTTGTCCGCACGGATGCCACTGGCGGCTTGTCCGCCAGTGCCCTCCGGTAATAGCCAACAGCCAAAAGTCGACCGCAAGGGAGTCGAAAATCCGCCGTGGCGGGCTAATAGCTGAAAGCTAAGAGCTAAAAGCTAATAGCTAAGAGCTAATAGCTGATAGCTTAAGAGCTACAACGATTATGTTCATCTCTCTGCACAACCGCTCATCCTATTCCTTCGGCTCATCGCTGACGCGCCCGGAGCAGTTGGCAACCTTTGCCGCCGAACACGGCATCCCGGCCATTGCCCTCACCGACCTGAACGGCCTGTACGCGGCGGTCGAGTTCCAGAAAGCCTGCAAGCGTGTAGGCGTCAAACCGATCTTCGGCGCAGAGCTGGTCTTGACGAGCCACGGGGTTTATCCCCGTGGTCTTCCGTTCCTTCCGACCATGTGTGGTCTGGAAAACCGGCAGGATAAACCTGCCGGCTCGTCAAGCCATGTAGGGTCCGCGCTCGCGGACCAACTCGTTGAGGACGTAACCATTACCCTGCTGGTCGAAAGCCTGACCGGTTACGGCAACTTGTGTCGGTTGATATCGCTTTATCATTTGCGTGAAACGCCGCTTGGCTGTGAAGATCTGTGCGAACACGCGGAAGGCCTGATCTGCCTCCTTGGAAAATGTAGGAGCGGCTTGCAGCCGCGACAAAAAAGCGAGCCACGGGGTTTATCCGGCGAGCCACGGGGTTTATCCCCGTGGTATACCCGCCGGATAAACCGGCGGGCTCGCCAGGCAACGAGCGACCAAACGCTCCGCGACGCCTTCGACACCCGCCTCTACATCGAACTCGCCATCCACCGCTCAGAAGACCTCCCCGAAGCCCGCCGCCGAGCCCGCATCGCCGACGAATGGGGTCTGCCGGTGGTGGCTACTTGCGAATCGCGGTGTCTCAAGCGCGAGGAAATGCCGGCCCTGCGAGCCCTGGCCTCGATCGGCACGCTGACATTGCTCGATGAGCCGCACCGCGACAAACCGGAAGGGACGTGGCACCTCCGGACGCCGTCCGAAATGGAATACCTTTTCCATCGCCGGCCGGACGCCCTGGCGAACACGCTGGCGATCGCCGAACGCTGCAACGTGACCATTGATCTCTCGGCAAATCGCTTTCCGCCTTTCGAATCGAGCGACGGTCGATCCGCGGCCCAGCATGTCCGTGACCTGTGCATCGCCGGCTGCCGGCGGCGTTATGTCGAACAGCCGCAGCAGAAGGGGATCGGCGGCAAACGCCCGACCCTGGCAGAGGCCGTCGAGCGGCTCGACCGCGAACTGGCGATCATCGAGCAGGTACACTACGCCGAGTATTTCCTCGTTTTTCACGAGATCGTCGAATATTGCCGCAGCCGGGGCATCGCCGTGCTGGCCCGTGGATCGGCCGCCGACTCGCTGGTGTGTTACGCACTGGGCGTCAGTCACGCGTGCCCGTTCCGATTCGATCTGCCGTTCGACCGCTTCCTCAATCCCGAGCGGGCCAAGTTCAGCAAAATGGCGGACATCGACCTCGATCTGCCCTGGGACCGGCGAGACGAAGTGGTGCAATGGGTCTACGACCGCTGGGGCCACGATCGGGTCGCGATGATCGGCTCGCCGAACACCTTCCACGGCCGGGCCGTCGTCGCCGAACTGGGCAAGGTCTTCGGCCTGCCGCCGCACGAGGTCTACCAGATCACGAAACACCTGCCGCACACTTCGGCGGATGATCTATCCGTTTCCGTCACAGCGTCGCCCGAAGCCCGAGGTCTGCAGGTCGAAGAGGAGCCGCTCCGTACGATCTTTCGCATGGCCGGCCTGTTCGAGGGCCTGCCGCGCCACTGGTCGATGCACCCCTGCGGCCTGGTCGTCTCGCCCGAACCGCTGACCGACTTGGTGCCGGTGCAGCGGTCGCCGAAAGGACCGCTGGTGGCCCAGTACGACATGGATGCGATCGAGGAACTGGGCTTCATCAAGATCGATCTGCTCGGCCAGGCAGGCCTGTCGGTGCTGCGCGATGCAGTGGACGAGGTGCGTCGGACGGAAGGAACAGCGGTTGACCTGGAGCGGGATGTTGATTATTCGGAAGGCGAAACATGGGACATGATCGCCCGCGGCGACGCCCGGGGCGTGCACCACATCGAGTCCCCGGCCATGACCAGTCTTCTGGTCCAGTCCAACTGCCGCGACATCGACTGTCTGACCGCCATCGTGGCCATCATACGCCCGGGGGCAGCCAATCAAGGTAAAAAAGAGGCATTCTGCCGACGCCATCAAGGGTTTGAGCCCCCTGGGCGCGTGCATCCAGCCTTAACCTCCGTTCTGGCAGGTACTTACGGCCTGATGGTCTTCGAGGAGCACATCCTCCAGGCGGCCGTCGAGTTCGCCGGAATGAACCTCGGTCGGGCCGACGTTCTGCGCCGGGCCCTCAACAAGGAAAACCTCGCGATGATCCGCCGGATGGAGGGCGAGTTTCGCGAGGCCGCCCGCCAACGCGGACGAACCGAGTCGGAGATCAATGAAGTCTGGGCGATGATGGAAGGCTTCCGCGGCTTCATGTTCAACAAGGCCCACTCGGCCGAGTACGCGGTCGAGGCTTTCCAAGGCGCCTGGCTCAAGCGTCGCTGGCCTGCCCATTACCTGGCGGCGGTACTGTCGAACTACCGCGGCTTCTACGCCCATTCGCCCACTCTCCCGCAGATCCTCTACGTCATGGAGGCCCTCCGCCTCGGCATCGGCTTCCTCCCCGCCTGCGTCAACCGCTCGCGCAAGCGATTCAGCGTGGAGAAGAAAGCGGTCAGCGATCAGCACTCAGCGGTCAGCCATGTAGGGTCCGCGCCCGCGGACCGCGAATTCTTGACGAGCCACGGGGTTTCTTGCCCCGAGCCCGGTCGAGGGGATCCCCGTGGTCTTCCTTCCCTTCCGATCACGTACGCTGTTGAAGACCGGCAGGATAAACCTGCCGGCTCGTCAAGCAAGGTGAAGGTGCCCCATCCCTTGCGAAGCAAGGGGTGGGGGATCACAACCATCCGACCGATGATCCGCGTCCCGTTAACCCACATCCAGGAACTGTCGCAGGCATTTCTCGAACGATATCTGAATGAACGTGAAAAGGGCGCCTTCGAATCACTCCCTGATTTCATGCATCGCTGCCATCCGACGGAAACAGAGTGGCGACTGCTCCTCGACAGCGGAGCACTCGACATCTTCGGCCTGTCGCGCCCGATGCTCTTCTGGGAACTCCGCCGACTGCAGAGAGCAGGGCGCGCGGCTTCAGGTATGCTCTGGGACAATCAGGCAACCGACGCGATCGAAACCCCACCGGTGGATCTGGACTGCCCCGACAAATGGCGGATCGCCCGCCGGGAGATGGACCTCCTCGGCTTCCCGATCACGGTTGATCCAATCACGTATCTAAGTCGTGACGACAAGGGCAGAACGATCAACTGGTCGCGATATCTCCCGGTCTCACAGTTGCACGAGCATGCCGGCCGTCGCGTCTCGGTTTGCGGTCTGATGGTCGCCGACCGCATTAATCGCACCACCACCGGCGAACTGATGAAGTTCGTCACCCTGGCCGATCGCACGGGCTTCGTGGAAACGTGCCTGTTCCCTGATGCTTATCGCCGCTTCGGCCACCTGACCGCCGCCAACCCCATTCTGGCCGTCAACGGGATCGTCGACCTGTTCGAGAACCGGCAAGGTTTCACTCTGCGTGCCGAGCGAGTGGAAGTGCCCAGGCGAGTCGATGATCGTGACGGACCAACACCGGGCGTCCCGGTGTCCGCTTTAGGATCAATGGCTAAGAGCTAAAAGCTAATAGCTAAGAGCTAATGAATTCTTTTAGCCTCCCTCACCTGCGTAATCACCTCAGCAATAGCCGCCTCCGGCGCCAGCTTTACTACGTCCTTGCTCTCTCGCATCTTGAGTTCGACATTGCCCTCGGCCAAGCCCTTCTTGCCCACGGTAATCCGGACGGGAATCCCGATCAGGTCGGCGTCCTTGAACTTGAAGCCCGGCCGTGCGTCGCGATCGTCGAGGAGTACCTCGACGCCCTTGGCGCTCAGTTCATCGTGGATCCGCCGGGCCACGGACATCACGCTTTCCTCGCGAACGTCGAGCGCGACCACCAGCACCTCGAACGGGGCGATGCTCATCGGCCAGCAGATCCCGTCGGCATCGTGGTGGGCCTCGATCGCCGCCGCCATGATCCGGTTCACGCCGATGCCGTAGCAGCCCATGATGAACTCGCGGGCCTTGCCGTTCTCATCCAGGAACGTCGCCCCCATGCTGGCCGAGTACTTGGTCCCGAGCTTGAACACATGCCCCACCTCGATCGCCTTGCGGAAGGACAGCCTCGACCCACTGCCGTTGGGGGCGATGTCGCCTTCCACGACATTGCGCACGTCGGCCACGATCGCCTTGCTCAGCTTCTCCGCAGCGATATCGCGTGCCCAGTTGAACCCCGTCACGTGGTGGTCCCTCTTGTTCGCTCCGGTCACCGCGTTGACCACGGCCCGCGCGTCGGGATCGATGATCAGCGTGCAGTCCTTCTCGTTGACGATGTGGGGTCCCACATAGCCGATAGCGAAGCCGTCATTCTCGGCCTGCGCAATGTCTCCCATCGCCAGCGTCCCGCTGGGGCAGAGCCGCCTGGCCTTGTTCTCGTTGACGTCGTGATCGCCACGGACGCAGATGATGACATAGCCTGGGGCTGTTCCGGCATCCGCCGAGGCCGGCTCGGACCGATACACCAGCGTCTTGATCATCTGGCTCGACTGGACACCCAGGAACCTGCACACGTCATCGATACCCGGGCATCCGGGCGTGTGCACGGTCTCCAGAGCCCTTATGGCACCGGGGCCGGGGTCTGCCGGCAGGGGGGGGATGCACCGGGTTGCCCGCTCGATGTTCGCGGCATACGAGCCGTCCTCGCTGATGGCCACCAGGTCCTCTCCCGCGTCGGTCAGGACCATGAACTCATGCGAAGCGTCGCCGCCGATGGGCCCGGACTCCGCCTCGACGGGCGAGTAGGGTAGCCCGCACCGCTGGAAGATCCGGCAGTAGGCGTCGTACATCTTCCGATAGCTGGTGTCGAGCCCGGCCAGGTCGGCGTCGAACGAGTAGGCGTCCTTCATCAGAAACTCTCGGGTCCGCAGCACCCCGCTCTTGGCCCGCTCCTCGCCCCGGAACTTGGTCTGGATCTGGTAGAGGTTGACCGGCAACTGCTTGTAGCTGTTGAGGTAAGCCCGGACGGTCTCGGTAATGACCTCCTCGTGGGTGGGTCCGAGCACCACGCTGGCCTGCCATCCGCTCCCCTTGATATGCATGAGGACCTCGCCCATGACCTCGGCGCGCCCGGTCTGCTCCCAGAGAGACAGCGGCTGGAGCGCGGGCATGTGCAGCTCGATGGCCCCGGCCGCGTCCATCTCCTCCCGGACGATGTTCTCGATCTTCCGGAGCGACCGGTAGCCGAGGGGCAGGTAGGTGTAGGACCCGGCAGCCACCTGGCGGACCAGCCCGGCCCGGATGGCCAGGATGTGGGATGGGGCGACCGCGTCGGCGGGCGTCTCCTTGACCGTTGGGATAAAGTACTTTGACCAGAGCATGAAAACCTCTCCATCTCGTGTTTCAGGGCGAGCATTTGTAACCGCCCGCGGGTGGTTCATGCAAGCCGGACGCCTCCGAGATGGAGCAGGGCGGAAAAAGGCTTTGCCAGACGAGAAAGTGCGGTTATGCTGAAGGGGTCGAGACCGGCCCATCGAGGGCCGCGGCCGGGCGGTGTCAATCTACGGGAGCAATATGAGCACGACCCCAGGAGCGAAAACGAGACAGTATATCGAGGATCTGACGGCGGGTGCTTTCCTCGACGACCATGTGTTTCTGATTTCCGCCAAGGACTTGCGGACAACATCCAATGGTTCCTTGTATATCCACTGCGTCCTGGCCGACAAGACCGGCCAACTCCTCGGGCGGGTCTGGCAGGCCACAGAGCCGATGTTCGAACAGATGCCCGAGGGCGGCTTCATGCGTTTCAAGGGGCGGGTGGAGAACTACAAGGGCTCCCTCCAGTTCATCGTTGACGGCATGAGGCCGGTTGACCCGAAGACCATCGACCTGTCTGAATTCATCCCCCACACCAAAGAGGATGTCGCGGCGATGTTCTCGCGGGTGAAGGACATTCTTCGACAGATTAAGAACAAGCACGTCCTGAACCTGGTGAAGCGGTTCATCCTCGATGAGCCGCTCATGGAACGATTCAAACAGTCGCCCGCCGCCATGCAGATGCACCACGCTTTCGTCGGCGGCCTTCTGGAGCACACCCGCAACGTTCTCGAGCTCGCCCTGCTGGTCATGCCACGCTACCCCCGGGTCAGCCTCGATCTCGTGCTGGCGGGCGTCTTCCTGCACGACATCGGCAAGACGGCCGAGCTTCGATACGAGACCAGCTTCCAGTACACCAATGAGGGCCAGTTGGTGGGGCACATCGTCCAGGCCGCTATCTGGATCGAGGAGAAGGCCAAGACGGTCGAGGCCGAGACCGGCGAACCGTTTCCCGCCGACATCAAGAACGCGCTTCAGCACGTCGTCCTGGCGCACCACGGTCTGTACGAGTTCGGCAGCCCGAAGCTCCCGATGATGCCGGAGGCCGTCGCCATCCACTACCTGGACAATCTCGACGCCAAACTCAACATGTTCGTGACCCGGATCGAGGCCGATCCCGATCCGGCAAGTGACTGGACGGAGTTCGTTCGTGGCCTTGATGTGAAGATCTTCAAGAAGGATGTGATGGGCATACGGAAGTGAGGATCCCATGAGAACGAGCCTCAGCCGGCGCCGAACCCGGCGGCTTGGTCTGCGAATCTCTGGTGCAGACTCCCGGTGCGGTCCTGCTGCCCGCCGCCTGCGAGGATTCACACTCATCGAGGTGCTCGTCGTCGTCGCCATTATCGCTCTGCTCGTGGCCATTCTGCTGCCATCGCTCAACCGGGCACGCGAGCAGGGCAAGACGGCGGTATGCTCGACCCAGATCCGGCAGTTGATGGCTGCCGCCCTCATGTACACCCATGACTACGCGGGGAGGCTGCCTGGGACGGGCATCAATGACGCCCCATTCGAAAGCCAGTACTACAACGGCACGCGCAAGGACTACCTGACGTGGTTCGGCACGTGGACGACGATGATCGACCACACCCTCACCGACGCGGTGGACATCGCGGCATGGAAGAATGCCCCGAAAGGAGGGCGACTGTGGCGATACTATCGAGATGAGAAGCTCCTCGTATGCCCCAGCATCAAGAACTCGAACGGCAAGCTCAGCTACTCCACGCCCGAGAACGTTTCCATGGCGATGGAGGATCCGACAGGTCAGCGCGGCGGCTTGCCACCGTTGATGGACAAGGTCGCTCACCCGTCGGCCGCGATACAGTTCATTGACGAGGACGAGGAGCACTCGCTCAACACTATTTCGCTGGATGACGGCTTCGGTTCACCCGACCGCTTTGGTGAGCGGCACCTTGGCAGGGCGACGGCCGCGTTCTTTGACGGCCACGCCGAGGCGCAGTACTACCCCTACGGCCCCGACGGGCATTACCAGCGGACGAAATCACCGCATCCGTTTGAGGCCTGGATGATTCAGGTGGCTCCGTTCAACTCGCGTTATACGCCGCTGCCGTGGCGATGGAACGGGCAATACGCGACTTGGCCGAAGTTCAAGCGGCATAACAACTATCCGGGTTGCGGCATGTCGGTTCCCTGCGAATAGGTGTGGTCGTCCTTGAGGGGCGATCCCCGCTTGCCACGCGGCCCAATAGCGGATGGGCGAGAATGAGCGTACGGTGGTCTGAGAACACAACCCTTCGTCGATGGATCTTTCTCGGTTACTGGCTGCTCATGTTTGCCGGCACCCATGTCCCGGACGTTGAGGAAATCAGCCCCCAGGCGCTGCGGCAGATTCCGCATCTTGACAAGGTGGCCCATTTCTGCCTGTTCGCCGGCTGGATGACGCTGTCTTTTTGGGTGGCGGCCTCGCGCTCGGCGAGGCTTTCCGCCCGAGTGTATGTGGGGCTCTTCGCGGCAGGGGCTCTGTACGGGGCCTTCGATGAGTTGACGCAGTCGCTGGTCGGCCGGGACACGTCTCTTGGCGATTATTTGGCCGACTTGGCCGGCATGGCAGCGGCGATCGTGGTTCGGTTGAAATGGGCACCGCACGGCCGGCGCCGCAGAGCCTGACCCTCTCCACCGACGCTCGCGCTCTTTCAGTTGGTCGTCACACGGACATTATCCAGCATGAAGGTCGCCGTGCCCTTCTCTAGTGAGCCTTCTGAGCGGCACTGGACGAAAAACCGTACGACACTGTTGGCGGCGGGGGCACTGACGGACAAATCGTCCCAGAAGCCGGAAGCTTCTTGCCACTGCGACCACCGGACGCCCCCGGCGCCGGGGTTTCTGCCTCCGTCAGGGCCAATCCCCACCCGTACCTGAACCTTGGCCGAGTTGTCAGAGTTCTCGCCGATGCAGGAGGCTGTGAGTTTGACCGTCTGCCCGGCCTTGACCGCGACCACGTTGCTGAGAGTGCTGGCCAGCCGCCTGTTTCCTCTGCCGTCGGCCGCATAGACCACCTGGGCGTGCCTGCCGTCTATCAGGTGAACCATGGGGATGAGCCCGGCGTCAGCGCAGAAGCCCTCGCCCTCGATCGTCCACCCCTTGGCGATCCCGGCAAAAAAGCCGTCCTCGAAATTACCGTTGTACAGCGTTGGCCCGGGCGACCGCACCTCAAACTCCGCCGACTGGAAGCTTTTGGGGCCCCGGTCCTGATCCCGAGTGGTCTCAATGCTGTATCGGTAGACCGTGTCCGGCACGATTCCGTCGAACTCGACGCGGTGTTCGACACCGGCTGAGTCCTCGGATCGCGTGACCGGCTGGGACGAAGCGGGCCCGATGAGCGTCACCTTGCCGCGGGTCGGCTGGAGCGTGCGCCAGGAGATTGACAGCCGGTCGGCTGCGACGAACTTGGCGGCGATCTCGCAGGGCGGGTACGCACCGAAGCGGGAGGCGCCCTGGAAAGCGTAAAACGACGGCCGTGGGCGCAGATTGGCGTCAACCAGCCCGAATCCGGTCGCGTGGCACTCGAAATCCGCGATGCACAGGTAGACGGCCGCCTGCACGTCGCTCCAGGAGGGTTGGACGAATGCCTCCAGGACGGCAGCCAGGCGCGAGGCCTGCACGTCAAGAGGCGTATTGCCTGTGTGCCAGCCGTATTCGGTAAGCCAGAAGGGCTTGTCGCCGTCGCCGTGTGCCTTGAGCAGTTCACGAAGGGCGTCGAGCTTGCCGCGCATGATTTGCGGCGTGTCGCTGTACGGGTGATCGCTGATAGCGTCGAACAGCGGGCCGCTCACGTTCTGCTTCTTCTGCTCTTCGTAGGTCTTGCGGATGAAAATGGGAGCATGCCCTTCCGCGTCATCCAGCGACCCCATGGACAGGATGCATTCCGGGTTGCCTTTCTTGATCGCATCGTAGCAGACCTTCAGCACGGGGAGATACTCGTCGGCTCGGTTGAAACCCTCAAAGAAATACCAGCCGCAGCCGTTCTGCTCGTTCCACAACTGGAAGTACTTGACCTTGCCCTTGGTGCGCCTTGCCAGGTCGGTGCAGAAATCGCCGAACTCGGGCAGCAGCTCGGTGCGATAAGCGTACAGGTGGGTGGCCTCGTCTGTCGGGCTTGCCCACGCGGGGGTGTTCACGATACACACGATCGGTTCCTGACCGTACTTGATCGCCAGGCCCAGGTCCCGGTCAAACTCGGTCCAGTCGCGCTTGCCTCTCTGGGCCTCGATATCGCGAGGCGAGGCCGTGAGGCGAACGCAGGTTCCATTGACCTCCCGAATGCGCTGATACATGTGCTCGGTATAGTTGGGCGGGTTGTAGATCGGCTCCGGGTTGCCGACGCGGTTGACGCCAAAGACGAGCATCCGCGCTGCCTCGCTCTTGGGTTGCGGGGCGGCGTGTGCCTCGGCCGGCCCGGTGGCCGCCGAAATCGCAGCCGGTTTGGCCAGGTCCGGCGAGGGCCTCTCCACGCCCCCTCCGCCGGCTTTGTGACACCCAAGGAGAAGCAGCCCCGAAAGTCCAACAGCCAGGAAGCAGCGCATGCTGACTCCAATCGTGTAACCGTAACTCAACTTGTCCCGCGACGCACCGCTATTCTATCCGGCCGTCGGGGCGAGGAAAGGCCTCTGATCGGGAGTTGCCCCCTGGCCGGCGGCACGCGGACGGTCGAAGTGGCGAATACCCGCTGTCCGATGGTCGCGCCCGGCTCGCTCGAGGCTCGAAACGGTGCACCGCTTGCTTTCGGTGCGACATCGGGTAAGATCATAAGCTGATCGGGGCGTAGCTCAGCCTGGCTAGAGCGCTGCGTTCGGGACGCAGAGGTCGCTGGTTCAAATCCAGTCGCCCCGATTCGACGGGCCACCTGCAGGGGTGGCCCGTTTTGGTATCTGGAAAGACCGCGGTTCTGGCCCAGAGCGGTTGCCGCGGCGACAGGTCGCCCGCCTCGGCGGGTCGCCCCGATGTTTGCGGCAAGAAAGCCTTCCGCTGAAAGACGGAAGGCTTGCTTATTGCGATGGCGAGATGTGGAAACGCAGGCATCGAAGACCCCGTTCAAACTTGCCGCAGAGCCGACTGGATTCTGCCGCGAGACCGCCTTTCCCTGGCGCGCGTTATCGACCCCAGCGACGCGGTTCATCGAATACCGGACAATGAGGTGTGTTGGCCGGGGAGCTTTCTGAATTGTATGTTAGGTGGGGAGCCGGTGTCTGGACGCCGGGGCGCTTCGCTCCCTGCTCATGAACGGAGCGTATCATGGAAGATCCACAGAACAGTGAGCTAGTGTGTCCGAATTGTGGACGGCCACGCCCATCTTATATTGTCCGGTCGTATGGAGCAATGTTGCGAGCTGCGGCAGAGAATCGTTGTTGGCTATCGGACGGTGCGTGCAGAGACCATGTCAGCAAACCGCACGTCACCGTGGCCGGGGAGTCGCATCTTGAGGATAAGGTGAAAAGTGCCCTTCGACGCTACGTTGCTCAGGCCCAGTATAAACGTGCGATGCTGGGACCCGATCGCAGTCTGGCTGTTGCGGGCTAGGTGTGTAAGCCGCCGGGGATGCCCGGAACTCCATCCGGACTCGAGGCCGTGCAGACCGCGGCAGCCCGTGCGCACGCATCCGGACGGAGGCCGTGTACCACACCTGCCGTCCTGCAGGCGCAAAGACCGGCCGAGCTGACCGGGCGGAGGTATCGTCTCATCATCGGGTCAACCGTTACCGCGCTCCATATGCCACAACCTGGCCGCGGAACTCGAAAGGCTGGTCGCCTTTGCTGGACTTGAGCCAGACCCTGGCCATCCCGCCGGGGATCGCGTCGTTTTGAGCGACCGTGGCCCAAACGCCCCGGCCGTACTCGGGGAACTCGCCCGTTGCCTGCACCGTCCGCACACGGCAGTTCAGGGACTTGCTCCCGATCGTGAGAGTCTCCGGAGGAGCATCTGTGATTTTTGCCGAGGGGCTGGCCAGCGGGTGGTCAGCCGGCTTGATCTGGGCCTCGACCAGAAACTGCTGTACCCGTAGTGGCTCCTTCTGCGCACCGTCCATTGCGAAATACGTCCGTTCGACAAGCAGCCGATCCTCGTGCTTGGAAACCAGCCTGGCGGTCATGCGAAGCGGCTGTTTCACGCCGTCGGTGAGCTGGTGACCCTCAAACGTGGTCCAGGCGCCGGGGGCAAATGAAGCCCAGCGTTCGTAGTCCGGGTTGCGTACCTTCCCGGCCGCCGAGGCGATCTCTCCCCGGCGAGCCATCCCGGCCATGATCAACGGTGCCATGTAATGCTGCACGAAAGGGGCTTTGAGCGCATCCGTGTGCCCGCCCAGGTCACCGTAGCGGGCGAACTCGGGTGTCCAACGGATGTACGCCACCTTTGCGTATTGGGCTCGCGTCTCGGCCGACGCGCGGACGGGCATCTGGAACCCGCGCAGGCCTGCCGACGGGACATCACCCGATTGGCGATCGGCCGTCCCCGCTATTGGAACCAGAAACGCCAGGACGCCGTCCTTCTCCGATGTGAAAACGTACATTCGGTTGCGGATGCGTTCCAGCGCCCGCGTGAGGTCGTAGTCCGCACTGATGGAAGCGCCGCACAAAATGACGTTTTCGACCGGGCAACTCACCGGGAGCGCTTCCAGGACGAACACGGTCACGGCCGTCCCGGCGGACAGCCCGATCAGCGTCACCGGGGCACCGGGATACTCTCTCGAATAGCCCTGAATCTGGCCGGCGCACTCCGACGCCTTGCCTCGCTTGTAATCGACGCTCGCGTTCTGGTCGGCCACCACGCCCAGGCCTGTGTTCCAATGGAAGATCTCCCCGGCACCGCTGTAGCCGGCGTCGATTAGTCCTTGTCTCAAGCCGCGGCTCCAGTTGGAGATCAGCCCGCCACCCCCGGCGCCGTCGAGATAGTAGATATACCCTTGTGGCATCCGCTGGGCTCGGTCCGGCATCTGCTGGCTGCACCCGGTGCCGAGTACTCCGAGAAGCAGGACTCCCGATAGTACTAGGGCAGTATCAGTCCTTTGGGAACACAGCCTTCTTTTGTTGTTGAGCATCGCGGAATCTCCTGTCGTCTTACCAAATGACTTCCTGCGCCCACTGAGGGCATGCCGCATGGCGATTGTGTCTCCTGCCTCACCAGAGGGTCTTTCTTCGTCGACGTCCCGACGGCAACGACCTCGACCACATAGCTGTCAGTCACCCAACATGCCAGCCTGTTGTTCTCTCGAATGCATGGCAACCAGGCGGGCAATCAGCACGGTCACATAGAAGACGCCGACAACCGCCTCGACAATCGCCAGCATGCGTGACGCGTCCGATGCCGGCGTGATATCGCCATAGCCGATGGTGCAGAGAGTCACGAAGCTGAAATACATCGCCTCTATGCCCGCCATCGTACGCTCTGGCCCACTGCTAAAAACAAAGGAACTGGGAACCAACTGGTCCACCAGGGCATACGCGAGGGCCCAGAGGGATCCCAACAGCAGGTAGCCCGAGATGCCCGCGCACAAGACTTCGGTATTGACTCTCGGTGCGCGAAGAATGAATCGAAGGAGATGAGTCACCGCGAAAAGCATAAACACGATGCCGGCTGTCGCGTGGACTTCGGGCGGCATCAGGTCCGGGCGCACGTGATTAACCCACCTGCACACGCATGCCGGCGTCACCAGAACAACCGCCACAATGAGCGTTCTGCGCCGGCCGCCGACCGCCACCACCGCCGACAGCATCACAAGGGTCGCGAGACCCACTTCGATCAGCTCGCCGTACTTGAACTGCATCACCAGCGGGGCGGACAGCAGCCACAACACCAGGACCACGAGCAACTCCACAGCCGAGAAACGGCGCACGCTCCTTTGGGACAGCGCCGTGGCCTGTGACTCCTCGACGGCGCTCTCAGCGAGAGGCGGTGTCGTCATTTCCGTGAAGCCTCCATGTCTCTTTCAACATGCTGCAAGCTGGGCGTGCACGGATAGAGACCCTGATGCAGCAAGCTCCCCCTGCCCGGCGTACCCATCAGCCAGGCGGTTCACCGTCAAACGCGGGCGGTACCTTTTTCCAGAATCCGCCCTTTCGTCCCATCTCGAATCCGATGTCGAACAGCTTCTGCATATACGCCTGATCGAAAGGCTCCCGGGGCTGAAGCGTGAAATCCGCGGGGATGGCGACGAGGTTGTAGTCGATGCCGTCGCGCTGCGTGTTCAGGTAGGTCCGGTACAGGTCGCCGATCCCCGCGGCGGCGAGCAGCGTCGAGACCCCGCGGCCCGCGATGCTGAGCGTTCGACGCGGCGTATCGGCCCATTCCGGGACGAGGCGGGCGTTGCGGATGATGTACACACGGCGATCTCTTTTGACGCCGGCGGCCTCGGCGACATCCTTGACCTTCAGAGAGGGCGGATAGAGGAATACCTGTGTGATCGTCCCGCCATCCACGTGCATCTCCTGGTATCGCTGTCCGTCGACCTCGACGTCAATCATCACTGGCGGGAAGGCTGCGGGAATGGCGGCTGAGGCGACCATGATGCTCCGCACCAGCTCCAGGGCACGCGGATGACCGCTGGCCGCAATAGCCCCCACGTTCCACACCAACTCCCGCTGCGCGTCCAGGTTCGTGGTTCCGATGAGCAGGAGCCGGCCCTTGCGATATTCTACGGCGATGGCGTCCAACAGCTTCTGATCAACCAGACCGGCCACCATCCTGCGGAGCGGTGCGCTGTCGGTCAACGCGTCGTCAAACAACGCTGCCAGCCCGCTGCGCTTGGTGAGGATGTCCTTGGTGGTGATCCCGGTGTAGCATCGCCGCAGGGTCGTATCATGCTCCGGCCCCAAGAATGCAAACGGAGCGATCAGAGCCCCGGTGCTGATCCCGGTGACCGCCTTGAACTGCGGGCGGTTGCCTGCGGTGGTCCAGCCGTTCAGGAATCCCGCGCCGAAGGCGCCGTTCGCACCGCCGCCGGAGACGGCGAGGAACTCCGCCACCGGAAGCGGTCCGGTCTGCCCTAGACTTGCCCGGTGCGCCTGTTCGCGCCGCAGCGACTGAGTAAGCTCCTCCTGGAAGGCCGGGTTGAGAGCGGCTCCCCACGTGCGGATGGCCGGTGACATACCGTTGATGACCGCCCGATCCTGCGCATCCGCCGGAACCGCGTGCCGGCGAGTCGGCATCCCGCAACCTGTGGCAATCGACAGGATGATGATCGTGAACAGCTCGAACCTCGCGCTCCTGGCATGCGAACTTGTCATGTTGTCTTGCCTCCTGGCCGCCGGAAGCCGGTCGGCCCATCATCTGCGACACAGTAACCCGATCACGAGTCGAACGCCTCCGCTCGGCTCACGATATTCGCGAAGAGCACCACTACGGATCTCGCCTCGGCTCGATACGTATAACCTGGAACCGGCGGCGACGACCGCCAGTCGACGATGTCGTGCGGCGACTCGAGGGCGGTATCGATCCATCGGCGCCAGGGTTGTTCTTCCCCGTTGTCCACCGGTGGCAACTCAAAGTCGAGCGGCTCCCAGAACGCATTCAGGATCATGTGCAGGAGCAGCCCGTCTGCCCGCATCTCCGCGTTGAACGCCAGGCTGTGGGAACAATCGCCCCAGTCCGGCTGGCCAAGTCTCACGCCGTGCCAGCCGCACTTCGCCTGGCGCAGCAGTTGATTGAGGCTCAGCCGCCGGTGCTCGTGTTCCATGTCCCGCAACAGCCGTCGCGCGATAAGCAGTTGCACGAATCGGCGCACATCCGCATGCCTGTCCAGCAACGACCAGTCGAACCAGGCGGTCTCATCGTCGTGGCAGTACGCGTTGTTGTTGCCCCGCTGTGTCCGCCGCACCTCATCACCCATCAGGATCATCGGCACCCCCAGCGAGAGCATCGTGACCGTCAGGAGGTTCTTCACCTGGCGGTTGCGCAGCCGTTCCACGGCCGGGTCATCACTCGGGCCTTCGATCCCGCAGTTGCAGCTCCGGTTGTCGTCACCCCCGTCGCGGTTGTCTTCACCGTTCGCTTCGTTGTGCTTCTGGCTGTAGGAGACGAGGTCGTTGAGCGTGAAGCCGTCGTGACAGGTCACGAAGTTCACGCTCTGTTCCGGTTCCCGGTTCTTGTGGCCATAGACTTCGGGGCTGCCCAGCAGCCGGTCGGCCAGACGCGTCACGGAGCCCATGTCACAACGGAAGAAGCTCCGAACATCGTCGCGGAACCGGCCGTTCCATTCCTTCCAACTGTCACCGATGAAGCTGCCGACCTGGTACAGGCCGGCCGCGTCCCACGCCTCGGCGATGATCTTCGTGCCCGCCAGCGTCGGGTCCGACTCGATATCCCACAGCACCGGCGGGTTCGACATCACGTGGCCGGACGCATCCCGCGCGAGGATCGATGCCAGGTCGAACCGGAAGCCGTCGACGTGCATCTGTTCGACCCAGTACCGAAGGCTGTGCACGATCATCCGGCGCACGATCGGGTGGTTGGCGTTGAGCGTGTTGCCACAGCCGCTGTAGTTGGCGTAGCGGGAGCGGTCCTGATCGAGGATGTAGTAAACGCTGTTGTCCAGCCCGCGAAAGCAAAGCGTTGGCCCGGTGTGGTCGCCTTCCGAGGTGTGGTTGTACACAACGTCGAGAATAACCTCGATGCCGGCCCGGTGCAGCGCCTTGACCATGTCGCGAAACTCGTCCATCGGTCCCAGCGGGTCCTGGCGCGAGCTGTATGCCTGGTGCGGCGAGAAGAACGAGACGGGCTGGTAGCCCCAGTAGTTGACCAGCCCGGTCGGGGCGTGCTGGGCATCGAACTGGAACACGGGCATTAGTTCGACCGCAGTGATGCCGAGTTGTTGCAGGTATGGAATCTTCTCGATCAGCCCGGCAAACGTGCCGCGGGTCTTCGCCGCAACGCCGGAGTCGGGATGGCGGGTAAAACCGCGCACGTGCATCTCGTAAATGACAGTTCGCGCGGACGGCCGTTTCAGCGGCGTATCGCCTTCCCAGTCATACATGCCGGGATCGACCACCACGCTCTTCATGGCCGTGGCGGCATTGTCGCCCTCCATGCGAGCGGCCTCCCGGCTGTAGCGCTTCGGGACCACCACGCCGCGCCCATACGGGTCCAGAAGGACCTTGAAGGGGTCAAACCGCATCCCGCTGGCGGGATCGGACGGGCCGTCGGCGCGATAGCCGTAGATCTGCCCCGGCCGCACGCCGGGCGCGAAGACGTGCCAGTAGTGATAGGTGCGGTTGGTCACGGGATCCAGTCGGACCACCCGAGCGGGCTTCGGGTCATTTGTGCGATCAAAGAACAGCAATTCCACGCCGGACGCGTGCCGCGAGAACACACTGAAGTTGGCCCCGCCGTCCGCGATCGTGGCCCCGAGGGGAGCGCTTCGGCCGGTCTCGCCGACAGGATTCATCGCTGCTCCGCGCTCCCTTCGCCCCCGTGAATCAGGACTTGATCGCTCAACCTGCTGCAGCCGAACGAGCACCGTAGTGGCCTCGTGATGTGGCTCAAGACAGGAGCTCTTATTACCATGGGTGCTCCCTCATGGCAACGGTCGGGCGCATCGCCCGGTCGCCCGCCGGGATGTCGGCCGCACCGGATTTCAGGAGTGTCTGCGGTGGCACCATGTCTTCTTGCCCTAAGTCGGCCTCGCTTGCAAACCCTTCAATCGTCGTTACCGCCCGGATCACCGGCTGCTGACGGTCGTGTTTTGATCGATCTGGCCGGCCGCCTCTCGCAGGATCTCGGCGCTCCTCCTGAGGGCGGCGCGCTCCCCGTCGGAAAGATCCGGGCGCAGGGTCGCCACCACCCCCTCCGCTCCCACGATTCTGGGCAAGGAGAGGCTGATGCCCGCGAACTCGCCCGCATCCGGCAGGCAGGTCGATACCGTCAACACGGCCCGGTCATTGTCGCGAATCGCATTGACGATCCGGGAGATGCCGCCGCCAATTCCGTAATAGGTCGCGCCCTTGCCCTCGATGATCCGGTAGGCAGCACGGCGGACCCCATCGTCAACGCCCGCCATGACCTCTTCTGTCAACGGCCGGCCTACCTGGGAGGCGAAATCGGCGAGCGGAACGCCTCCCACCTTCGCGCTTGACCACACCAGCACTTCCGAATCGCCGTGCTCCCCAAGAACGTACGCGTGTACCGAATGGGGCGCCACACCGATTCTCTCTCCCAACAGCGTGCGAAAGCGCGCCGTATCCAGAATCGTGCCGCTGCCGATGACGCGTCCGGGTGGAAGGCTGTAAATGCGGGAGACCATCTGGGTGAGCACGTCCACGGGGTTCGACGCAACGATCAGGATTGCCTCTGGCGCGTGGGCGAGGATCTGCGGTACCACGTTATCAAGCACCTGTCGATTCCGTTGCAGAAGCTGCAGGCGGGTCTCGCCGGGTCTCTGACCCAGGCCGCATGCCAGGACCACCACGGCCGCTCCTTCGAGCTGAGGGTACCTGCCCGAGCTGATGCGCACGGGCCTAGTGAAGGGAGTCGCGTGAAGGATGTCTTCAGCCTGGGCACGAGCCAGCCGCTCGTTCAGGTCGACCAGAACGAGCTCACTGGCATGCCCCTGCATCGCAAGGGCGTAAGCCGCGGTGCTCCCGACGTTTCCGCATCCCACAATGCCGACCTTCATCGCTCACCTCCTCGGTCACACGGAACGCGAACACTCAGTCTCCGAGACAAATCCCCAACGCGCGAGCCGTGCGCGCCAGGCCCCCATCAGGCGGCACCGTCTTCAATTCGCCGATGGCTTCGCTGATCTTGACGGCGCCGATGACCGCGTTGAGGCCGGGACAGTCCCCGCCGCCGGTGATGATGCCTATTCGCTGCGTCATGGTTGCTTCTTCAGCGTCAGGGCGACGTCTGACCCCTTGATTCCCTTAATGAGCTGAAGCGTTTGATCGTCCACCTTCTTGGCGGCATACGCGTAGCTGTTGCCCTGCTTGTCCATGAGGGTCAACATGCTCTTGTTCGCGTCGTACTTGTAGGTGCCCTGGTACGAGGTCAGCTTGCCGTCATACACGACATCCGCCGTATAGCTGCCGTCCTTCTGGAAGCGGAAGTCCGCGCTGACGAACTTTCCGGGTACACTCTCCGGCCGCAGCAGCTTGAACTGGTCCCGAGCCATCTCGGGATTCAAGTTCGAACCAGACCAGCGGCCGACGATGTCACATCCGGCCGTGAGTGCCAGGACACCGATGGCCGAATACGTCAGCCATGATTTCAACCGCCGTGAGTGAGCGACGTGTGACATGAGACAACCTCCATAATGTGATGCCCCTGCAGGGGCAGGCCACTGAAACAGAGACAACGGTCAACAACACACATCAACGGCCTTCAGAGGCCGCATTGCCCGCGTATCTGGCCGGCCAACCGTGCCCTCGAACGCAATACCCCTTTCTCTACAAGTTGTCCCCCTCGGTGGAGGTGGTGCGTCGGCCGGCCGGTGCCTTCAGCCCCCACTTCCACCCGCTGATGGCCGGCATGTCATCGCCGTGGCGGGCAATGTATTCCTTGTGCTCGATCAGCTTCTCGTGAATCGCCTGCTTGAAGTAGGCCGCACGAGCACCCAACTGCGGCAGCCGGTCGATCACGTCCTCCACCAGGTGGAAGCGGTCAAGATCGTTGAGAACGACCATGTCAAACGGGGTCGTTGTCGTGCCCTCTTCCTTGTAGCCGCGAACGTGGAGGTTGCTGTGGTTCGTCCGTCGGTACGTCAATTGGTGAATCAGCGACGGGTAGCCGTGGAAGGCGAAGATGATCGGTTTGTCTTTGGTGAACAGGGCATCGAAATCGCGGTCCGGCAGCCCGTGTGGATGCTCTCCCGGCGGTTGCAGTTTCATCAGGTCCACCACGTTGATCACGCGCACCTTCAGCTCCGGCAGATGCTTGCGCAGGAGTTCGACCGCAGCCAGCGTTTCCAGGGTCGGCACGTCGCCACAGCAGGCCATGACCACATTCGGGTCGCCGCCCCTGTCGTTGCTGGCCCACTCCCATATACCGATGCCCTGAGTGCAGTGCTTGACGGCCTGGTCCATGCTCAGCCACTGCGGCGCCGGTTGCTTGCCGGCCACGACCACGTTGACGTAGTTACGGCTGCGCAGGCAATGATCGGTCACCGACAGGAGTGTGTTGGCGTCGGGTGGCAGGTAGATGCGGATGACCTCCGCTTTCTTGTTGGCCACGT
>CAZPIO010000041.1:0-52399 GCA_964586235.1 uncultured Planctomycetales bacterium
CTAGAGCGCGTCCCTTACAAGGACGAGGTCACTGGTTCGAGTCCAGTATCGCCCAATTCGACATATCCTTGTCAGCACAAGAGTTATATCCTCACCCACCCCCACGCGCGATCGTCGGTTGACTCTCTCCCTTCCGGTGATGCGCCCGTCGGGACATTCGGCCCTCCGAACGGCCTGCCATACTCCCGGTCCGGCGTCCCGATCGGCCGAGTACCACTGCCGCAAACGTTCACTGGGTCCGTGACACTTCAGACGGGTGCCTCTGGTAGCTTGTGCCACTGGCAGCTTGCTGCCGTACGTGTTCAGCGTGCCGGGGTCTGGCTCTTTTTGCCCAGATGCGGTTCGGCGTGTGGTCTGGGGATGCTCACTGAGTCCGGATGGCCCTCGGAGGCACAGAAGAGCCGGCAAAAAGTGCCTGACCCGCTCTCTTGCACGCTGAACACGTACTTGCTGCCAGTGCCTTCCGCGATACTGGCTCACGCGGGCGGACAAGGAGCCCGGTTAGTCCAGCGTTTCAGTGGACATTGAGCCTGACTGTTCGCGGCTCGCGAGGGAGCACAACGTGAAGGAATCCCGGCCCGAGTAGGCGCCCCGATTGCCTACCCTCTCCCTCGCGAGCCGGGTGACGACAGGCCGCCGCGGAAGCGGATTCACGGAAACCACGGGCCCAGCGCGAAGATCTTGGGGGTCCAGGTCGCTGCAACACCTATAAGAGCCTCGTACGGCCGACCGCGCGCCCGGTTATGGAGCGCCGGTCGTGGCGCATCGTGTGTAGCGGAAATAGAACCCCCGAGAATACCGGGCATATGGTCTTCGTGGCGACGCGTGCCGGCACCTCGCCCGATTGTCCGGGCCCGCTGACAGGTTTCCTACTCTCACAAAGACCTGCGAGTCCTCGTGATTAATCATACAATCTGCCTTGCAGTCTGCGGGTTTTTCAATATACTGGCGCGTGTAAACACCGATGAATCGTCGCTCGACGTGCCCGCGACGGCGACTGAGATCGCAAGGGGGAAGCAGGCACCTCTGTTATTCCATCTGACGCAGGATTGCATCTATGCGACGTCGAATCCGCACTCTGGAGGCAGTCACCATACTGACTGCGTCCGCGCTGTTTGTGGCAGCGGGGTGCGCGCCGAACCCCGGAGGGGACGGATACAACAACACGACCGACAGGACCAACGGCGGGGCCGTTTACATTGGCTCCCAGGCGTGTCGCGCCTGCCACCCGAGCCTCGGCCAGACGCAAGGCATCCACGGACACTCCCAGATACTCAAAACGGTCGAGGGAGTCGCACCCACGTACCCGAGCCAGGGTGCGCATGCCGGTGTCCCCAATCCCCCGACCGGCTACAGTTGGGACGAGATGGCCTACGTGATCGGCGGCTACCTCCGCAAGGCACGCTTCATCGATACCGACGGGTACGTCCTGACGACCGGCTTCAACCAGGTGGCCGCCCAGTGGAACCTGTCGTTCCCGCCCAACGCGGCGACGCCGGGCTTCGTGGCGTATGAGCCGGACGACTTTTCCCGTATGGAATACGAATACTCTTGTTTCATCTGCCACACGACCGGCCCCGCGCCGCGGACGCCTTCGAATCCCCAGAGCCAGGATAACAGGCCCGGCATTCTCGGCACCTGGAAGGAGTCCGGTGTCCAGTGCGAGGCCTGCCACGGTCCGGGTTCGCGGCACGTGCCCAACCCGAGCGCCCGCGACGCGTTCGTCGATACCAGTGCCCGATTCTGCGGAGAGTGCCACAGCCTGCCGCAGCCCGGTTCGGGCGCTCCAAACCCCGGCGTCATCCAGGGCACCGGCAGTGGTTTCATCGAGAACCGCCAGCAGTGGTCCGAACTCCTGGCCAGCGGTGGGCACGGCGGTTTCAACTGCGTCACGTGTCACGATCCGCACGTGTCTGCCAACTACGCCGCGGCCACGGCCTTCCAGAGAACCTGCCAGGACTGCCATGCGGGCAAGAACATGGGCTTCCACGAGAGCGCTCAATACGTCAACGGCGATTACACGGAGGTCCTGACCTGCGTCAGTTGCCACATGCCCTATGCCACCCGCAGCACCACCTCGGCGATCGTGGGCGATGCTGACGGCAGGGTCGGGGACATGAAGACGCACATTTTCCGCATCGACACGAACCCGGTCGACTATACAGCGATGTTTACCGCGGACATGACGTCCGTGCAGAAAGATACCGCCGGCAGAGCGGCCGTGACCGTCGATTTCGTCTGCCTGCGATGCCACAACACCGAAAACGGGTACCCCTTCAGGCTGACGGTGAGGTCGGCCAGCGAGATCGCGCTCGGCATTCATGGTTTCCAGTGAGCGAGGAGCGTGGCCCGCGTAATAAAGGCGGTGACGTTGACTGAGACGTCCTCTATCGAAGACGGGAGTCCAACATGATGAATCGAATCTCTTTCCGATCGGTGGCCTCCGGCGCCCTGATGGCGCTGCTGGGGGGTCTGTGCCTGGCGATGACCATGGGGCAAGGCTGTATCTCCAATGGAGACGGAGGTGGCACCGTCACCAGCCAGTTCCTCGGGGCTTCGGAATGTCAGCTCTGCCACAGCCGGCATTACACCGACTGGTTGGACACCAGCCACGCCGGCGCCCTTAACACGCTCAAGGCCATCGGGCAGGACAAAAACCCCGACTGCATCGGCTGCCACACCGTCGGGTTCGGCCAGGAGGGCGGCTTCGTGAGCGAGGCCGCCACGCCCAATCTCGCCGGCGTGCAGTGCGAGAACTGCCACGGCCCGGGCTACGAGCATCGCAGCAATGTCACTGATCCCAAGGCGAGGCCGACGCGCAGCATCGCCGCGTCCGTCTGCGGCAACTGCCACAATGGCGCGCATCACCCGACCACGGACGAGTGGTCATCATCGAGGCACGCCCTGGTGACCGAGGATGTCGCCGGCGACCTCGCCGAGGGCGGCACCAGCACGGCCAACTGCGGCATCTGCCATTCCGGCGACGTCCGCGACGCCAAATTCGTGCAGGAGTTGGATCCCGTGCCCCCCAACCTGCTCGCGGGTAAGACGCGGGAAGAGATGAACGGGATCGTTTGCGTGACGTGCCACGACCCGCACCAGAGGACCGAGAACGCGGTCTTCAGCGGACCGGCCAAAGACTACCAGCTCCGGTTCCCGGAGACGGCCAGCCCGACGCAGTCCAATCTGATTGCTGACGCGACCAACCCCGCTCGATTCAACCTCTGCGGACAATGCCATCATTCCCGCGGACGGACCTGGGATGCCACCACCCGCGGTGAGCATCACAGCGTCCAGGTCAACATGTACATCGGTGAAATGCCTCTGCCCGACAACGACCAGACGCCGCTCGTGGCCAACACCAATTCGGGCCACCGCTTCGTTCCCAGGCAGTGTGTGACCTGCCACATGCCGACCATCGAGTTCACCAGTGACATCGAGCCGGCCGACTCCGGACACGACTTCGCCATCAGCCTGGACGGGTGCGCTGCCGTCGGCTGCCATCCGACGCAGGAAATCGCCCAGGCCGACATGGAGGTGCTCCAGGCCCAGGTCCAGGCGGATCTGGAGGATATCTACACCCGACTGGGCGATCCAAGCACCTGGGAGTACACCTCGAGCGGAGGTCCGGCCGACCAGAGCACCGTCTCGAATGAGATCAAGAAGATCCGGTACCTGTACTACTGGGTGGCGAACGACGGCAGCAAGGGTGTTCACAACCCGGAGTACACCCGGGCGATCCTGACCAACGCCGACATCCGCCTGACGGCCCTGGGCAGGTGAGTCCCAAGCCATCAAGCGGGCCGGCCCCCATGGATGGGGCGGCGGACCGGGCATACCATCGTGTGCAAAGGCTTCAGCGGCACGGGCTGCCCGGCGGGGCAGACCCGTGTCCGCTCCTTGAACCCGGACAAGAGGCAGTACGGACCTGGCGCCACTACCCATGCGGAGCGTTCTCGTGCGCGGCACCAGCCGGAGGTGGGTCAATCTGACAAGTCGTTTCCATCGCGTTTGTGCGTTTCTGCTGCTGGCTGCGCTGTTGGCCGGCGGGTGCTCGCCCGCGCCTCCGCCGATCGAGGATCCCTGTGCCGGCAACCCTGCCAATTGTCCCAAGAATTACCTGGGTTCACAGACTTGCCTGACCTGCCACTCCAATTTCGCCGCCTGGCACAACCTTCACGGCCATAACCACGCCCTGAAGCTCATCGAGGGCGAGCCACCAAACTACCCCCCCGAGGCAACCTTGGCTGGCGTCTCGGACCCGCCTCCGGGCTGGGTGTGGTCGGATATCCGTCTGGTGATCGGCGGGTACACCAAGGCGGCGAACTACGTTTCCAACAATGGCTTCTTGATCACCGATGGGCCGGGTGGTCCGCCTGTGCAATACACCTTGCCCTTCCAGGTGTCGCTCGATCCGGGCGGCTTCGTTCCGCTGCATTCAACCGCCGTGGATTCAACACCCTATGGCTACGACTGTTTCCGCTGCCACACCACCGGCCCGCGATCGTTGGCCGACAACGGCGGGCAGCGCCAGGAAAACCGCCCGGGTATCGAGGGTACCTGGGCCGAGGCCGGGGTGCAGTGCGAGAACTGCCACGGCCCGGGCAGCGCGCATGTCGAAAACCCCTATGCCGGCAACATCGAGCTCCCGAACTCCGCGGCCTTCTGCGGTGGCTGCCACGGCGATCCCTCGAATCCCTCAGCCCTGCCGCTGTCGGGAGGCTTCCCCGTCGGCACCCTCCAGTGGGCCGAACTGCTCGCCAGCCCGCACGCCGACCTCTCATGCAGCGTTTGCCACGAGACGCACGCCTCCGTGCTCTACGGCGACGCAGGCTTGCGCAATGCCTGCCTGAACTGCCACGCAGATATGAATATGGCTCGCCATGGCGGCAAGGTTCTGGTTCTGGGCGATTATGCTGAAATCCTGTCCTGCCAGAGTTGCCACATGCCGCCGATTGCCCGGAATGCGTCCTCCATGATCACCAGCCAGACGCGCATCGGAGATACGAGAGCCCATTTCATGGGCATCAACGCGACCCCGGTCGGCTTCGACAGCGTCATCGCTCCCGGCGGCCAGGAAATCGAGGTGGACGCGCAGGGCAAAGTGGCGATGACGGTGGACGTGGTGTGCCTGCGTTGTCACAATGGCGGCGGCAGCGCCTTTGCACTGGACCTGACGGCCGCTGCGGGTATCGCTGGCGGCATTCATCAACCCCCGTAACGGGCGCGGCCAGGACATATCCGATCCGACGTCCCGGGGCGGTGGGGCGGAGGATCGCGTCTTGACCAACTTCGTCTGCCTGGCAGGGGCGGCGGCTCCGGCATGCATGTGGAAGCGCGAGTCCAGATGTTCGTGGTGGCGATTCAGATCGGCGCGCCCTTGCTCGGCACAAGCGTCCAGGCCGCGGGTCAGCCCGCCACCGCCACGGCACCGGCCGAAGACGTCGTTCCCGAGGTCCCGCGATCGTTCGCCCTCAACGTCACCGACCTCTATCTGGGCATGGAGCTGGAGTATGAGCAGCGCCGAGTCCGATACGAGGGCACGCAGAGGAGCGACTACTCGCAAACGAACCGCGACCTCCGCCTGTACGAACTCCTGGGCACGACGCTGACCGGCCATGTCTACGATCCCAACCTGTTGGAGTATCGGGCGGCGCTGGAGTTCGGTCTTTCTCAGGCCCGCTTCGAGCAGAGACTCGCCGATGCCGGTTACCGCACCGACAGCGATAACGGCTTTCTGCACCGGTACGACGTCTCGCTTGACCTCCTGAAAACCAAGCCCGTCTCGTTCAACGTCTATGCCCGCCGATCTGACAACCGCCTCCCGCGCAGCTTCCTGCCCTCGCTTCATGAACTGCTGACCGAAACCGGCGTCACCGCCTTCATTTCGGCCGGTCCCACGACCACCGAAATCGGCCTGAGCTGGCAGGATGCCACCTACAGGGGCAATCGCGACCGGGCCGACAACGAGGACCTCGAAGTCGGGCGGTTCTACCTCGACCACACGTGGAACATCTCGGAAAACCAGAAACTCCGCATCCAGTACGATCACACCCGGGAAGAGAGCAAGTACCAGGGCAGCACCTACAGCTTCGACAGCCGCTGGGACGAGCTGCGGCTCGAACACGAGCTGGCGTTCGGCGCCTCGAAACAGGACCGGCTTGACACGTTCTTCCGCTACAACGACGAGCGGGGCGACCTGGACCGCACTGAACTCGAATTCGTCCCCCGCCTGACCCTCACCCACAGCGATCAGCTCAAGACGATCTACCGCTACAGTCTCGATCGTTACCGGCAGGGTGAACTCGACATCACCCGGAATCGATTCGACGTCCAGGCGGTGTATCGACCGCGCGAAGACCTGAGAATCACGCTGGACGGCTACGGCCTCTATGAGCAGGAGGAACTGGACGTCGACACCAGCGAGTTCGGCGCCAGCTTCGACGTGAACTACACCCGAACCACCTCGACGGGCACCCTCAACCTCAATTTCGGCTCGGGCTTTCAGAGGATGGAGGTTCACGGCGATGCCGGCCGCCGATACGTACGGGCCGAGGCCCACGCGCTGGGCGGTGTCCGGCCGGTGCTCCTGGCCGAGCAGGATGTACTCCCCGCCTCCGTCATCGCCCATGATGAGCGGCGGAGGCGCTACTACGTTCCCGGCGTGGACTATCTTCTCGTGCCCTTGGGCAAACGCACACTGGTCGAGCGGGTGCCCACCGGCCGTATCGAGGAAGACCAGGTCGTCTATTTCGATTATCAGTACGTGGTCCCGGCAAACGCGAGCCTGACCGATTACAGGAACGATCTGCTGCTCGAATACACGTTCAACTTCGGCCTGACGCCGTATTATTCCCTGCAGAGCCAGTGCGAAAACGTGCAGTCCGACGGGGCGACGCTCTGGGAAGAGGAGGACAGCCATCGTCACCGTCTGGGAGCCCGCTACGACCGCCAGCGCTGGTCGATCGGCTCGGAGTTCGAGATCTTCGACGACAGTGTGACGCCTTACGATGCCTGGCACCTGACCGGCCGGCACTCTGTCTTCAGGTCGGCGGCGCACTCACTGGACCTGTCCGGCGAACTGTCGCACTACTGGTTCGAAGACAGCGACGCCTCCGGCGACAAACGGGTCTGGTGGCTGGACCTCGATCTGAAGGACCAGATGCGCGTCAGTCAGTGGCTTTCGCTGACCAACGGACTAACCTGCCGGTGGGAGGACGATTCGGTTGACGGCACGACGCACGGCGTCGATCTGACATGCGGTCTCCAGTACGTGCGCGGGGCTTTGACGGTCGAGCTCACATTCGAGTACGACCTGCTCTCGATCGCCGATGACCGCGAAGATGGCTTCGGAGTCTACCTGAACGTTCGGCGCGACCTGACTCATCTCCTGAGAGGCAAGGACGGACTGCAATGAGCGGGTGCCTGCAAAAAGCTGCGAACGCTCGAAGGGCCTTACTTGGCTGGTCGCGCGCCGGGCTGCCGGCTTGTGTCCGCCTCGCGGCCGCGTCGCTTCAGCTCGTTATCGCAGGTTGTACGCAGGTGGCGGTGAATCCGCTGGCCCCGCCTGTGCCTCCTGTCGTCTGGCCGAAGCCGCCTGACATCGCTCGCGTGCAGTATCTCGGCCGGCTCACGGGCAGCCCGGATGTGAGCCCCAAGAAGAGCTTCCAGGAATCGCTGGATGAGCTGATTTACGGTCCCAAGCCCCCGTCGGTCTTCGTGACCCCTCAGACAGTGGCGGTGCACGGCGGCGGGAGTCGCGTCGCGGTGGCGGACACCAACGGACTCTGCGTCCACCTGCTCGATCTCGAAGCCCACAGGTATGAGCGGATCGCCTCCGCCGGTCAGCCCCTGACCGACTCACGGGGGTCGGTCAAGGGTCAGTCCCCGCGAGCCTTCGAATGCCCGGTGGCCGTGGCCTGGGCGGGCGACGTACTCTGGGTCGCGGATGCCAAGCTGCATGCCGTGGCGATCCTGGAGGACGGCAAGTCGCGGTGGGTCGGTGAGAACGTGTTGAAACGACCGGCTGGCCTGGCCTATTGCACGGAAAACGGCCTGTGCTACGTTTCCGACGCCGCCGCCCATGCGATTCTGGCGTTTGATCCGCGGGGCGCAGTGGTGCTGCAGTTCGGCACCCGCGGGGCGGCCCCTGGCCAGTTCAACTGCCCGTCGCACCTGGCCTGCGGACCGGGGCCGACGCTGGCCGTGGCCGACTCGCTCAATTTCCGTGTCCAGCGCCTGGGGGTTGATGGCTCCGTTCTGGGAACGTTCGGGAAGAAAGGTGATGCCGCTGGCGACTTCGCCCTGCCCAAGGGCGTGGCCTTCGATCCGCAGGGCCACATCTGGGTCGTGGATGCCCAGTTCGAAAACGTCCAGGCCTTTACCCCTGAGGGGCAGTTGTTGCTGGCGGTCGGCGGCGAAGGACGCGGCGTCGGTCAGTTCAGTCTGCCGGCCGGCATCTGCATAGATGTCAGGGGCAGAATCTGGATCGCCGACACGTACAATCGCCGCGTCCAGGTGTTCGAGTTGTTGCCATGATGAGAAGCGGCTTTGAGACATCACTGGTTTGCCTGATGACCGTCTGGCTCGTCGGCCAGTCGCAGGCCCAGACTCAGCGCAGCAGCATGGCCGCGCGTCAGAGCATCGTCGGCTCACCGCACGACCTGAGCGCGGGAGGGCCCGGTCGGATTCACGCAGTCGAGGAAGAAGAGGTCTGCATCTTCTGCCACGCGCCTCACAACACCAGCGGGCAGCAGCCGTTGTGGAACCGCCACATGCCGCCGACGCACTACCGCATCTACGAGAGCCCGACCATGGATGCTCCCGTCGATCAGCCAAGCGGTCCGTCAAAGATGTGCCTGAGCTGCCACGACGGCTCTCTGGCCATCGGCCTGCTGGTGAGCCGGCCGGACGAGGTCGTGGTCATGAGCCAGCGGACCGTCTCGCCCGGGCCGGGCGACCTCACCGAGGATCTGTCCGACGATCACCCCATCGGCTTCCGCTACGACCGGGCGCTGGCTTCCCGCGACCACCAGATCCGCAACCCGGACCTGGTCTCGAAGGAGTTGCCGCTTGGCAAGCACGGCGAGATGCACTGCACCACGTGCCACGATCCGCACAACAACCACCTGGGCAACTTCCTGCGCATGCCCGAGGTGCGATCGACCATCTGCCTGTCGTGCCACAAGATGGACGGCTGGCACGCAGGCAGCCACGCCACCAGCCCGGCGGCGATTCACGGCCGGGCGGTCGACCCGCGCGAACGCCTGACCTACGGAACCGTGGTCGAAAACGGCTGCGCCAATTGCCACAAGATCCATTCCGCCGAAAACCATGAGTGGTTGCTCCGATTTCGCCGCGAGGACGACAACTGCCTCAACTGTCACAACGGCAGCGTGGCCCGCGTCAACATCGCCAGCGAGATGAACAAACCCAGCAACCACAGCGACCAGTTCTGCTCCGGCCGCCACAGTCCGAACGAAAACTTCCTGACCATGCGCCGTCACGTGGTCTGTACCGACTGCCACAACCCGCACGCCGCCGCTCCCGATTTCGTCAGCCTGCCCCGCGCCACCTCGCCCCAGACGATCAACAACACGATGCGGTACTCCTCGGGCGTGAATATTCACGGCAGGGCGGTCGAGTTTGCCAGGTACGACTACGAAGTCTGCTTCAAGTGCCACGCCGACGGCGCAACCCGCCCGCGCCGGTTGTATGTCAGCCGGCAGGTCTACCAGACCAACACCCGGCTCGAATTCCAGCCCTCCAATCCCTCTTTCCATCCGGTTGCTGGGCCGCGCAACAACCCCGACGTGGTCAGCCTGCGGTCGCCGCTGCGGGTCGGATCGGTCATCAAGTGTACCGACTGCCACAACTCGGACTCGTCATCAGGCACGGGAGGCGAACCGACGGGTCCTCACGGCTCGATCCATGTCCCGCTGTTGAGGGACAACTACTCGACCTCCGATTTCACGACCGAAAGCGCGATCGCCTATGCCCTGTGCTACCGCTGTCACGAGCGGTCCAGCATTCTCGGAGACGAAAGCTTCCCACTGCACAGCGAGCACGTGGTCAACGGCCGGGCGTCATGCGCCGCCTGCCACGACTCGCACGGAATCAGCCGGACGCAGGGAAACAGCAGGAACCACAGCAATCTGATCAATTTCGACATCTCCGTCGTGCGGGCCGCTTCGGGCGGTCTCGGCACGCGGATCGAATACGAGGATCTCGGCCCCAATCGCGGGAGCTGCACGCTGACTTGTCACGGGGTGACGCATGTGCGGTTCGAATATGGGCCATGACCGGCCGGGTCAGATGCGGCCGAGAACGAGAGGTGAAACATGAAAGCCGTTGCCGCAGCGTTGCTGTTACTGCTGGGAGCCCCGCTGGCCCCCCCGGCCGACCGGTGGCCGGTGCCGGCGTCGCAACCGGCGGCCGATCCTTTGGACGAATACCGCAGCGGCCTCATCGGCAGCAAGCACGATTTCAGCGAGGTCCTGGGTACCGCGGGCACGGCCTGCAGCGGCTGTCACGTTCCGCACATGATGGCCATCCGGCCGGCCACCCAGCCGGCGGGCATCCCGACCACGCTGCCCTCGCCGGTCGAGATCTATCGCATCGCCGGCCAGCGCCGCGTCTTTGCCACCGATAGCTTCACCCCCGGCCCGACCAGCCTCGTCTGCATGGGCTGCCACGACGGAACCGTGGCCACCTCGACCATGGGCTCCGGACACGCCATGCTCGCGGGCGTTCGAGAGGGATTCTCCGTTCCCTCCGATTTCGCCTGGCGCGATCATCCCATCGGCGTGCGTTATCCCGCGAATAACCGCGATTATCGCCCCGAGTCCATCGTCACCGCGGGTGGCAAGATCCGACTGCCCGACGGATACGTCGAGTGCATCTCCTGTCACGAACCCCACAACCGAGCGGGCGTGAAAGGGATGCTGGTGATGTCGAACCGCAGGAGCGCACTGTGCCTGAGCTGCCACATCAAGTGATGCGGAATCCGCGAGCGGCGTGCTGCTGCCTCCTGGCCGTGGCGGTCACGGTCGCGGGATGCGCGTCGTCGGAGAGCGCCGCTCGCCGCGAGTTCCGACCGGTGCATTTCCCCGCCCCGGACGTCGAGCCGCGGGTCGTCGTCTACGGCGATCTCCGCGCCCTCCTGCCGGTCTACGATCGGACGCCGCTGCTCGATCTCTTTCTGTACGGGCCCAACGACTACGGCAAGACCATCCTTCGCAACCCACAGGGAATGTCGCTGCTCGGCGGCCGGCTGCTGGTCTGCGACCAGGGACTCTCCGAGATCGTTGCCATCGATCTTGCTGACGGCAAGAGCCTCATCTGGGGCGATCCGGACCACCGGCCGCGATGCCCCGTGGCTGTGTCAGTCGACGAGCAGGGCTGTGTGTACGTTGCCGACACCACGCTGCAGTCGGTGCTGCGATACGGCCCGGACGGCCGTTTCATCGAGGAACTCAAGCCTCCGGACAGCTCGACTGAAGCCTTCCGGCCCGCCGCCGTGCTCGCCCGAAATGGCCTCGTGTACGTGGGCAATGTCGCCCGGCATCGCATCGACAGGTGGGACAGCTCGCGACGCATGTGGATCGAGCCTCTTGCTCCTCCGCCGGATTCACCGCCGCTGGTCGCTCCGACGGGCCTCGCATTCACCGCCGAAGGCGTGCTGCTCATTGCCGACGCGGTCAGCGCCCGCGTGCTCCGCTCGTCGCCCGACGGCGTCTGGCTCAAGCCGATCGGGCGGCCCGGATTGCAGGACGGCCAGTTCGTCCGGCCAAAGCAAGTGTGTGTGAGCGGCACCGGCCTGATTCTGGTCGCTGACGCCGGGCGACAATCGGTGGTGGTGTTCGACAAGCACGGAAGGTTCGTGACCGAGGTGCGCGAGCGGCCGGGCGCATGGTCCGGGATGACTTTACCGGCCGGACTGCTCGCACTGTCGCCGGAGCAGTTGTCGATTCCTCCCCGTGAGGGCGACGACGCGGCCCGATCGCCCGCCGAATACGTGATCGTGTCCGACTTGCTCGGCAGCGATTCGCTGGTGCTGCTGGGCGTGTTTGTACAACCTGCGGAGGAGCCGAACGATGTGCGGTGACCTCCGCCGAGTTGCGATTCTGCTGGCGATAGCCGTCGCATCGGTGTACCTGCCGCATCTGGTCCGCGGGCAGCCGACCGCCTCAGCACCTATGGCCAGCCAACCGTCGGCAGCGAGCCAACCGTCCGTCACGGATCGGGCAGCCAACCCCCACTGGTCGCAAGACGGCTGCCCGCTCTGCCATCAGTTCTCAGGTGGCCGCGCGATGCCGATCAAACGCGAAAACATCGACGCCCTCTGCTGGCAGTGCCACGACGGCGGGCGCGCCGCCAGCGAGGTGCATCCCGTGGGCCGCCTGTTCGTGGGCAATCAGGTCATTCGCCCCGAGACCTGGCCCGCACCTGGCGGGAAACTCGGTTGCGTCACCTGTCACGATATCCTCTTGGCCTGCAGGCACCCCGTGCCTCGACCGGCGAGAAACAGCTCATTCCTTCGCGCCGCTCCGGGAGAAGACCCCATGGCATTCTGCGCTGCCTGCCACGTGGGCGTCTTTGCACCCGGAGGCGGGAAACTCGACGTACACCTGATGGTTGATGACCGGAACAAACCCATCGCCGGAAAATGCCGTTATTGCCACCAGGATTCGTTCGATCCGGGCCGCCCGCCGATTCGTACCGGCAACGCCCAACTGCGCAGCGACGGCGTCTCCCTGTGCATCGCCTGCCACAGCTACCACGTGGACTACTTCGAGCCCGGCCACATCGGCCACGAAGTGTCCGAACCGATGATCGCGAGGATGCTGGCCCTTGATCGACCCCCGCAAGTCGGTCAAGGGCTGATCGCAGAACCCTTCCTGTGGCCGTCCGGCGAGGTCATCCCGTCCACTTCACCTGACGGTCCGTTCTTGACGCGACTTCCCCTGGAGGGGGGCAAGCGCATCGTGTGTGCGACGTGTCACAACCCGCACCAGCAAGGGACCTTTCCCTTCTGGAGCACGCTCGAGGACGGAGCGATGCCGCGCGAGAGCGAAAACCGCCGGCCGCAATTTCGGGGATTGAACAAGGAACTCTGCTATGCGTGCCATGATTAACAAACACTGCACGGTCGTGGCGATCATCGCCGCGGCGATCGCGTCTACCTCGCGGCCGGCGGAGGCCGCCGACCCCGAGAACTGCCTCGGCTGCCACCGATATCGAGGGCTCGCCCGGGTGGCCGAGGATTCGGATACGATCTGCCTCTATTACGTCGATCCGAACTACTACGACCGTAACCTGGGACCGCACGCGCGATTACGGTGCACCGATTGCCACGATCGAAGCCAGGTTGGCGTCATTCCCCACAAGCCCGTCTCACCGGTGGATTGTGCTCGCGCGTGCCACCTCACGGACCTGCGCAACATCGAGCTGCGGTTCTCGCATGACGCAGTGGGCGGAATGGTCGAGGCTTCCGTCCATAATCCCCAGACCCTCGATGATTCCAACGAGCTGCTGGGCCGCCCGTTGCGCGATGGGCAGGCCCGCTGCCTGCTCTGCCACGACGAACCCATCTTCGGCCAGGCTCGCCAGGACTGGCTCCTCCATGCCGCGCCGGTGGCGCGATGCAGCGTCTGCCACGACGAGGTGCTCCCGCTCGACACCTCGTACGCCTACTGGCACGTCGCGGCCCGCAGTCGTCCCGCGCGCACGACCCCCGACCTGACGCGGATGTGCGCGATCTGCCACGACCACAAGGCGATTCGCGATAAGTACCGCATGCCCGACGCCGTGGCCAGCTATCTCGCCAGCTTTCACGGCAAGGCCATGCAGCTCGGCAGCACGGCGACCGCCGGTTGCCTCGACTGCCACGTCGGCATGGCCCAGAACGTGCACATGATGCAGAGCCGCAAGGACGCGGACTCGCCGACGCATCAATCGAACCTGGCGGACACCTGTCGCAGCCCGGCCTGCCACCCGTCGGCCGGCCCGAAAGTCAGCACCGCCGCCGTCCATATCGACCTGGCGACCACGCGGGGGATCGAGCATTTCATCGGCGCATTGTTCGTCATTCTGATCATCATCACTTTCGGCCCCTCCGTCGTTCTGCAGACTCTCGAAATGCTCCAGATTGTCGTCGGCCGCGAGGACCCGCGCCACCACCAGCGGCGTCGCCTCGCCGAACGGCTGATGGCCCTCCCCGCGGGCCGGCAGGCGCTCAAGCGATTCAACCCGCACCAGCGCGTGCAGCACTGGGTTCTCGCCGTCTGCTTCACCGCCCTCGTGGTGACCGGCTTCCCGATGAAGTTCGCCGACCGCCCCTGGGCCGCCTGGGTGGTCGACCTCTTCGGCGGCCTGACGGTCACGAGGCTGATTCATCGCTACGCCGGCCTGATCCTTCTGATCGGCCTCGTCTATCACCTGGTCTACGTCGGATGGTTCATGTGGCGCCAGAAGCGGGCCACGAAGAAAGGGTGGTTCCGAGTGCTCCTCGGAATGCCGATGGTCATGAACCCGCACGACGTTCGAGAGGTGTTCACGCTCCTGCGGTACCTGCTGTTCATGCGTCGGACCCGGCCCGACGCCGACCGGTTCAGCGCCGAGGAAAAATTTGAGTATTTCGGCGTCTTCTGGGGGACGGTGTTGCTCGGGTTCACCGGACTGCTCATGTGGCACGACGCGTGGACCACGGAACACCTGACCGGCCGCGTGCTGACCATCGCGTTGATCGTGCATACGTTCGAGGCCTTCCTGGCCCTTCTGCACGTCGGCATTATTCATATGGTGGGCGTGATTTTCTCCCCCGCCGTGTTCCCGCTTTCGCCGGCCATGTTTACCGGTGATACGCCGGCCGACGAGTACGCTGAGGCCCACTCGGGCATGCTCGAGCGGGTCGCCCGGGAAGTGGGTATCGCCGGCGAGGAGGTGCATCATGGTTGAGACTCCGACGAATCCCGACCCGGCCCCCGCCGCCGACCCGAAACGCCCGGCGGCGACCGCCCCGCGCAGGCGGATCTCCAGAACACTGACCATCCTGGGCAGGCTGCTTGTCCGGGCCTACGCCTTTGTGGCCATGCTCGTCATCCTCTGGGCCGGATACGCTGCGGTCGCCTATCTGATAAGGTCGGTCTTCGCCCCCGCCCGTACGCCGAGCCAGTTCACCGGCTGGGCCGCGACCCTGGATGCTCGTGATTTGCTTTCGAGCGAGGCCGCGGGTGTCAGCGTGGCGGCTCCGCGAGCCCCACTGGGCCATTACCACGGTGTCGACCGGTGGTTTGAGCCCGATCTCCACAACAACTGCACCCTCAGCGGCTGTCACTGGCCGTTGCCGCACGCCGAACGCAAGGAAGTCCGCGCATTCGCCAACTTCCATGTCACCTTCCTGGCCTGTCAGATGTGCCACGATAAGCAAAGCCCCGACAGGACTCGAATCGTCTGGGTCGGCAAGACGACCGGCCAGCCTCAGGGAACGCCTGCGATACTCCAGCTCATCAAGGAACTGGAGGCCGATGCCGAGCGGCCGTCCACCGACCCGAGCTCGCGGCACACCGCGATCGTGGGTCTTCTTCGCGAAGTGACCAGCGTGATCCGCAGAGATCCACTGCTCGATTATCTGCTGGTCCAGATCGAGACCACCTCGCCGGGAAGCCCTGTCTGGCGACAGTCCGTGGACCAGCTCAAACACGAACTGCCGAACCATCTTCGCGGCGAATACGGCGCCAAACTCATGACGCGGGAGGATGCCGGGCAAAGCAAGCGCGACAGCGCCAGGATGGCTGGCCTGGCCCGGCGCTTCCTGGCCGCCGGCGCAGATAGCCCGGAACGCCTGGAGCTCCATCAGGAGATCCATGCGGACGTTCTGGCCCGACCGGGTGCGTGTCAGGAGTGTCACGACGAAAAGCCGGCTCGATTGGACTACGACGGCCTGGGATATCCGCGGAGCCGGCAGACGGTCTTGTGCGGCCTGCCGATCGCCCAGATGGTGCAGCAGATTCGCGCGGGCCAGCCGTTCTATCTTCCCGGATTCGTCGAGCCCGGGAGGACGCTCCAGGAAGGAGCGACGACACGGCCGCGATGATCACGAACCGGGCAGCAGGCCCTCGGCCTCGGCAATCTCCGCGTTGCCCAGGTCAAAAACGTTGAGGGCGTAGTTCCGGTTATGGATACCGTCGCCGATCCGGACCAGCTCGAGGTTGTGGCGGGTTCGCTTCACGATCTCCTCGACTCGGGCCGGGATCGCTCGACCCTGGACACGGGCCTGCTCGATCCGCTTTTCGAGCCGGTCGAGAGAGTCGCTGGTCTCCTTGAGGCGGGTGTCCAGCTCGTTGATCCAGCGGTCCAGCAGGGACCTGTATTCCTCGGTGTGGCACTGGACGCAGGTTGCCGCCGTGGCCTGGATCAGCGGGGCGCCCTTGAAGTCCGAGCCGGGCTGAGTGTGGCATGCCCGGCAGTTGATGCGCGAGCCGAACATGGCGTTCGGCATGGGCGGGCCGAGGCCCTCGGCGCCGATGCCCGCCAGCAGAGAGGTCTGCTCGTGATGGTGATTCGGATGGCAGTGCTTGCAGTTGTCCAGAACCGGCGCCAGGAAGCCCTCTGCCGTCTCGGTGGTGATCGCGCTGGCCAACTGGTGCTGGACCACCCCGTGGCAGTCGGGGCAGCGGGCTCGCTGCAGGGCGCTGTGAGTGCGGTGGTAGAACTCGATGTCACGAGTCGTGCGGCCGGCAAAGTCTACCATGTAACGCTCCTGGTCGTGACAGTGCGTGCATTCCCGCGCCGTGACGCGCCCCGTGCCTTGAATCACGTCGAGATGGCAGCTCGCACAGTCGATGTTCCGGCGCACGATCTCCTGGTGATCCATGATCCCCGTGCCGGGAGCCCCGCCGGCGGCCTCGTGAACGGCGATCTTGCGGGTCGGCGGTTCGTGGCAGGTCAGGCACGCCCCGGTGTGCCGGTTGAACGCCTGGTTGGTGAAATGACACACGAAGCACGCCTGCTGCTCGACCGTGATGTGCTTGCTGCCCGAGGCGTCGTAGGTGTGACATGCAGCGCAGCTCAGGCCCGCCAGTTGTCTCAGTCGCGTTTGCAGGTGCTCCAGTGCGGCCAGGTCAATCGCGTCGGATTCGGCCCCGTCCACTCCGGCATCGTGAACCAGGGTCTTGATCGCGCCGGTGCGCTGCTCCACGGGCTCGCCGGAAACCGCCAGACGGGCCAGGCTTTCCATCGCCGGTGCGGGCAGCATCGCGGTGAGCCGGGCGCGGACCTGATCGAGATGCCGGCTGGCCTCTTCCATCCGAGCGTCCACGCGAAGATGCTTCTCGTGGACAAAGTGAACCGTCGGCGTCCGCTGGACCTCGGTCTCATGCCCGTTGACGAACCGTTTCTCGGTTCTCGCGACTCCGATCGCCAGCGACTTGGCCAGGTAGGTTTCGTTGCCGTGACAGTCGGAGGTGAGACAGCTCGCGTCGCTGACGTGGGCCCGGGGGCGAGACGCGCCCGCCCGGCCGCTGAAGTAGCTGGTAAGCTGCGAGAGGCCCCTGAACTTCGCCTTGAAGGTGTGCTGCGTGCCCGGGGCGTAGTGGCATCGGACGCAGGCGACGTTGAACTCCGTGGCATGCCGGTCGTGGCTCCACGACTTGTAGTACGGGATCATGATGTGGCACGAGCCGCAGAAGCTCGGCTTGGCCGTGTAGTATTCCGCTCCGCCGATGCAGATCGCCAGCACCACGACCAGCACCAGCGCGTAGATGCCCAGCCGGCGAACGCGGCGTCGCCAGCCTCGCGGCGGCGCGCAGGCCGATGGACCACCCTGTTCCGCTGCCGGCCGGCCCTGCACGTTTCCGCCGTCTCCGGCGCCACGCGTGGAAGGACTCATGAGGTTCAACTCCGTCGACTGTACTGCGGCGGTTGCCGCCTCTGGGAAACGCACGAGGCTGTCTACAGCCTCCGGCCCCTGACCGCTGATGTCCCCCGATCCATGTGCGCCGCTATTGTGGCTTTCAGACGATCTTTTGGCAACTGCGGCGCGGTGAATTGGAGAGCGTGACCGGCATGAATTGCTCGTGGCGTCAATGGATGTTGCGATACCTGCTCGCGGCTGTGACGGCCGGATTGTACTGTCGGCCGGGCGCTGCCGATACCTACATCGCCGGCGAGGTGCGTGACTTCCAGACCGCCGGCCCCTCGGCCATGATGATGCCCACCGCCGTTGCGGTGGATGCCCGGAACCACGTGTTCGTCGCCGACGGAGTCAACGATCGCATCGTTCACTTCGGCCCGCAAGGCGAGTTGCTTGGCGAAATCCGCGAGGTCGGCGGCCAGAAGCTGTCCAACCCGATCGGTTTGCGGGCCGACGCCGGCGGTGACCTCTGGATCGCGGACACCGGAAACCACCGGGTCCTCGTACGCCGGCCCGACGGCACCTTGGTGAAGGTGATTGTCCCGAACATAGACACCGCCGGTCCGCCCCTCGATTTGACCGACGTGCTGCCCCTGCCAGGAACCGGCGTGGTCTGGCTGGTGGACAACGACAATAACCGTCTCCTCCGTTTGGCAGGCGCCGACCCCCTGGCGAAAGCCTTCGGCGGCCAGGGTGACTCACTCGGCCGTTTCCAGTATCCGTTTGCGATCGCTCTGGACAACAACGGCGACCTCTTCGTCACCGACGTCATCAACGCCCGCGTGCAGATCCTGAACCCGCGGGGACAGTCCGTCGGCCTCATGGGAAGCTACGGCGTCGAGATCGGCCAGTTCTACCGGCCCAAGGGCATCGCGTGTGACGCCCGGGGCCTGATCTGGGTCGCGGATGGCACGCTCGGCGTCGTGCAGATCTTCACCGCGATGGGGCGTTCTGTGGACGTGCTGCGTGATGCGAAGGGCAGCCCGTTCCGCTTCGATATGCCGATGGGCCTGGCGTTCGACGGCCAGGACAGGCTCTACGTCGTGGAACTCAAGCCCGGCCGCGTCAAACGCCTCGACATCATCGAGCAGAAACAGGTCCAGGCCCCACCCAGGCCGCCGCGAGCGCGAGCTCGGCCGCCTCAGCCCAAAGAGTGTACCGTCTGCCACCTCGAGTGGATCGAACCGTTCATCTCCGGCCGCGGCAGTTCGCTCACGGACCGGCCGGAAAGCACGGTCACCGAACCTCTCGTGAGCCGGGCCGACATCTGCCTCTCCTGCCACGACGGATCGGTGCTCGACTCGCGCCGACGCGTGTGGAGGGAGCACGGACACGCGACCGGTGTTCAGCCCTCCGCATCGATGAAAGTGCCCTCGCAGTTGCCGCTGGTTGAAGGAAAACTGGCCTGCCGGACCTGTCACTCGGCCCACAGTAGCGGTCGGCCGGAGGAGGGCGGCCTCAGCGGGGCGCTATTCCTCAGATCTGCCGGCCTCGGCCAGGGCCTCTGTGCCGGCTGTCACCCCGAGAAGGCCGGAGGTCCCGCCAGCGGCTCCCACCCGATCGGCGGAATGCCCTGGCCGATACCGCAAACGCTGATCGACGCCGGTGCTCACCCCGGCCCCGACCGCCGCGAACTCACTTGCCAGGTCTGTCACGTCGCTCACGGCGCCCGCCGTGAAAGACTCCTGGTCATGGGCACCGAGAGCAGCCAGTTGTGTCTCACCTGCCACGCCAGACTGCGCCCCGGCATGTGGATGCCGACGACGCCCCGCGAACATCCCCAGAACCCGCCCCTGAGCACCGACGCGCAGCGTAACGCCATCAGAGAAATGGGCACCACCGTCGGCGCCGGCGATACACTCATCTGCCTCTCGTGCCATAAACTCCATCACGGCCTGGCCGGAAGATACATGCTCGCCGACACGCTGAACGAGAGCCGTCTCTGCGTGCGATGCCATCCGCAGCGCGAGAGCATGTTCAACACCCCGCACGACCTTCGAAAGAGCGCCCCGGCCGAGCGAAATCGGCTGGGTCAAACGCCGCAGGAGAGCGGCCCGTGCGGCGCCTGCCACAGCTTCCACCAGTTTGCCCGACGGCCGGACCCCCAGCCGGCCGATCCTTCCGGCCTGTGTTCCACCTGCCACATGCCGGAGCGATGTGCCGGCAAACGCACCGGCCGGCCTTTCGGTCATCCGCTGAACGTCCCCGCCGGTTACGAGACGACAATCACCAGGGCCAGGCTCATGCCCGATACGCAGCCCGCCGCAGGCGCAAAACTCATCTGCACGACGTGCCACGACCCGCACGACACGGTTCACCCGCAGTTCCTCATCGATCGAAGCGACCAGATCTGTGCTGATTGTCATCGCAACATGGCCTCTTCGCTGGTCGGCGCACACGACTTCACCGGCAGGGCGGATCTCAAGAACGCTCACGACCGGACGGCTCAGCAGTCGGGCAAGTGCGGTTTTTGTCACGCAGTCCACGGCGTCACCGGCCCGATGCTCTGGTCGGCAACCTCCGCGCACCCCAAGGCACCCGACGACATGTGTCTCCTCTGTCATCGCGAGGGCGGCCTGTCGGACAAGCCCGCCCCTGCCCTGCTCCACCCGCATGGACCGGCCACCCTCGGCAAGCTGATCCCGCCGGAGAAGACTTACCCTCGCTATGACGAGCAGTGCCGCCGCTCGGACGCGGGATTCGTCGCCTGCGGAAGCTGCCACGACCCGCACGGCAATTCTCAGAGCGGCGCATTGCTGGTGCGCGACGCACAGGGTGCCCCAACGCACAGCATGTGCTCGCTCTGCCATCAGGATGTGCGCTTCATAGCCGCGACCCCTCACTCGCAAAGCCACATCGGGGCTTTCACCAGCCGGGCGAATCTGCATGGCTCTCCTTCGTTCTGTGAGCCTTGCCATGCGGTACACGAGGGGCTCGCAAACGATTCGCTGAACCATCTGTTGGCGATTGGTGAGCGCACCGGCTACCCGCCCGACACGCATCAGTGCCTGGGCTGTCACGGTCCCGGCGGCCAGGCCACCACCGTCCGTGTCACCGTCCATCCGGTCCTTCCGATGCGGAACATCGTGGACGTCGCTCAGCCGGGCTTCCTCCCGCTCGTAGACCAGCGGGGGCAGATGGGCACCGAAGGCCGCATCACCTGCCTGACGTGTCACGTTCCGCACGGCCGCGAGCCCTCCGGCGGCCTGCCCGCCCTCGACCTGGCCACGGCCGGCCAGCCCGAAATCCGGGGCCTGCAGGCGCTCCTGCAGCCTTGCGGCGTTCCCGGCCTCTGCAGTTCCTGCCACGGCGCACAGGGACTCGCCAATTACCTCTACTACCACTATCCCGAAAAACGCCAGATCTTCTCCCCGATGCAGCCCTCAGGACAGTAGGGCGTTGCGAGCCGTACCCTCCGTGTGCCACTGCTCTGCGAACAGTGCCGGCCGTGTGCCACTGCTCTGTGAGCAGTGCGGAACGGGTGGCCGTGTGCCACTGCTCTGCGAGCAGTGCCGGCCGTGTGCCACTGCTCTGTGAGCAGTGCGGAACGGGTGGCCCAGGTTCTTCATGAACCTGGGCTCTCGATTCCGTCAAACGGCCGGCCGTGTGCTGCCCTACCACCTGTACACATTCCATGGTAAAACCGTACTCATGAGACCAACACGAAAATCAATCATCGGCATGGCACTCATCCTGCTGCTCGTCTGCACATGGCCGGCTCTCGCCGATTTCCCCGGCGAACGGCCATTTCCTGGCATCACCTACCGCCCCGAGACCCGCAACGACCCGCCCATGCGCCTGTTCGTCGCCCAGGTGGATCTGACCGACCCGAAGATCCGCCTTCACGTCTCCCCCGGCGGCCCCGACCCCGACGGCGCGGGCGAGTGGGAGACAACACTGATGACGCCGACCCGGGTGGCGGCTCGCGAGGGCTTTGACATGGTCGTCAACGGCGATTTCTTCGCTATCCGCAGAGCCAAGGCGGGCGAGACTCAGCCGGGCTACCGAGCCGACATCTGGGCACAGGCAATCGGCCCCGCCGTCACCGACGGCAAGGCCTGGTCCGCGACCAGGGACAAAACCCCCTGTCTGGTGGTCCGCAAGGACAACCGCGTGACCATCGAGATGGTCGACAAGCCTCCGTCCGACGCCGAGGAGGTCATTGCCGGAAACGTCATGCTGGTCGAAAACGGCAAGCCCGTCCCGCATCAAAACAAGGACAAACACCCGCGAACGGTCGTCGGCTTGAACGACAAGAACAAACGGCTGACACTCTTAATCGTTGATGGTCGCAGAAGAGGCGTCTCGATCGGAATGAGCTACGAGGAACTGGCCGGTGAGATGATCCGCCTCGACTGCAAGACCGCCCTGAACCTCGACGGCGGCGGCAGCACGGTTATCGCGATGCGCGACCCGTCCTCGAAGAAGTTCCGCATCCTCAATAATCCCAGCGACGGCCGTGAACGGCCGGTCGCCAATGTCCTCGGAATCACCGTGGGCAACGGCCAGCGCAAAGAAACGACAACGCCCGGGGGTGGCATGGCCAAGCCCCGATGAAATCGGGGCGCCGCCATGTCTCCCACCGGCCCTGAACCCTGAACCCTGGACCCCCGGTCACGCTCTGTGCGCCACTGCTCTGTGAGCAGTGCGGAACGGGTGGCCCAGGTTCTTCATGAACCTGGGTTCTCGATTCCGTCAGATGACCTGCCGTGTGCCGGTGCTCTGCGGGCAGTGCCATCGTGCTACACGCAGCTCCCAAAGAATGCCAACAATCTCGAATGCGTCTGCTCAGCCATCTCCTGCATGGCCTGGTAATGATTGGCCCCGTCGATCAGCCAGAGTTCCTTCGGCTCCCCGGCTGCAGCATACAGGCGCCGGGCCATGCTGACCGGGCAGACGGTGTCGGCCGTCCCGTGCATCAGCAGCACCGGACGCGGGGCAATCTGTCCAATCAGATCGATCGGGTTGAACTCCCTGCTCATCAGGAAGGGCACCCACCATGCCAGCACCAGCAGTAGCGGGTTCCGCAGGATATGCCATCGGGCGATCCGGCGGTAGTGATCGAAGGCCCCGTCGGTCGCCAGCCCGCGGATCTCCGTCCGTTGGGCGGTCAGCACGATACCGATGGCCCCGCCGAGCGACTGCCCGAACGCGACGATACAGGCAGAATCAACCCCCGGCCGTGCAAGCAGCCAGTCCAGCCCCGCGTGAGCATCGGCAATTGATCCCGGCCGGCTGATTCTCCCCTCCGATCGCCCGTATCCGCGATAATCGAAACACAGCACGTTCCACCCCGCTGACGGCAGCCACGCGACGTGCTGAAAGTGCCCGCTGAGATTTCCCGCGTTGCCGTGCAGGTGCAGAACGGTCCCGGCCGCTGCCCCCTTGGCCGGAAAGTACCATCCGTGCAGCCTCAGCCCGTCACGCGTCGGGATCGTGATATCCTCGTACTCCAGGCCGTAATCCGACGGCCGTTCGTACACGATGTCGTTCGGATAGTAGAAGAACGTGTCGGTGAGGGGCATGGGTAGAAGCTATCAGTCCTCAGCGGTCAGCTTTCCGGACGCCATCGCGATTCGTTTATGCCTCTATCAGGCGGTGTGTATAATACCCGCCGGTCAATCGGCAAACCACATGGAGACTGCACATGGCCACGACCGTCAATTCGCCCGCATCCATCTTCCCGCGGCCGCAAGATGTTCCCGACAACGTGAGAATGCCCTACTACCACGCCGGCGCCCGCTTCCTGATCAACGGACAGGTGCGAACCTGGACCGGTCCCTTCGAGGAGGTGCTCTCACCCATCTGCGTGACCGGCAGCAACGGGCTCGCACCGTACAAACTCGGCCACTACCCGCTCATGACCGAGGCCGAGTCGATCGAAGCCCTCGAAGCGGCCTGCAAGGCCTACGGCAAGGGCTGCGGCGACTGGCCCACGATGTCCGTCGCCGATCGCATCCGCCACGTCGAAGCCTTCATGCCCCGCATGCAGGCCGTCCGCGACGAGGTGGTCAAGCTGCTCATGTGGGAAATCGGCAAAACGCTGCCCGACGCGGCCAAAGAGTTCGACCGCACACTCGAATACGTCGCCGACACCATCGCCGCCCTCAAGGACCTCGACCGTACCAGTTCGCGGTTCGTGGTCGAACAAGGCTTCGTCGCCCAGGTCCGCCGCAGCCCGCTCGGTGTCGTCCTGTGCATGGGTCCGTACAACTATCCGCTCAACGAAACACTCACCACGCTCATCCCCGCCCTGGTCATGGGCAACACGGTCATCTTCAAGCCCCCCAAGTACGGCGTGCTGCTGCACGCGCCGCTGCTGAAGGCCTTCGCCGAGTCCTTCCCGCCCGGCGTGGTCAACACCGTCTACGGCGACGGCCCGGTGGTTGTCGGCCCGCTCATGACCAGCGGCCGCATCGACGTGCTGGCCTTCATCGGCTCGGCCAAGGTCGCCTCCATCCTCAAGCACCAGCACCCGCGGCCCAACCGCCTGCGATGCGTCTTCGGCCTGGAGGCCAAGAACGCGGCGGTGATTCTCCAGCACGCCGATCTCGACCTGGCGGTCAAGGAATGCCTGCTCGGCGCGACCTCCTACAACGGCCAGCGTTGCACGGCCATCAAGATCATTTTCGTCCACCGTAGCCTGGCCGACGCGTTCTGCCAGGGATTCTGCGAGGCGATTGGCAAGCTCAAGGTCGGTATGCCCTGGGAGGAAGGCGTCGCCATCACCCCGCTGCCCGAGCAGGGCAAGCCCCAGTGGCTGGCCGAGATGGTCGCCGAGGCGACCGCCACCGGCGCTCGTGTGATCAACACCGCCGGAGGCACCATCGACCACACCCTGTACTACCCCGCCGTGGTCTACCCGGCCCGGCCGGATACGCGAATCTGCCAGGTCGAGCAGTTCGGGCCGGTCACGCCGATCGTGCCCTTCGACGATGAGCACGAGGTCATCGACTGGCTGACCGAGTCGCCCTTTGGCCAGCAGGTCGCCCTGTTTGGCGCCGACCCCGAGCAACTCAGCGCCCTCATCGACCCGGCCGTCAACCAGGTCTGCCGCGTCAACCTCAACAGCCAGTGCCAGCGCGGCCCCGACAAGTTCCCATTCACCGGCCGAAAGGACTCAGCCGAGGGAACGTTATCCGTCTCGGATGCTCTGCGGGTCTTTTCCATCCGCAGCCTGGTTGCCGCCAAGGCCACCGACTACAACGAGCAGATCGTCTCGAAGATCGTCATCGGTCGACACTCGCGGTTCCTCTCGACCGACTTCATCTTCTAGGTTTGTAGGACCGGTCTCCGACCGCGATTATTATCTGTAGGAGCGGTTTCCGACCGCGATTATTATCTGTAGGAGCGGCTTGCAGCCGCGATCTTGACGAGCCGGCGGGTTGCTTGGACTGAGCCTGCCGAAGTCATCCCGCCGGTGGAGGCGGGTGGCCCAGGTTCTTCGTGAACCTGGGCTCGCGAATCTTGCGAGCCGGCGGGTTTATCCCGCCGGTGGAGCGACTGGCAGCCGCGACCTTCTCCATAGAGCTGGCCCGAAGCCGGGCGGCAGGAGCAGGCTAATGAATGGACAAGCCATCCACGTTGTCACCGGCGCCGTTGGTTACTCCGGTCGCTACATCGCCAAGCGGCTCCTTGCCGACGGCTGCAAGGTCCGAACCCTGACCAATTCAGCCGGCCGGGCACACGAGTTCGGTGATCGCATCGAGGTTTGCCCCTTTCATTTCGACGATCCGGAGAAGATGAGACAGTCGCTTGACGGGGCTGCTGTCCTCTACAACACCTACTGGGTGCGATTCAACTACAAGGACTTCTCCCACCGACAAGCGGTGCGCAACACGACTGCACTCTTCGACGCTGCCAGGGCCGCCGGAGTCGAGCGAATCGTGCACGTCAGCATCACCAATCCGTCCGAGGACTCAACCTTGGAGTACTTCCGCGGCAAGGCCCAATTGGAGTGTCACCTGCGCAGTCTGGGCGTCTCACACGCGATCCTGCGCCCGGCCGTCCTGTTCGGCAAGGAAGACATCCTGATCAACAACATTGCCTGGCTGCTGCGCAAACTCCCGATATTCGGTGTCTTCGGCGACGGCCAGTACCGCCTTCAGCCGATCCACGTGGATGATCTCGCCCGCCTGGCCGTCGAGCAGGGCGAGCTGCGCGAAAACACTATCATCAACGCCATCGGCCCGGAGACCTTCAGTTATCGCCAACTCGTCGCGACCATCGGCGAAATCATCGGCAAGCGCCGGCCCATCATCTCGGTCCCGCCCGCGGCGGGTTGCGCCCTGGCATGGCTGATCGGCAAGATGGTCGGCGACGTCGTGCTCACCCGCGAGGAGATCGAGGGGCTGATGCAGGGCCTGTTGTATGTCGATGCCCCTCCAACCGGCCAGACGCGCTTGACCGACTGGGCGCGCCGGCATGCTTCCACTCTCGGGCTGCATTACACCAGTGAGCTGGCCCGCCGCCGCGATCGCACAAGCCCGTACGCCTCGAATTGAGCAGGAAGGCCCTGACGTCTCCGACCTACAGCGGATTCACCCGGATATTGTCGAATCGCGCGTCGGCGCTCTTGTAGGCAAACAAACCCACCGAGCCGGTCGTGTATGTGTCATCTTCCGCGGTAATCACCGTCTGCCCATTGATCGAGCACGCAATCCTGCTGCCCTTGACCTCGACGCGAAGGCGGATCCACGACCCGTGAGTCGCCGAGGCGGGACTTGCCTGTTCCGCGATCGGTGTGGGATTGGAGAAGTTGTTGACTTCCACCTCCTTCGAACCAGCAGGTCGAAGGCCGTCTTTTCGTGCCCGCCACAACCTGCACTTCTTGTGCGACGGATCGAGCACCAGGTAGTACCCCTGCACCCCGCGCCCGTTGCCTCCGCCCTCATTGTGCATGTCAGCTCGGAACCAGAGCCCGACATGCCCTCTCTCCGCCCGTGCATCAGCCTCGAACACGTAGTCTTTCCATTCCTCGCCGCCTTGCAGCAGAATCATGGCGTCGTGCGCTCCGCGCTCCGCCTTCTCGACCCCCCGAGCGGCCTCGTGACGCAGACATCCGCCCGGCGAGCCCCCCTCGCTGCTCCAATACCACTGCTCCGGTTTCAGCCGCCAGTAGTTCAGGAACGGAGCCCACGCCGTATCGGGCTTCTCGCAGTCCGTCTGGTGGGGCAGGGACAGCGGCTTGACCGTTTCCTCGACTCGGATCGGTCGATCGGGTCGTGTGACGTTCACCATCAGGCGCTCACCGCCGTATCGGAGATTGATGATGCCCGAATCCCACGCCGAGTGGAGGTGGGGCGATTCAAACGTGCCGTATCCCTCCGGATCCAGCGGCTGGCCGTCCAGGAGCGGAAGCTGCCCGTATCTCAGTGTCAGCGTGAAGCGTTCCGCCGAAGGCCCGCCGTCGGCCTGCGAGCAGCTTTCGTAGGCTACCGTGTTCTCCTCCTGCTTGAAGACATTGTCCAGCACATCCGCCCGGAAACGCGAGAAATGACCCGCGTAATCGCTCGATCTGGCGACCTCCAGAACAAACGGTGCCTGCGGATTCTCAAACTTGATGAAATCGCCGAACACCGAAGCGTCGCGGGCACCCATCCACGTCCAGGCCGAGCCGACCACCCGGTACGCGAAGAAGGCCCCGTTGGCCCGTGCGAAGAGCCAACCCTGCTGCTCGACGACCTCGTCGAATTCCTGCTTGGCCAGATAGGCCTCCCCCACGGTCCCCCGCCCGATGACGACATTCTTGTACTGCACGCAGTCAACAGCCGCCGAAGCCGAAGCCTCGCGGTCGGGCGGTACAAGGTCGGTGTAGACCGCTCGCCGCGTCCCGCCGGAGATACGAAGAACGCTGGTCAACGGCAGCGCCCGGGCCGCGCCAAACCGACCCTCCACCTCCTGGAATGATCCGAGGACAAAGTCAGGCGTTACCCATGCGTAAACCCGCGAGCTGAACACCTCGGGCGGCGGCGAGCCCTGGCCGGGTTTCGCCCTGAGCATATGATGGAAGCGACCCGGTCGGCGGGCCTTGAATTCGTAACAGCCGCGTTCTGAGCGTGCCGTCGCCAGGGCCGTGACTGCTTTGGGCGGCAGGTATCGGCTGGTCGCCAGCAGGGGCGCGCCCAGCACGCCGTAGTAATGCGGCTTGCCCTCTCCGAACAGCATGTACATGCAAGGATAGCTCCCGCTGCAGCGGGCATCCCGGCGGCTGTTGTGGTTCAACTCCTCGGGCAGGATGCCGTCGCGGCCGGGCTGGTACACCCGGCACGCCGGCCCGCACAGCATGCCTTCGAGATTGAGCGCCGCGTGTTCGGCGAACAGGACATCCAGCCCAAGCTCGGCCGTCCGGCGGAGCACCGATTCTTCCGCCCATTCGGCGATCATCACCAGACAACCGATCTCCTTCTCCACGTAGCACGGCGAATTGTACTCCAGCCATCCTTTCCGGATGTGCTCAATGATGTAGGAGTGCACATGCCGGGACATCTCGGCGACCACGTCGCGGTCCCGGTCCAGTTGGGCTGTCAACAGGCACCAGGCGTGCCCCATGAAGGCGTGGTTTTCCGTGGCCCCGAACTCCCAGATCGACGGATTGATCCTTCGCGGCGCCGGCCTGAAATGGATGATGTCCAGCAAACGCTTTCTCGCGGCCGGGCTTAGCGCGGGATCGTCGCGGAAGAGATAGTACGTGTGAATCGCCTCGCACACCCGCATGTCCGGATCGATCTTCTCATCCAGCGGCATCGCGGCGAAGAACGCATCCGCCTTCGCGACCTCCTCGGGCGTGCGTTTCAGATGCATGGCGGCCAACGCGCCCGCCCAGTTCGGCTCGATCTCGTCGAACTTCCACTCCTGGTGTTTCCATTGGACCGGATAGCCCGCGCCCGCCCAGGCGTCTGCAAGCTGCTTGAGAAACTCGCGTCTCCGCCCCTCCACGGCGGCGGACGTGCCGTCGTCTCCCGCGGCCGGGATGCCCACGATCAGGCTGCAAGCCGCAAATACGAGAGATCCAAGTCCGGTCGTTCTGACCAGGTGTGCCCGATTCTGATACGCCATGAAAGCTGCTCCTGCGGTCAGAGCTTCCGCTTGCCGATCCGGCGAGCCGGTTCGCGACTCTACAGTCAGCGCATGTTATCAGGTTTTGCCGTATGCGTCTCGTTCAAACGGATTGTCCAGATAGGCATCGCGCCCGCGAAGCCTCAGCCACAGGCCGACGGCCAGGTAAGCCGGGATCAGGAATGGTCCCCATCGTTCATACTGCTCTCATGGATGCTCGCCTGGGAGTGAAGTCCGACCGCGCGTCCATACACAGCACGAGCGTCGCCGAAAGCAAGCGCCTCGGCGTACTGAACCCCGAACCCCGAACCCCGGTCACTTCATGTCGATGCCCTTCAGCCGCGCCTTGAGCTTCTCGGCCGCGTCACCCGAATGCTCGAGGGCGGTGTGGTAGGTGATCCATTCCTCGGTCACCAGCTTGTGGAGCGAGTCCACATAAGTCACGCACCCGATCTCCTTCATCGCCGGCTTCTCCATCTCGGCCACCGCCTCGGTATAGCGCCGCTCGCGGATGTACCGGCGGGTCAGCGGGTTCGGGCGGAAGATCTCGTAGGCCGGCACAACGTCGATGCCCGGCTTGATGCACGGCAACAGCCGCTGGTTGATGATCGCCGCGAGGTTGTCAGCCAGCGTGCCCAGGATTCGCTGCTGCTCGATGGTGTCGTAGTACGCGAGAATGCGGTCGAACGCCTGGCCGACACCTTCGCAGTGCAGCGTGCCGAAGATCAGGTGGCCGGCCTGGGCCGTCTTGAGGGCCGCTTCCAGCGACTGCCGGTCGCGCATCTCGCCCGCCAGCCCCGCGTCCGGGTCCATGCGCACCAGGTTGCGCAGGGCGATGTCCTCGTTGGGAATGCCGTCCTCGCCGATCTCGATCTGCACCACGATCGATTTCTTCGGCGTGTAAACGTACTCGATCGGGTCCTCGATGGTCACGATTTTGCGGTGGAAATTGCGGTTGACGTGGTCGAGCATCGCCGCGATCGACGTCGTCTTGCCGCTGCCCGTCGATCCGGACATGACCACGAACCCGCGGGCGTTCTCGCAGATGTCGATGTAGTTGTCGGGCAGATTGTACTGCGAGAAGTCCTTGATCTCCTCGAACCGCCGGATGGAGATGCTCCGCCCATTGAACGACTCGACGATGTTGACGCGGAACCGGTTCTTGTCCACGTGGTACGAGCAGTCGATGCAGTGGTTCCGGTTGAATCGCTCCTGCTGCTGTTTGTTCATGAGCCCGTTGGCCAGGTGGACGACGTCCATCTGCGACAATGGGGCGCTGGCGACGCTGCGGATGATCCGGCCGATGCGATAGTCTGGCGGACGGCCGGTGTTGATGTGCAGGTCCGTGGCCTTGGCATGGGCGGAAGCCCCCTCGCCGGTGGCCGTCGCTCCCATCCCCCGCAGCAGACGCTCTATGGTCTCGCGTGCGTTGTGCTCGGTGATATGGAAGTCCACCGGCGCGCCGACCGGAGTCCTGTGTCCCACCGCTTCAGCGGGTACGGCCGGACTTGGATTGCCGCCCGGCGCCTTGGACGGCGGCTGAGTCGACGCAGTCGCTTCCTTCCCACCCATAGCCGGGGTTATGCGGCTTCCGTTTGCCATACGGCCACCTCACTTCTGGACCGCAAGCGTCGTTCGAGGTGAAGCGGAGATATGTACCTTGCCGGCGAACCATTCCCGGACCGGAACATGCCACGGGCTGCCGGCCTGTCGATCACCCGACCCTGAACGCCCACAAGTCCTTGGGACGAAATGTCTTCTTCATCTAGTCTACCCTGGCGAACGGGCGGAGGCAACCAGTTTGCACCCAGATTAGCCGAGGCGTGTGTGACGGCCCGGCCGGGCGCCGGCAGGGGCGATCTGGAACCGGCACCGCCGCCCCAGATTATCCGACCGTCACCGATGCCCTAACGCCTCAAAGACCGAGGACTCCAACTCCACGCCGCTCCAGCCAACGCCGACCAGGGCGGTCACCCCGCCGGCAACGGCCTGAACCAGCCCGACCCCACCCTGCGGACGCCCTGGGCAAATCTGCCCGCCCGCCACCGACCGCATCGTCCCCGCGTCCTGAAGCCGTAGTCCATGTATAATCGCGACTAACCGTCCACAACGGCGTGGACGCCGGACCATTCGGAACCGCGACCCTGGTCGCCGTGGCGGCCCTGGTCGCCGTGGCGACCGTAACCCAGCGGAAGAACGGCCTCGCCAGCCAGGCGTGCCATGCACCCAACAGGGTGGCATGGCCAAGCCCCGGCTTGCCGGGGCGCCGCCATGTTCGCTGCCGGACTAATGCCGGGTGCCATGTCCACGGCCCGGCGTGGACATGTGTTGAGCGTGTCGGGGTCTGGCTCTTTGTGCCCCAATGCAGTTCGCCGTGCCATCTGGGGATGCCCGCCGAGCCCGGCCGGCACTTGACGGCGCAGAAAAGTCGGCAAAAAGTGCCTGACCCCCTCTCTTGCCCGCTTGGACACGAAACCGGTTAGGCTCGCTCCTGGAGGTTGACTCATGATTGCATATCGATTGCTGCTGGCGGCACTCTGCGGTCTTTCGATTTCCTCGACATCGCGAGCAGCCCCGCCCACGGCCATGCTGAGGCCTGCCCCGGAGCTGCGCCTGCCCGGCGTCACCATCCCGGAGAAAGGCTGGGACGGCTACGCCGACTGCAGCAATCCCCTCCACTGGGACGGCGATACGCTGCATGTCTTCTCCTCCGCCAGCCACCCCTATCACAGCTCGGGTCCCGATCTGCATCACCTTGCCCGACCGTCGCAGCGGGTCGCCTTTGACAACGAGAAGGGATGGACGGGCGGCGGACGATGGATCGAGTCGACCCACAAGGAGCAAGGCGGGCCGCTCTACGCCTGGTATCACAATGAGCCGCCCGACATCTGCGGCCGCAAGCGCATGACCGCCCCTCGAATCGGCGCCGCCGTCTCCGCCGATAACGGCCTGACCTGGAAGGACCTGGGTTTCGTCCTGGAAGCCCCGCCGGATTCGCTTCAATGCGACTCGGTCAACGAGTACTTCGTCGGCGGAAACGGTGACTTCTCCGTGATTCTGGACCGCAAGGGAGAATACTTCTACTTCCTCTTCGATACCTATCACCGCGACCCGAGTGAGCAGGGCGTGTCCATCGCCCGCATGCGCTTCGCCGATCGCGGCGACCCGACGGGCAAGGTCTGGAAGTGGCATCGCGGCCAGTGGACCGAGCCGGGCGTCGGCGGCCATGTCACCCCCATCTTCAAGGCGGCCAAGGACTGGCACGCCGCCGATGCCAACACCTTCTGGGGGCCCTCGGTCCACTGGAACACGTACCTGAACCAGTTCGTCATCCTGATGAACCATGCGAAGGACGCCAAGTGGACGCAGGACGGCATCTACCTCACCTTCAACCCCGATGTGGCCGATCCCAACGGCTGGAGCCGGCCGCAGCAGATCAGAACCCGTGCTCCCTTCTATCCCCAGGTCGTCGGAACCGACAAATCCCGGCGTGAAACCGACAAGCTCGCCGGCCGTGTCGCCCGCTTCTTCCTCAGCAATAAATCAAGGTGGGAGATCGTCTTCTTCAAACCCGGCGAGCCCCGTCCCCACACCCAGACCGCCCCAGCATCCAGTCGTCCAATACGGCCGTGATGAGGGCTCTATCTGCGCAGGCCCCCAAGTCCACAGGCAGGATGCCCACAAAAAAGGCCCAAAGAAGCAGACGCGACCGGGGGAGATGTGGTATCATGGTGGAACAAGACCTGGCGGACTGGTCGGACCACGTCACCCTGGAGACTCCGGTCACATGACACCACACGCGAGGTTATCGCCGATATCTCTGCTCGCCTGCACGTTGCTGTTCGCGGCGGCAGCGCTGCCGGCCTTGGGCGCGCAAATCATGCGTGGCCCCTTCCTCCAGCAGCAGAATCCGGACTCCATGAACGTCGTCTGGTTCACAGACAGCACCAGCACCGGCCAGGTCGAGTGGGGCTTGACAACGGGTTACGGAAATCTTACTCAGTCAACTCCGTCCGGTACCCGCCATGAGGTTGCGGCCACCGGCCTGTCGGCCGACACACTCTATCACTACAGGGTGCGTTGCGATGGGGTGCCTCTCACCGACGACGCCACTTTTCGGACCGCACCGCCCGGCAGCGCAACGGCTGTTTCATTCACCTTCGTCGGAGATTCGTGCAGCGCGCCGTCAAACTGCACCGCAACCTTCAACGCCATGCTGCCCGAAGTGGCCAACGGGTTCTGCATCACGCTGGGAGATCTGGCAGGCCGCGGGGAGGACAACATCACCGACTACTGGCAGTCACATTTCTTCACGCCGGCCGCAAGCTTCATCAAGCATGTCTGTATGTACACGACCATCGGGAATCATGAGTTGTACGATGAGACGGCCACTTATGTGTATCCCACAAGGTACTTGTACAACTGGTCGCAGCCGACCGCGAGTTCGGGGAGCGAGTTCTACTACTCGTTCGACAAGGCCCACGTACACTTTGTCAGCATCGATACGTTCTGGTCTTCGTACGCGGCGGGGTCGGCGCAGCGCAACTGGCTCGCCAACGATCTGGCCGTCACCACCCGGCCGTGGAAGATCGTGTTCGGCCACGACGGCCCCTACATCAGCGAAGACGGGAGTTCACACGGCAGCTCGACGATGCGAACGCACCTCGTGCCGTTGTTCGCGCAATACGACGTCGATCTTTATCTGCACGGCCACTATCACAACTATGAACGGAACATGATCGGCGGCGTCAACTACATCGACCAGGGCACCGGCGGGCAACCCTGGTCGAGCAAGCATGCCGACGACAGCCAGTCTTACGTCCAGGCCTACGCGGACCAGAACTACTGCTTCAGCCGGTTCGACATCCAGGGCAACCGCCTGATCGGACGCTGCATCAAAACGTCGGACGGCACCATTCTGGACGGCTTCCAGATCGACAAGCCGCCGATCGGCATGCCCTGGCAAGACGCCTTCCCCGCGGGCGGGCCGCAACTGAACTGGATGGCCCCGTGGAATTTCCAGAGCCAGTGCGGCCTGGTGACCCGCGCCGGCAACCCCAGCGGCGACGGACAGGTTTTCGAGGTGGCCGACACGAGCGGTCACCAGTACCTGTACCCGATGCTGGCTGGCGAATCGCTCACCGGCTGCAGCATCGAGGCCCAGGTGTATTACGATGGCGGCAGTCCCGTGAAGAACCGGTTTGGTATCGGTCTGCGCGGCCGGCTGCTGTTTTCGACGGCTGAGCACAGCTGCTACGCCCTTGTATTCGTGCGGAACGATCCCGTCGCCCCCGACGGCCATTGCCTGCTCGTCAGGCAACAGGGGGCCACTGAGACCGTGCTGGCCGACTGGGCCTACCCGAACGAGTCCCGATGGTACAAGATGAGGCTTTCGATGGCGGGCTACGAGCTGAGCGCCTGGATCGACGATCAGCTCATGACCGCCACCCCGATCCAGGATTCTGCGCTGCCCAAGGGCCGGCCGTTCATCTACAACTATCGGGCCGACGGCAGCGGTGCCAAGACGCTCGTGGATGACGTGTTCATCGGGCCGGCGACCGGACCGCCCCCCTCGGACACTATCACCGATTTCGAGGGATACACCGACGGCACCCAGGTCATGTTCTGTCAGCCCAGTTTTTCCGGCAGCACGAACCCTCACTTATTGGTGTCGCCCAACATCTCGCAGGTGGTCACCGCGCCGGCTTTCGGCGGCACGAAGGTCTGTCAGGTTGAGTGGGCCTGGGTAGACGCCACCCCTCAGCGATGGCTGCGCCTGACCACTCACGACCTGGCCCGCGTCGGAAACCCCACACTCGATCTGAGGCGGCCCCTGCGTTTTCGATGTCGGCTCGCCACCCCCGGCTCCCTGCGGCTGTGCCTGGGTATCCGGGAGACCGGAGTGGACGTCCCGATCGGCGCCGACGGCGGGACCACGGGGACACTCGAATGGGTCGGAGCAACCACGGTCGTTGACGGCGCCCCGCAGGGCCGATTGATCAGCGACCAGGCCGGCCAGTGGCAGACGATCGCATTCGATCTGCCAAATGAGAGCGTGCAGCCTTTCACCGGTGACGGTGTGCTCGGTGCGGCCTGCGACAAGGGTGTTCTGGAGCACATCGCATTGGCGGTGGTCGACGGTGCGGGGCCGTTCACCGTCCAGTTTGACGTGTTCGAGCAGCCGCCCATCGAACCGCCGACGATCACGCAGCATCCCGTTTCGCAGAGCATCAACCTGGGTGAGACGGCCGTGTTCAGCGTGACGGCAGGCGGGTCTGAGCCCATGAGTTATCAGTGGCAGAAGGATTCGGCCGACCTGAACGATGGCGACCATTACGCCGGGGCGGCCACGCCGGTCTTGACGGTTTCGAACGCGGACGAGACGCATGCCGGCGAATACCGCTGCGTGGTGGGCAATCTGGGAGGCAGCGCGACCTCGAACGAGGCTACGCTGACGGTCATCGGGCCGCCGCCGATTCCCGGCGACTACGACGGCGATCGGGACGTGGACCAGGCGGATTTCGGGCATTTCCAGGCCTGCATGAGCGGCTCGGGTACGTCGCAGGATGACCCCGATTGTCACGACGCCAGGCTCGACGGAGACAGCGATGTGGACGGCGGCGACTTCGCCCTGTTCCACCAGTGCATGAGCGGCGAGGGCGTGCCGGCAAACCCGGACTGCCTGAGTGGCTGATCGCCGATCTCACGGTGAGGGGCGGGAAGAAAGGGGACACGGGGAGAAAGGGGACATCACTGATTAATAATGAGTGATGTCCCCTTTCCTCCCTCCAGTAACACCGCGTGCATCTGCCGCTTCGGCTCGAAGGGCCGGGCGCCGATGAAGCAGTGCGAGAACCGCTGATCGAGGAGGTCCGGCGGCGGACCAAGGTGCACAGTGCCCTCGAGGCGGGCGGGGCTGACGCCAGTGTACGCGGTAGAGGGATACGGGTCGCTCTGGCGGGCCATGCGTTCTCTTGCAGCCCGCTGCTCGTGCGGTGATGCGAGCCTGCGCGGGTCTCGCAGGGTCGCTTGGACCGCATCGCTTGACACCCGTGTGGTTTACGCCCGGCGGCGCAGCAGCGCCACGCCCGCCAGCGCGACCAGCGCCACACTGGCCGGCTCGGGCACGACGAAGAACTGCTCGCCGGCGAAGTTGTTCAGGTTGAGCTGGCCGACGGTTCCGTTAAAGCCGCCCGCGCCGTCGCCGCCGAGATTGCCCTGCGGGGGCATCAGCCCACCCAGAAACTGGTTCGACAGGTAGTCGTGGTTGCTGCCGTTGACCATCGCCGAGATGCTGAACTCGCCGACCGGGCTGCCGATCGCCGACAGCGGGATCGACAGCTCGATGCCGGTTGTCACGGCCGCCGCCGCAGCCTGATTGGCCGCCTGATCGCCCCCGAGGACGCCGCCGGTGTTCGAGCGATCGTGCGCGACGCCGATGCCGTTGGGCAGGGCGCTGGCGTTCGAGCCGGTCAGCGAGCCGCCAAAGACGCTCGATGCGGACTGGAACGCGCCGAGGCCGCCGCCGATCGTGGCGAAGTCGATTTCGAATCGGTCGCCGCCGAAGTTGCCGTTCCGCAGGATCAGCATGTAGTCAGCCTGGAAGCCCGTGTCGAACGTGAAGCCGGCGTACTTGGCCGCCCAGCCGTCGTTCTCGGGGTTGTTGCCGCCGTTGTTGGCGTCGTTCTGCAGGACGTTCTGGCCGCCGGCCTGTGAGTCGAAGAAGATGTTGAGCTTGTTGAAGTTATTCTCGAGGTTGCCGGTCAGCATCAGGTACAGCGTGCCGCCCTCGATGTGGGCGTAGGCCGCGTCGAGTTCGCTGCCGCCGTTAGGGTTTGCGTCGCCGAAGGCGGTCTGCACGGTCTGCACCGCCTTTGGAGTGCCGTAAGCCGCATCACGAACGCCGTCAAGGGTTGGAGCGGCCAGTGCCGCCGAGGCCAGCGCGCCGCAGGCGGCTGCCCCCATCAGAAACTTGCGCATCACTCTCTCCTGTCTTAGAGACTTGTTAGCCCGTACGAAGCCGACTTGGATCATGACTTACTGTAGGCCGGCTGCCTGCCCGCGGCCAAGTGAATCTGCCAGGCGCGGTTTGGGCAGGTGCAGCACGACTGTATCTGCGGGCGGCTCGCGCACAGAATGAGCACTACGAGAGCCAGCAATGGCTGTCAAAGTAGACCCGACGAAGCCACTCTGGGTCGGAGGCCGTGAAAGGGCACGAGGCCGTGAAAGGGCACGCAGCTCTTTTTCTTTGGTGTTATAAGGAGCCTTCAACCATTGATGGCGGTTCGCTCTGGCTGCTGGGTCGGTAGAACAAAGACGGGACTGGTGTAATGATCACCGTTATCAACGGGCCTGTCACCGATCCCGAAATCCCTGCTGCATGAGGCTTGCGTCTCGACTAGCTTGACGGCATTATCACGCCGGATACCCGAAGCCAAGTCGTCGACGCGACGGGTTCAGACAGCGCCCCGGTCAACTGAACCAACCGCCTTGCACTTCTGCTTGCTTGACGATTCTCCGCACAGGCATCCAATGCGGGCATGCTTTCCAGATTACACAACGTTGCTTTGATGGGGATCGAGGCCCTGGGCTGCGAGATCGAGGTGGACTGCGCCGAGCATGAGTTCGAGAAGGCGGCCATCGTTTGCCTGCGACACCGCGCCAACCCAGCCACCAGCCTCCAGTCCCCAGCCCTCGCCTTGTCCTCTGCCAGGGGTCGATCAAACAAGCCGTTACCGCCGCAGGCAGACACAGTATCTTGCTGACAGGCCCAGGCTCAGTCTCGTCCGAAGTCCTGCGCTCGCGGTGGTTTAGGCAGGTGTCTGGCCGTTTCTCACAGGGCTTGGAACGCGAGAACGATGTACCGTCGGCGGGCGTATTCGCAGGTTGCACGGGCAATCTCCGGGGTCGATCTAAACACGCCATTTTTGAACAACTCTGCACAGACTCGTGGCGACAGACCTAGAGTTACCTCGTAACGTTGTTCGGCTCGGCCGCGTTGGCCAGACAGGATGACAGGATTCCAGTGGAGAGAGACCATGAAAACAAGCCTCTGCGCGCTCCTGCCGCTTGTTGCGGCGATCTCAACGACAAAACCGGCCCTTGGAGCCGCGTCCGCGACCTACCCAGACTACGCTTCATGGCTGGCCGCGGCGGGAGGCTCGGCCGTCCTGCAAGACTTCGACGCCTACGCAGACCAAACGAACATCAACGGAGTAGCCTTTACGCCGGGCGTCAATGTGACGTCCAACATGCAGAATGTCATCGTTCGGAACACTACGGGAGACGGCCGGGTCTTCGGCTTCGACGACACCACTCGTGCGTCTGGGCTGGCTTTCTACGACGTCAACCTGACCCTGCCCTATCTTGCCGTCTCATTCGACGTGGACGCGTGGAACCCGGCTGCCCCGGGACCGGCGACGGTGGAGGTATTCTTCGGCGATTTGACCAGCCGGATACTGAATTACTCCCAGACAGGTCCGGATGAGAGCTCGCCTGTCTTCTTCGGTATCGCCTCGGACACGCCGATCACCAGGATCCGCTGGCACGAAGGGCCGGAGTTCAATGGTTCGGGCAACGAAGAGGTAAGTCTGGACAACATCGCGGTCAGCCGAGTCCCGGAACCCGCCTTGATGTCTCTCGGCGTGGCAGCGGTGTTAGCCCTCCGACGCAGACGGGGCCTGTAAGCAGGGTGCCTATCAAACAGAAGGAGAGAGTGACTGATGAGAAACACGCTGATCCTTTTTGCACTCGGGGCCGTCTCGGCTTTCACGTTACGCCCGGCCCACGCGAACCTCTTGGCCAATGGTAATCTCGATCGGACTCACGCGGTGGAAATTGTTCCCGGGTTTTTTCTGCCGAAGCCAGATCATTGGGTGAACGAGGGGTTCAGGGCCCTGACTGGACCCTACGAGGACGAGATGTCATCTGAGCCGTGGGCAGGTCCCGCGCCGACTCCGGTGACGACAGACGGCCTTCTGAATCCTCCATTTCCCGACGGTTTTAACGGTCCCGACGGCGGTGTGCTCTTCAAGGCCTTCTCGGGAAACGCGGCCAATGGCGCCGCTACCGGGCACCTGTACCAGGACGTCCCTGCCGCGCCTGGGACGCAGTACATCCTGAAGGGCTGGGCTGGCGCTGAGGCGAACTTCCTGGCAGGCGCAGAGTTCGCCATTGAGTTCTTCAACGGCGGCGGAACGCTGATCGGTGGGGCGACGCTTGATCTGATGGCTGCCGGGCTGTTCGTTCCGAATGGCGAACCCTTCAACTACAAGCTGTACACGGTGACGGCAACTGCACCTGTCGGTACGTCCTTCGTCCGGGCTCGCGTGTCGATGATCGACGGCATGCCCAACCCGGCCGGCGGCGGACAGGCGTTTGTCGTCGACGATTTTGAGCTCGTCCCGGAGCCGTCGACTGGCCTCGGGATGGTCCTCCTCGCTGCGGCCGCACTCGTTCGCCGTCGGCGATGACCGACGATCCTGTCGCCCCCGCGGCGGCGGTCGAACGCGGCCGACGTCTGCAGAGACGTGATCTTGGCGAGTGCGTCGAGACCGGTCCGGCACGTGCAGACGACCCGAGCCTCGTCACGGAGGTTCTTGAGCTTGCCTGTCAACTCTATCGAAAGGAGAGAGATATGTTGCGCACACTTGGACAATCCACTTTCACCGCGCGTCGGCGGACGGCGCTCTTCCTGCTGGCATCGACGCTGACCATCGGCCACAACGCTTACGCCGACTTGTTGGCCTACGACCCGTTCGCGTATGGCAGCGATCCCGCTCAAGGCCAATACGCGCTCGGTGACGAAGATGCCGGAACCAACGTCATGGGCGGGCAGAATCCCACCATCGGGCCCACCGCCTTCTACTCCGGTCCCTGGATCCAGAGCGGCGGCGATTCGCAGGTCGTCAAGGCCCTGCCTTCGCTTTCCTATCCGGGGGTTCCCGCCGGACAGGGCGGCATTCAGCAGGAAACGCTCCAGTTTTCGTGCTGCACCTTCGGACGCAGCGGCCGGCCCATTGCCGGGGGGCTGGGCAGTGGTAATGCCCGGACGATCTATGAAAGCTTCCTGATCAATTTCGGCACGCAGGGCACGGATGATCCCGCCCAGTTCGGTCTCCGCGGTCATGAGCTCTGGAACGGCGGCATCGGCGACGCGTTTGCCGCCGTGGCACTGTTCGTGAATCACTTCAGCGGCGTCAACGTCTTATCGCTCAGAGCGGCCACCGCCAGCAGCGACACCACCGTACCGGTTTCCGGTGGCGGATTGGATCTCAACACGCTGGCCGGCGTCCACCTCGTCGTCATGAAGTACGCATTTCATCCCACCAACCCCGACGTGGTCTCCGTTTATCTGGACCCGGTCATCGCTGCCGGCGAGCCGGTCGTCCCCCAGGCTCAGATCTCGCTGCCGCTCAGCGATCTGTTCATCACGCACCAGGGCGCCTTCTCGCAGTTCACGTTCTCGGGCAGCGGCCACGTCCCCGGGGCCATCGACGAGATCCGCTGGGGCGACAGCTTTGCCGATGTCATTCCCGAGCCCGCGACCGCGATGCTGCTGGCCGTCTGCATGGGGATATTCTTGGCACGCCGAAGATAGTCGGCGGTTGGACCGATCAAAGGGGACGCGAGACCGATCAAAGGGGACGGACCGATCAAAGGGGACGCGAGTCTTTTCCTAAGGTGTCATAAAACTTCTCAATAGGGGTCCGGCCACCTTGCGGAGACATCTCCGCGTTTTCCTCCGCGTCCTCGGCGTCCGCTGTCGATCGAAGCTCGCAGCCCTCGACTCTCGGCGATCGCTTTCCGGCGTCAAACAGAAATGCCCGGCGGGGGCACTCGCCGCGGCGTCTTGCCACGGCGACTCGCCACGACGAAGCGAAGCGTAGGCGGGAGCTTCAGCGAAGCCAGGAGCCGACTGGCGTAGCCGGGTCGGCCCGACCGCCCCGCATCCGTGTCATCAGTGTTCGCCACAGCCCGCCACGGCCAGCCAAGAGCTCTAAAAGTCGACCGCATGGGAGACCCGCCATGGCGGGCCAACAGCTACGCGCTTCGTTCTCCGTTTACTCAGAATCTGCGTAATCTGCGCCAATCTGCGGACACCCTCTTCCGCCTTCTGTCCTCAGTCTCCCGGTGGCCATCACTCATCACCCATCACTCATTACTCATCGCTCATCATTGGTCGCCCATCATTCCCGCTCACCACCCGTTCCGCTCCGGCGGCGTTCTGCCGAGCGGGCTGCCGTGTTATGCCGGCAACGGGACCAGCGGAGATACTCTGCCCAGGCCCGGCGAAGCCCCAGGCCAAGCTGGCGGCCACCGGCGGCCCGCGACCTCGCGATCTTTGACAAGTGAATCAGTGGTGTACTGCCAGTCTGCTCGAACTGCCGCACCTTCGTCCTGCGAAACGAACCCACCATCCTGACGGAAAGCACTCGCCTCGGACGAATCCCCGCCATCCTCTACAACCCGCAATCTGCAATGCGCCCCGGACTCCCAACCGACAAGCAACGCTCATCACTCATTGCTCATCTTCTTGGCCTGCCGAAGCTTCGGCGAAGGCGGCGCCAAACGAACCCAACCGCCCTAGACGCGCGCTCTGCCGCGAGCGTGCTTAACTAACGCCGCAACGCTGCATTACGATGCCCCCGATGCTCTACTCCGTCTCCGTGTCCCCTATCTCGACTTCATCCGCATTCTTAGAATTCGTGGCCAGCCAGTCACGCGGAATGTAGAAGTCGTTCGCGTCGTAGGCCATCCGGGCCATCTGCTGGACCTTGGCCGAAGCATCGGCCGGCGGAATCGGCGGCGTACCCCCGACGCACCACGAGAGCATGGTGGCCGCGTCCTGGTACCCGGCTGACATGATCGACGGGTGGAGTTCCGCCACTTTGTGCCACTGGTCGGAAAGCATCTGCCGGGCAGTGGCCGTGATATCCATCAGGTCGTGGATATCGGCCGTGTGACGCAGCCCGAGCAGGTGGCCCAGCTCGTGGCTGGTGGTGTTGGCCAGCACCTGGGCCATCTCCTCCACGCTCGGCGACAGCACGCTGAACAGCGCAAAGGTGTCGGTGTAGATGATCGCCGCCTGCGTGCCGTCCTTGTTGAACGCGTCCACGTTCTCGGCCAGCCCCAGATACCGGTCGCTGTAGGTGCCAAAATGGATCACCGTCAGATCGGCGTTCGGAATGCTCAGGTCGCCCGCGAGGTAAAACTCGACCCCGAGACCTTCATAGTCTTCCCGGACCGCCTGGAGGATCAGTTGGATCATCCTGCCCGTCTGGCCGGCGAAATCAGAATCAATCCTCGCCGCGTCAAACCGCGGCACGTTCACCGGCGACTGTCGGCCGATGCGGACGTTGGACGCCCCGTTGAAGTTGAGCACCACGACCTGCGGGTTCGGCTGCGGCACCCCGACGTCCGGCACTACCGACACGCCCAGCGTGTACGACCGGCTCGACTGCGACGTCGAGCGCGTTGTCACGACGGCGTAAAGCGTATCGACCGATTCACGCAACACCAGGTCGATGCGCCCCGGTGCAGCAATGCCGCGGGAGTAATCAACGTAGCCGAGCAGGTTGAGCTGGCCGTCGAACAGCCCGGCAACGATATCGCTCGTGGAGGTGGCCACCAGATCGGCGACCACCCGGTCACCGGCGTTCGTCGGCCCGAGATCGTATACGTCGAAGTCAAGGCTGCCCCCGGCCTTGACCGTCCCGGTGAGCTGGACGGCGCCGTCGAGGATGATCTGATTGGCGTAGGGCAGATCATCGTTCGGCTCAACTTCATTGATCTGCGGCCCCGAAAGAGGCTGCGCCACCGGATACGGCAGAACCATGCCCGACCAGCCGCTGAAATCCAGAGGCAGGCACCCTGCCAGGACCGTAAACATCCCCGCCGCAAGGAAAATGACCCGCTTGGTGGAAACAGAACACAACACGGCTTTCCCCCTTCTACAATCTGCGGTAGCTGTCGTTCTAAAACCCGTTTGTGGTTCCGCGGCCGGACCTGCCGCGGTGCGGAGGTGGCTCGCTTTCCCCGCGAGCATTTCGCTCGCAGGTCAAGAGTACGATTCGTTTTTCAAGCGGGGCAAGCGAAAACGGCAAAATGGGCAAGCTGGCACAATTGGCGGACAATGCCGTCCTCTAATACAGTGGACGGCGTTCAGCCAATCGGCTCTCATGTATCGGGCGCGACTTTGTCCGATGTGATCGGACGTGTTCGAGCTTGTTGTTGGAGGAATCGTACAGCGATGGATCTCAGCCGACTCCGAGAACTGTTTCCGATAACCCGGCAGTACAACTTCCAGAACGCGGCGGCGGTCGCACCGCTCAGTCGGCCGGCGGCCGAAGCTGTCAGACGGTACGTGGATCACACCCTCGAGCACGGCTACATCGGGGCGGGTTTCTACCGCAGCGCCGAGAAGGTGCGAGAACTCGCCGCGCGGCTGGTCAACGCGACGCCCGAGGAGATCGCCTTCGTCAAGAACACCACCGAAGGCATCGGCTGGGTGGCGGCGGGCCTCACCTGGAATGAGGGCGATAACGTTGTGATCCCGGCGGTGGAGTTTCCAGCCAATGTCTACCCCTGGATGGGTCTGGGCAGACGAGGTGTCGAGCTCCGCATGGTGAAAGAGACCGACGGCAGGGTGCCCCCCGAGGACGTCATCGCCGCCATCGACCAGCGGACCCGCGTCGTGAGCGTGTCAGCCATCCAGTACGCCAGCGGCTTTCGCATGGATCTCGCGCGACTGGGGCGGGCCTGCCGCGAGCGCGGCCTGTTCCTCTGCGTCGACGCGATCCAGGCATTGGGAGCGTTTCCGGTTGACGTGCGGGCCATGGAGATCGATTTCCTCTCCGCCGACGGGCACAAGTGGCTGTGCGGACCTGAGGGCAGCGGCTTTTTCTTCTGCCGGCGGGAGCTGCTTGGGAATCTTAATCCAGTATTTGCGGGATGGCTATGCATGGAGGGAGCGATGGATTTCGGCAACTTCCGGTTCGAGTTTGTCGATTCTGCCCGCAGATTCGATACCGGCAGCTACAACCTGGCGGGCATCTGCGGCCTGGGGGCGTCGATCGAGATGTGGCTGGACGTGGGGATCGATGCCGTCGCCGGCCACATCCTGTCGCTGACCGATCGCCTCGCGGCCGGCCTGAAGGCCAAGGGCTACCGCCTGGTCTCCTCCCGGCGGCCGATCGAAGCCAGCGGCATCGTGGCGTTCGTCTCCGACTGCCACGACCACGAACAGATTCGCGCCCGCCTGCAGGATGAGCACCGCGTCATCATCGCCTGCCGCGAGGGCCGTCTGCGGGCCAGTCCGCACGCCTACAACACCCCGGCCGAGATCGACCAACTGCTCGAACTGCTCCCCTCGCATTGACACCCCTCCCGGCCGGTATCTGAAAAAAACGACGGACGCGGGAATGATCATCTCGCGTCCGTCGTGTTGCTGCCGAAACCGGCATCCCGGTCAGCGATCGACCGGGTTGCTCGTCAGAAGCCGAAGAAGCCGCCGCCGCCCGTGGTAATCCCACCCGTCCCGGTGGTCGTACCCCCGGTCGTCGTGCCTCCGGTAGTGGTTCCGCCGGTCGTGGTCCCGCCGCCACCGCCAATACTGCCGGGTTCTGTGGGAGGCCACGCGCCGCACTGTCCGGGGATTACGCAGGTCGGATCTGCGCCGTAGTCAGGGTAGTCCTGGTTGTGGAACATCCAGTCCCACTCGGTCGGATTGCAGTCCAGGATGGTGCCGCATGGGTTGATGTTGCGGCCAAGCTTGTACAGGCAGCCGGTGCAGGACATCAACCCCACCAGCGACGTGAACGCCGTTAATCGTATCGCCAACCGCAGAAAGAATTGCCTCTTGCTCATCTTTGCCTCGTTGACCCTGGAGGTCGGTTTACCTGCCCGTTCCTGTCAGCTCGTCCACTCCGATCATTGGTTGGTCGTTTGATTCGTGTTGGTTGTACCGCCCGTCGTCCCACCGGTTGTGGTATCCGTGGTGTCCGTATCACCCGTGTAGTTGGCGCAATCGAGCAACCACGGGGAGGAACTCGGGTCGGCGCACGGATCGATCAGGCCGCCAAAGAAACCGTTCTGGCAATCCAGCAGCCAGCACCAGTCAATCACGTTGCCTGTGGAGTTCGCCGCGAATCGCGTGCACCCATAGAAGCCCGTTCCGGTGTCGCCGCTGATGGGATACAGGGGATAAGTCTGGAACAAGGTCGCGCCGGCGGCCGTCATCAACAGCCACATCATGAATCGATATGCACGCCGTTTCATTGTGCAACTACCTCCGTCGTGCAGGTCTACACCAGATTCTCGTAAGAACGCCTCGTCGCGGGGCTAAACTCGCGGGGCTACCCACTCGCTACCGCATTCAGTATAGGACCACCCGGCTGTCCCTGCAACCCGGCCGGCTGGCCCTTCAACCTCCGATGGTCCGCTCACTCTATCATCGGCTGTACCCGCGAGGAAGTACCTCACGCAAGCCGCCGGGCCCGCCGACTCACAGGCAGCTCCGATGCACCGCACGAGGCCCGCCCATCGGCCCTGGAATTCCATCACGTGCCCGCAGGTCCTTATCTGCCAGGCACTTGCGTTCAACAACCGGCCCCCAGGGCGACGAATTCCGGCCGCAGGCTCTGGTACAGCGATCGGTAGGTCGGATACAGACGGTCATATACGCCCGCCGCCTTCCCGGGCTTCAAAGTCTCTGTCACCCGGATGGCCGCTCTGCACGCCTCCGGCACGCTGGCATATTCGCCGGTCCCGACGGCCGCCAGCAGGGCAACACCCAGGGCCCCGCCCTCGCGGGTGTTGATCGTCACCACGTTGGCCTCATACATGTCCGCCTGCATCTGCCGCCAGAACTTGCTCGCCGCCCCGCCCCCGCTCGCCCGCACCTGGCTGATCTCCACCCCGCGCGAACGCATGATCTCGATCTGATCCCGCATGCCGAACGTGATCCCCTCCAGCACCGCTCTCATCAGGTGGGCCCGGCCGTGGCGGACGGTCAATCCGACCCACGCTCCGCGGGCCTGTGGGTCCGGGTACGGGCACCGTTCGCCGGTCAGGTAGGGCAGGAAGACCAGCCCCTCGCACCCGGCCGGGGCCTCAGCCGCCTCCTCTATCATCGCCGGATAGAGCTGGCCGGGGTCCTTCTTCCCACGGCGAAGCTTGCCGATCTCTTTGCCGAAGAGGGTGTTTCGCAGCCACTGGAAGCTGCCCCCGGCCGAAAGCATGCAGCCGAACACGCACCATTTGCCCGGCACGGCATGACAGAACGACTGCAGATTGCCGTCGGCGTTCGGCACCGGGCTGTCACTGTGGGCAAATACGACCCCGCTGGTCCCCATAGTGGCCGAGACGACACCCGACATGACGATGCCGTTACCGACTGCTCCAGCCGGCTGGTCGCCCGCACCGCCCACCACCGGCGTGCCCTCCGCCAGGCCGGTCAGCTTCGCGACCGACGCCGTCACCTTCCCGCTCACCTCCGGCGATTCATACACCGGAGCCATCAGTTCCTTGTCGATCCCCAGCTTCTCGAGCAGGCCCAGGTGCCAGCTCCGCTTCTGGATGTCCAGCAGGAGCGTGCCGGCCGCGTCGCTGACCTCCGAGGCGTATTCTCCGGTCAGCTTCAGCCGGATGTAATCCTTGGGCAGCAGCACTTTGAAGGTCTTCTCATAGGTCTTTGGATCGTTCTTGCGCACCCACAGGATCTTCGGCGCGGTAAAGCCTGTGAGGGCAACGTTGGAGACCATCTCGATAAGCGCCTGTCGCCCGCCGGCCCGCTCCTCGATTTCCGCGCACTCGGCCGCCGTTCGCTGGTCGTTCCAGAGCAGTGCCCGGCGGAGCGACTTGCCCGCGTTGTCAACGAATACGCTGCCGTGCATCTGCCCGGAAAGGCCGATGCCCGTGATCACCGATGGCTTGACTTTGGCCTTCTTGCACGCAACGGCGATGCCCTTAACCGTTGCCTTCCACCAGTCCCCCGGCTCCTGCTCGGACCAGCCGGGCTTGGGCGTATAGACGGGATACTCCACGCTCGCCGTGGCCAGCACCTTGCCGTTTGGCCGGCATAGTAGCACCTTCGTCGCCGATGTCCCGATGTCGATACCGCAAAGAAGTGACATGACCCGTGCCCTCGCAGGAAACCTCGTCCAGGCTGCTCGACACGGCCGCAGTATACCGGCCGGTCAGACAGGGTCAACGCGACGGCATTCTGCTGCGAGGCTGATCCGGCACAGGCAAACAGCATTGGTGATGCCCCGGCTGCGCTTCCGGCCGTCCAACTGCCGGAAGTCAGATCACAAAGGAAACCGGGACCGGCCAGGTGACCGATCCCGGTTGATGCCGCAGGCAGGAAGTCGATTATCAGGCGTGCCGTCGCGTGCGCCGCAAGGCCAGCAGGCCTGCAAGGGCCAGCAGACTCGCGCTTGCGGGCTCCGGCACGCACCACGTGTCGATGACGACCTGATCAATAAATGCTGTCCAGTCCTGCAAGCCCGAGTTGTATCCCCAATCGAGGTAAATAACCTCCCACGCCGGATTGGGCTCAAGGCTCAGGTCGTAGGCACTGGTCTGCCAGCCGTCGTTGTGCTGATAGCTCTCCGAGACGACAGCATCGACCTTCGTCAACGGCCAGGTCGGTGACCAGGGCACCTCGCCAGGTGGGTCTGAGCCGGCGGACGTGTAGAAATCGAGGACGCCGGTCCCCTGGAAAGTGATCTGGATCCGGATTCGCTTCTCCGGGTTGGGCCAATCGTAGTTCAGCAGGCCGAACTGCACCGGCCCCAGACCTCCGCCGGGGGTCACCTCGAGAACACTCTGGCGTCCGAGCAATGAGTCGTGTACGATGACACTGCTGTTCCAGTGTGCGTATGCAGCGGGCTGCATCGCCTCAAATCCCCCCGGATTCGCCGTCACTTGGTCGGGATACAGAAAGCTCGTGCCGGGGCCCTGGCCCGGTTGACCCCAGAAGTCCCATTCCGCCGTGACTGTGCCGTAGTTGCCTCGCCAATCCGGTGGCAGAACGTCGTCCGCCCATGCTGGTACCGCCGCAACCAGCCCAAGGGCACATGTAATAATGAGAACCCGTGCGCTTTTCATCTCCGTTCTCCTTTTCACAAACGGTCCAGTGAAATGCCTACTTGGCCGCCGCGCGGCAGCCATGAGTTGCCTCTATTGCCAGGAGCTGCTTCGTGCTCAATCCGGGTCTTCTCGTGCTGGCGGGATGCAAAGGACGTGCCCGAGTGGTGCTCAAGTGGTGGGGCAGACCGATCCTCTGCGGTCAAGGAGTGATGGCGTTGTTCCCTCCGGCCAAGAAAGTTGCCCGAATCGTGCCATGCCATACGAATCAATCGTACAGTTACACGCGCTATTATCTTACCAAACTCTGCCAAGTGTGTCTAGCCACCTCTCAGGATTCGCACGTAGGTGGCGTGGCCGGACATCCGTGTTTCCTCCCGAGGCCGGCGGCAACCCAGGCCTTGCTCGGGCCGATTGCCTGCTGGAAACCCACCGCGTTTGGCCCTAACCCTTGGCAGGACAATAGCCCGGCATGCGAAGAGCGGGTCCTGCTCGACCGCTGACAACAGCGGGCAATATGGGTAAACTTGGGTCCGGCCTCGCCGACTCGGAGTCTTCTGCGGAGCAAAACAATGCATACGGCCGTCAACCAGAGGCGACGTGACATGACGGGTGCCATGGCAGATGTCAGGAAGCCATCTCGGCGGCGATTTCTGACGGGCGTTGTGGCATGGATCGGCAGTTGGCCGACGTTGGCGGGTTGCTCCTTTCGAGCAGGAAGCCGCCCATCGCCCTCTCAAGCCAAGCCGCCTGCCCCGAAGCCGAGACTGGGGCTGGATACGTATACCCTCCACCGCTGCCTGACGGCCAAGGAGCCCAAGAACAGGAAGGACCTGTGGTGGGTGCTGGATCAGCTCGAAGAGCACGGCCTGGAGGGTGTCCAGATCGATCCCAGTCACTTCCCGGGCGATGACGAGAAGACCCTCGAGAGACTGGCTTCGGTCGTCGGGCCGCGCGGGCATTATGTCGAGTTCGGCATGGGCGGCTGGGACCCGGCTCGCCTCGAACAGCGGGGCAAGCTTACCGTGCGTTTCCGCGGCCGGGCAGTTCGGACGTTCTGTGGCGGGGAGACAAACACCCAGGAGGAGATCGCGAACTATCTGAAATGGGCGCCGCCCGCGCTCCGGCAGGCCGCCGAAGCGGCCGAGCGGGACGGCTTCGACATCGCAGTCGAAAACCATGGCGACTTCACCTCTGCTCAGCTCAAGGCACTACTCGATGCGGTCGGTCACCCGCGCGTCGGGGCGTGCCTGGACACAGGCAACAGCCTCTTCAGGAAGGAAGATCCGCTGACCTGCGCGAGAACACTGGCGCCCTATGTGAAGTCCATGCACCTGAAAGACTGGACCATGAGTTTTCGGCCTGATGGTGTGCCTGAATGGAAGGAGGCCGTGCTCGGTACGGGGCAAGTGCCCATCAAGGAGATGCTTCGGATCGCGACGGACGCGAGCCCCGGCCTGTACATCGCCCTCGAGGCGCCAGTCCAGCCGAGCGATGATGAAACGGAAACCGTTCAGCGTGAGTGGCGTCAATTCGAGGCCAATGCTCGTGCCGCTCGCAAGCTGCTGGCCGAGTTGCATAGTGGGGCCGACGCCCTCGTCGGCCCTTTTTCTCCGTGAGCCATGCGGGCGGCGAGGTGCCACATGATCGACCGCTTGACCAGACGATGTTTTCTGCAGTCCAACGCCACGGCCATAGCGGCCGGTTTGCTGAGCCCATCAACGCGAGGCCAGACCGGGAGTACCGCCTCGCAACCAAGTGATACCGTCTCGGTCGGGATCATCGGATGCGGCGACCGCGGTCAATACCTGACGTACGTGTGCCAGATCTTGCCGGGTGTTCGCGTGGCCGCGATCTGTGACGTCAACCGCGAACGCCTGGCCAAGGTTCACCAGCAGCTTGGCAGGCAGGGCCAGATCCATCACGATTATCGAAGAATCCTGGATGACAAGGGCATCGACGCCGTGGTCATCGCTACGAACGCGCACTGGCACGCCCGGATGGCCATCGATGCCTGCTCGTCCGGCAAGGACGTCTACCTGGAAAAGCCGGTGGCCACGTCGATCGCCGAGGGGCAGGCGGTGGTCAAAGCAGTCCGCCGGCACAACCGCGTCATCCAGATGGGCACGCAGCAGCACAGTTGGGATCACTACCGCGAAGCGGTCGAGATCGTGAGATCCGGAAGGCTGGGTAGCATCTCCCACGTGCACGTCTGGGACGTCGAGAACGGCTGGCCCGGCTTCGGCAATCCCCCGGATGCGTCGCCGCCGCCGGAGTTGGATTGGGACTTCTGGCTTGGCCCGTCGCCGCTGGTCCCCTACAACCCCAACCGCTACACCCGCGCCGAGTGGTTCTTCGATTACGACGGGTCGTGGCAGGTGGCCTGGGGCGCGCATCATTTCGATATCGTCCACTGGGCTATGGGCGTCTCCGCCCCGGTCGTCGCTACCGGATCGGGAGGTCATTTTGCGTTCAAGGACAATCGCGACTGGCCGGACACGTTCACTGGCACATGCGAATACCCGGCCGGGCCGGTCGCCAAACACGGCTTTCTCTTGACCTACACCATGCGGCACGGCTCCGGCCGGCCGATCGAAGGCCGTGCCCACGGCAAGGCATTTCACGGAACCGACGGCGTGCTGGTCGTCGACCGCAGCGGCTACGAGATACTCTCTGAGAGCCGCGACGGTGCAAAGGTTGTCTCGGAGGAGAAGGTCGCCTCTTACACGCGATCCCACCAGGTCGTGCAGAACCACATGAAAAGCTTCTTAGAGTGTGCCCGGACACGCAGGATGCCCGAGGCTGACATACAGGTCGGACATCGCGCGACCAATCCCGGCCATCTCATGAACATCGCGTGGCGCGTTGGGCGCCGCGTACGATGGAATGCCGCCGAGGAACAAATCGTCAATGATTCCGAGGCAAACAAGTGGCTGGCCAAGGCCTACCGCCGGCCGTGGGCCCTTCCTGAGGCATGACAGATTCACGTGCAAGAGGAGTCGAACAGGTGATGACCAAGGATGCGTTTCTCCGCAACAAAACCGTTGCTCGCGCTGTTACTGCCGTCCTGACCGTTCTCATCCCGGCGAGCATCGTCCGGGCTGACGCGCCACGCAAGACGGAGATCTCCATCCGGGGAGACTCCTTCCACATCAACGGCCGGCCGACCTGTGAAGGCAGAACGTGGCGAGGGCACAAGATCGAAGGCTTGTTGTTCAACAGCCGCATGGTTCAGGGTATCTTCGACGACCTCAACCCCGACACAAAGCAGAAGTGGGCCTACCCCGACACCGGCCAATGGGACCCCGACCGCAACACCCGCGAATTTGTCGAGGCCATGCCCGTCTGGCGGGCCCACGGCCTGCTCGCGTTCACCATCAACCTTCAGGGCGGCTGCCCGCAGGGCTACTGCCGGGAGCAGCCGTGGCACAATTCGGCGATCGAAGCCGACGGCTCGCTTCGGACGGACTACCTGTCCCGGCTCGAAAAGATCCTCGACCGGGCCGATGAACTCGGCATGGTCGTGATTCTCGGCATCTTCTACTTCGGACAGGATCAGCGACTGAACGACGAGGCGGCGGTCCTCCGGGCGGTGGATAACGTCGTGGACTGGCTGGACCGGCAGCGCTATCGTAACGTCCTGATCGAGGTCAACAACGAGTGCAACGTCAGTTATGACCACGCCATCCTGAAACCCGAGCGTGTTCACGAGTTGCTCGACCGCGTCAAGAGCCGCTCCCACTCGTCTCGCAGGCTGCTGGTCAGCGCCAGCTACGGCGGCGGCACGATTCCCAGGGAAAACCTGGTCAGATCCGCCGATTTCCTGCTGCTCCACGGAAACGGCGTAAGCGATCCCAAGGTGATTGCCTGGATGGTCCGTGAGGCCAGGAAAGTGCCCGGCTATCGCTCGATGCCCATCCTCTTCAACGAGGATGATCATTTTGACTTCGACAAGCCGGCCAACAACTTCTCCGCTGCTGTCAGCGAATACTGCTCCTGGGGCTTCTTCGACCCAGGAAAGAACAACCACCAGGACGGCTACCAGTGCCCGCCTGTCCAATGGGGCATCAACACGCCCCGCAAACGGTCGTTCTTCGACAGACTCGCCGAGATCACCGGTCAGGCCCCCCCGGCCTCGCGCCCCACCCGCTGAGCCAAAGTGGGGCCGACCCGGCTACGCCAGCGGGCTTTGCCGCGGCGAACGCCCTCGTCGGCCCGGTAGGGCGACCTCTGGCCCGCCGGGTGCCACTGGCGGCTCGTCCGCCAGTGCACGGGCAGCCGAACCCAAGTTGAACACTTTCGAGGCAAGAATGGCCTTGGCGATAGCGCCAGGGCCGT
>CAZPIO010000042.1:0-52317 GCA_964586235.1 uncultured Planctomycetales bacterium
CAGGGCGGGGCGCGGCGTAGAAAGATCAAATGTGTCAAGAGTCAAGAGTTGACCCCGATAATGCGGATGAGCGCTGGCTATGGTCGGAGCGATCGGCAGGGCGGGGCGCGGCGTAGAAAGATCAAATGTGTCAAGAGTCAAGAGTTGACCCTGATAATGCCCTGATAATGCCTGACCCCGATAATGCCGACAATCGCCGAGGACGTCGAGATGCCAACTGCCGAGACATGGCCGCCGAAAAACTGGCTGTGTTCGCTTCCCGGCGTCTTTGACCTTCTCCGGACGTCGAGAAACCGACGACAAGTGGTTTGGCTTGATGGTATTCCGCTGTGTTGCTGTTGCGATCCTACGGATACCTTTCAATCACATACCCGCAAGTCGGCACGGCCGAAGCCTCGCCGGGGGACGGGCCGAAGTACATGTCGCTGAGCCTCAGCGAGCCGTCCGGCAGCGACTCCACCGTCCCTTCGAGGTCGGTCGACAGGGGCACGTAGTTGCCACCCGTGATTGTCATGGTCAATCGCGCGGTGGCCGCATCGAACTGGTAAGTGCCCCAGTAATCCACGTAGACCTCAAACGGATTCCAGGTGAGTGCGAAGGTCCCGTCGGCCCGGAATAACAGATCTTCGAATACTCCGGCGACAGGTGTCTGCGGGTCTTCGCAAGACACGGCTGACCGTTCAAGCCAAGAGCCGACCAGAGGTTGTGAACTCGTCGTGTAGACCGTCACCGTTACGCTGAGATCGAGCGCATCGGGTTCGGGGAACGCGGCGCGCACGACGACCTGCTGACCGGGCTGGACGTCTTGCGACAACTGAAGCAGCCCGTTCCCATCGATCGTGCCGGCCTCCGGCGGCTCGATGCTCCACTCTACGCACGGCGTGCGGGTCGCCACGATGGGTACATAGCAGCATGCCCATCGTGTGATCGCAAACTGCATTGTCTGGCCGGGTTGCATGCTGACGGCCCCGGGGTACATCGTCCCGGGCTCAATCACCGGCGGTCCGGCATCGTCCGCTTCAGGAAGCGGAAAGACCGGCCCGCAGGGCGTCGGGACGCAACTGAGCCCCGCTGTTGTGAAGAACGCGCCGGCCACACCCGCCCAGGCCAACAGCGCAACGCATCTCCGGTGGACCGGAGAGAAGCCTTGTCCAGAGAAACCGTCCACGAGTTTTTGACTCCCTTCTCTTGACCGGCACTTCCCAGATGATCTTGCCTGGCTACGCTGCCACCCCTCCTTCGGCCATTGTAAAGTACCCGCTCGCATTGCGCCAATAACCTCGTCGGGCTTCTCCACCGTGCCGGGCGGCCCATCCATCCGCCGCAGCGCAGGGTGGGCAGGGCGATGATCACTGTCTTGACGAGCCACGGGCTTCATGCCCGTGGTCTTCTCTCCTCGCTGAAAGCTAACAGTCGACCGCACGGGAGACCGGCCGTGGCGAGATGAGTCAAGGCAGCAGGGGCGGAGGACGACGTGGCGCGGGACGCGGACCGGGCGAAGAAAGGGATGGCCGTGCCAAACAAGGCGAGGGCCCTGGCGGCCCGTGGTAGAACTCGGGGGCCGCTTGTACACTACCGGAACACGATCCGGCGGTGTAGCCGGTGACGTCAAACGGGAAATGTCGGTTGAATGCCAGACGCTGAATTGCAGAGAGCGGTTGACAGGCACCCTTTCTTCTCGTTGGTGCCTTGGTGTCTCAGATCGATGGACGTACGCATGATCCAGCTCAAGCGACTGTTACTGATCGTTGCTGCGATGTGTCCGAGTGCGCTGGCCGCTGATTTTTCGGGACTATCCAAGATCACGCCGGGGACCGTGCGGGCCGAGAACGGGCTGTGGATCGAGGTACCCCTGGAACGGCAATTCAAGAGCCGCAAGGCGGTTACGGTGGCCGAGATGACGGGCCCGGGCGTGATTACCATGATCCACTTCGCGTTGCCGCACATGTCGCTCGACAAGGAGAAGTACCGGATGAACCGCGACACGCTCATCCAGATGTACTGGGACGGCGAGGCGGAGCCGAGCGTGAACGTGCCGTTCGTCGACTTCTTCTGCGATCCGATGGCGGAGCGAGAGCAGTTCGAGACCGCCCTGGTCAACAAGCGGCGCGGGTGGAACGCGTACTTCCCGATGCCATTCCGCAAGTCGGCCAGAATTGTGCTGGTATACGAAGGACCGGAGGGGCCGGGCCAGACGCTGTGGCGGATGATGCCGTGTTACAGCTACGTCATGTGGCGGGAGACCAAGGGCGTCGAGCCTGACGAGGGTTACTTCCACGCCCAGTGGCGTCAGCAGCCGGTGCTGACCGGTAAGGCCGACTACGTTGCCCTGGAGGCCGCCGGCACGGGCAAGTTCATCGGCTGGAACGTGACGGTGCGACGACCGGGCAAGCCGTCGTATCCCGTCGACATGAACGAGGCCTTCTATGTCGACGGTGAGGAGCAGCCCCGCGTCGAGTTCCAGGGGATTGAGGACTCGTTCGGGTTCTCGTGGGGATTCCCGGAGACCGAAAACCTGTTTGCGATGACAGGGTATTGGCCGTTCCTCAGGACCGGCGCGGCCGCGTATCGCTGGTTCATCAACGACTCGATCAGCTTCGAGAAGAGCCTGAAGGTCGCCATCGGCTACGGCGAGCATGAAGACCCCTCCTTCCGCGAGCAGTTCAGCAAGATCGGAACTGAGCTACAGTTCTCCAGCACGTGCTATTGGTACCAGACCGAGCCACACGCCCCGTTCCCGCCGATGGTCGATGTGGTTCGCCGCGGGCCTGCCGCCGACGACCGCTTCTGGCTGCATCCGGAAGAGCGGGAGACCGATGCGCAGTTGAAGCAGCGTGGCGTCAAGATGCAGATGCTGTGCGGGCGACCTAAGCAGGAAGTGGTCTACGCCGAACCCGGCTACGGCGCCAGTGCGGTAATAGGGTTCGCGTTCGAAGACTGGTTGCCGCCGATGTACCACGCCCGGATGGACTTCCACACGCTCACGTTGCGGGTGGATGTCCCGCCGACAGCCAAGGGCAAGTTGCGGCTATACATCATCGACCCCGACAACTACGCAGGCGGGCGGCGCGAACAGATCCTCGTCGACGGCAAGGACCTGGGTGAGTTCAAGGATTTCCAGAAGGGCCGATGGGTCGAGTTGGAGCCGACGAGCGAGATGATCGGCGATGGCACGCTTCAGATCCAGGCCAAGAGTTTGAATGGCAATGCCGTGATCTCAGTCGTCGAGTGGGTCGAGAAAACATAAGCAGGGCGTGACGAATAACGGTCCAATACCGGCGGCCCACGAAGGCGGGTCCTCGAGACTCCGTTTTGTCCTTCACACGTCTTCCTTACCTCTTCTGGTCTCTTCCGGCTGTGAAGCGAATAGCTTAGCAGAATAGCTTAGGGTCAGCGCGCACCTAGATACTGGCGTTGACCGGGTTGTGCAGGTGGGGTAGTGTCGCGTCTTGCCCCGACCTTTGCGAATCGGGTTTTTGGGGGCACTGTGCCACGTCATGTCGCAGGGCAACGACCGGCGGGCGATCATGCGGGACGACGCCGACCGAAACCGGCGATTGGCGTGGCTGGCCCGGACGGTGAAGACCTGCCGCCGGCGGCTTCGTGCGTTCGCATTGATGGACAACCACGAGCATCTGTTCGTGGAAACGCCGGAACCCAATCTATCGGCGGGGATGCAGTACCTAATGGGGCAAGCTCTGATCCCATCTTCCCTGCTGGGGATCATTATGGGGTCGTTCTTGTCGTGGTTGCGCTGGCGGCGGGCTGAGAGTGTAACGGCCCGTCCAGATAGCCCTTGGGAACCACGCGGAACTTGTAACCCCCGACGTCGCTGAAGTAGAGGCGGTCTCGATTCTCGATCAGCCATTGTCGCCACTCTGCGGATCGTTCAAAGGATTCGGTGGTGTATCGTCCAAGCAGCTTGCGAGCCGTACGGGCGTGTTGTTCGTCATCCAACAGCTGGATGAGCCGTTGCAGGGTGAAGTAGACACGATTGGATGGGATTTTCAACGCCTTCAGTTCCTCATCCACTCGATAAACGCCGTCCCAGTAAATCCATTCGTAGTTATCCATGTAATACTGGATCAGCCCGGCGGGATCGCGATGATATAGGTCTATCTGTTCTCTGGTAAAGACGCTCGAGAAGAATTCTTTATCTTTTATTTCATCCAAAACCATGGCCAACCGGATCGGATTGATCCGATTGCTCTGCTGCCGGCGGATCAAAGGGCCCTTGCCATCGAATTTGTGGATATGGCTGATGCAATTGAGAAACAATCGCTGTCCGGCCTCAGTCATTTGGGACGGCGGTGCCGAATAACCCCATTGCAGGAAATTACCGTGCCGGCCCACGCCGACGGCTCCGTATTCCTTGCCGTGATTGACACCGACCACCAGGACCTCGGCGTCCGGCGAATCGCTGAAACCCCAACTGCGCGACACCACTGAACCGGGCATATCCTTCTGAACCAGCCATACTTTCATCTTTTTGGGCAGGTCGGCGCCACCGGGATACCTGCGATAATTGGAGGGCGTGTCGATCTCTTCATATTTCGGCGATGTGCCCTGAAAAGTCTTTCGCAGGACCTCGTGTTCGAGCGACCCAGCATGGGCCGCGTTCGTCATGCAGTTTCACAAATACCCCGTTTTGAGCCGCCACTGGCCAGCCAAGCTCGCACCATACACGCCGATCATGACGGCTGGACGGGTGTACTTATCCGAGATGTTGGGCTTGGGGCCATCCCATTCATTGAAATCATAATCGAGCAGGATGACGTCATACGCCCTGGTCTGCTCCTCCGTGAAGTCTTTCATATCCCTGGACTGTGCATATTTGAAATGCTTCCCTAGAAAGGCTGCAAAATCCTGCTGCCGCGGCGTGCCTTTATGGCCGTAATAGATTACGCGTAGATCGGATTGGGGGGCCGTGATCGGTGCATCCGCATGAACCATCACAGGTAGACATGACAGGATCAGAATGATCAGAGATCCCAGTTTGTTCACGAGCCGTTCGCCTCAGCATCATCACTACAACAATACACCGTGATCCGAGAGTCCCCGGATAACCCTGCCCGACCACGCTGCCGGGCCTTGTTCGGCCGATTGTACGGTGCCTGCTCGCGTTGCACCAACCATCTTGTCGGGCTTTTCCATCGTGCCTGGGGCGCCCGGGGCATATGTCCGGAGGCCAAGGGCTCGCGACGATCCTCGAAATGCCCCGTTCATTGCTCCTTCGCAGGTGCTTCAGCCTTTGACCAGGATCAATCCTGGATTGGTTCCCGTGATGCTCCTTCCGCCCTCGGGCGTGACTATGAAGGTATCCTCGATGCCGACCATCCCGACGCCGGCGACGCCCTTCTTCGGCTCAAGGGCCAGCACCATGCCCTCGACCAGCGGCTCATCGAATTTCTCGGCAATCACCGGGAGATCATCGATCTGGAGGCCGACTCCATGGCCGAGGAAGTTCGCCTGCCGGTCTCCAAAGCCCATGAAGTTCTGAAGGAATTCCGGGTCGAGGCCGCTCATGACCGTGGTGTAGATATCCGAGGGTATGGCGCCGGGTTTGATCAGCGAGGCCAACTGGTGCTGAATCTCCACGCACCGCCGGTGAATCGCGATCACCTCGTCCGGCAGCGGGCTGCCGAACATATAGACCATCGTCTTATCCGTGTGATAGCCGTCCACTGCAAAGCCGATGTCCACGAACACCAGGTCGCCTTCGCGGAGCTTCCGGTCGCGGCTGCCCAGGACCGGCGCTGCCGGCCCAATGCCCAGGCTCCCGCCCGGCCCATCAAAGCTGGTGGGATAGATCGAGTTGGCTCCAAAGCCCAGTTGTCCCACCGCGATGTCCACACCGAACGTGCCGAAGCGGATGACGCCCTGGTGACCCTCGCGGACCATGAGCGAGAAGAGATCGCATCCGAACTCGGCCTCGGTCATGCCCTTGCGGAGCAGCAAGGGAACGCTCTCCTCCAGAATCCGTCGGTGGATGGCCCCTGCCCGTTCCATGATGGCCAGCTCATACGGGCTCTTCACCGCCCGCAGTCCGGCGAGTTGCCTGTCCAACGACGCGATCTCGTTGCAGGGAAAGTACTTTCTGAAGCGCGCAAGCAAGGCTACAGGAACCAGCTCGGTATCGACGTGGATGACCGCCCCTGCACCCGGCACCGCCGGCGCGGCGTCGCGAAAGCTCTTCATCGGCCGGATGTCAGGGAACAGCGACTCCGTGCGGGCCCGCTCATGGCTTTTGCGCACGCAGAACACGGCCTCCCCATTTCGGGGGATGAGCAGGACGCCCTCCTGCATCGTGCCTGTGAAGTAGTACTGGCTGACACGGCCGAAGATCGCGGCCAGCTCCCAATTCGGATTCTCCGCGTCCATGCGGGCTCTGAATCGCTGCATCCGGTCCGTCAGCTCTGAGATGGGCACTTGAGTCATTCTGTTATCTCCAGTTGACCTCGATCCAAGGACCACACGTCTCGTCGTTGCCCTCCTGATCGGGGAGGCAGGCACGTACGAACATCGGACCCTCAGCATTTTGCGGTATCATGAAGAACCCGGCGTATGGACCGAATTCGTCAGACTGGTCACCACACACGGCGGGCCAGCCCTCGAACTCCGGCGTTGTCGGATCATCGCGCTTGCGCACGCTCCCGAAGTGGTCGCAGGAGTGCTGTGCATCCGAGTCGTTATGGCACCTGGCGGAACCGTCGTCCGTGTGGCACTCCCACACCGGGCAACCACCCATGATGGCCATCTCGTATGGGCTTTCCATGTCCTCGACAAGTAGACCTGGTGATTCGCCCGGTTTGCGCTTCGGCTTTCGTTCATGGACATTCGAACCGGCGGAACACCAGGGTCACGCGCGGGTCGTCCGGCTCGCCTGCCTCGCCATCGAGCTGATTGCCGTCGGCGGCGATGCAGGCGATCCGCATTTCGTCACCGTCGAGCGTCACGAGCGCATCGGCCGTCCAGGTTTCGCCGCCGATCTGCCTGGTAACCCGGATGCGGTCGTTGCCGGCCAACTCGAAGGTTGCACTATACCCGGCCACCACGCCTGCCTGCCAGACCGTGTATCGCATTTCGCCGGTCGCGACGTCGAACGTGTATACCTCGGCGTCGGGCAAGGAGAGCAAGCCGTCGCTCCAAATACTGTATGCACCGAAGCAGCCCGAGAGACCCTCCAGGCCGTCCCGCACGGTGCCGGGAGTCAGCCCTGCGGTCTGGAGGTCCTCAGTCTGGGCAAAGTCGTCTCGGTGCTCCAGCACGTAGCTCAACTCCGGCGGCTGGCAGCCCAGAATCAACAGCAGCGAGATCGCCGCGATACCCATGACTCGGGGACGTCGGTTCATGGCCGTTCTCCTGAAATGTTGATTGATCGCCTCTCAGAGGCTGCTCTCCACGAGGGTTTGTTCACCGCCACTGCTCATCTGAGACTGTCCGGCTGCGATACCGGGCCGGATCCGAGCATCATAGGGCGCCCCTGCGCCTTTCGCAAGCCCCTTACTCCTCGAGGCAAGGTGAGCCACAACCGTTACTCGACGGTGCTTAAGGCTCAGAACTCGAACGGTATCGATTCTACCGTTGCCCGCTTGGCCAAATCCGCATTATCTCAGGGCTCATCGAGAAGGGGAGTCGAGTTGAATTGTCTGCACCTTTCCCGCAGAGGTGCGTACCTTGAGTTGGTCCGGTCCGGGGTATACCCACTCGCCATCGCGATCTGCTTCATTGCCGGGGGTGACGGCCCAATACTTGATGCCGGCCATCATCATTGCCTGGTGATTATCCTGAGCCAACGAGCCTGATTCGGGGAGAACACCTCAATCGCAGGCGATCGCGAAAAGCTCGGCGTCGTACATGCTGAACCGGATCTTGACCGGCTTGCCCTTCAGATCAGCCAGTTTCCCGGCCGTCCACTCCACCGGGAGGCGAGTCTCGTCGCGCATCTTGATCTTTGCGGTGAAACCGGCGATCGGCTGCCCGTTGGTGTCGAGCACCTCGATGTCCATCTCCTTGTAGACCCGTGCGTTGATCGACAGTGTTTCGCCGTTCAGGATCAGCGGACCGATTGTCCATGTTCCCTTGCTCTTCCAACTGCGGGCGGAAACGATCCGGCCGACGGGTGTGCGGGCCAGACCGACGCCGGTGTAATAGTGCTGCTTGCGCAGCGGATCGTCGTGGGTAAACGGATAGCCCGTGTAGTACAGCCACCACATGCCGTCCTTTTCGATGACGCCGGCGGCCTGGCGGGTCTGGCCCCAGTCCCACTGGCCCTCGGCGCTGCGAGGCAGAATGAACCGGCCTCGGAAGGGCCGGTGCCATTTGATCGTGTCGGTGCTGCAGGCCAGGCCGACCTCGATGTTATCCTGCTTGCCGCTGTGCCACTCCATGGTGGTGGCCAGGTACAAGTCGCCGACCGGCAGGATCCCGATTCCGTAGAACTGCAGGTAGGGTTCCCAAGCCTCGTCCTGCTCGTCGACGTAGAATGCCCACGTCGGGTTGTCGGTGTTCCACGTGATGCCGTCGGCGCTTTCGAACCGGGCGAACTGGCGGATATTGCCCACGCCCTTGGTCGTCGAGTAGGGCCGTGGATTGCGGGTCATGACCTTGTGATAGCACACGTACTTCCCGAGCTGCTCGAACCAGTAGACGCACGAGACGTCGTCGATCACGCCCTCCACAAGCGGCCGGCCCGGCTCGCCGGGGAATGTGGGCGTGACCTTGGCGTTGCCCGGGATACACGGCGTGGTGGAAGCGCGCTTCCAGTGGATGCCGTCGGGCGAGGTGAAGCGGTAGATCCCGTTTTCTTTTTCCTCCCCGATGCCGTCGGGGGATCGCGTCATCTGCAGGGCCCACATGACGTAGCGCTGGTCTGCCGCGGCCGCTTTCGGGAAACGCCTGACCAAAGCGGGTACGACGCCCGTGTAGACGATGTTGTTGTCGCGGCTGCCGCGAACCTCGAACTGGCCCAGCGACGGCCTTTCCCATTGGATGCCGTCCCTGCTGGTCGCATAGCCCACCAGGATGGTGTCGGCGCTGCCGGCGTAATACCACATCTTGAACAGTCGCTCGTTCTCGTCCCATAGGATCTGCCCCACGCCATGCGGCCATTTGGGGTCCGGTTTGATGATCGGGTTGTCTGCATACCGCTGGAACGGGTGGACCTCCAGGGTGCAGGCGCCGCCGACTCCGCCCAGGCGATGATCGAGCATCAGGTACATCTGCCCGTTGTTCAGCGTGAGCGGCTCGGCCGCCATGGACGTGGCAGACCATGACGACACACCGGTGAAAGCACACGCGACGACGACAAACGACGAAACGCATACTCTTTTCATGACGAAGAAGGCTCCGATTGTACTTGTTCTCCTTGGTTCTGGTCGTCTGCGATTGTGCCCCTTTTGGCGCCTGTTCGATGCCGCTGCGAGCCTAAGAGTCACGCGTTGGCTCATGAGCCTTGCGCCCATAGACGCGCTCGTATGCTTTGCAGAACGGACACAGCTTGCGGTCCACGTTCTTCACCAGCCAGAAAGCGGCGCCCCGTTGCTTCTTTCGGGCGCGGACGCAGACAGGGCAACGCAGGCACCACTGGGCCAGTTTGCGGTCTATCTCGCTTGCTGAATTCTCCATGCTCGCCTCGGTTGGATGCCCGTCCTACCCCGTTACAGCGGTTTCAGCATCGATTTTCTCTCCGCACTCCGGGCAGATGCCCGACACGTTGCCCGTCAGGTTATACCCGCACTTTCGACAATCACCAAGCGGGACATGGCGGCGGTCGCGCCACCAGAGGATCGCTGTCGGGACGGAGACCAGCAGAAATGGCATCCACAATGGCACAGCCACAGCCCACCTGCGTCCCAGGTTGGCGTTTCCGGCCCGCCAGAAAACGGGTGTCCATCGGTCGGCGTTGATCGACATGTGAAGACGCGAACCGCCCCTGTATGGTTCAGAGTAGAAGAACAGCAGTCTGCCGTGGAAGAAGAAGACGCGATATACGGTCGGTCCTGGCGCGGGGAATGACAGTCCCTGGCCGGTGCTTGAGAAGAGCCGGGGATAATACCAGTCCCAGGGGCGCAGCGGTGCTACCCACAAGCAGAAGATCAGCAGCGACAGGACGAGCCCTGCCCACTTGAGGATTCGCGTTTTTTGCCCGGATCGAACCATGCAGCCACTTGCTTTGCCCGATCACTCAGGTGGTCGGGATCTGTTGTAGCAGGTCAACAGCGGGAGCGGGCACTCGGCGAGCTTCTCAGCGATGTGGATCCACTCGATCACCTCATCGTCGCGCAGGCGCAGGCTTGGCAGCTCGTCAGGGCGGAACCACGCCGCTCGAAGGGACTCTTTGTCCGGAGTGGTTTTGAGCGAGCCCCCGACCATCTTGCCCAGGAACACCATCCTGATCTTTGTCGTCTGGCCGTCCTCTGTGATGACCTGGTCAGCGCCCAGCAAGCCCAGCGGCTCGATGAGGATGCCCGCCTCCTCCTGGGTTTCGCGGACAGCGGCGGCCAGGAAATCCTCACCGGGCTTCACGCCTCCCGCGGGCAGGTACCAGGCGGTTCCCCCATCCAGCTCGCGCTCCTCGACGAGGACATACCGGTCATTCTCGCGAACGACGACCAGGGAGAACAAGATGGCATCGAAATACGCTCTCATGGATGGGCTCCTGACCTACGCCGGATAACCTACCGTTTGTGCGTACAGTACCCGCTGGTCGGGACGGAGTTTCAGCTCCGTGGCCAGGCCCTCCTTGTTGCAGTTGTGGAACCAGGCGGCCAGGCCCTGGGAGGCGGCGAAGAGGTAGACGTTTCCTGCGATGAGGCCCGTGGCGACGTTGTAGTAGGACTTTTCGGCAATGCTCTGCGATTCATCGTGTTCTCCTGTCTGGGTCGGCGTGAGGGCGCGACGTCGGCACCCGCGCGGCGTCGTGGCCGGGTCTTGAGGTTGCCTGCATTTCGAGTTTGCTGAAGACTCCCAGGCCGGCCTTGGTGGTCAGCTTCTGGTTTTTGGCGTAGGCCGTGCCGGCGGCCTCTCTGAGCCTGGCCAGATCAGACCCGGCGAGCCAGCCATCCAGCACGGCATGGAGAATGAACGAGCCGGGATACATGAACTGCGTGGTGAGCAGGACCGGCCGTCCTCCGGCAGCTCGCAGGCGTGTGTTGAAGTACTTTTCGCTCTTGCAGCACAGGACGATGCAGTCCGGCACCTTGGCCTGGCCGGGGGATTTCCTGGGCTCGGGGAGATCGAAATCCATCAGGCCGTTGTGGCCGATGAAGACGATCAGATCGTAGCTGCCGAGATGGACGGCGGTCTCGAAGTCCTGAATGCACTGCTTGATCGCGCTGCCCCTGTAGGCACGGGCGTACAAGACGCTGTTAAGCGTGGCGTGGCGGTAGGTTCTGGTCCTCAGGATGTCGCTGCTCTCGGTGGTGTCCTTTTTGTCGACCAGCTTCCATGTCTTGCTCCGGTCGAAGTACCCTTGCAGGCCCTCGCCGGCTCCCCAGTAGAGATTGTGATCAGGATCATCGCCGTTGCCGATGGCGGCCGGAACCGGCACGATCCCCTGGTGCTCATTGTCGGCCAACGCGATGTAGACGCCCACCGAGCGTTCCTTCGTCGCCGGGCCGGACTGCGGATGCAAGATGAACGCCAGGATTGCGAATTGCACGACGGGTTGCATGTGATCTCCCACTTCGTCCGAGAGTGCCCGGACAATCTCGCGGACGGCGATGTCGGGCTGTCTCCAGCCATTGTACGGGACTCACTGGGTGCGCCTACCACCTTCGGCAGGTCATCTGGCGCGATCACCGGCGTTGGCGGTGAACTCAAGGTGCGGCAATGAAGCCGAGCGCAAAGCCGACAACGGCGAAGCCCAGGCCGAGAGCGGCCAGCACGCGGCAGCATTTGTCAAGTGTTGTGGGATCGTCGGGGTCCTGTCGGCTGAAGGACAGACCTCCCGCAAAGAAGCCGAGCAGGAAAAGCCCGCCGGTGATCAGCGTGACGATGACGCGGTCGAACAGCGACTGGTCTGCGAGCGGGGCGATCCAGGCGGTGACCGCGACAGCACCAGGGATGAGGGCAATCACCTTTACGCCGACGAACCACAGCAGTTCCAGGGGATCACGCCCGGTCCGGACAATTCGCCTTTGCCGCCAGGCACGGCCGAGCCACGCCGCGGTGCCCAGGATCAGGCCCAAGGCCGTGCAGCCGGCGACCAGCCATCGGGACGTGGCATCGCGAAGGCCGGTCTCGAACCACATTACGAAGAAGGCGGTGCCGCCGGTCAGGAGAGTGGTGATCAGCGGGATCGTCCAGCCGGGTATGTAGCCTTCTTCTTCGGTTTCCTCAGTGTCGGGTGTTCGTGTCTGTTCTGTCCGGGCCAGTTCGCTCGCAGCCTCAGCCGACCGGCGTCGACGGAAGATGTGGTCGATTCCTGCCAGGAGCAATAGAGCAACGCCGGTCATGATCCCGACCGCACCGATGGTCTGCAACGCACCGAGAGAAACCAACTTGGTCAGGAGAAGTGCCGCCGCGCCGACAATCAGACTCACCGCACCGAGGGTGCCAGAGAATGCGGGATCGTAGATCGGTCGGTATGGCGGAAGCTGCTCGGCCGGGTCGCGTCGCCAGCGGCCGAATGGCCGGTGAACGAGGTAGGGTTCGAGGGTCCCGTCGGGCAGGATGCGCACCCATCGAGTCGCGCCGACCCCGGCATAGAGTCCGCCGCATTGGCATCGCCATCCGATCGATGAGAGATCTGGCCGGTTTTCGTGGAACTCGTCACGGAGACGCTCGACGTGATACTGGCCCAGATTGGTGCAGGTGCCGTGCTCGCAGGGCGGCGGATACGGACGCCACCAGCGCCGGAAGGCTTCGAACGGCCGTGAAATCAGCGAGGCCAGGAATCGCACAAAGACTGTGAAAGCGACACCGGCGATGAATCCGACGATGCCGCCACCGATCGACCCGAAGATGCCCCACGCCGCGCCCCATCGGACACCGTATCTCATGCCCACGATTACTGACAGCAGCAGGAGGACAATGGTCACCAGGGTATCGGGGCCGACTGCCCCGAATCGCATGCTGTGTTTCTGAAGAGCCATGTTGTGAACAGGCAAGTGTAAGAGATCTCCCCAAGCTACGGCAAAAGGGGGCACAACCTTCGTGCGAGGAATACGATCTGGAGTTCCGGCCGAGCTACCGGTCTGCGGGCGTGCCGCGCGCCGTTGATGGTACCCGAAGCCTGACGTTGGTTCGTCACATGTGACGATAAACGGGCGAAGCGGTCGGGTTCCGCAGACGCACCCAGGTGATTGCAGTTGCGATGCGATGCCCGCGGATGGGCAGGAGAGCCAATGCCTGACTTATCATCAATTGGAGAAAAGAGTTACGATTTGCTCTCGAGGTTCAAAGGATAAGTGACCGACAATAAGAGACACGGCCGTCTGGCCTTCGTTATTAGCTTAGCTAATTCAGAGATGCGCGGATTCCTTGACAAGCCCGCGTCTGGATTGGATGCTTGATCAGATGCAAGGGGTGTTGTGCCGAGGGTGACCCCCTGAACAACTCGCCCCCGCGCTGATGGGACTGGGCAGGCGGCTTCTTGTGCTGCGGTCGCAGTCACGTTCAGGAAAGGACAGTCTTAATCGTGATGAGGACTATTCTGACGATCCGCGGGCTCCATAACCGTGATTCAGCATCGCATGTAGCCCGCAGCCTCAGGTCCACCAAGGGGGTGGCCGGGGTAGAGATCGACGTTCCGTCCCGCAGTGCATGCGTGGAGCATGACGAGCAGGCCGACCTGCGGCAGTTGATGGCTGCCGTTAACAAGGTCGGTCTGCAGGTGGACGGCTATAACCGCCCGGACGCCGAGAATTGAGTCGGATCCGAGGGTTGGCACGGTGAGCGGACGTAGGACCGCGCCCTCAACGCGCCCCAACGCGTAACGATCTGAAAACAAAAGACTTCGGTCGTGAACAGCTCAAACCCGTCGCCACAGATCGATGGGTTTTTCTGCTTTCGGGGGTTCGTACGGCCATTCGATGCGTTTGCCGGTTCCGGCCGAGTGGTAGGCAGCCAGGATGATCTTGAGGACCTCCCGGCCGTCTTCGCCGGTCTCGATCGGTTTCTCCAGACCGCGAACGCATCGGCAGAAATGGGCCATCTCCTGCGGGAAACCGTAGTTCCAGACTTCCTCGAACATGGTGAAGGTGTAGCCCTGGGTGGTCGCGGCTTTTTCGACCGCATAACCGTAGCCGGCCTGGCTGTAGGTGAGCAGGGCGCTGCCACGGAGCAGGTCGGCGCGGGTGAAGCCGCCGGAGCCGTAGATCTCGCACTGGTCGTCCACGCCGCCGTGCTTCGCCCAACTGTTCTCGGCCAGGCCGATCCTACCGCCCTCGTATTCGACGATGCAGAGGCTATGGTCTTCGCCCCTGGTCTTGTCGGCGTGTACGTATGTGCCCATTTGAGCGTAGACGCTCTTGACTGCCGGCTTGCCGAAGACCCAGCGGGCGAACTCGATGCTGTGGCAGCCCATGTCGAGCAGGACGCCGCCGCCCGAGCGGTTCACATCCCAGAACCAGGGCATGTGCGGTCCGGAATGCTCCTCGCTCTGTTTGACCAGGAAGGCCTTGCCGACGGCTCCTTCCTCGACGAGTCTCTTGGCGCGCACGTACTTCGGGGCAAAGCACAGTTCCTCGGCGTACATGAGCAGGACGCCGGCGTCGCGGCAGGCGGCGATCATCCGGTCAGCCTGTTCGAGCGTGCGGCAGAGCGGTTTCTCGCAGACGACGTGCTTGCCGGCCTTGGCCGCCGCGACGGCCACCTTTGCGTGCAGGTCGTTGGGGACGCAGAGGTTGACCATTTCGATGTCTTTCACCGCCAGCAGTTCGCGATAGTCATCGAAGGCCTTCGGGATACCCCGCTCCTCGGCGAACTTCTTCGCCGCACCCGGTGGGGCGGAGGCCACGGCCACCACTTCGCCTTCCGCGATCATCTTGAACGCGGCGGCGTGGATATCCGCGATGAAACCCGAACCGATCAGACCGACTCTGACCCTGCTCATGACATACTCCTGTCTCGAAATCGGATCCAGCACGCGACATCAGTCCTGCCGAACTCGCTCCCCCTGCTGACGATGACGGCAACCCTGGGTAGAAGCTTCTCACATGGCCGGTGGTCGAAGGTGTGACTCATGTGCTCCAATCGTCTATGAGGGTTCACATTCAGCCGCGATCACGTAACCGATGGCATGGATCACCGACCGCATCGTGGCCCTATCCAGACTCGCCCAGGGACCGCTGTCCAAGTCAAGATCAGACTTGTCAAGCAGGGTGATGGCCTCTGCCTGGGCTACGCAGTCCTTGTCAAGCTGGAACTGCCCCGCCCGGAAGGGGACGCAGTGCGGCAAACGACATCTGCAGCCCCAATCTTGCGTGGTGAGTGGTACGGCAAGAACATAGTTGCCCTGGTTCAGGTCCTCGCGAGATACGATAATCACGGGGCGTTTCTTGCCCGCTGGATCGTATGCGCCATAGATCTCGCCGGTCTTGGGCGACATCAGTACGGATTCTCAGCCATCCAACGCTGCTGCGTTCGACGGGCAAGTGATGCCCAACGTTGAAGCTCGTCCTGCGACTCCTCGATTTCAGTCTGGGATCTCCAGTCAAGGACAAACGGCGGGAGCCAGATCTCTCCGCCGCAATTGTCGGAAAGACCGAACGGTTCTGTAGCAGGTCCTTGCCCCGTCTTGCTCGCTTCCGGTCGCACAGGACCCGCTAGCTGGAAGGTGGTTCTCATGCTCTTGGTTTCCCCTCGTGGGTAAGCTCCGTAATCCGCTGCCTCAGGAACTCATACGCCTCCTCAATGTAGACCGAAGGCGATTCGGTGATTGGTCGTATACTCGTCGTGTCGAAGCCGCCTCCGGGGCTGGCCGGCGGAGCGATCTGGGGCCACTGAGACATCAGCTCGAGGTAAAGGCATCTGGGATCTTCCTGAAGAACCTCGATGGTTAGTTCGCGAGCGGGATTCTCAAGTGGTGCACCGGACCGATTTGACGCCGCCACGTTGAACTTGACGCTGGCGAACGTCAGCGGCTCGCCCAACGAGTCGACCCAGTTCGGGCTCAACCGAAGGATGTTATCCCGGATATACCTTAGCCCTGAATGCTCTTTGACGTCGCACTGCGCGCGGATCCTTGTTTCGGCCAGGACCTTCTGCAAGTTCCCCCCCAGCGTGTTGAAGACGGCTTCAGCAGTCATGTTGCATCGTTCGGCCACATGCGCCGAAGAGGGGGGCCAATCATACCTGATCAGCAGGCGAATCGGTTGCTGGATACCCGAGTTCTCAATGAGGGCACTAAAAGCACCCCGTCCTTCCTTGCGTTCGAAGGTGATCGCAAAGCCTTTGGAGGAGAGACCGGCGCCCGATTCGGGGGTACTGAATTTGAAGGCCAGATCATCCAGGTGCAGGGACTCGCATACTGCGGCATGAATGCGATAGGCTTCCTCCCGCTCTACCGTTCGCGGAGGGCCGAATAGAAAAGCGAAGTGCACACCCCGTGTTCGTAGCGAATTTGAGATCATTGAAGTCTGCATTCTATTTGGCCGACCATGTTTCGGTCAAGCGCCACAACAGAGGCTATCTTCGCCCAAACCCTCGGCTGACTCTAGCTGCATCCTGTGACCGCAGGCAACCGAGGCCGGGTAAGCGAACCCTGCGCCGGGCAGCTCTGCGGCCACTGTGAACAAGCGTCCGATAAGGCGTCAGATCGCGATTTTCTGTCCGGCTGCCGGCCGCCCTTCATGCTGCTATGACCTGCTTCATGCCTAATCCAGTGTCAGATCGACACCTGCGGCGCGATCAGTGAATCTCCACCACCTTGCCGCTCTGCGCGCTCTGCTTCTCGGTCAGCGCCAGGGCCACGGCGTCGCGGCTTTCCTGCGGGGTGGTCAGCCTGGGGTCTCTGTTCTGCTCGATGCAGTCGAGGAAGTAGCTGATCTCCGCATGGTAGCCCTCCTCGGTCGGAACCTCGGGCGTATAGGGGTCTTTGCCGTTCTCGTAGACCGTCAGCGGCTTGCCGGTGTTCATGTCCCAGTGGACGCCGCCGTTTTCGAAGACGGCGGTGAAGCCCATGTTGAAGGGGAAGTTGCCGGGCATGTCCCACCAGCCCTCGATGTTCACCGACGGCACCGAGTCGTAGTACCACAGAGCATGGACGCGGTCGCACGCCCCGCTGGCTATCACGTGGGTCTGGGCGCAGACGGCTTTCGGTTTGCCGAGGAGCCCGAGCACGAAATCCACGTCGTGAACGTGCAGGTCGAGGATCGCTCCGCCCGAGAGCTTGGGGTCGAGCACCCAGTTGTTCAGCGTGTACCCGGGCGTGGCGGCCTGGCGACGCAGGTGCAGGGCCTTGAGAGTGCCGAGGTGGCGATCGTCGAAGATCTGCCGGAGTGCCCGGTATTCCGGCCAGAAGCGGACGACCTGGGCGATCATGAACCGGGCTCTGGACTTCGAGGCCGCCGTGAGCATGGCGTCGCAGTCCTCGACGGTCAGGGCCATGGGCTTTTCGCAGAGCAGGTGTTTGCCGGCCAGCAGGGCGGCAATGGCGATCTCCTTGTGCAGCGGCGTCGGAACGCAGATGTCCACCGCGTCCACCTTCGGGTCGGCGATCAGCTCTTTCCAGTCGGAGCAGCGCTGCAGGCCGCTGACGTCGCGCTTGGTGCCCTTGGCGTCGGCGATGTTGCCACCGATCCCGGACCAGTCGCCTTCGCGACGGGCAGGCTCCTTGTCGCAAAGAATGAGCGTCACCCGCTCGGGCATCTTCTCATACTGGTTGAAATGGTTGCGTCCGATGAAACCGGCGCCGATCAAGCCTACGCGAATCATAGGATCTCTCCGTGACACAAGGAACCACGGGGATAAACCCCGTGGCTCGTCAAGATCGCGGCTGCAAGCCGCTCCTACCTATCGATCGCGGTCTGAGACCGCTCCTACCATTGGCGGCCCCGCCGTTCGACCCGGGCATGGTACACCGGTCTGGCCGCTGGCGAAAGGGTTTTCCGTGAGTTACATTCTGGCGCATGAGAAACGCAATTCTATTCACCAGCATCGTGACAGGACTGTTCAGCATGGCCGCCTTTGCCGCCGACATCCCCTGGCCCGAGCACCCGCGACCGGACTTCCAGCGGAGCCCGTGGATCAACCTCAACGGCCAGTGGGCCTTTGACTTCGACCCGCAGGATGCCGGCGAGAAGGAGCAGTGGTTCACCCCTGGCAAGCACGCTTTCTCCAAGAAGATCACCGTGCCGTTCCCCTGGGAGGGCAAACTGAGCGGCATCGGCGACAAGGACTACAAGGGCGTCGCCTGGTACTCTCGCGAGATCACCCTGCCCGACGGCAAGGGCTGGGAAGGCAAGGATGCGTGGCTGATCGTCGGGGCCTGCGACTTCGAAGCCAAGGTGTACGTCAACGGCCAGACGGCCGGCGAGCACGCCGGCGGGTACTTGCCGTTCGAGGTGAACCTGTCGCAGTTCGGCAAGCCCGGCGAAAAAGTCACGGTCGTCATCCGCGCCAAGGACGTCACCGACGACCAGCAACCGACCGGCAAGCAGATCGGCTGGTACACCCGCACCTGCGGGATCTGGCAGACGGTGTACCTGGAACCGCGCGACAGGGCCCGGATCACGGGATTCTACAATCGAGTCTCCATCTCGAACGGCGAAGTGACGTACTTCGTGAAGCTCAGCCCCGAAGCCAAGGGCCTCAAGGTCAAGATCACAAGTCCGGAAGGGGCTTTCGACCCCGGCCAGGAGACGGTCGGCGTGATTTACGGAGACAGTACCACCGGTGCCACGCGGGATTACGTCGCGTGGCCCGTGATCAAGGTTCGCCAGCCGCAGCTCTGGTCGCCGGAATCGCCGAAGCTGTACCCGGTGGTGATCGAGCTTCTGAAGAATGAAGAGATTGTTGATCGGGTGGAGACCTACTTCGGCCTTCGCCAGATCACCACCGCCAAGGCCCCCGGACGCGACTACAAGTATGTTTACCTGAACGGCAAGCCCGTCTATCTGCGCGGGGCCCTGCACCAGTCGTTCCATCCGGACGGCATCTATCAATATCCGAACGACGCCGTGATGCGCAGCGACTACGAACTCTGCAAGAAGATCGGCATCAACTTCCTGCGCATTCACATCAAGATTCCGGTGCCGCGCGAGCTCTATTGGGCCGACAAACTGGGCGTGATGATCATGCAGGACATGCCCAATTTCTGGAACAATACAGATCAGGCCCGCAAGTGGTACGAGGAGATGCTGGACGGAGCGGTTGCCCGTGATCGCGACCATCCGGCCATCTATGCCTGGGTGGACTTCAATGAGACCTGGGGGCTCAACAACCCCGGCCCGTACAACGAGGAACGGCAGCAGTGGGTGGAGAAGATGTACAAACTGACCAAGGGGATGGACTCCAGTCGGCTGGTCGAGGACAACTCGCCATGCAACTACGACCACGTGGTCACGGATATCAACTCCTGGCACTTCTACATCAACGATTACGAGCAGGCGAAGAAGCACATCCAGGAGGTCGTGGACAAGACCTTCCCGGGCTCGACCTTCAACTACATCGGAGGCCGCAAACAGGGTGATGCCCCGCTGATGAACAGCGAATACGGCGGGATCAGCGCCGGGCTGGGCGACCAGGACATCTCCTGGTGCTTCAAGTACCTGACCAACGAGCTGCGCAAGCACGACAAGATCTGCGGCTACATCTACACCGAACTGTCGGACATCGAGTGGGAGCACAACGGCTATGTCAACTACGACCGCTCGCCGAAAGAGTACGCCTACGATGCCTGGCATCCGGGCTTCTCGTTGAAAGACATCAACAGTCCTGACTTCATCGTCATCGATGCCGAGCCGTGTGTCGTGCTCAAGGCCGGCGAGAAGCGCAGCATCCCGGTCGCGATCAGCCACTGGTCGGACCGTCCGGGCGAGAAGCTCGAACTCCGCTGGTTCCTCCACTGGCGGTCCCGGGGCGACCAGCCGAAGTGGAACCCTATCCCGGCCAAGTGGCGTCCCTATGCCGTCAGCGCTCAGGAACCGATCGAGATCGGACCGCCCGACGACCGGACCGCCGCGAGCGGCCTCGGGGCCTTGCTGGTGGAACTGCTCGATGCCGGCCAGGTCATCGCGCGCAATTACGTCAATGTCTATTGCCCCGTACACCGTCCCCGCCTGGATATCTTCCACGTCGACGGCCTCGTCCTGCGATGCGACCCGTCGGACTTCTCGGCCTGGGAGTGGGCCGGGCAACCCGTGCCGTATGCCGTCGGCATCGCCGCCGAGAAGGCCTGGGCTTTTGGAGCCGGCTACGTCGAATATCAGTTCGCAATCCCCGAGGAGGCCAACATCAAGGATCTGCACAGCATCACGTTCGACGCCGAATTATCCGCCAAGGCACGCGACGAGAAGCTCGACTGGCCCGCCCGAAAGACGCCCCACGACTACCCCCAGACTGACAATCGGACATGGCCCACCGACGTGCGGATCAGCATCAACGGCGTCGAGGTCCACCGCTGGACGCTGCCGGATGACCCGGCCGACGCCCGCGGCGTGCTGACCCACCTTCACGGCGTCCATCCCGGTTCATACGGCTGGCCCGTGCGCGCTAGTCTCAAGGGGCCAAAGCTGGATGACCTGCGGTCACAGATCGAACGAGATCTCAAGTTGACGATTCGCATCGAGGTCCCGGCCGACGCCGCCCACCGTGGCGGGCTGGCCATCTTCGGCGACGAGCTCGGTTCGTCCACGTTTGATCCGCAGTGCACACTCCACTTCGCCGGAGACCACGGTCTGAGGGCGGGCACCACGTCGGATAAACCGGTCGCCGTGAACCGCCTGACCGCGCGACGGAAAGCCCTGATCCCGACGGCCGAGGTCGGCGGCCACGAGTGGCGATGCACGATGGCCGCCCCGCCGTCTGACTGGGCCGCGCCCGACTTCGATGATTCCAAGTGGAGAAAAGGCAAGGGCGGATTCGGCGCCCGCGGCACGCCCAACGCAATCATCGGCACCCCCTGGCGACGGCCGGAAATCTGGCTTCGCACCGAGGTGAGCATCGACGACCCCGAGACGATCACCGCCGCCACCTGGCGCGTTCATCACGACGAAGATGTGGAGGTCTACGTGAACGGCCGCAAGGTCCTGGCCCGGCCGGGTTTCGTGACCGGATACGTCGACGCCCCCGTGGAGGGCCGGCCGTCGGAGATCTTCAAGCCTGGCCGCAACACCATCGCAGTCCATTGCCGCCAGACGGAGGGCGGGCAGTACATCGATGCGGGGCTGACGGTGATGACGAAGTGAGCAACGGTGTGCCGTGTGCCACTGCTCTATTGAGCAGTGTGGGGGTGGCTGGCTGGCCCAGGCTCTTCTTGAACCTGGGCTGGCGATTGCCTCTCACGTGCTGAACCGAAAGGAAGGCGAGGATGCGGGGCCGGGAGAACCTGCGTCACCCGGCTCAGGTGTGGGGCACGAGGTTGCGCCAACGATGCTCAAGCAGGTTTGCGTGATTCTACTGGGTCTGCTGCTTGTCGCCGTGACTGGCTTACTGCTGTTCTTGGGGCCGATCGCTGTGGTCTGGGAAACGGTAGATCTGGTGCGCACGCGCGAGGCAACGACCGCGACCGTCGAGGACGTTGCTGTCAGCACGCATCGCGGACGCCGCGGCAAGGTTTCGCGTCCGGTCATCACCTATGCCTATGAGATAGACGACCAGCAATATCGCTCATCTCGTTATCTGCCTGGATTTCTGGGCAATCACGTCGGATGGCCCGGAAGGAGCACGGCCGCCAAGGAGTACAATGTGGGGCAGAAGGTGATAATCCACTATCAGGCGCGTAATCCCAGCCGTGCCTGTCTGAAATATGGGTTGTTCAAGTTTTCCGTCGGGCTGTCGCTGTTCTCTTCGGCTCTCTTCGTTTTTGGGCGGCGTCGCCGTGGTCGTGTACGAACAGCCGCAGGCGCAGCCTTGGCCGCGACGGGCTTCGCCTGCATGGCCGGACCGGACGCAGTCTGGTTGGCAGAACTCTCCACTTTCGCCGTGGTTTTCGGGGTCGTGTTCGCGGTCGTCTTGGTCTATCAGCTTTTTGCCCGGGGCAAACCGCGACCCAAGGGTGCATCGTCGTCCAGTTGAACATCTTCCGGCTGAACCCAGACCACCTTGCCATCGCGCCACTCGGCGACCGGGTTGCCCAGGAGCTTGTGCATGCGGACCGCGTCTCGCACCGCCTTGGCCAGGGCCTCATCGATCGGCGCGCCTTCCTCAAAGATCTTCGCGATGTCTTTCGTCGCTTCAGGTTCCATCCGCGTAACCTCGCGAAATCCGGCTCCAAGTCTGCGAGTCGAAGATTCTCGTTGCCGCCCCGTGCTTGCCTATGGCGACCAACCTTGGCTTGCCCGTAGAGGAGTTGTCATACATCCGCCACGTCGCCGCCATCGGCCGATACAACTCGAAGAAATTCCTCAGCCCCCGATTATAGCGTCTTCTGATCGTTTCTTCATCCACATAATGCCCACCCATACGAACCCGCTCGGTTACCCGGGCGACGGCCATGTCGGCACTGGGCAACCAGAGGAACATCAGGTGGAATAGATACCCCTCGCGAATCAGGTCGCCGATCCGTGGGGCGAAGGATCGGCTCGCCAAGGTGCTCTCGAACGCGAAGCTGATCCGCTGTCGAGCCAACTCCTCCAGCCGTCCGAGCATGATCCGCCCGGCGGCCATCGCGGTGCGATCAGGCTCGAAGGCCGACAGGCCTTGGGCGATGGTATCGGCGTTGACGAACTCGGTGACCCCCAACGTCCCCTTGAGCAGCAGCGGCGCGGTGGTTGATTTGCCCGCTCCGTTCGGGCCTGCCAGGATGATGATGCTGGGCGGGTTTGTCTCCATCACGTGGTATTGTCTCACCGTTGCACGGGCAGCCGCAAGAGCGGAACGGACCAGTCACCCGACGCACCGGATCGCGAACCCAGGTTCAAGAAGAAGCTGGGCCACCCGAGCTACTTCGTTCTCAGCTCGTACTTGCCGGCCGGGAGCGTTTTTCGGGGCATCCCGGGGACGTCGAGCGTGCCCGTCACGCGCTTGGGCAGCTTGACGCGGAGGCTCATCTCCTTTCTGCCCTGACGCTCCCAGTCCACCTCGATCAGTCCGCGAGGCGACGGGTAACGCACCTTGGCCCAGTCCAGATCGAACAGTTGCGGGGCGATGCGGATTCTTTCGAAGCCGGGCGCGAGGGGCGTGATTCCGCCGACCTGCTCGGAGAGGTGATAGGTGGGGCTGGCTGACCAGGCGTGGCAGTTGCTCGTCTCGCCGTACCGGGCGGGGCCGTGGTTCCAGGACTCGGGCCAGGTGGTCGAGCCGCCTTCCAGCAGGCGGCCCCAGAGTTTGCGGATGCCGGCCAGCGCCTGCCGGCCGTGACCGGTCTGGAACAGGGCCTGCAGGACATAGGCGTAGAAGAAGGAAGATGCGATCGGGTACCGGGCCCCCGGGCGATGGCAATTCCCGTCGCTGTTGGCCTCGAACAGCCGGTCGTGGTTCTTCAGGATCCAGGCTACGCGTGCGGCGATCCGGGCATGCGATCGCTTCTCGACGCCGGTCAGGATCGCATAGGTATTTCCATGCTGGGCCACCTGGCGATAGGGCCGGTTCAGCCGGGTGCTGTAACCTTCCCAGAACTGCCTGCCTTTCGGGTCCCAGAAGGTCCGGACGGCCGCCCGCTCCACCTTGCCGGCCAGGGCGGTGTACTTTCGGGTCTCGGCGGCGCGGCCCAGGTGCCGGGCCATTTTGGCGGCAATCTGCAGGGCTTCCAGATACTGGAAGGTAAAGGTCGCGTTGTAGCCGCCCTTGAACAGGGGGGCCCAATCCAGGAACAGCCAGATCCCGTGGCCGGGGAAGCCGCACAAATGGTTTCTGCCCGCGTGCCGCTCGAACCAGCCCATCGCCTTGACCACCGCGTCGAAGTGCTCGCGGATGGGCGAGTCGTCGCCGGTGTAGAAGTAGTAATCCCAGATCGAGCAGATCCATACCAGCGTGTAGTCGGGCAGGATGCAGCCATGGCACTCGCAGGGGAACAGCCCGTAGGTCAGGCCGTCATGAACCTGCGATTGGGCGGCTTGGCGAATCCCGCGGCGGAACAAGGCGTGATCGCCGAAGGCCGCCATGTTGACCCGCCACTGGATGCGGGCGTCTCCCCACCACTGGGCCTGCTCGCGCCAGGGGCAGTCCATGTAGGCATCGTGCATGCAGAGCTGCTCGGTCCAGACGCCGGTTTCCCAGATCCGGTTCAGCAGCGGGTCGCTGCACGCGAACGAGCCTGGGCGCTGGACCGGATAACCGGTGAAGGTGAAGTTGATGCGGCGGACTCTGAGCGGCTTGCGGACGTTTCGGAAGACCACCAGCACATAGCGGAAGCCCTTCCAAGAGAAGAACTGGTGGTTTTGCCGGCCGGGGCGGCAGCGGTAGCGGTCGGTGGTGCTGTTGAGCACGCCGGTCCGCGACCGGATGACCGCGTCGCCGCTGGGCGACACGTGCTCGCAGTAGTGGAAGTCGATGACCTCGCCGCCGGCCGCCTCGATGTCGATCTGGAGAAATCCGCACGTTTCGCGGCCGGCGTCCAGGACGAGAGCGTGGAAGCGATCCGGCCCTGTCGGCCGCACGGTCATGCATCGGCCGAGCCCGTCCGGCTTCAGGGCTGCCTCTTCGTTGGTGAAAATCTGTCGGCCGGCGGCGGTCCGTTTTTCATCGGCCAGCAGTCGGCCGAGGTCCTCGCACCGCTCCCAGTTTTCCCCGTTGCGGCCGACGAAGCGTCCGGTGATGAGCTGAAACCTCGTGGGTGTCTCCCGCTCGAAGGGGATGCCCCGCGGTTCGAGCTGCTCGACAGGCATGCCGGTGGCAGCGGCGCGCACCCGGGCGTCCGGCCAGGCGGAGTCGTTGAACCGCGGATCTGCCCAATCGGGAGTGTCGTTCGAGGCGTCGAAATCCTCCTGGAAGCCGAGCTGCACCGTGTATCGGGCGGTCTTGCGGTTGTAGGCCGCGGCCGGGATCCCTTTCCAGCTCCAGTCGCTGGAAACGTCGACGACCGTCCGGTTGCGGCAGCGGACCTGGCCGTCGAGCAGGAAACCCCAGCCTCCGCGCTCCAGCGACTGGAACGTGCTCTCGCCGTAGTGATGGGCCAGCGCGGCGATCACGTTTCGCCCGCGCCGCAGCCACGGGGCCAGGTCGACCTCATCGTAGGACTGAAAGCGTGGTTCGCAGCGGGCGGGCCCGCGGCAGACAAACCGGCCGTTGACGTAGAGGATGTACCGATTGTCGGCCGAGATGCGGACGTGGGCTGATGCCGGCGGCGATTTCAGTCGGAAGGTCTTGCGAAGGTAAACGTATTCGTTGCGATGTTCATGGGCCAGCCCCGGGCTGCCCCAGATCCACAGACCCTTCCACTTCGGCAGCTTCGCTTCCGTGGTCATTAATCCTTTCCTCTCGCGAAACCGAAATCAAGGGTTATGGTAGGCGTCCTGTCGGGGCTGTCAATCCGGGTGAGTAGCACGTCTGGCGGCCGGCGCAGGTTGGCTGGGCTCGATGACCATGCCAGTTGAATCGCCCGGAGCAGGGAGCAGTTGCTCAGTAAGGCCGGAGGAATCGGTGCCCGTTGAAATGGATCATATGATCGGGGTCTTCAGCCACCCACACCTCGGTTTGCCAGGCGATCTCTTGAAGACATTTCCGAAAACCGTGATGATCGAGGAAAGCCGTCACGAACACCAACCCCGCCTTGCTGCCTGTAAACAGAGTCTTGAGTTCCGCGAGCCGCTCTGGGTTGACTGGGCCGTGGCTGGGCACGGCCTCGATGAGGAGCAACCAGTTTTTGTCCGTGAAGTGAACGACGACATTCGGCATCTTGCTGCAGTCTGACACGGTAATGCCAAGCTTTTGGAGGCCTCGCTTGTCGAAATGGGCCCACTTCTTGCGGCTGTCAGCAACGTAGATCGGCATGCCGGCCGGCGTGAAGCGGGGGCAAAACTCGGTGATGATCTTGTGGACCAGGGCGTTTTGACTGTCCGGAGACAGCCTGATGGCGACGCGGGGGCTGAGGACAAGTGGAATCTGCTTCTTGTCCTGATTTGCGGTTTCTGCGGTCGCCAAAGGATCAGGTGTGGCCGCGATACCGCGGGTGCTCGTTTGAGATTGCGTTATTCTCGGTTCAGCTACCGGCGTAGCCATGGTCAGTCTCGATTCGACACAGTGAGCCCGGCCGAAACCGCCACCAGAGCCCGCACCATCTGATTATATCGCGCACCGGGATTGCGCCAAGTTGCGGACTCCTATCACCTCGATCTGTCGCTAGCGCTGAATGTGACCTGCTCGATTATGCAGCGAGCCCCATTTGCGGCAATTCGCCGGGTTCTGTCGGCCGACTCCATTCGAGATGGCGGCCGGGAGTCCACAGGGGCACCGGATACCTCGCCTGCTCGAACGACTCCGTCGCAATGCCGAGGGCGGATCTGCCGCGTACGCAGCCGCTTCTCGGCCGATAGGCTCGCAGCAGAAGGGGCCCTGCGATTTGATGCGGTGTGAGGGCCGCAAGGGCTTCGCCGCCGCGCTGCTTGACTCATCGGGCCAACGCGGTAATATCGCTCCCATCGACCAATCACGTCCACGTGCCAGGAGGTATATCATGCGATCGCCTGCAGCCTTCCAGGGCGTTCTGTTCAGTGTCATTCTTGGCAGTTCTGCCGGCCTTGCGATGTTGGAGACAGGCTGCGGTGCCTCCCGTCTCCCCGGCATTTGGCCTTCCGAGCGGGGCCTCCGTGACGAGCCCCCTCCCCCGCTTCGGGAATTCCGCGCGATGTGGGTGGCGACAGCCAGCAACCTCGACTGGCCATCCAAGAGGGGGTTGAGTACCGCGGAGCAGCAGAGGCAGATCGATCAGATCATCGAGCGTGCCAGGGATCTGAAGCTCAACGCCATTATTCTCCAGATCAGGGGGGCCTCGAATGCGATCTACGCCGCGGAGCGGGAGCCCTGGGCCGGTCTGCTCACCGGAACAAGGGGACAGGCACCGAATCCGTTCTACGATCCGCTTGCGATGTGGATCGAGAAATGCCATCGGAACGGAATCGAACTGCACGCGTGGCTTATTCCATTCTGGGGGTACAGGGAGCCGGTCCCACGCCGTGGAAACGCGCCGAATCCCACGACCGTCCCATACGGCGACGTCGTATGGTACGACCCTGGTGACAGCCAGACCCAGGATTACACGATCGACGTCTTCACCTACGCACTGATGAAATACGATGTGGACGGGATGCACATCGATCACTTCTTCTACCCGTACGGCACGACGACGGACGGCCCCATAGAGTTCCCGGACGACAAGAGTTACGAGCACTACGTCCACAACCGCGGGCATCTGCGGCGCGCGGACTGGAGGCGCGACAACATCAACAGGTTCATCGAACGCCTCTACCGGGAGATCAAGAGAAGGAAGTCATGGGTCAAGTTCGGAATCAGCCCGTTTGGAATCCCACGGCCGGGTGTGCCCAGCTACGCCCGAGGCTTCGATCCGTACGAGCGCAATTATGCAGACGCTCCCTTGTGGCTCCGCAGAGGGTGGTGCGACTACATGGTTCCGGAGCTGTATTGGAAGACAGGTGCACCGCACCAGCCGTTCCTCGGGTTGCTCCAGTGGTGGGTCGATCCCGAGAACAATCCCAAAGGTCGGCGGATCTACGCGGGCCTTTGCACGAGCAAGATCGACTCGTCGCCGACAAGCTGGAGCCCGGACGAAATCGCGGGACAGGTGATGATCACCCGTATGACGCCGGGAGCCACCGGGCATGTGCATTTCTCGACACGGGCGCTGGCACAGAACCGTAAAGGCATGGCGGACCTGCTTGTCAACGAACTCTACACGGACGCTGCACTGGTTCCGACCATGCCGTGGCTCGGCCGTACACCGCCGGAAGTTCCTGCGCGGCTGTCGGCAGAACGCCTCTTGCCGCCAGAGCTGCGAGCGGCGACACCAGAGCGGGTCGCTGAGAGAGGGCCCGAACAACCACCCGCGATTAGGGCGGCGGCCGGCCAGCCGTTTGTTCCGCTGGCTCCCAAACCGCCCCAAGAGGCGGAGAAGCGGCGGACGCTGAGTGGCTTCCGCATCACGTGGAAGCACGGCGGACCGGGGCAGGCCGTGAGAGTGTGGGCGGTCTACCACAGGTGCGGCGCGACGTGGACCATGCAGGTGGTTCCCGGGCACTTGACCGAGGCGATTATCCGCGACGATCCCACCGCAGGCCCGGCGAGCAGAGTTGCAGTCTCGGCCGTGGATCGCCTGGGCAACGAGAGCAAACGGGCGACGCTGGACCTGGCAAGTCTTGGGAAGAACTGACGATCGTGACGGGCTCGCTCAGCGGGACGAGGACGCTACACCGGGCCGGCTCGGTGATGTGGTCGGCGTATCCTCGCCCCGCGCAGCCGTTACGGGGCCAGGTCAACCTCATCGTAGGACTGAAAGCGTGGTTCGCAGCGGGCGGGCCCTCGGCAGACAAACCAACCGTTGACGTAGAGGATGTACCGATTGTCGGCCGAGATGCGGACGTGGGCTGATGCCGGCGGCGATTGCAGTCGGAAGGTCTTGCGAAGGTAAACGTATTCGTTGCGATGCTCATGGGCCAGCCCCGGGCTGCCCCAGATCCACAAGCCCTTCCATTCTCTTTCCTGTTCGGCCGTTGGCATCACCGACTCCCGCTGAACTCCCTGCCGCCCCGGTCGCGACCGTGAGCCGGTGGCATCCGCACGGGCCGTATCCTGGATGGACCGCCAAGTCTGTCAATGATCCGGGTCGAGCGGTCAGCACCCGAATCGAGGGTTCCTTGACAGGCTCTCGGCCCGCCCCGATTATTACGTGCCGTTATAGAGACAACGAGTTCTCCAGCGGAGTGTCAAATATGCCATCCTCTCACCATGCCGATTGTGCCCGGTACATTCTCGACCACTTGAAGGCCCAGGGCCGCGACCCTGAACAGGTCATGAAGAAACTGATGTCACTCAAGATCGAGACCCCATCGTGGGGCTATGCCGACACCGGCACCCGGTTCGGCAAGTTTTTCCAGGCGGCGGCGGCCCGGAGCATCGAAGAGAAGCTCGACGACGCAGCCCAGGTGCACAAGCTCACCGGCATCTGCCCGAGCGTGGCCGTACACGTTCTCTGGGACTTCCCCAACGGCTTCGACAAGAACCTGGTTGCCTATGCCAAGAAGGCCGGCGTCAGCATCGGGGCGATCAACCCGAACGTGTTCCAGGACCAGTGCTACAAGTGGGGCAGCTTCGGCAACCGCGACCCGAAGGTCCGCAAGCAGGCCGTCCAGCACTGCCTCGACTCGGTCGAGATCGGCAAGGCGACCAAGAGCAAGTATTTGTCGCTGTGGTTCGCCGACGGGACGAACTATCCCGGGCAGGATGACATCCGGGCCCGCAAGCAGCGTTTCACCGACTGCCTCAAGCAGGTCTACAAGGCCATGCCCAAGGGCATGACTATGCTGGTCGAGTACAAGCCGTTCGAGCCGGCCTTCTATCACACCGACATCGCCGACTGGGGCATGGCCTTCCTGCTGGCCAAGGCCGTCGGCCCTCAGGCCAAGGTGCTGGTGGACACCGGGCATCACTATCTGGCCCAGAACATCGAGCAGATCGTTGCCTGGCTGATTGACGAAGGCATGCTCGGCGGGTTCCACTTCAACGACCGCCGTTACGCCGACGACGACCTGACTTTGGGCAGTATCGACCCGTACCAGGTCTTCCGCATCTTCAACGAGATCGTCGGGGCCGAGGAGGAGCGGAGTAAATCGATCGAGATCGCCTACATGGTCGACCAGTCGCACAACCTCAAGCCCAAGATCGAGGCCATGATCCAGACCGTCACCCTGGCCCATGAGCTCTACGCCAAGGCCCTGCTGGTGGACCGAAAGAAGCTCAAGGCCGCCCAGGCCAAGGATGACCTGGTCATGTCCGAGGAGACGCTCAAGGAGGCCTTTTATACCAATACGCGGGCACTGGTCGCCTACGCCCGTGAGAAGATGGGCATCGAGCCTGATGCCATCGCCGCCCACCGGGCCAGTGGCTACGAGGCCCGTGTCGCCAAGGAGCGCACGGCCAAATACGGCGCCCAGAAGGACGCCAGCTACGCGTGATCGGCCGGCGGAGTTCGTAACAGCCTTTCGGGATCATCACCGCTGAGAGGCAGCCCTGGGCCGATCGGTATTGATCGGCCAATCTGGTGCTGCGCCCGGCCCTGGCGTTTCTCACCGTTCTCTTATCTTCCCCTCGTATACTACAGGCGTCGTGGGGCCCCAAAGCGGTCTGGGGCCACGGTGACGAAACGCCGGCCGAACGTGGCCGACTCGTTTGGAAGTCTCTTGATAAAAAGGAGTTATGTCATGAGAAGGTCCGTGACACTGCTGGGTTTGATTGGTCTGGCGGCGGCAGTGGGTGTCGCGACGGCCGGAGACGCGCCAAAGATGTCCCTGGATCAGGCTCCTCCGGAAGCCCGGGCGGCACTGCTGAAACTGGCCGGCGGAGCGCAGATCCTTGCGGTCGAGCGAGAAAAGGAACACGGGATGGAACTCTACGAGGCCGAGTGGAAGGTCAACGGCAAGGAAGCCGAGGCCAAGGTCATGGCCAACGGCGATCTCGTTGAGATGGAGGAGGAGATTGATGCCGCCGCCTTGCCGGCCGCCGTGAAGGCGGTGGTGGCCAAGCACTTCCCAGCCCAAGCTAAGATCGAGTGCGAAAAGGTCACTATGCTCGTGTACGAGATCGAAGGCAAGGTCAACGGCAAAGAGAAGGAAATTGCCGTTCTGCCGACCGGCAAGATGCTCGGCAAGGGGCACGAAAAGGACGACGATGACGACGGTGATGACGATGACGACGGTGATGACGGCGAGGACGAGCAGGCCGTCACGATCGACCAAGTGCCCGCGCCAGTGAAGGCGACCATCCTGGCCGAGGCCAAGGGGGCAAAGGTCAAGGAGATCGAGCGCGAGACTACTCCGGCCGGCGTGGTCTACGAGGCTGAATGGGTCGAAAACGGGCACGACGTCGAAATCAAGGTCGCACCGGACGGCAAGCTTCTCAAGCGGCAGGTCGAGCAGGAGGACGGCGACGACGATGACGATGACGACAAGTAGTCCGGGCATTGCCGGTGGGGGTGCTTGCAGGGCAGCAGGCGTCGTGCCATTGTGGTGTCATGCGTGTCCTGTTCGTCGAGGACTATGAGCCGCTTCGGGCGTCGGTGAGTCAGGGGCTCCGCGAGGCCGGCTTCGCCGTGGATGTTTCGGCGGAAGGCGAGGAAGGGCTGTGGTATGCGGAGTCCTGCGACTATGACGTGATCATTCTGGACATCATGCTGCCCGTCGTTGACGGGCTGACGATTCTCAAGCGGATTCGGCACTCGGGCCGGGCAACTCCCGTGCTGTTGCTGACGGCCAGGGACACCGTCCAGGACCGTGTCCGGGGCCTGGATCTCGGGGCGGACGATTACCTGGTCAAGCCGTTCGCGTTCGAAGAGCTCTTGGCCCGCGTGAGAGCCCTGGTGCGCCGCAAGTACGCCGTGAAAGACCCGGTGTTGCGAGTCGAGGACCTGGAGATCGATACCGCGAGGCGAGCCGTCAGCCGTGCGGGCCAGCCGGTTGATTTGACCGCGCGGGAGTATGCCCTGCTCGAGTTTCTGGCGCTGCGGGCCGGTGAGATCGTCTCCCGAACGGACATCTGGGAGCACCTTTACGAGTTCGATTCGTCGGTGGAGAGCAACGTTGTGAATGTGTACATCGGCTACTTGCGGAGGAAGATCGAACGACCGGGGCTGGCCCGCCTGATCCACACCCGCCGGGGCCAGGGCTACATGCTGGGGCGATAAGAAGTGCGAACGCTGCGCTGGCGATTGCTGATCGGAACAGGCCTCGGTGCCGTCGTGGTGCTGCTGGCCTCCGGTATTCTGCTGTATGTCCTGGTCCGCAACGCGCTGTGGCGGGAGTTTGACGAGTCGCTGGCCGCAAGGGCTCGCACGCTCGCGGCTATGGCGGAGCAGGAGGACGGCAGGATTGAGCTTGACTTTGAGGACGCCGATCTTCCGGAGTTCAGGCCGTCGGAACATGCGGAATTCTACCAGGTCCGGATGCCAGGGGCCGGGACCATTGCCCGTTCCGCCTCCCTTGAGGGTCGGGATCTGGTTGAAATCGAGGGCCCCGTTGACCGGCCCGCCTTCGAATCGACCATTCTGCCTGACGGCCGACGGGTTCGGACGGTGGGAATCCGCTTTACACCGCGGCAGGAGGATGGCGGCGGGCGCTCCACGAAGCCTCTCGTGGTGACGCTTGTTTTCGGCCGCCAGACAGCGGCAATTGAAGCAACCTTGGCTCGGATCAGGTTCGTGATGGCAGCGGTCGGGGTTGCCGCGGTTGCCGTCTCTCTCAGTGTGCTCGGCTGGTCCGTTCGTCGGGGTCTGCGGCCGGTGGACCGGCTGGCGAGCCAGATCGCACGCGTGGGCGAGTCAGATCTGGGGGTCAGGATTGAGCCTGCCGGCGTGCCGGCGGAACTGCTTCCGGTGGTCGACCGCCTTAATGATCTACTCGGACGGTTGGAGCGTGCCTTTCAGCGCGAAAGGCGGTTCACGGCTGACGTCGCCCACGAGCTGCGCACCCCTCTGGCCGGTGCCCGCTCGGTGCTGGAAGTCGCTCTTTCCAGGGATCGCGAGCCGGAGGCCTATCGACAGGCCATGCAGGATTGTCTGGGCATCAATGAGCAGATGCACCGGATGGTCGAGAACCTCCTGCACCTTGCCCGAGCCGACGCGAATCAACTGGAGGTGGCGAACGAAAGCGTCGACTTGGCCGCTCTGGTGCGCGAATGCTGGAAGCCTCTGGCCGGCGAGGCGGGGCAGCGGCGGCTCGAGGTGGAGTGGCGGTTGCGCGAGCCCTGCATGGTCGAGTCGGACCGCGGCAAACTGCGCCTGGTCGTGCAGAACATCCTGGGCAACGCTACGGCGTACACGGATGATGGTGGGCGGATCTGGATCGAAGCCAACCTGGACGGCAAGTGCGTCGAGTTCGCGGTCACCAACACCGGCAGCGCCTTGTCGGAACAGGATGTCGAACGAGTCTTCGACCGCTTCTGGCGCGGAGATGCCTCTCGCCAGGGCTCCGGCCAGCATTGCGGACTGGGCCTGTCACTCTGCAAGGTCCTGGTCGAGCTGCTGGGCGGCTCGATTGAAGCGTCGTCGTCGGGGGAGATCTTCAAAGTGGCCGTTCGCCTGCGGTCATCGAGAGTCTGATGCTGTTTGCAGAAGGCTTGTCTCACGTCTGCTGTCTGCCTCCTGGCACTTTCACGTTCATCCGGCTGTCAAGACCTGCGCAACTCGGTCGTCCGGCTCCCTTCGTCGTGCGGGAGGCACTGAATCGCGGTGAACTGAGCGTCGTCTCAACCGGTTATCCGCACGTGTGTCGTCACCTCGATGGTCGCCAGGAGGTTCTGGAGCGAATGGAGCAATATGGTCAACACGACCGACCGTGTCTGGAGCCGTGCGATGCCCAGCAGAATCCCACCCAGGAAGATGCTCACGACGCCAAGCCAGTCGTACTGCACATGGATGGCAGCCCAGGCTGCCGCGGTGATCAGGATAGCGGGAATCTTTCCCAGGCGCGAAGAGGCGATGCCGTGGAACATGAAGCCTCGAAACAGCACTTCCTCGAACACCGGAGCCGCCACCAGCAGGGCGAACACGAGCAGCGGCAGCCAACCGGCGGTCTCGTAGACCTCGACCATCCAGGGCGGAACGATGCTGCCTCGAAGCAGCCAGTGGAGCGCGTCGGAGACGGCCGCAAAGGCGAGCACGGCGGCGGCCCATTTCAAGGTCGCTCCTGCGCGCGGCCGATTCCAGCCCAGGTACTCGCCGATAGGGCAGCGTCGGGCATAGATCAACAGGAGAATCAGCCCCACGCCTACCGGAGCGGCCACGATGCTCGAGATCGCCAGGACCAGCCCGTTGCTGTCCAGGTTGAGTTTCGCGACGTCCAGTTTCGGGTCCTGTTGATGGGCTGCGACCAGCACAACCACGAGCACAACAATCTCGACGATCAGGAGCAAGATCATCGTCGCTACCGACCAGGCCATTGTCGCCCAGAAGCCCCACGGCCGGGGCGGCACCGCCATAACGCCGCCCAAAGGGCGAGCGACCGGCGGCGTGATTGGGGGGGCGAGTCCTGCGGGCTGGTCTCCCAACGAGCTGCCGGGTGCGTCGTGCCGGCAGGTATCGGCAGAGGTCATCAAGAGATCCGGTGCAGGCCGGTTCGCATGGCCGTTGTCAGGATCCGGTCCTGCCGGCGTGCCCGGCACAGCTTCTTCCGAGTCGTGAGCCATTTGTTCCTCGTGAGTTGGATTCACCGCTCAACGGTGCCGCTCATGGCTGAGTTTGCGCCCAGGTGTGCGTCGGCACAGTATTTCGAGGTCGCCGGCCCAGCAGGATCAGCAAGACCGTCGGGTAGATGAGCCCGAGCACTTCGACGATCAATGCTCCGACAAAACCGACGATAACGCCGATCCTTGTCTCCGGGTCGAACTCATCGGTGCCCTGTGCGGTCACGTAAATCGCGGCTATGAGGGCGATGAGCCCCATGATCACCTGCCCGGAAGCCGCGATGAGGGCCAGCCGCCGGCCGGATTGCCACCAGGCCAGGAGTCCGATTCCTGAAAGCAGCAAGACCACCGCCAGGGCCAGGTTCACACTGTACTGGAGCCACGCCCAGCGATCGGCCTCTGCGAATTCGAGCATCATCTGACCCTGGGTCCACGTCTTTCCCGCCCAGACTGAAACCATCCACAGTCTGAATGTGTTGACAACAATGCCCAGCAGACCGAAGGCGATGTTCAGCGCCCCCAAGACGCGAACGCCGCGGGGTCGATCGTCCGTCGCCGCAGGCGGACGCGCCGTTACGACAGGGCGCCACACGGGTGGTGCCGGGCGCACCTGCGGGACAGGCGCCGGCGCGGAGTCGGGCAGAAGCTCGTCTCCCATGTCGCGGATGCGGATGATCTTGAGCTTTCCGCCCTCAACCCGGATGTCGATTCCCAGGATGCCGATGATGAAGAAGGCGGCTCCCATGAACGAACACAGGACGCCTGCGGCGATAATGGGTGGCCCTTCGGGCGTAGTATTCTCTTCGCCTTCGACGATGCTCCAATCCGGATCGGAAGGCAGGTAGCGCACGCTCACGGTCTTCTCGCCCTCCAGTTCCTCCCACATTGACGGTTTCATCATCACGTCACGGCGGAACGTCCGGCCCTGGGCGTCCTGGAAGGTGTATTCCAGATGGGGTGTGACGTTGTATCGGTAGTGACGAACGATCGTGGCATCGACGTCGACCCCTTCGCGCGCGATCGCCCGCTTGTGCTTCATCTCGTTGATGCTCTGGCCGGCGACGAAGAGGCCGAGCAGCGCAAAGATGAACCCCGTGACCATGACGAAACGGGCGCCGCGTTTGGCCTTGCGGCGTCGCTGCTCGATGTTGCGGTCGCGGTCGTAGGTAGGGGCTCCGCGGGCCAGCGCTGAGCGGGCCTCGACCTCGGCCACGAGCGCCGGGAAGCGGGGCAGGGTACCGAGGATCCGGGCCAGGACCCGGCCGCGTTCTCCGCAGAGGACGAGCACGTCCTTCGGCTCGAGCTCGCCGAACCCCGACTTGCGGTCGCGCCGCACCTCGGCAATGCTCGACCAGGGGATGAACAGCGGGGCGATCCGCCGCTCGATGAGCAGCCCCCGGGCGTCCAGCACGACCCGGATCGGAGCCCGGAGCCGGGTGATCGCGAAGGCGATCATGAAGATCGGGACTACCATCATGCCCCCGATGAGGCCCGGCATGTACGGCTCGTGCTTCGAAGACAGCAGGAGCAGCAGAAAGAGGCCGATCCCCAGGAGGATCCCAAGGATGCCGCCGGCCAGCAGCAGGCCGGCCAGCCGGCCGCCGCCTTTCTCCGCGGCAAACTCCAGTTGCCCCTCCGCGCTGGGCGGCGATCCGGGGGAAGGGGGTTGAATAGTCATGCCAAACCTCCAGCGGATGAAACCGCGACCGCGCCGACCGATAGGTAAAGTCTCTTTATAAATCCGGTGGACACCAATCACAAGGGGAACCTGGGGCCGGCTTTGGCCGCGAACTGAGCGGTGAGAAAATGACGAAGCTCGCAACCGTCGCCACGAGTCCGCCGAAGGCGAGATTCGCCGTGGCGAACCTGCCCGCCGTGGCGGGCGACCAGGACGAATCTCGCCTTCGTCCGATCCGAATGATGAAACATGAATGACGTGTTGTACGGGCGGACGTTCGGTCGATATTCTCAGGACGTGAGGCGGTTTTGTTGTTCCGGCCGCGTGGATGGCCGCGAAGTGAGCCCGGTTGGGCGCCGCGGGCAGTTTGTCTGCCCATGCACTGACGGACAAGCCAACGCTGTACGGGAATTCGGTGGGTGCCCCATGGCTTCAGCCGTGGGGGACATCAACTCGGCCGCGAGTTCGCTCCCCCATCGCTGAAGCGATGGGCCACCCGGTCGTGCATTCCGCTCGGTGAATTCCCGGACGGTCTCAGTCAAGCCGCCAGTGGCACCCAAGCCCGACGATTTTAAGTCTGCCCGGCAAGAAGTTGACCCTCGTATGAGCACGTCGCCCGAGAATTCGGATCAGGCCGTCCCGCCCGTTGGCTATGCCACTGCTGAGTCTGCTCCCGGCGGCAGCGTGGTCAGGAGCGCCAAGCGAATCGCGGTCGTTACCCTGGGCAGTCGCGTGTTCGGCATGATTCGCGACATTGCATTGGCCGCCTGGCTGGGCAACAGCATGGTGCAGGACCGCTTCACCTACGGTTTCGTGATCTCGAACGTGTTCCGGCGGTTATTCGGCGAAGGGGCCCTCGCGGCTGCGTTCGTGCCGACCTTGAGCGAGTCCCTGGCCAAGGAAGGCGTCGAGCAGGGCCGGCGGCTGTATTCGGCGGTGGCGACGCTGCTGGCCGTTGCCCTCGCGGGCATCACGCTGATCGTGGAGATCGGGCTGCTGGCCATTCTGTTTTTCGGAAGCGACCGGATGTCGTTCCGCCTCGGCGTCGGCCTGACCGCGTCCATGTTCCCGTTCATGCCGTTCATCTGCATCACGGCCCTGATGGCGTCCTGTCTCAACGTCCTGGGCCGATTCAGTTGGCCGGCGGCCATGCCTATCGTGATGAACATCATCCAGATCGCCTGCATCTGGTTCATTGCGCCGAATCTTCCGGGTGGCAAGGAGCAGCAGGTATACGCCCTGGCGGTCGCGGTGGTGCTGTCGGGCGCCGCTCAGATGATCATTCTGGGCATGCAGTTGCGGCGGCTGGGCTATTCGTGGCAGTTTCTCTGGATCCCCAGGCACCCCGGCGTGCGCCGGATGCTGGCCATGATGGCCCCGGCGATGATCGGCCTGGGTGTGCTGCAGATCGCACCGGTCATTGACGGCCAGGTCATCCTGTGGCTCAGTGCGGCCGACGAGCAGCAGACCGTGTCGTTGCCCGGCCGCATCGTTGCCTGCCCGCTCGACGAGGGCACGCAGAGCAGCGTCGCCCAGGCCCAGCGTTTGTACCAATTTCCGCTGGGCGTACTGGCGATCTCGCTGGCGACGGCGGTTTTTCCGGCCCTGTCCCGATACGCCGCCAACAATGATTTCGCCGCCATGCGCCAGGAGGTGAGCAGGTCCGTCCGGTTGGCGATCTTCGAGGGGCTGCCCGCGGGCGTGGGGCTGATGGTGCTGGCCGTGCCGATCACGCGACTGCTGTTCGAGCACGGCAAGTTTGCCTCCACCGACACCGTGCGAACGGCGTGGGTCTTGCAGTTCTATGCTGCCGGCCTGTGGGCGTTCTGCGCCCAGCACATGCTCCTTCGCGGCTTCTACGCCATGCACGACACGCGCACACCGCTGAAGGTTTCGCTGCTGACCGTGGGTTCGAGCATCGTTCTCAACCTGGTCCTGGTGTGGACGCCGCTGAGGGCCGGCACGTTTGGGCTGACGACAACGGTAACGGCCGCCGGGAGCGTTCTGCTGCTGGCCCTGCTGCTGCGCCGCAAACTGGAGGGTCGGCTCGACCTGCGGGCGATTCTCCGCAGCATTGCCAAGACCGCCGTCGCGACCGCCGCCATGGCCATCGTGGCCGGGCTGACTCTGTACCTCGGCCGCGACTGGTGGGGCGACTGGGCAAGGTCCGAGCATGGGGGGCACCTCTTCATCCGCTCGACTCACCTGCTGGTGAGCCTGCTGGACGTGATGCTGCCGATGGCCACCGGCGGGGTTGCGTTCCTGGCGGCGGCCTATGCGCTGCGTTCAGACGAACTCAAGGAACTGCTCGGCCTGCGCCGAATCCGCCGATCGGCACAGTGACGGTTGCCCGGTACCCGACGAAGCGGTCCGCATGGTTCCGCGGCCGGGTGGAAGACGACGTAACCTGTGCCGGCAAGGGGCCTTACTGTAGCTCGGGCTGTGGTGTCCCTCGGTGGCGTTGCAGGCAGGGTGCCTTTCCCGTCGACTCGTGATATGATGTAACTGGAGGTTTCGAGCGATGAATTCATTACTGCACCCGGACTTGCAGAAGTTCGTCGATCAGCAGGTCAGGGCTGGCCGCTATGACTCGGCCGAAGATCTGATCAACTCGGCCGTCGCCCGTTTGCAGGCCGACGAGGATCTCTCCGCCGCCCAGCTCGATGACCTTCGAGCCCGGATCGCGGTGGGCATTGAACAGGCAGAGCGGGGCGAAACGGCCGAGTGGGATCCCGACGGACTCAAGCGGCGGGTCCGCGAGCACCTGGACCCCGAGAAGGCCCAGTAATGCCGCACATTCTCCGCACGACGAGCTGCGATGCGGATTTGTTCGACATCGCGGTCTATATCGGCGAGGACAATCCTCAGGCCGCCGATGCCCTCATTGACGTGCTCAACCGGAAGTTCATCCTGCTTGCCGAGTTCCCGACCATGGGGCGCCAACGGCCAGAGTTGGGAAACGGAATCCGCAGCTTCCCGATCGGGAACTACATGGTCTTCTACCGTCTCATTGACGACGGCATCGAGTTGATCCGGGTCTTGCACGGAGCCCGGAATGCAAAACGGTTGTTCAAGGACAGGCAGTAGCAGCAATCCTGTCGATCTGCCCCGACGCGCGCAGCACAAGCGAAGCGAGACCGGCCGTGGGCCGACTGTGCGGACCGGAGATGGACTCATGAATATCGCCCTTAGCCCCGAAACAGAGAAGCTCCTTCAAGAGAAGCTCAGCAGCGGGGATTACCGCTCGGCCGACGATGTTGTACACGCGGCTCTGGAGGCCTTGAACGAGATCGAAGCATCTGGGCTTGACGAAGCCACCCTCGACGCCATCGACAGAGCCGAAGACCAGATCGAACGGGGGGAAGTCCACGACTGGAAGGACGTGCGCGACAAGGTTCGGGCCAAGTTCGTCGGGAAGTGATCCTCGACGGCCGATACTCATCGAGTCATCCTTACAGCCGATGCTCTTCAACCTCGTGTCTTCTGTCTCCTACCCCCCTTCTTCCGCTCCTCGTGATTGATCAGCGAATACTCGATGCCGTCGACCAGGGCGATCCATGATGCTTCAATGACGTTCTCGCTGACGCCGACCGTGCCGTAGATCTCGTGTGTCATTTCGTCGCGGAATTCGATGGTCACGCGGACCCGGGCGGCGGTGGCGGCACGGGCGTCGATGACACGGACCTTGTAGTCGATCAGCCGCACGTGGTCGACCTCGGGGTAGTGCGGCCGGAGGGCTTTCATCAGGGCGTTGGTCATAGCGTCGACCGGGCCGTGGCCGCCGGAGACGTGGTGTTCCATCGTGCCGTTGATTCTCAGCCTGACGATCACCTCGGTATCCGGCTCGGCGGAGCCGGCGGACCGCAAGGCCACCGCCCGCCAGTGGTCGAGCTGCCAGAAGGGGTGATAGAGCCCGAGCTCCTTGCGGCACAGCAGCTCGAAGCTGGCTTCGGCCGACTCGTAGACGTAGCCTTCCTCCTCGAACTCCTGCAACCGCTTCAGCAGTTTTCGCTGCAGGTTCTTATCGTGGGCGACGTCCAGTTTGTGGCCGATCTTCTCGGCCACGCCGCTTGCGCCGCTCAGTTCGCTGATCAGCACCCGTCGCTCATTGCCGACCAGCATGGGATCGACATGCTCGTAACTGCGAGCCACGCGCCGGATCGCATGAACGTGCATGCCGCCCTTGTGGGCGAAGGCGAATGGCCCGACGTAGGGCTGGCTGTCGGGCGGGACCAGGTTGAGCACCTCGTAGACGTAGCGGCTGACCTCGGTGAGCCGCCTGAGACCATCATCGTGCAAGACGGCCTTGTTCATCTTGACCGCGAGATTGGCGGCGACGGTGGTCAGGTCGACGTTGCCACAACGCTCGCCGATGCCATTGATGGTGCCCTGGGCGTGGACGGCGCCGTGCCGGATGGCGGTCAGCGTGTTGGCAACAGCCAGGCCGGCGTCGTTGTGGGTGTGGATGCCCAGTTTGGCCGTGATCCGGGGGCGGATGGCGTCGATACAGGCCCCGATCTGGTCCGGCAGCGATCCGCCGTTGGTGTCGCAGAGCACCAGGCAGGCTGCGCCTGCCTGCTGGGCGGCCAGGAGCGTCTTGAACGCGTATTCCTTGTTGTCGGCGTAGCCATCGAAAAAGTGCTCGGCGTCGTAGATGACCTCCCGGCCGCGTCTGGCCAGGAAGGCCACCGATTCGGCGATCATGTCCACGTTTTCCTGCTCGCTGGTCTGCAGGATGTCCCTCACCTGCATGTCCCAGGTCTTGCCCACGATGGTGACCACCGGGGCCTCGGTGTCGAGCAGGGCTTTGAGTCCCTCGTCCTTGTCCGCCCGGACGCCCCGGCGCCGGGTCATGCCGAAGGCGGCCACCTTGGCGTGGGAGAACCGGAGCTGCCGGGCTTCCTTGAAGAAGGCCGCGTCGCGGGCGTTGCTCAGCGGATAGCCGCCCTCGATGTAATCGACGCCCAGCGAATCCAGCCTGGCCGCGATCCTCACCTTGTCCTGCAAGCTCAGGCTGACGTTGTGGCTCTGCGATCCGTCGCGCAGCGTCGTGTCGTAGATCTCGATCCGTTGTTTGGATTCGGACATGAAGTCACCTGTGTCGCCAAGGCCAGGCTGTCAGGGCGAAGGAAGCGGGCTGCTGGGTCGACTCGACGCCCGACAGTCTGAAGGCCTGACAGTCTAAGAGCCTGTACACCTGGCCGTCCAACAAAAAAGCCCCGCCTTATCGGGCAGGGCTTGTCACAATCGCGTCTGGGTCACGCGGCCCTACCCCGGACTTGCTCCAATAATGCCGATGATGCCGCTGACCCGGGGGTTGCCGGGGCAGTGCCGGGAAGGGAAGAAGATGTTGTCCGCGTTCCGACTCATGCCGCATATGGTAGCATCCCGGCGGGGGGGCTGCAAGCGGGCGGTTGTGGGGCCCGGCGGGGATGGGTTACAATCCTGCGGTTTCGCCCGTTCGCAGGTCTGTTCAAGGGAAATCTGGTATGTCTCAACGCAAGTCCACTCGCGCGGTGTTTCCCGGTGCTTTCGACCCGATCACCCACGGCCACCTCGACATCATCAAGCGGGCCCGGGCGTTCGTCGACGAGCTGATCGTCGCCATCGGCCACAATCCCGAAAAGCGGGAGCTGTTCACCGCCGCTGAGCGGGTGGAGATGGTCCGCGAGTTGATCGGCGATATGCCCCGTGTGCGGGTCGAGGCTTACGAGGGGCTGACGGCCGAGTTTGTTCGGCGGGTCGACGCCCAGATGATCATTCGGGGCATCCGCGACAACGTCGATCTGCACTACGAGCTCCAGCAGTCCAACATCAACCTGATCGTCGGCGAGGTCGAGACCATCTTCCTGATGACCCGCGACCAGTTCGCGATGACCTCCAGCACCTACATCAAGCAGATCGTCGAACTGGGCTGCAACGACATGGAGCGGCTCTCCCGGCTGGTGCCGCCCAACGTCGCCGAGCGGCTGCGCAGGAAATTCGGCGGCGGGGCGAAGGGGTAGGGGTCGCCCCGGCGGATCATTGCTCTGCCCACCGGTCTCGCCCGGAAAGTGGCCGAAAGGCTAGGGTGCGAGCGTAGCAGCAAATCGAAAGGTAGCGTATAATAAATGGATCATACGCTTGTAGTTATCAAGCGACTATGCCAGGCGGGGCGCGCTGTGTTCACGATGAAGGCCGAAGCAGAAATGCTGCGAGACGGATTGTGCCGCGAGGATGTCATTGAAGCCATTCTCAACGCCACGGCCATTACGAAGCGTTTGCGGTCCCGTAACCCGCTTACCGGCCGGAGGGAGACATTGTACGTTATTGACTCGACGACGTGGGATGGCCGGCCGGTTTAAACAAAAGGCAAGCTGAGCCCGGCGCGGAACAGCGACCGATTCTACGTGCTGATCTCTTCGAAACGATCGGAACCGACATGAGAAAACGAGCAAGGCCCCAGTTCCGCGTTGCCCAATGCCCTACCTGCGATTCAAGACAGATCCGCTGGGTCTGCGAACCCTGCGTATTCGAAGTAGGCCTCCGCCGGGTGACCAGCCCCCCCGTGCCTCATTGGCACTGTCTGCATTGCGGTGAGCGATTGTTCGACGCTGTGTCCGAAAGTGTGCTGGCGCCATGGCGAGAGACGCTTAAAGACACTTCCATACGCCCGTCAAGCCGCAGGCAAGGCCCCTGTTGCGTCGCGGGGGCGAACTCGAAACACTGAGCGCCGGTCGTCGCGGATTGGCAGGGTTGTCCCGGCAGACCATCACCTGATTGCCGTGTGGCGTCGCGACCGGCAGACACCGTTGCGGGGCTTCTCCTCGATGCGCCTGTGGCAGCCACTCACTGAGCTTCGAGAGCGGCTCCGGCAGTACCCTGCCTGGGTGCTCGTGCTGGCGGCACCGCTGTATGTCGTGGTGTTCTTCGGCTGCCTGATAAGCCTTCCCCTGCTTCTGCTGCGTTGGGTTCTGAGCCCGCTCCTTGGCCCGCCGGTCGCTCCAATCGTTCGGTCGCGGGCGGTGCGGTGGATGTCAACGAAACGGGTTGAGGACTTTCCGGTGTATCTTGCGGAACTGGCGGGCCTTTTCCGCTGGGAAATGACCGGAGCGGCCGACTTGTTGCAGCGAATCCGTGCGTCCAGACGAATCCTGCTGGTGCTCATCGGCGGACAGAGGGCGGCTTTGCTGGCGACTGGGTTCATCATCGGGGCCTCACTGGTCTGGTCGATTCCCGACGTGGCAGGTCCCGTGCTGATGGCCTGCGCCGCGGGCCTCGTGGCTGCGGCGATCCTCTCGCTGTTCGGCCTGGGCTACTATCACAGGCTGTATGAGTCATGGCAGACGTTGGACACTGCTCTGTGTGGCCAATGCGGCTACATCCGTGAGCATCTGGAGAGTCCAAGGTGCCCGGAGTGTGGAACCGCTGAGCCTCCGGTCTGGCCTGGATACGCGCCGCCATGCCGATACGTGTGGTCGCCGCTGATCAACAAGGGGACTGCGGGCATGCCCCTCAGCCTGTTCTGCAGTACCTTCTTCTTCGATAGAGTTGTTTTGCACCCCTGTTTTGACCGGGTATCCCAAGGCTGGGCGATCCTGGTGATTACGGTGTCGGCGGCAGGCATGGTGCTATGGGTGCTTCGGGTCTTTCGGTACCGGTGGAAGGAGATGTACGTTGACGGGTGACGAATGAGTCCGGATGATCAACGATATGCCTTGGCGGCGCATCATCAGCGATTTGAGATCTGGCGATCTCAGATTTGAAACCTGGTGGTCCGCGGGCGCGGACCCTACACATCTCATCGCGGTCAGAGACCGCTCCTACAGCGGGTCGCGGCTACAAGCCGCTCCTACGGAGCGAATGGCCTGCGGAGCCTACACTTTGATGAAGATGCGCTTGTGGTAGAGCGGGGTCATCAGGACAAGCCAGATCAGAATGTAGGTCACGGAGTACATGAGCGAGGCGGGTTTGGGGGCGGCCCAGGACTCGAAGAGGGTCTGAAAGAGCCACGTTTTCAGCGTGATTGTCTGTCCCGGCCATGTGGCGGCTCCGGCTGGGGCGAAGACGGCGTTGAACCAGACGGTCAGGGTGTGCCAGAGGCCACCGGTTGGGGCGAGCCGGCCGTCGGGCGTTACCGGCACGTTGAAGACGATGCCGATCAGGCGGCTCACGATGCCTGAGGCAAAAAACAGGGTAATGGCGTTGGTGCCAAAGACCATGAACGGCCAGGCCCAGCGTCGCCAGCCTTTGATGTCGATCAGCCAGTAGCACATCGCCAGCGCGTTCATCGCGATACCGCCGGCCAGCAGCACGTACGAACTGGTCCAGATCTTCTTGTTGATCGGGAAGACCAGGTTCATCCACAGCCCTGCAAATAGCAGGAGATTGGCCGCGAGGAAGAGCCTGGCCGTCTTCTCGTTCCTCTCACGGCCGGTGTGGAGCCAGTTGCCCGCCAGCACGCCGAGCAGCGTCGTGGCGATGGCCGGGATTGTGCTCAGCAGGCCTTCGGGTTCCGGCCGCTCGACGCTGTAGATGTGTGCCCCGAGCAGCTTCACGTCGAGCCAATCCTGCAGGAGCGCCTCGGGGCGAGCCTCGACCAGCGCGGGGTTGGCAACGGGCGGGTGGACCCACGCGAGAATCGCCCAGTACCCGAGCAGCAGTACGGCCGTCCAGATCACCCGGCCCCGAAGGCCGCTGTAGAGGACGACGATCGACGCGAAGAAGTAGCACAGCCCGATCCGCTGCAGGACGCCCGGGACCCGCAGGATCGGCTCGCTGGTCTGGAAGTGGCCGAAGTCGACGACGAAGTAGACAACAGCGCCGACGGCAAGAACCCAGCCGATTGCCTTTCGAAGGCGTGTCATGCCGCCGCTCGGCCAGCCAAACGGGGGCTCGTCGGCGAAGAGAAAGCCCAGCCCGGCGACCATCCCGATATACGGGGCCATCAGCCGCCATCGCGGGAAGCTGTGCAGGATCAACCCCAGGCAGATCAGGATGATGGTGCGACGGATGACCTGCTCGAAAAGGCGGAGACGACTGAAACCGGCTGCCACGCGCTTGTCGAACGAGAAGGTCAGGGCCACGCCGACGATGAACAGGAACGATGGGAAAACCAGGTCGGTCGGCGTCCAGCCGTGCCATTTGGCGTGAAGCAGCGGGCCGTAGATGCGGTCATCGGCCCAGCGGCCGGGATTGTTGACCAGGATCATGCCCGCGATGGTGATCCCCCGGAACACGTCGAGAGAGGCCAGGCGCTCCGGTTTGCCGATCGTGTCCTGCCCAATCATCGGCTGCCCGTATATCACAACGCCGGGGCGATGGAAAGGGCCGGCAGGGCGGAATTGCCCGCAACATTGTCGGCCGATACCATGTGCGCCATGGAGGAAAACGCCTGACAGCGGGCTTCGCGTCGCTTCCCGAGTGGCGATGACGTGCCGCCGATCGGGGTGGCCATCGGGCCGCAAGCCTTGTCAGGATTGATGCACTGCTGACTCCCTCAAGCGAGGATATTGATCATGATCGCGTATCTGCTGATTGCGGTGTTGAGCGTAGCCCCTGCCGGAGCGGTTGCCACGTCGAGGCCTGCGGCTTCACGGCCGGGCAAGTCGGCCTCGACGAGACCGGCCACGCGGCCGGCGCCCCGAGCGTTGACCATGCGAGGTGTCGTGTTCGAGGATCTCGACGCCGACGGGATGCGCGACACCGGCGAACCGCCGGTGGGGGGTATGCCCGTATCAGACGGGCTGTCGATACTCCGGACGCCCGACGACGGGCAGTTTCACTTTGAACTCCAGGAGCAGAAACGGGGTTCGGTGTTCGTGTGCACGCCGGCCGGGTGGCGGGCATCGAAACAGTTCTTTGTGATTGCGGATTTCAAGCGTTACGAGGGCAGGACTCAGCCGGCCGACATCGGCCTGGTCCGCGACCCGGCCCGCAACACCGACCGCTTTGTCTTCGTCCAGTTGAGCGACACGCACGTGACCGAAGCTGAGGATGCCGTTCGGACGATGGCCGAGGATTTGGAGGTGGTGAACGGCCTGTCGGATACGCCCACCTTTGTCGTCGCCACCGGTGATCTGACCAACGTCGGCAGGCAGACCGAGCAGTTTGAGGGCTACTCGCGGGCGACCCGCAACAGCCGTTTTCCCCTGTACAACGTGGTCGGCAACCACGACTACGGCGGCGAGTTGCGCGACACCGAGAACTACGAGAGATACCTCGGCCCGCCGTATTACTCGTTCGACGTGGGGCCGTACCATTTCATTTCCAGGGACATCATCAGCCGCGGGAGGAACAGCAGTTATTTCGAGCGCCAGGACAAGTGGATCGAGGAAGACCTCCGCATCAACGCCACCGGCAAGCGGGTGGTCGTGTTCCAGCATTACATTCCGACTATCCCGGAGCTGGACTGGTGGGCGGAGCGCAACGGGGCGGCCGTTTTCTCCGGCCACTGGCACGGCCGCCGGGAGCGCGAATACAAGGGCATTCTCGACGTCAACAGCTCGACCTTGCGTTTTGGCGGCATCGACCGCAGTCCGCGAGGTTTCCGGATCATCCATGTTGAAGGCGAGCAAATGCGGTGCGAATGGCGGCTCGGGGCGCAGCGCCGGCGTCTCGAAATCGTGCATCCGTCGCTCGACGGTCTGACGCTCGGACGGGATGTGCCGCTGCGGGTCCTGGCCTACGATACGGCTGTTCGTGTGCGGAGTGTTCGTTACCGCATCTTCGACACGGGTGATGCAGCGGCAAAGCCGGCCGAGCCGATCGCCCAGGGCCACCTGTGGGCCGAGGGTTCGTGGTCGTGGGCCGGCCGCTGGCAAGTGCCGCCCGAGGTCCGGCCCGGCGCAAAACACCTGGAGATCGAAGCGACGGCCGCCGACGGCAGCGTCTGGAAACAGGGGGGCCTGTTCAGGATCGATTTCAGCAGTACCCCGACCGTGAGGCCGGGGCAAGCATGGCCGTTCTTCCACAACGACGCCGGCCATCGCGGATATCTCGCCAGCGGTCCGCGACCGCCGCTCGTGCCCGCCTGGGCCGCCAATATCGGCGGCACGATCCACATCTCCAGCCCGGTGATTGCCGGCGGTCGTGTGTACGCTGCTTCGAGCTTCGAGGAATCGCTCGATGACTGTGCCGTCACCGCGCTCGATCTGGCGACCGGCCGCAAACTCTGGCGCGCCCCCGTTGACTCATCGATTAAACACAGTCTGGCGGTGTGGGAGGGCAACGTTTTGGCCGTGTCTCAGGCGGCAACGCTCTACTGCTTCAATTGCGACGGGTATCCTCGCTGGACGGCCTCTCTCGATCGCGAACACGACGATCGTTGGGAAACGAGCTTTCCCGTTGTCGGCGGCAATGTGGTTTACGCCGGTCGCTGCACGGGCTTTGGGGCTTATGACCTGTTCTCGGGCAGGATGCTCTGGCGGCAGCCCGGGGGGCGGGACTGGTGGCCGAACATTTACTCGGGACCGAGTTTGGGCACCGGTACGGTCTACCAGGGCGGCCCGTTTGCCCGGGCGCTGGACCCGGCGACGGGCGATATCCGTTGGGCCAACTCCGAGATGGCCGTGTCAACCGTCGCGGTGGTGCCTGCGGCGATCGAACAGAGCGAGGAGGGCGATCGCCTCTACGTATTCCAGAACAAGAAGACGCTCCTGTGCCTGAATGGCAAATCGGGGAAGCAGCTCTGGGAGGCTGCGTTTGAAAAACCTGACGGCCAGGGCAGAGAGGTCGTACCGCTGGGCGACGAGACCGGGACGCCCGCCATCGGCGAGGACATCGTCTGCGTCGGCGGCACGGAGGTCTCGGTGAAGAGTCAGTCGTTCGACGCGGCCATGCATGGCTTCGACAAGGCGACCGGCAAGCTGCGATGGCGGTTCCCCGTGGGACGCGATCTTGGCCCCAGCGTGCCCTACAAGCGTGAGACGACCACCATTACCAGTTCGCCGGTGATCGTCGGCGATGTCGTTTACTTCGGGGCGAGCGACGGCTACTTCTATGCTCTCGATGCCCGCGACGGACGCCTGCTGTGGAAATACTGGTTCGGCCTGCCGATCGCGTCGACAGCGGCGGTTTCGGGTAACACGGTGATTGTGACCACGTGGGACGGGACGGTGCACGCGATGGTTTCCGTGGACTGATCATGAAACCGGACAGAACAGCACTGGATGAGCTGCGTATCGAGAGGGCAACTTCGCGCCGCCGCTGGCCGAAGGCAGTGCTGATTGTCATCCTGCTGGTACTGATTGCGGCGGCTGGCGGGGCCTACCTCTGGCTCGATCGATCGAGGATCCCGGTAGTCCGTACGATCGTGGTCCGGGAGCCGGCAACGAGGGGCGACAGGACGCTGCTCAATGCCTCGGGTTACGTGACGGCACGACGCGAGGCCACGGTCTCGTCCAAGGTCACCGGCAAGGTGATCGAGGTGCTGGCGGAGGAGGGGATGAGCGTCGAGGCCGGGCAGGTGCTGGCACGGATCGACTCATCCAACGTGGAGAAAAGCCTCCGCCTGGCGGAGGCGCAAGTGGAGTCGTCGCGCAAAGCCCTGGGCGAGACGCAGGCCCAGCTCGAGCACGCGTTGCGAGAAGTGAAGCGCATCTCGGCGTTGGCGGATCGGCAATCGGCCAGCCGGGTCGAACTCGATCGCGCCGAGACCGAGGTGAAATCGCTGCAGGCCCGGCTCGCGAAGCAGACGGCCGACATTGCCGTGAGCGAGAGCGAGGTCGCGCTCTGGAAACAGCAGATCGACGACGCGGTCATCCGCGCCCCGTTCGGCGGGGTGGTGACGACCAAGAACGCTCAGCCTGGCGAGATGATTTCGCCCATGTCGGTGGGCGGCTTCACCCGCACCGGGATCTGCACGATCGTCGACATGAGCTCATTGGAGATTGAAGTGGACGTGAACGAAAGCTACATCAACCGCGTGGAGCCGGGCCGGCCGGTCGAGGCCACGCTCGATTCGTACCCGGATTGGCGCATCCCCGCCAGGGTTATCGCGATCATCCCCACCGCAGATCGGCAGAAGGCCACGGTGAAAGTCCGGGTGGGCTTTGAGAAACTCGACCCGCGCATCCTTCCCCACATGAGTGTGAAGGTGGCGTTCCAGGAAGCGACTGATGCTCGGCCGGCCCAGCCGAGCCCGACCATCGCCAAAGCTGCCGTCCGCCGCAGCGGCGATCAGGACATCGTCTGGCTCGTTCGCGACGGCCGCGTCGAGCGCCGTGCCGTGAAGCTCGGTGAAACGCATGGCGACGAGGTGACCATCGCCGCCGGGCTCAGCGGGGGCGAACGGGTGGTCATCGAAGGGCCGGACGATCTGGCGGACGGCGCCAAGGTGGCGGAGGCGAGGCGATGAGTAGCGACGACGGTGTTCTCGTGCGTGTCGAGGGCGTTGACAAGACTTTCCGCCGCGGGTCGGAGGAGATCCACGTCCTGTCAGACCTGGATCTGACGGTTGCCAGGGGTGAGTTTCTGGCTCTCATGGGACCGTCGGGCTCCGGCAAGACGACGCTGCTGAACCTGATCGGCGGCCTGGATCGCGTGACGCGCGGCTCCGTGACGGTGGGCGGCGACCGCATCGACCAGATGTCCGACCGGCAACTGGCGGCGTGGCGCGCGCGACACGTGGGTCTCGTTTTTCAATTCTACAACCTCCTCCCGGTGCTGACGGCCGAACGGAACGTCGAGCTTCCGCTCCTGCTCACTCACCTTTCCAGGGCCGAGCGGCGGAAGCACGTTGAGGCCGCGCTGCGCATCGTGGGTCTCTCGCACCGGGCCCGACACTCACCGCGCACGCTCTCGGGCGGCGAGCAACAGCGAACCGGCATCGCTCGGGCCATCGTCACCGACCCGACGCTGCTGCTGTGCGACGAGCCGACCGGCGACCTTGACCGCAAGTCGGGCGACGAGATCCTCGACCTGCTCCAGGCGCTCAACCGGGAGCACGGCAAGACGATCATCATGGTCACACACGACCCGCATGCCTCAGCGTGGGCGAAGCGAACGGTGCACCTCGACAAAGGCCAGCTTTACGCGGAGCAACCCACATGAGGTTCTTTTTCCTCGTCTGGAGCAATCTCAAGCGAAAGAAGCTGCGCACGCTGCTGACGATGCTCTCGATCTGCGTGGCCTTCATTCTCTACGGCCTGTTGTGCACGATCAGGGAGGCGTTTGCGGCCGGGGTCAACCTGGCCAACGCGGACCGGCTCATCGTTCGCCACAAGGTCTCGCTCATCATGCCCCTCCCAGCTGTCTACGGCTCCCGCATGGAGCGCATTCCCGGCGTGGCTGCCACCGCGCACTGGACCTGGTTCAACGGCATCTATCAGAACGAGCCGAAGAACTGGTTCGGCAGTTTTGCCGTCGAGCCCGAGCCCTTCCTGGCGATGTTTCCTGAGTACCTGTTGCCGGAGGACCAGAGACAGGCGTGGGGCAAGACGCGGACCGGCGCGATTGTCGGCCGCACGCTGGTGGAGCGGTTCGGATGGAAGATCGGCGACCGTGTGCCGTTGACCTCGCCGATCTGGCCTCGCGAGGGCGAAGGGGCGTGGGAATTCGACATTGTCGGAATCTATGATGGTGCCAAGAAGGGCACGGACACGTCCGGTTTCTTCTTTCGATACGACTATTTCGACGAGGCCCGCGCGCTGGAGAAGGGGCAGGTCAGTTGGTATGCGGTCCGGGTCAGCGACCCGGACCTTGTGGCCCAGGTGGCCGAGGCGATTGATGCCGAGTTTGCCAATTCGCCTTACGAGACCAAGTCCGAGCCCGAGGGAGCGTTTGCGGCGGGTTTCATCGCGCAAGTTGGCAGTATCGGCACGATCATGATCGCGATCCTGAGCGCCGTGTTCTTCACCATCCTGCTGGTCGTCGGCAACACGATGGCGCAGGCGGTCCGCGATCGGATCGCGGAACTGGGCGTGCTCAAGGCGGTCGGTTTCACAAACGAGCGTGTGCTTGTCCTGGTGTTAACCGAGTCGCTGCTGATCGCAGGTATCGGAGGGCTGACGGGCCTGGGGCTGGCATGGTTGTTCACCCTGCGCGGCAGCCCCGTGCCGTCCCTGCTTCCGGTGTTCTACCTGCCTGTTCGATTCCTGGGGATTGGCGCGCTCATCGTGCTGGCGCTGGGGCTGATAGCGGGCATCCTGCCGGCGCTTCAGGCGATGCGCCTCCGGATCGCCGTTGCTGTGAGGAGGCAGGCGTGATCAACTGGCTCTCACAGGTCTGGTCTGTTTCGGTCTTCAACCTTTGCACCGTCCCTGAGCGCATGGGGTCGGCCATCACCTCGGCGGTCGGCATCGCGGGTGTGGTCGCGGTCCTTGTGGGCGTGCTGTCGATCGCGGAGGGGTTCCGCGCGGCGATGGCGGTCTCAGGCCCGCAAGACGTCGCCATTGTCCTGCGGAGCGGCGCCGACAACGAGATGACCAGCGGCCTGTCGCGCGAGGAAGCCCGCCTCGTGTCTGATACCGTGGGCGTTGCCCGCTCGGCGGATGGGCCGCTGGCGTCAGCCGAACTTTTCGTGATCGTTAATCTGCCCAAACGCTCGACCGGCACGGATGCGAACGTGCCGCTCCGTGGCGTCGGGCAGGCGGCCGTCGCCGTTCGCGGTGACATCACCATCATCGAGGGCAGCAAATTCGAGCCCGGTCGCAATGAAGTCATTGTCGGCGCCGGCGCGGCCCGGTCCTTCGCCGGGCTGGATTTGGGGAACCGGTTGCGGGTTGGTCAGAACGAGTGGGAGGTTGTCGGCATTTTCTCGGGTGGGGGCGGATCGGCGGAATCCGAGATCTGGACCGACGCGGCCGTCTTGCAGCCGGCCTACCAGCGCGGCGATTCCTTTCAGTCGGTCTACGTGAAGCTGACCTCGCCGGAGGCGTTCCAGGGCTTCAAGGACGCGTTGACCACCAACCCGCGGCTCAAGGTGAGGACGCTCCGCCAGGCCGACTACCTGGCCGATCAGTCCAGCATGCTCACCAGCTTCATTGAGGGCCTTGGCGTGTCCATCGCCGGGCTGATGGCTCTCGGGGCGTTGTTCGGGGCGCTCAACACCATGTACAGCGCGGTGGCGGGCCGCATCCACGAGATCGCGACCTTGCGGGCCCTCGGCTTCGGCCGTAGCCCGGTCATCCTCTCCGTGCTCATCGAATCGCTGGTGATCGCACTGATCGGCGGCGCGACGGGCGCTGCGGCGGCGTATCTGGCCTTCAACG
>CAZPIO010000043.1:0-52302 GCA_964586235.1 uncultured Planctomycetales bacterium
GAACCCTGCAATTCACGCTCTGCAGGGCGGCGTAAAATGGCTAAACCGTACAAAAAGGGGACATCACTGATTTTCCGAAAGAGGCTTTCATAACGAGACAGCAACCATGCTCGCCGAAGTCTACTGGATCAAAGGTATCGCCTGGCGGTTGGCCATCCTGCCGCGCCCGCGCAGCGGCGAGTGGCTGGAAGATGAGATCAGGTCGCTCAGATCCCAGGGAATCGATGTGCTGGTGTCTCTGTTGACCCCGGACGAGGTGGCCGAACTCGAACTGGAGCAGGAAGCCGCCTGCTGCGCCTCGACCGGCATCGAGTTCCTGTCCCTGCCAATCGAAGATCGGTCGGTGCCCCCGGATCCCCATGCCGCGACCGTGCTCATCGAACGGCTGGCCACAGATTTGCGCGGCGGCAAGGCCGTCGGCATCCACTGCCGTGTGGGCATCGGCCGATCGGCTCTCGTGGCCGCGTGCGTCCTCGCCCGGCTGGGTATGGACATCAACGACGCCTTCCGCATCAGCGGCCAGGCCCGCGGATGCACCGTCCCTGACACGCAAGAACAGGCCACGTGGGCTGACCAGTTTGCGAGTGGCTTGACGCCCCGATGAGAGCCGACGCCGCTCGACCCGGAACCGGATGCCAGCGGGTCTGCTATTCCCAATTCTCAATTGGGCGTAACTCGCCGAGCGCACCCTGGCAGAACGCCCCGGCAGGGGCGAAGGTGTTTAGCCAGGGGCGCGAGCCCCTGGGACTCGTGCCATGTTGGCTGGTCAGCCCCAGCGGGGCGGCAGATACTTCTGAACGGATCAGGCTTTCCGTCGCCCCTTCGGGGCTGATCGGTCTTGGCGGTATTTGCACCAGGGGCTTGCGCCCCTGGCTACATACCTGTGCCCCTTCGGGGCGCGAAGATTGCTGGCACGTTGGAGACACAGGGGAATTGGGTAGCGGAAGGCGAGTTGCGCCCTTCTCAATTCGCCATTCTCAATCCACTTTCGGTGCCGTCAGGACATGCAGCTTGCCTCCGCCGAGCAGAATGCGGCCGTCGGGCAACAGGGCAGCGTCACCGAACGAATCCTCCGAACTGGCATAGTAACCGACGCGCCGCGGATGCTCCGGCTGGCGCACATCGTAGACCGTCAGGCCATGCTGTCCGAGAACACAGGCCAATCCATTCTTCAAAACAATGCCATAGGACCCGCCCAGCACGAGTTGCTCCAGAAACGTGCGTCGATAGCGGCCGACCGGCTCAAACTTCGCAGAATCGTCCTCGATGCCGGTCAATCGGAATACACTCAGACCCCCCTCTTCAACCGTGATGGCCATTTCGTCACCGAAGACCATCGGCGGTTGCGACCCCGGGACCAGGAGCAGAGCCAGTTCCAGTCGCTCCCGGTCGCTGAGCCCCTCGATACGGGGCAACACAACCCCGGGCACCTCGTAACCCGCCTTGTACGGGCCGCCCGCGAAAAACACTCCGAATCTGCCCGGCGATTCCACGACCTCTGCCACGCGCGGCTCATCCGGTTGCCTCACGTCGATCACCACGATGTGCGGAGCCTCGTCCAACGACTCTGAGCAAACGAAGTAGATCCGGCCCCTGTATTCATGGATCTGAGACCCGTAGCCGTAAGATGACAGGTCCAGCCTGTGAATCACCGCCCGGTCAGGAGGCGCGTCCGTCGCGATGGTCATCAGAATAGCATCCTCCCGCCAGCCGACATTGCCCGCTCGCTGCTCGCTCGTCCAGAGAAAGTACACTCGATTGGGCCGCGCCTCCGACCACACCAGCGCTCCGTCCAGGAAAGGGGACCTTCCGATCCCCAGGTAGTCGTAGTCCACTGTCAGTGGGATCTCGTTGCCGAAGTTCGGCCCCGGCCCGGACAGGTCAAAACCGCACAACGTGAGGGAGACATCGACCGGAATATAGCCAGGGGGCCGGTTATTCAGGACGAGCACGCCTCGACCGCCGGAGGCGATGATCCGCGACACGGATCTCGCAGTCATCGGCGGCCGGTTCGGCGGATCGATGTCGATCAATTGGAGGCACGTCAGGTTCGTGCCGACCTCAAATGCCGCGGCGCAGCCGAGAAGAAGCAAGACTGCTCCGAGCGTTCCGGCCACGACCTTCTTGTCGACCCGAAGCCGCCAGTCGCGGCCGACCGCAACCCTCGCCGCCGCCAGGGCGAGCATGCTGCCCGCACACATCGTCACGACAAAACGCCCGTATGGGTCCCATGCAGCATAACCGGAGGCCCGCGCGAGCTTGTCGATCAGGTTGATCACCCCCAGCCAGCCCAGCGGCGGCACCAGAATCGGCAGGAAATAGATGAACAGGCCCACGGCCACCGCCAGGATCGCCGCCTGGGCCGCACGCCGCACCAGGCACCCCAGGAAGAATGCCACGCTGTAAATCAGCACGATGGTGAACGTGTGACAGGCGAGCACGCTTAGTGTAAACGGGTTCACCGAGCGGGCGAGACGCAACTGCAGCCAGATCGGAATGAAACACACCAGCACAACGATGACCAGCCCCACGGCGTACTTGACCGCCAGCCACCGGCTGAGCCCGACCGGCCGCGATTGCCAGAACGACTGCAGCCGCGGCGACAGGTCCCGGCACGTTGCTCCCACCCCCACGATGATCGCCAACAGCCCGCCCAGACTGAGCACGATCCCTTCGGGCGTCTCGGTCCATACGGTGTAGCCCTTGCGCAGCTTGTACAGTATCTCCATCAGCGGAAATACCAGGAACGTGGCCAGGCCCCCGTAGAGGAACCACTGCTGTTCGCGCCACTCCTTCCAGACCAGCACCAACGTTCGCCTCATGCTCGCGTCCTCCCCGGCCGGCCCAACCGGCTCGCCGCCCACGCAAACAGCCCAGCCGCCGCGAGCACCTGCACCAGAACGCCCAGTGCAAACGACTCCCGCAACTCAAGTTCATCAAAACCGGCCGCAAGAAACCCGAACGGCGTGACCACCATGAAGAACCACTCAACCGGCAATCCGAGCACTAGTTCGCCGCCCGGGCCCACGCTAAGCCACAGCACAATAACGGCCACCCCGACCAGCGCCGCCCGGGCCTCGGACGCCTGACGAACGCTGAATCCCACGGTCCACATCAGCAGGCAGAGGCCGAGAGCCGTGCAGCCCGCGAAAGCCCCGACGAAATGCGACACCGGCGTTTCACGCCCGCCGGCCATCAGGATGGCCGCCGCCATGCCGGCTGCCTGCGGGACGATGCAGACGAGCGAAGCAACCGCCAGCTTGACTGCCAGCATGACCGACGGCCGGACCGGCATCGAAATCAGCGTGCTCAGGCTCCCATCCGCGCGTTCGGCCGCAACCAGGTCCATCGCCGCCAGGATCGGCAGCAGAATCGCCGCCCCAATGGCATAGAAAAAGAGGATCGCTTCGTCGGGCAGGATCCGCGTCTTCAATCCGATAACGGCGCACCCGGCAACCAGCACGCTGCCGAAGAGCACCTTCCACCGCTGCTCATGCCACTCTTTCCAGAACAGGCTGCGAAGCACTGCCCCCATCCTTCCTGCCGATCACGTAGGCCTCGAAGATCTCGTCCAGGTTCAGATCCACCACTTCGGGCCTCACGCCCGCAAGCTTCACAATCTCCATCGCCGTCTCGGCCGCCTCGACCACCACAGCCGTTTTCTTGCCCCCGTGCTTAACGTCCAGCAAACCCGGCACCTCGCCCAGCGAGTTATACTCCTCCGCAGTCACGATCAGACGCTTGACGTCCGCCCGAAGCTGCTCGGTCTCGGCCGCCCGCACGATGCGCCCGTGATCCAGGATCGCCACGGCATCAGCCACCGGCTCGACCTCGTACAGCAGGTGCGAGCTGAAAAAGACGCTCACGCCGCTGCCCTGCAGGTGATCGATAACATCGCGGATGAACTCCTTGCGCATGATCGGGTCGAGCCCCAGCGTCGGGTCGTCGAGGATGACCAGTTGCGGCCGATGAGCCAGGGCCAGCAGCAGCGAGAGCCGTACCGTCTGCCCCTTGGACAGATGCTTGACCCGCGTCCGCCGCGGAAGCTCGAACTGCTGGAGATAGCGACTGGCCAGGTCCTTGTCCCACGTCGGATAAAACGGGGCCATGAAGCCGATGATCTGCTCGACCCGCATCCAGCCGAACATAGCCTGATCCTCGGCCAGGTAGCCCACACGCCGGCGGATCTCCATGGCCTCGCGGGCCGGGTCGAGCCCGAGAACACGGATCTGCCCGGCGTCCGGCTTCAGCAGCCCAAGCAGCATGCGGATCGTGGTCGTCTTGCCCGCCCCGTTTCGGCCCAGAAATGCGAAGGTCTGGCCGCGAGGCATGCACAGATCGAGCCCCTGCAACACCCGGTTGCGTCCGAAGCTCTTGGAAACCCCTTCGATGGTAATAAGGCCTTCACTCATCTGATTGCCCCTTCGTTTCAGCCTCACGGCGTTCCCGCTGGAAAGCCGCGTCGATCTGCTCGTGAAGCTCCTCCGGCCCGATACCCAGCGTGTCGGCCCGTCTGACCAGCCGTGCCACCTCCTCGGCCAGGAGCTTTCGCTGGGTCTTGAGCTGTGCCGAGGGCAGGCTGGCCGTGACGTAGGTCCCGTCGCCATGCCGCCTCTCCAGCAGCCCCTCGGCCGTCAGTCGCTCGTAAACCCGCAGGATGGTGTTCTGATTGACCGCCAGCTCTCGGGCCAGCACACGGACGCTTGGCAGACGGTCCCCGGCCGTCAGAGCCCCCGCCGCACAATGAGCGCGGATCTGGTCCATGATCTGGCGGGTAATGGGCACTCCCGAAGTCGTTTCGATGCGAATGAACATCCCGTTCCACCTGCCAAGTGACTACACTACTATAACAGTATACACCGAGATCATGGTCTGTCAACGCGGTTCCAGGTTTTTTTCGGGGAAAGCTTGGAGCCCCGCCCGCCGGTCAAAGGCGGGGCCTGAGACAGGCTTCGGCCTCAGGCCAGAACTGGCAGGTCGGATGCCACCCGGCGAACTTCTCTCACGCTTGCCAAGGAAAGGACGGAGGGGGATGGTCGCCAGGCCGGCGGGCCGCCGATGGGCAAGGACGGCCGGCGCAAGCCGTAGGTCCACATCACGGCTCAAGGCTGGGAAAACACAACAAGACAGGGCCGCGGCCTACGGCGTCTCGATCGAGGCCAGCCGGTAGTTCATCGTGTAGCTGAAGGTCAGGGCCTGCGTCGTCTGCGACGGACGGATGAACTGGATCGCCCACTTGGCGGCCTCCTTCTGCCCGGTGACCCCGATACACTCGCTGCCGTCCGACGCATTGGCAGCCCGCGAGAAATCGCCGACCAGCCCGCCCGATCCGCCGGGTGCAAGAGTGACGTCGAACGTCTTGGTATTCCCGAACTGGCAGGTCAGCGTCACCCTGACCTGCACTTCGTCGGCCGCCAGTGACAGGGGGCTCGTGACGGTGACATTCAGGTTGAAGTTCTGGTCGGGCGCTGTCCACCGCGAAGTCACCGTCTTGCTGGCGGTCCCGTCGGGGGAGTCCGTCTCTTCGATTGTCTCGCTGCCCGAGAGCGTCTCGGGCGGGTGAGAATCATCCCCCGGTACGCATCCGGTCGCGTTGATCATCATCACCAGCGCGAGGCCGCAAAGCAGCGGAACCGCCAGAACCTCGATCCCTCGGCTGGCAACGCTTCTTCCCTTCGGGCACATCGTCAATCTCATGTCATGCCTCCCTTGCGTGAAGTGGACTGCGGACAGGCAAACCGATCACGGAAATGATGCGGCCATGTTACCGTGCCGCGTACAACGCCGTCAACTGGATTCAAACTCAAGGGATGATCTCGCATGAGCCCCTGGCCTGCTCCCCGGTGAACCGCTCCTTCCTGTTATCGGTCCAAGCAGCGATCGCCGACCCCAACGACCTCCCCTCATCAACCAGGAGAGGATCGGCCCCCACTACGCCCCTGTGCGGAGGTCCCGCCCTTGCCGTTTCGATCACATCTGGTCACTTCACGCCGCCTCGGCCTTGCGACTCTGCTCCGCACCAAGGTATACTCACAGGTGTTCAGTTCTGAGCTGCTTGCAGATGCGGCTCTATGATCTCGCTTCAACTCCTCGAGGTGTCACACAAACAGGAACCCGCCAGATGGATGCCCGGCTGATCGATCATCGAACGCGCCGAATCGCTCGCACGGCAGCCAAGTTCGCCGTCTGCCTTCTCGTGGGCGCGTGCGGACCTGCTCCCGACGACTGGGATGGCGGCAGTTCACCCGTTTTCAGCACCGGCCAGCCCGTCGAGCTGTCTGCCTCCACAATCGGCGACCAGGGCGGCTCAATCCGCATCGACAAGGCGGGTGACCCGCTGCACGGGCTGACCGTGACCATCCCGCAAGGCGCCTGTACCGAAGTCCGCGAATTCAGGATCTCATATCGGCCGATTCTGGCGCACACGCTGCCCGCCGGCGTGGAGCCGGTCCTGCCGCTCATCTCCATCGACAACGGCGGGCTGGCCGCGGAAGAAATCATCACGCTCACGATACCCGTCGCCGTGCCCGAAGACTCCTTCGTGATGGCTTTCCATTACAGTGAAGAAAGCGGGACGCTGGAGGCGATGAGATTGCTCGCCGAAGACGCGACGTCAATAAAAGTCGCTACGCGGCACTTCAGTTCCGTCACGGGGGCGAAAATCAAGCTCTCCGAGTTGGAGGGCAAGACCTTCGCGACCGGCTTCACGCCGGGTACCGACGACTGGCCGTTCGAAAACCGGGGTTCATACATCACCCCCCGGGGCAACTGCGGAGGGATGTGCCTTGCGGCCATGTGGTACTACGACAACCGCCGCGTTCACGGGAGACCGCCGCTGAGAGGCGACAACCAGCCGCCCCCCGGGCCCCTGTACGACAATGCCGGCCTCGCTCCGGACCGCGGGACGCCCACTCTGACCATCGATGACGACGACGCCATCCGGTTGTGCTCGGTGGTGCAGAAGCGTCTGCACGCCGAGAGGGAGTACCAGTACTTCAAGATGCTTGAGGAGGCGGTGTTCACCAGGAGCGCGGACCAGATGGAGTTCTATCAACTGGCTGCCGCCCTGAAGGTCACGAAGCAGCCCCAGTTGCTCGGACTCTGGAAGACAGGCGGCCCCAACGCCCACGCGGTCATCTGCCACGAGCTGGTTAACAACACACTCCACATCACCGACCCCAATTTCCCGGGGGAATCTCGGACCATCGAGCTCCAGAACGACAGGTTCAAACCGTACCTGTCGGCCGACACCTCGCTCGATGTCCTGCTGGGTGCTCTGATTGGATACGACCGGGTCGGTTTCCTCGGAAGATCGTGCCTGTATCGCTTCGATGAAATCGCCAGCCACTGGACCGATCTGGAGGCCGGTGACATCGGACACGACCTCTTCCCCTGCTATTGGATTCGCATCTCGGAGCTCGATGACCAGTCGAACGTGGTCAACACGTACGGGCTGGACACGCTCAACGACAATCAGGTCAGCCACGAGTGGGTGATGTTCGAGGTCGTGGGAGTAACCGACCTCGAAGCGAACGTGGAGGTCTATGATTTCAACAGCCTCGGCAGCCCGTACCCGCTCCCGCTCGTTCAACTGCGGCCTGGCGACAACCTTCTCGGCTTCCACGTGAGGGGCAAAACCATCTGGACCGAGACCGATCAAACCTCCGGCCAGACCACGACCCAGCCCGCACCAAAGCAGAAGACGGGGTACCGATGGCTGGGTTTCGACTGGATAAATGTGGTCTACGAGGCGGACGAACCTGAGCCGGTTGACGCCAACCTTGCCCGAATGAACGTCGGCACGATCAGCGTGATGGTCAAAGGTCATTTTGAAGAGCCCCCGACCTACGACTGGCAGGGTACCGAACTCCAGCGGTGGGACAGCGAATTTGTTCAGACCTGGAAAGGCAGCGGCGGCTTTCAAGGCAACACGTTCACGGCCACGTGGAACCGGCCGGCGGACCCGGGCACCGGAGAGCCGGACGACCTGGTGGGCAATCTCAGCGTCACCATCGATCCCCAGACGTACCGGGTGCTGACCTTCAACGCCACCAAGACCGGAACCTCGCGGCCGGGCACCGATCCGCCGAGCGTGACGACCGTCTCGATCCGCGGCGGCGACGTACCCCTCGACGTCTACCTCGAGCCCCCGCGGTATACGCCTTACATGCTGTGCTACCTGGAGGGCGAGGCAACCTGCGAGCGCATCGCAGCGTACCAGTACCGCATCGAACGCGGCGAGAGCGAATGGTTCACGACGGTCGCACCCTATACGGAAATGACCGGATTCACCTGCTCGGACATGGATTATCCCGCGGCAATCGCCATCTCATTCAAGGAAGAATGACCCCGCCTCCGGGGGACAACGACTTCAGATCGCAGCCTGCCCTTACGCCCGCGATGAGCGTTCCGGCATTTGCGTCGGCGCAGGCGGCGGGGCGAAGGCGTACTTGCGAAGCGACAGCGTGAAGGCGTCGCGGAGCTTGCGGGTACGCTCGTTGATGTGGGGGACAAAGCCGAAACGCTCTTCATCCTTGCTCAACTGCGTCTTGGCCATCCGCTTCCAGCCCTTGTTCATCCCGTGGATGAAGATCGCGCCGGTCAGGCTCCGGGTGGTCCAGAGCGTCCGCAGAGTGCGTCGCCAGACCCAGGCGGTGTTCGCCGCGGCGTGGCGCAGCTCGTAGATGGCCTCGTCGAGCTTGCGGGCGGTCATCTTGACCGGATTGTAGACCGTTTCGACGAAAGTGTATCGCTCCCAGTCCTCGGGATAATTGGTCGCGAAAATGCGCCCCTCGGACATCCACTTCTTGTACAGCCGGGTGCCCGGCAGCGGCGTCAGGTTGGTGATCTGGATGGTGTCAATTCCCAGCTTGACCGACTGGACGGCCGTGTCGGCCACCGTGTTTTCGTCGTCCTGGTCGGCCCCGATGATGAACGCTCCAAAAACCGGGATGCCCGCGCGATGGAAACCGTCGACCATCTCCTTGTACCGCCCCACGTTGTTGCGGTTGATCCCCTTGTGGTAGTCGCGAAGGCTCTCCGGGTTGAAGGTCTCAAAGCCGATCAGCATGCCCCGGCATCCGGCCCTGTACGCCAGCCGCAGACCCTCCATGTCGCCGCCCATGTTGATCGTCGTCTGGCTGAACCAGAGGCGCTTCTTCCCGCGTTTGATGATTTCGCGCAGCAGTTGCTTGGCCCACTCGGCGTGCTTCGGCCCGACGCCGAAGAAATTGTCGTCGACGACGAAGATGAACGGCTGAATGGTCGCGTTCCACTCGTCGATGATCTCGTCGATGTTGCGCCGCCGGATCGCGCTGCCGCTGAACTCGGTCACGCTGCAGTAGTCGCAGCCGACCGGACAGCCGCGCGAGGTCTGGATGGCCGCCACGCTGTACTTCCCGTTGATCGCCTGGAGGTGCTGGGCGGCACGGCCCATGCCGGGCCGGTCGATCGCCGCGGGACGACCCTGGTACCGCGGGCAAAGGCGCCCCGCCTCCGCGTCGGCCAGGATCTCGGGCCAGATCTCGTCGCACTCGCCGACGGCCACCGAGTCCACGTGCCCGGCGCACTCATCCGGAACGGCCCAGACGTGCGGTCCACCCATGATTGTCGGAATGCCTTCCTTATGGCACTGAGCGGCGATCTCGTAGGCACGGGTCGCGCCGCTCGAGTAGCTGGTGATACCCACCAGGTCGTAACGGCCGCGCCGAAGCTCACGCTCGGTGGCATGCGGGCCGAAGATCTCATCGATGATATGAACGGTGTGCTCCGGGGGGGTGAGCTGAGCCAGTACCTGGAGACCCAGTTGAGGAATCCTGCCGCCCATGGTGTGGTAGCCCTGGCATCTGCGGGCCACCGGGTTTATCAAGGCTATTCTCATTCAGTGCCCTTCAGTGTGGCCGGACCGAGCACGCCGCCCCATCAATTGGCTGGTTGCGGATTGTAGCGGGCTCAAGAAGGCTGAGGCGGATTCAATTGCAGACTCCGCGCCGAGGCTCGCCGGACACTACGGGTTGACGATAGCCTCCCGGCCAGCCGGAGTCAATGGTCCAGACACGTGAACACCACTGGATATGTGAGAGATGATGTTACAGACCCTGGATAATCCAACACGGCCCGATAGCGCAGCGGTACACGGCCGCTGCGAAAAAAAACGAGCCCCGCAATCGGACGCGGGGCTCGCAAGTGATAATGAGTGGCTGCCGCAAGGCAGCTGCGTGGGCATTCCCTACGGCAGCCCACCTCTACAGTCTGTCAAGGGACCACCTCCTTTCGGGAAGAAACACCTCGGGTCATCTACGGCCGGCCATGCGGGCCCCGGCTCTGATGTCGCCGAGCTTCATCCCACCTGCCAATCGCCATCGACAGGTCCACTGATAGTGATCTCTGTAGGTTAGTCTCTCCTCCTGACCCAGGCGGGCACAAACTCACACGGTTCGCTCCCGGCCAGGCCGACTCAGACCTCTATATATTCTATACGTCACCAAAGGCCGGGCGGCAAAGAAAAAACGCCCGAAACCTCGAAGATTGTTGCTCGCAGGCGACGAAATCACCCAGAACAGGCGCCGACCCTTCATCAGCAGCGGTCTCAGCCGCGCGTGCGTCCCAATGGCAGGGCACCAACGTGCGAACAGCTCGCCATCGAGGGGCATAGCATCGAGGCCTTCGCCTCGGTTCCCGGAGCATCGGGCCGGGTAACCACGCCTGCCAGTGTTAATATCGGCGAAAAGCGGCACTGCTGATGAATGGTTTCTCTTGCGTGAGTCAAGCCGAAGGGGCTCCTCGTCTTCCATTCAAGCCCCAACGATCGGCCCGCCCCCGAAACCCCGGCAACCGAAACCCACAGTGGCGGGTATCAGTTATAGGACACTAAGGCGCGGGAGGTCCCCTCTCGGACAAAGGGTGCCGGGATCGGATGCCAGTGCGCGCGGCGGTGAACATGAGGCGTGCGGAAGGTGAAGAGTGAAGCAACCCAGGCCCCGGGATGGCGCGGCGGGGCGGTAGCTGTCCGACCCGAGAGCCGGGACAACCCGGCAGCAAGGCAAAGAAGAGTAGTCGCATTCCGGGGCGGTTTTCGATACAAAATAAACCCGACCCGCCCGGCGATGGCTGCCGAACGGCCCGCCCGATGCCCGACGGCGTCACCGGCCGGGTACGCCAACCGTGCTTCTTGAGATCAGCCGGCGGTTTGAGCGAGCCTTGATCATGAACAATCGAGCCAGATCACATTACCAGAACCGTTTACTCCAGCTTCTGTTTTTGACGCTGTCGTGCCAATTCGGCGTCTCCGGCTGTTCCTCCGTGTTTCCGGGAAAAGTGGAGCCACTCCTGGACCCCGAGTCCACGAAGCCGAGCCCGCAGGTCTGGCAGTTACGGGACCCGCTGGACCCTACCAAGCCGGCAACTCAGCCGGTGGCCACCCGGCCATCCGGCTTGGCCGCCACGCGTCCCGCGCCCCCGGCTGCAACCCAGCCGCAGGACAAGGGCATCCTCGAACCGCCCTTCCGGATCAACTCCCAGACCATCCCGCAACTGGTCTATCACAAGTACCCGCTGGTCACCTCGGCCAGAGAGAAAATGGTCGCGGCTCAGCACGGGCTCGAGGAATTCAGGGCTAACCTGAGCCGCTTCGAGCCGTTTACCAACGCGACCGGCACGACCTTCCAGTATCCCGAACGCCGGGATGCGGAGGGCCTCACGGGCACGGTCGGCGGCGGCCTCGAGAAGGAAACCTTCGACGGAGCGATCTACAGAATCGAAGGCGGTGCCAGCGCGGAACGAATCACCTATGGAGAAGTCGGTGAGGGCCAGACCGCAGTAGACAGCGGCAACGGAGGTTTTGTTCGAGGCCGTGTCGAGGTGCCGTTCGTCGGGTCACGCGTGCGCCAGACCCGGATCATCAACCAGGCCTACCAGGAATCCACCGCCCGGGCGGCCGTCCTCAACTACCTCAGCTACTACCGCAGCTATGCCCTGACCGCCATGAACTACTATGCCGGCACCCTGCTCTACCTCGGATACGTCAGGGCCTACGAGAACCAGATCAAGACCATGGACGATCTGCTCAAGGAACCGGAGCTGACGCCCGAGGATCAGCGCCGCATCCTCACCTCCGTCGGCAGTTCGAAGGTCACCCGCGATACCTACAAGGCCAACTACCAATCCTATCTGCTGTGGACGCTCGAGTATCTGGGGATCGTGCCCTCGGAGGAGTACATCCTGGAAGAACCCCCGGTCAGCGCGGGCAGCGTGTACTATGACCGCACCCGAACCGACGAGCAGCGCCGGCAACTGTTGACCGAGGCCTACGACAACAACCCGCGATTCCGCGTCCTCAACGATGCCATCAGGGACGCCGAACTGAAACGCACGCAAGCCATCATCGGTAAGCACGACATCACCGCCTTCGCCCAGGGCACGCAGCACGCCTTCGGCGCCGAGACCTTCGACGACCGCGTCGGCGGATGGGAGATCGAGGGAGGCGTCTCGTTCCGCCTGAACGATCAACGGGTGCTGAACGCCTCGATCAAGAAGGCCGAGGCCGAGATCCGGTCTTACCAGGCGCAGATCCAGGCCGAGGAACTCTCCGTCCAGCAGCAGGTCGCCGTGCAATCGGCGACGCTCACCTCCTACGTGGAGTCCAAGGCACAGATTCTCCAGAACATCACCGAGGCCGAAAGTGAGTTCCAGGCCAGACGCAGGGCCTACTTCGGCGGCCAGTCGACAACGTTGACCATCGACGACGTGCTGACATCGTTGTCCAACATCACCACGGGCGAAATCCGCCTGGTCGCCAACCAGTATTACACCGCCCTGGCGGACAACGCCTTGATGTCCGCCTCGGGATATCTGTACCAGATGGCCAACCTGAAGCTGACCGAGGATGGAAAGAGCGTCGGGCTGGCGGAAGGCAAGTGAACGGACGCGCGCCGCGGGAAGGCGGAACCGGCCGCGACCTGGAGTCGCGCCGGACAGAACCGCACCCGGGGCAAACCCATGTGTATGCAGGAACAGTATGCTGAGGTCGCTCGCGACGAGACCGAAGACCAATCGACGGCGGTGGCTCCTGTTGCCGGTCGCGGTCTGCGCCTTGATCTCCACGGGATGCTCGATCTTCAGTCAACGCGAGGTCCAGCCGCTGCCCGGTAATGGCGGAGCCAACCGGCGAACCCAGTTGTGGCGATTGACCAGGCGGCAATCCAGCCGGCACCCGACGGCCACGCGGCCGGCAACGACCATGCCCGCCGCCACGCGATCCGCCGCCACTCACCCGACGGCAACCCGCCCCACCGACGAACGAACAACGGCAACCCGACCGGTGCTGCCGCCGTTTGTGCCGCCCTCCATCGCCACGACCCGGCCCGCCTCAACCCAACCCGAAGACGCGCTCGAGCCGATCGCCGAGCCCTACGAGATCAACAACAACAACGTGATCCGGATCATGTATCTCAAGAGCCCGCTGGTGGTGGCCAGCCGCGAGGAAATGATCGCCGCCCGGTACGGCTTGGAAGAGTTCCGTGCCAATCTCAGCCGGATCGAACCCTACATCCGGGTGGACGGCAGCACCTCCGACTTCCCCGAACGTCGAGGCAGGACAGGCCAGGAAGGAGAACTGGTCGCCGGGATCGACAGTGAGACGTTCGACGGAGCGGTCCTGAGGGTCGAGGGCGGCGTCAGCGGATCCCAGTACCATTTTGAACGGACAGAGGACGACCCGGCCGAAACCGAATCGAGCAGGGGCGGGGTGCTTCGGGCTCGCATCGAGATTCCGTTCGTCGGTTCACGTAAACGACAAGCCCGCACGATTGACCAGGCCTACCAGGAGTCCACCGCCCGGGCAGCGATGCTCGAATACCTCACCAACTTCCGCACCTATCTCACCAGCGCCCTGGCCGATTATCGATTGACACTGCTCTACCTCAACGAAATGAGGAGCTACGAGGGACAGATCGCCGCTTTGGAGGCCCTGCTCGCCCTGCCGGGCTTGACCGACATCGACCGAATGCGACTGCAGACTGCCGTCGGCGACGCAAAGGTCACTCACAACCAGTTCCAGGCGTATTACTGGACCTCACTGCTGACTCTGCTTCAGGAGCTGGGCATCCAACCCGGCGAGAAGTACGTCCTCAAGGAAATGACCGAACTGCCGCTCCGGTACCTCCAGCAAGTCCAGTCACCCGAAGGCCAGCGCGAGCTGCTTACCAGGGCATATGAGAACAACCCCCGCTTCGCCGTCCTGCAGGATGCCATTCGAAACGCCGAGCTGAAGCGCAGCCAGGCGATCCTGGGAAGCTATGACATCACCGCAAGCCTGGAGGGTACGCACTTCCCCTTCGGGGGCCGCGAGTTCGACGACCGCTTCCGGGGCTGGCTGCTGACGGCCGGGATCACGGTGCGGCTCAACGACCGAAGGGTGCTTACCGCATCCCTGAAAAAGGCCGAGGCCGAAATCAGGGCCTTCCGCGCCCAGATACAGGCCGAGGAAAACGACATCCGGGACCAGGTCACCGTCCGTGCCGACCGGCTGCGCTCTTATTACCAGTCCAGGCCGCAGATTATCGAGAACATCTCGCGGGCCAGGGCCCAGTTCGAGGAGAGATGTGAGGCCTATTTCTTCCGCAAGGTCGCGAAGATGACCATCGACGACGTGCTCACCCCGCTCTACTTGCTGACCGATGCGGAGGTGCAACTGGCCACCAATCTCAACCAGATCGCCGACGCCGAAAACGACATCATCGTGGCCACCGGCGAAGTCTACCGTCTCGTCGGCATCAGGCTGGTGGACCGTGGCAAGGGCATGGAACTGACCGAGACGGTCACGACACAGCCGGCCGAGCCATCATCGCAGCCGGCACAATAAGAACCCATCCCGGTTGGGTGCCACCGGCGGCTTTCGTCCCGAGCATAGGTCGAGGGGCTCGTCTGCCAGTGCCGGCTCGCACGGACGGACAAGACGCCCGTAGCACTCATGGAGCATTGAAGCCGATTGTGTCAAGCGTCCCGTCTGCCGCCCCTCCGCTCTCGTCCTTGCGTTGTTCACTTCTTCTGAGGAACAACAGACCACGCCCCGGCCGGAGAACGCTCCAGGATCACGAACTCGCGGCCTCTGGTCACGATCTCGATGCCCTGGCGATCGATGTGCAGAAAGGTTCGCTTGCGGGGGGCCAGCGGTAGAAAACCGATCTGCACCTGGATGCGCTGAACGTTGGAGGTACTGACCTTGATGTCGTTCTGCTCGGGAAAAACGCCCTCGGCCGCAGCGGGCTGCTGCTCGTCATCCAGCTTGAGGATTCTGAGCCAACCCGGCTGTTTGGCCTGCGGGTCGCGGACAAGGAGCTTGACGGTGTAGGGCGGGCGCGGGTCGTAGGTCGAGACCGGCTGGGTTGCGGCCGGGCGCGTCTCGGCCGGCCTGGTCGCAACCGCAGGTGGCTGGACCGTCGGACGCGTCTGGACCGCCGGCGGTTCGGCCTTCGACGGCACCGGAGGTTGAGCCGCGGGCGACTCGATCTCCGTGGTCTTCTGCTCCGGCGGGGTCTGCTTGGGACAGCCCGCGCCGGCCAGAACGATGGTCATCGCCAGAAACAACAAGCTCGCGTGTCGGGCATGCCGGATCATCATGTCGGCTCCGTGTCAGAGTTGTCAGGACATCATACCGCCCCATCCTATTGGACACCAAAGCCGCCCCCCGGTTGCGAAGGACCGGTGGTTGTGCTACGGTCCACCGCAAGCCCGCGGCCACGGCGGGCAGGTGGAGCCTTCGACATGCGACGCGACGACGAGATAGTCCACGGAACTACCATCCTGGCGGTACGCCGGGGCAGCCAGACGGCCATCGGCGGCGACGGGCAGGTGACACTCGGGCAGACGGCCCTCAAGCACGACGCCAGCAAGATCCGCCGGCTGGCCGACGGCAAGGTGCTCTGCGGCTTTGCGGGGTCGGCGGCCGACGCCTTCGCCCTGCTGGACCGGTTCGAGAAGAAACTCGACGAGTTCAAGGGCAACCTCCGCCGGGCGGCCATCGAGCTGGCCAAGGACTGGCGGACTGACCGCGTGCTGAGGCGGCTCGAATCAATGCTCGCGGCCGTCGACAGCCAGGCCTCCCTGATCATCGGCGGCAGCGGCGACGTCATCGAACCCACCGACGGCATCATCGGCATCGGCTCCGGCGGCATGTACGCCGCGGCGGCCGCCAGGGCCCTCCTCAAACACACCCAGCTCCCCGCCGACCAGATCGTCCGCGAATCCCTCCTCATCGCCGCCGACATCTGCGTCTACACCAACCAGAACATTACCGTCGAAACGCTGCCCTGAGAAGCTGTGTGAGAAGCTCTTCGCACCCCGGGTGGCATGGCCAAGCCCCGGCTTGCCGGGGCGCCGCCATGTCTGTTGCCGCAGGAAACATGCCGGCGCCCGTCGTGGCGGGGCGAAGGAAGCCCGAAATCCGAAACCGAAATGACGAGGCACGAGGCAGCGTCGCGTCGTTCGGTTCGTCATTCGGGCTTCTGGTTTCCTTCGTCATTCGGATTTCGACATTCGTCATTCTCTTGTCACCCGCGGGCGCGGATCCTGGCGGTTGCCACTGGCGGCCGAGGCGCCAGCGGCATTCTGAGCAGTTGGCAGTCTGTGGCTATCACGAAAGCACGATCTCGTGTTTCGACGGATCGAACGTAACCCGCTTGCCCGTCTGGTACGCCTGGATGGCCATGGCCACGGCCACGGAGTGGGCGTAGCCGGCCTCGATATCGGCGTTGGGTTTCTTGCGCGTGCGGCAGCACTGCAGCCAGTTGGTCATGTGTCCCATGCCGCCGGCCGTGGGAATGTCCATGTCCTTGAGCTTCGTTGACCCGGGGCTGCCGTGTTCATCGGGGGCCCCTTCGCCGGTGATCTTACCGGTGCCGAGGTTGAGCGTGCCCCAGTTGGAGTAATACAGCTCATTCGTGCCGCCGGCATCATTGCCGTGCCGGGCGGTCCAGAGCACCTGGAAGCCGCTGGGATACTCGAAGACCGCAGTGAAGATGTCCGGGTTTCGCCGGCCGTCCTTCCACTGGTAGAGGCCCCCGCTGGCCACGCAGGTCTTCGGGTACAGGTCACCGGTAATCATCGAGACGGTGTCGATCTGGTGGCTCATCCACTGGTCGGCCAGGCCGGAGCTGTACGGCCAGAACAGGCGGAATTCGAGGTACTTTCGCGGGTCAAACGGCTCATCAGGCCGGTTGAGCCGATACCGCTTCCAGCAATCGGCCACGTCGAACTTGCCGCTGGCGGCGTCCGCGGCCAACTGCTTCACCTCATCTTCCCGCCGCCAGCGCTTAGACTGGTTGACATTCCACTGCATCTGCACGGCGATCACCTTGCCGAACTCGCCCGACTGGACGTACCGGGCGGCGCCGATGTACGCCCCTTCGCTGCGGCGCCCGGTGCCGACCTGCACGATCCGATCGCTCTTGTTCACCGTCTCGCGGACCAGCCTGGCATCCTCCAACACGTCGGCCAGGGGCTTCTCAACATAAACGTCCTTGCCGTTTCGGACCGCCTCCGCGCAAAGGATGGCGTGCGAGAAGTCCGGTGTACCAATGATCACCGCGTCGATGTCCTTCGCGCCGTAGAGTTCCTCGGTATTGCGATACTTGGCGACCTCCCAGCCTTTCTTGGCCTTGAGTTTCCCGGCGGCAATATCGCGCTGTCGGGCCCACAGGTCACAGACGGCCACGATCCGGCAGTTCTGCGAATCGGCATCGTCAAGAACTTCGCCCATCAGGCTGGAAGCCCGGTCACCGGGCCCCAGAACGGCGATGCGAAGCTGGTCGTTGGCCCCGAGCACGCGCGTCGCCGGCCCCATCACCCCGGCCGCGAAAGCCCCCGCCGCACCATACGCTGTCTTCCGGACAAACTGTCGTCGCGAGATACCGCCGCTCATCGTTCTTCCTCCGGAAACGCAATCATCGCTACCCCACCTCGGGACGAGGTGGGCCATCCGGCCTGCGCCTTCGTAGGAGGGCTCTCCGAGCCCGATTCGCGGTCGGAGACCGCTCCTACTAATAGCTTCTTCAACTGACGACTGACCAATGAAAACTGATCATTTCGCAATCTGCTTCCTCAACCACTCCAGGCTCTGCTCGACCTTGCCCGGGGCGGCCTCGCACTCAATGCTCAGCACGCCGCTCCACTTCATGCTCTTGAGCAGTTCGATGCAACCGGCGATGTTGTCCGCGTTGACCCCTTCGCCGATGGCCACCACCGACGTCGAGATGCCCGTCTCTTCGCCGCGAACCGCTTTGGCCAGTGACTCGCTGACATCCTTAATGTGGCAGTGCGAGACCTTGTGGCGGAACCGCTTGAGGAAGGCCACCGGGTCATTGCCGGCGATGAAGTTGTTGCCGGTGTCGAAGTTCATCCGCAGCAGCGGCGTGTCGAACTCGGTGAAAAGCCGCTCCATGAAGTCGCCGTTGTTGGTGTAAGGGCCGTGGGGCTCCACGTTGATGATCACCTCATGGCTTTCGCCCCACTGAAGCACGATCTTGTAGTAATGCTTCATCAGGTCAAAGACCTCGTCATCGGTCAGACCCTGCGGCTTTGTCGCCCCGTCGGTGGTATCGACGAACTGGGCCCCAAGGGACCTCGCGAACTTGATTGCATCGATCGTGTAGGGAATACCGCGGTACAGTCCCTCCGGCATGGAGACGGGGTAGGCGGCATCGATCTGCGAAACCTTCAAGCCCATCGAGTCGACGTACTTCTTGAGCCGCAGCGGGTCCGTGTGCAGCGGGATGTGCGGGTTGTAGCCCAGGGCCTGGACGAAATAGTCGCCCCAGACACTCCCGAACTCGATGTACTTCATCCCGTTCTTCCTGGCGAAGTCGCACGGCACCGTGTAAGGGGCATCCTGGTGCCGCCAGTTGTCGACGTGCATTCCCAACTCAATCATGATTGCTCCTCTGGGCGCGCCGCTCTCGGCAATTCCCAATTCTCAATTCGCAATTCTCAAATCGTTTAGCTCTTGAACCCGCTGAGATCGAACTCCAGCTTCTCGTTGGCCTTGATCATCTCGTCCCAGGTAACCACTTGGCCGGGTTTCTCTCCCGCGAGCCGCCCCAGGACGCATGTCAAATTGCTGCGGACCGATGGGGCGGCGGTGGGGTTGGTATAATTCCCTTCGGTCACGAACTGGTGGAACTCCTTGATATTGACCTTCGCCCCATCGCCGTAGAGATCGTCGAACGTGCCGCCCTTGTAAGGGTTCTTGCCCCTGATCCAGACGTGCGTGTAGTAATCGGTGTCGATCACGCCATCCTTGCCGTAGATCCGGCAGTGGATTGAATTCGGGGTGCCCGGGATGCACTGCACGGACATGAAGTTGAGCAGCACGTTGTCCGGGAACCAGAAGGTGACCGAGTAGCAGTCCTTGATGTTGCCGTACGTCCGCAAGCCCTTGCTCACGGCCGCCCCGACCGCCTTGACCGGATCGGCGTTCAGCAGCCAGGTGGCGACGTCCAGCGTGTGGATGTTCTGCTCGACGATGTAGTCGCCGGACAGGGCCTTCTCGCAGTACCAGAGCCGGAGCCGGTCCTCCTTGTCCTTGGGAGCCGGCATGACGCCGCCCGCCCATGGGTAACGCGACTCGCCGCAGACGATCTTGCCGATCCCGCCGTCGTGGACCTGCTGAACCGCCTCGCGATAAAACTCGTTGGCCCGGGTCTGGAAGTCGACGAGGAACACGAGCTTGTTGGCCGTCGCCTTCTTGCCCGACTCGCCAATCGAGAGGCACCCGGGCACATCGACCGCAATGGGTTTGGCGATGTACACGTGCTTGCCGGCCTCAACCGCGTCGGCTGCCTGCTGGGGATGGAAATACGGCGGAGTCTGAATGACAACAGCGTCAAGCTTGCCCTCAAGGAGCTTCTTGTACCCGGACAGGCCCGTGTGGCGTCGGGAAGCGTCGATGCCGAACTTCTCGCCGGTCTTGTCGACGCGGTCCTGGTAGTAATCGGCACAGGCAACGAATTTGTAGCCGCCGTGCTTGTCGAAAAGGTCGGCGATCCACCCGCCCCGGCCGCCACAGCCGATCAGGCCCAATTCGATCTTCGAGTTGGCGGCCGCTCCTCGCACCAATTCGGGCTTGAGGATGGTAAACGCCGTCGCGGCCGTCCCGGCCAGAAATCCGCGCCGACCCATTCTGGTCATTTCGATATGCTCCGACATGTTCTGCCTCCAATCACCCAGAAAACCGCTACACCGCTCACCACGGACATGGGGCGGCTATTCTAACCGGGTGCCATGGCTCGGCCAAGGGGCAACACGAAACAGGTAGGTCGGGCTCAGCCCGACGTTTGCTGTGCGGCTCCCTGTCCCGGAGCGAGATGTGACAATAACCCAGCGATTTGTCGCTGGGATAGCAGACCCTTCGCGCCGGATAATCCCGTGGGGACGGCTGAAACCGCACCATACAATTCAACCGTCCCTCTTGGGCTTGTCCACGCCCGGCATCGTCAGGATCCCAACGATAAATCGCTGGGCTATTCTCATTTACTTCTTTATAGCTCCTATCTTATGCTAAGTGCGGTTAGACAGAAGCTGTCCGCCTCATTGCGATCGTTGTCTCTCGCCTTTCAAGCCCCGCCGCCGGACTCTACTGACCGGAGCGCCTCTTGCCGAAATGGCAGCTTGCCGATATCTTGCCACCCGAAATATCAGTCGCAGGAGTAACGCACATGAACGGAACCTCGATGCCGATCCGACGGTCCTTCCTCGTCTTGGCGGTCCTGTTTGCCGGTACAGGCGGCGTGATTGCCGATCAGGGCAAGTCGCCCTCTGCCCGTTATCGCGTCCTCACGGCCAAAAAACACGCCGCCCCGCCGTTCGAGGTCGTCGAATTTGCCTACGAGAAGGGCCCTACCACCGCCGACAAGGCTTGCTCCTGGCAACTGACCGTGCGGGCCAGAGAGCAGGGCAACGATCCGCCACTGATGCAGCTTCGGTCGGTGACCAGCCGCGACCCGCTGGTCGAGTCCGGTGAGCCACTGGCGTTCGAGACGTACGTGCTGCATGTTCCCTCCGCCGGCGAGACGATCGACTACCGCAACGTGCACACCGGCAAGGCCCTGCTGCCGTCGTGGGGGGAGTTTGTGCGTTACTTCATCCCCCACGCTGTCCGCGGCACATATCGCCAGAAAGGCTTCCCTAACACCTGCGAATACCTCGGGCATGTGCTCAGCCTTCGCAAGCTCGGCGAAACGGAATGGCCCGCATGGAGAGATGCCACGGTGCTCAAGTGCGATCCCGAACTGCTCATCGGCACCGGCCGGACGTTCAAGGACAAGGAAGGCCATCGCCTGCCCCAGCAGCCCGAGCGGCGGAACTACACCTACATCCCGTGGACCAGGGATGATTATGTGACCATGATCGAGGCGGGCCACAACTACTTCGCGCTCACGCCCGACATCGGAAGCTACCTGCACACCCAGCCGGTCTTTTACCGGGCCGAGGCAAGCGTGCAATACCCCGCGGACCTGTATCGCAGCAACATGCTGGGCCCGGCCATGTTCATCGACGAGCCCACCTGCATCATGACGAACGACAAGGAGGTCATCAACCTCCTCCACTTCGCCACCGACGCAACCGCCCTGGTCACCAAGCGGGTCCGGGCCGAGGCGGAACACACCATGTACCGCTACGAATCGGTTCTGGGCAAGACCGTCAACTTCGGCGACATGCGGTTGGCGCAGCCCGACGTCGCCTCGTGGGAGACGCGATACGAGACCGCATTCTACCAGCTCGCCGGCGGGACGGCCGGGATCGTCCACGAGGGCCGTTATCAACTCGGCGAATTCAACGAGTGGCTCAAGGCCACGACGGGGACCGACCGCAAGGTGACCGCCGAGCAGATGTACCGCTATTACTTCGCGTTTCTGCGGGGGGCAGCCCGGCACTTCAACAAGGACTGGGGCACGAGCATCTACGGGCAGGCCGACCCGGCGATCACGCCGCTGGCGATCAAGATGGCCTACGACATGGGGGCGCGGTACGTCTGGTACTGGACCAGTGATCATGATCACCACATGCCCTTCCCGGAGCAGCTCGAACTGACCCGCGTGCTCAAGCAGCATGCATCCGCCAAACCACGGCCGTCGATCCGTGGCCCGAAGCCCACTCTGGGCAAGGCCATCGTCGCTCCCTGCGGCTACGTCCTCGCTCTGGAGTCGCCCACCAACCGCAAGAATTGCTGGGACCTGTGGTGGGTCCGCGAGATGGACGCCGACGGAAAGAACGAGGTGTCTCAGCGATACACGCGCCTGATGAAGGCGGCATGGGCGGAGGTGTTCAAGTCGCTGGATGCCGGTGAGGAGTTCGACATCATCCACGACGACGGCGCCGAGATCACCGGCTACAAGCAGGTGATCAGGCTCAAGGCTGAGTGAGGCCGGCGAGGTAGGCCGAGCTTCGGCCGCCAGTTCCGCCTCGGAGTCTGTGGTGACCCTACTTCAGATCGTCCAGCGGGATGCGTTTGCACTCGATCCAGCGGTCCTTCTTGTCCGGACCGTTCATGTAGTAGACGATGACAACATGCTTGTCACCGGTCAGGCAGACGCTGGGGTAGCCGAGATCCGTTCCGCTGCCGGATGAGGTGACGGTCATCTCCTCCTTGAGATCCCAAGTCTTCCCGCTGTCGTCGCTGATGCACATCCGCACGCCAAACGGCTGATGCCGGTATCCATAGGCGAGCAGCACGCGTTTGTCCGGCAAAAGCAGCAGGTCCGGCGGGTGGCCGACGACAGGCATTCGCTCCGCGGGCGTCCAAGTTTTCCCACCATCCGCCGAGCGGGCGCAGTACAGGTGGTCTTCGGCGTTGGCCGTGCGCATGACCGCCAGCAGGTGGCCCGGTTTCGGCTCCACCAGGGCCGGCTCCTGCATGGCGATCTTGCCGGCCGGGTCCTGGGCGAACATTTGCGGCTTGCTCCACGTTTCTCCGCCGTCGCTGCTGCGGACCAGAAACGCCTGATCATCCCGCGTCTTCGTCGACCGGCCGTAGATGGGAACGAGGAGGTCGCCGTTGCTCATTTCGAGCGTCGACGCCGAAGCGGCAAAAAGCGGCTGGGGCGGCCCGGCCAGCATGATCGGCTGCTTGTCCCATTCCAGTGTATCGGCGCGGCCCCACAAGCAGTGCACGCCGCCGGGCTCGGCATACTCGCCCCATTTGCCGTGATCGACCTTGTACACGTACGAGGGGTTGTGCTCCTTGACATATCCGGCGCTGCGGCCGACCCAGTTGAACCAGGTCAGGAGCAGCCGGCCGTCCTTGAGCACGGCGACGCAGGGATCGTTCTGGCAGGCCTCGTCGTCAAAGATGACGAACGGCGGCGACCAGGTGCGCCCGTCGTCTTTCGAGATCGACCCGACAATCCGAGCGTCGGCCTCAATGTGACGGACGCGCTCGGGATATGTCGCATCGCGGAAAACGCACAGCAGCCGCCCGTCCGGCAGACGTTTGACGTCGGGAAAGGACACGTACCGGCCCGCATCGCGGAACACGGTGATCGGCGGTGAGTCCACCAAATTGGGCGGCGCGGCCGGCCGCGTGGTCTGAGCAAGCATGGCAACGCCAATGACGGTTTTGAGCATCATGATCGTGTTCATATCGTTCCTCCTCGGGTCTGACCGTGACAGCGTCAAACCGCGTCAACGAATCACGGTCGGCCGATTCATGCCCTCGGCTTCAGACGCCACGTGAAAGCCAGCAGGGTCACACCTATGGCGGTACAGAGCAAGATCGCCACCATGACCACCATCCACGCCGTCTCCTGGCCGTAGAGTGGCTTGAGATAGTAGAGGATCCAGCCGGAACCCTTGGCCTGGGCCGCTTTGCCGAGGTAACCCGCCAGCCCGATGAAACCCGCGGCCGTGCCGATGGCCTTCTTCGAGGTCAGATCCAAAGCCATGATGACGATCAGATTGATCACGGGATAGATCAGGAACCCAATCATCGTCAGCATGGTCATGTCCAACCAGAGATAACCTGCCGGCGTGAGCATCATGACCGCGAAGGCCAGTAGGGTCGGCGCGAGACACAATACAGCAACCATGCCCCGCCGCCCCTTGAGAAGATCCGAAACCCAGCCCAGCAGAATCGTCGAAGGAATACCCCCGAATTCGAGAGCCATCGTGCCAAAACCGCCCCCGATGTCGGTAGCCCCTTTGATCTCTCGAAGATACTTCGGTCCCCAGTCGAGCATGCTGTAACGGGTCACGTAGGCGAAGAAATTGGCCAACGCCAGAATCCAGATGTACCTGTTTGTGAAAACCATATCGATCAGCAATTCGCGGGTCGTCAGTTCGCGTTCGGCATCCAGACCGGGGCGCGCCCCGTTGGGATAGTCCTGCCGATGCTCCTCGATGGGCGGCAGCCCGACCGACTGCGGCGTGTCGCGGAGCCGAAAGAGAATGTAGAAGGCGCCGGCAGTCGCCAGAATGCCCGGCAGGTAGAACGCATACTGCCAGCCGCCGAGATGATGGATCGCAAACCCGGCAATGACACCGGCCACACCGCCGCCGACATTGTGGGCGGTATTCCAGATACTGAAGGTCAGCCCTCGCTCTCTCTCACTGAACCAGTGGCCCATGCTGCGACCGCACGGCGGCCAGCCCATGCCCTGAAAGAAGCCGTTCAGACCCCAGAGACAGAGATGCACACGGAAGCTAGAAACGCTGCCGAAGGCGAAGTTGCACAGAGCCGTGAGCAGCAGACCAGTGGCCATGAAGGTTCGCGGGTTGCTTCGATCCGACAGGGCACCCATCACGAACTTACCGACCCCGTAGGTGATCGCCGTGATCATCAGAATGCTACCCAACATCGAGTCGTCGTAGCCAAGGGCGGACTCCATGTCTTTGGTCACTACGTTGATGTTGTTGCGCACCAGGTAGTACGTCGCGTAGCCGATATACGTGGCTTCCATGATCCGCCATCGATACAGCGGGTATTGGCGTCGGACCTCGGCCTCCGGCAGGCGCGGGATGTGTGGTGCAGGGGCGAAGAACCGGCGTAAGGCTGAAAAGATCATGTCGGTGCACCTGCCTGCGATGGACGCGGCCGATCGCTGACCTGGCGATCGGTCAAACCGGCCCGCCGGCGATAACGTTCGATCTCGGCGACCCGCCGATCCTCGCTCCAGCCGAGCAACTCGGCCATCCACGCCGCCACCTGGTCGGCGACGGCACCGGCCTCGTGGCGGTAGTAGTGCCAGCCGGTCCGCCGGATCATGACATCGTCGAGGTGGATCGCCCATTCGCGGAGACAGTAATGCTCCACGACGCCGGGCGACACCTGCGGCGGCAGGATGGCGCTGAAACCTTCGACTTCCTGCGGTTCGAGAAGCGGGACCGTCGCCGTATTGCATGGCGTGCGACGGCGGCCGAGGAACCGCTCGATCCGGTTGACCGTCTGCTCCGCCATGAGGCGATACGTGGTCAGCTTTCCACCGGCGACATTGTACCAGCCGGGCTCGGATATGCGAATGACGTGAGAGCGGGTGACGTCCGACGGTTCGCCGTGCGAATTGGCGATCAGCGGCCGCAGGCCCGCCCAGGTGCTGATGATGTCTTTCTCGTCCAGCGATGCTCGCGGGAATGCTTCGTTCACCACGCGAAGAACATAGTCAATATCCCCGGGATCCGCGAAGACCTCATCGGGAGAGCCGGCATAATCGGTGTCGGTCGTGCCGAGGATCACCCGCTCGCCCCAGGGAATGGCGAACAGAATCCGCCTGCCTTCGGCCATGACCACGGCGTCAGGCACGGGCAGGCGCGAACGGTCGATCACCAGGTGAATGCCCTTCGTCAGGCGAAGCGGGATGGAACTCTGAGCAAACTGCTGACCCCAAGGACCGGTAGCGTTGACCACGCATCGGCTGAAAACCTTGATCTCACGATCGCCGGCCCGGTCAGTAAGCCGGCATCGCCACCAGCCGGACTCGTTGACCGCCTCCTCCATCTTGCAATAGTTGACAACGTCGGCCCCGGCCTTCGCCGCCGATCGCAGGGTGTCGATGGTCAAGCGGGCATCACTGGTGAGTCCGTCGTAATAGCGGACGGCGCCGGTCAGGCCAGGCTCTCTGACCCCCCGTAGATAATCAACCACCTCATCCGGCCCCAGGCTGCTTGATTCACCGAAGTTGCGTCCGCTGCACAGCCAGTCGTAGATCCGCACGCCGATGTGCAGCTTCCACAGAGCCCACGGAGCCCAGGGAGCACCACGGTATGTCGGCAGCACGAACGGCAGCGGTGCGCAGATGTGCGGCGCCAGGCCGTGAACGATCCGTTTCTCGATGCTCGCCTCGCGGACCAGCCCGATGTGACCCTGGGCCAGGTAGCGAAGACCGCCGTGAAGAAGCCGGCTCGACCGGCTCGAGGTGCCGAAGGCGAAATCGTGCTGATCCACCAGCCCGACGCGCAGACCCCGCATGGCCGCATCCCGGGCAACGCCCGTCCCGACAATGCCCCCTCCGACCACTAGAACATCGAGGCGATCGCTCGAAAGCCTCTCAATGGCCTCGACCCGCTGTGTCCCCGTGGGCTCGCTCATGAACCGCTCTCGCCTCCATGTGCCGCCGCGAGCAGTCTGCCAAGTTCCTTGAGGCTCTCAACCACCAGGCCAGGCTGTTCCGGGCAGCCGGCGACATCTTCCCGTGTTGCCTCTCCGGTCAGCACCAGCACGCCCAGCACGCCGGCGCGGTGGGCCATGACCATGTCGGTGTAGAGCCGATCGCCAACCATCGCCAGTTGTGACGGGCGCAGCGAATGCCGTTCCAGGATACCCGTGAGCATCCGCGGATCGGGCTTGCCCAGCACCGTCAGCGGGGCCTTGCCGGTCGCGGTCTGCAGGCACGCGCATATCGATCCGCAATCCACCAGCACCGTCGGCTGGTCCGTCGGGCAGACGCGATCGGGATGCGTGGCGATAAACGGCTTGCCGCGCTTGATCCACCAGGCGGCCTGGCACAACCGGGCAAAAACCAGCGTCGTATCAAAGCCGACGACGACGGCCTCCGGCTCTTCGTCCTCCGGAACCACGCTGAAACCGGCTTCGGCGAACTCCTCCTGCAGGCTCGGCGTGCCGAGCACAAACAGGCGCCGCACATCCGGAAACTCGCACCGGAGGTAATCGATCGTTGAAAGCGTCGAGGTGTAAAGCTGGTCCGCGGTCGCCTCGATGCCCATGCGCTGAAGGTGAAGCAGGTAGTCCTTGAGGCTTCTTGACGAGTTGTTGGTCAGGAACGTGTAGCCGATGCCCAGGCGCGTCATCCGGTCCAGGAAGTCGCGGGTGAAATCAAAGAGCGTCCGGCCCTTGTAGATGGTTCCATCCATATCGAGGGCCAGGTGTCGAATCGCCTGCAGTCTGACCGTTTGCATCATCCAGGTCCGTCAATCATTTCCCAGTCGATCCCATGTCCCGTCCCTGGCAAAAACGCGCTCAAGGCACTCGGGCATCAGCCCGGTGAGCATCGCGAGATCGAGCGCCGTGAAGCGCCGGCGAATCTGCTGTGCCGCCTGGTAGCTGCGACGCAGGCGGTCAAGGCCGATACCGATGGCCGCAGGGTCACAGGGCGCCCCCGCCCCTTCCAGCATCTGACGCAGGGTCCGTGAGGGAATCAACTGCGCGCGCAGCCGCTCCCGAAGGTCAAGCCACACCTCTTTGAGCCGCCTCAGCAGATCCCGCAACACCATGCCGTCCATGTACTTCGCCTCAGTCTCCCGCAGGGCCACTTCGCGCAGCTCCGGAAGCGAATGGATCTCACACACCTGTCGGTGAAGCTCGTTCGGATCAGGCTGCAGCGAAACGGTTTGGTCCGAGTCCAGGAGCTGAAGAGGGTAACGCAGCAGCTCTTCGTACAGGCATGTCACCGCCAGCGTGCCGATCCCAACCTTGTATCCGTGCCAGGGCACACGCCCCAGGTGACGGTGGTGCTCCATATCCCACAAGTGGCTGAACTGATGCTCAGCCCCTGAGGCCGGCCGACTCGATCGACGGTGCTGCATGGCAGAACCCGTAGAGAGCAGCCCTTCTATGAGACCATGGATCGCGGCCCGATCTCCACGCCGGATCGCCTCGGGCTCGCCGGTCCAGTCCGCCAGATGGGTCTGGACCATGTCCCACGCCTGCGTGTCGACGGCTTCAACACCCAAAGCATCGGCCAGAATCCAGTCGGCACCGGCAGTGAATTTGGCGATCAGGTCGGCGTAGCCGGCGGAGTTGAGGTCGGCCGGGGCCCGGCAAATGACATCCAGATCGGCGATCACCGCCCGCGGAGCCGGGGCAAAAAAGGTTTCCTTCGAACCGCGATGAGTGATGGAGGCTCCGAAGGCCGTGTAACCATCCATGGAAGCAGCCGTGGCAACCACCATGTATGGCCGGCCCGCGCGATGAGCGGCCAGCTTGGCCAGGTCGTTGACCGTGCCCGACCCGACGGCAATCGGGATCACCCCGGCAACCCGCAAAGCCGCCTCTAGACGCTCGACATGCTCAAAATCGGCGCACAGATCCGGATCCTCAAACACCAGCGGCTCAGCGGCCGGCACGCTCGCCCGCCGGACGAGGCCCAGGACCTGCTCACCGGCGGCGGCCCAGGTGTTGCGGTCAGCGACGATGAGGGCGACGGAGTCGGGAAACTGGCGGCGAAACACGTCGGCCGTCCGGCCGATCACGCCCTCGCCAAGCTCGACCTCTCGCGTGTCCGACGCCGCGCGCAACGCACGAGCAAGCCTGCCGCTGCTCCCTCCTTCACAGACGATGTGCGCCCGTTCCGGATCGCTCATTTCCCGCTCCCCTGGCTGTACGCGCGGACGGCCTCCAGCGCCGCTTGGGGATCGTCGGTGGCGAAGGATTCCGCGCCGAGAACCATCAGGCGGCTGTAAACAGAGGCGTCGTCGCGTCCCCGCGGGAAGACCTGGAAGCAAATCCCCCGCTGCCGCGTCTCCACTGCGACCGATCGCAAAAACGCGGACGATGGCGTGAAGGGGCCTTCCGCGTTCAGATCGCCGACTTGAACGTGGATCTGGAGCTGGCTGACAGCCTTGAAGTCCACGGCACGCAGTGCTCGGAGGCGCTCGGCCAGCTTTGCCTCCGGCCCACCCATCCAGAGCAGCGTCTTTCCCTCGGGCAGAAGCTCCTTCCAGGCGACAAGCTCTTCATGGTGAGTCGAGGCCAGAATCACCTGTCGCTGCACCCCGTGGTGACTGGCCAGCTCGGCCAGCCTGCTTAACGGGACACTCTTGACATCAAGATAGAGCCACCGTTCCGGCCGATCTCGCATAACCTCGAACACGTCACCAATCCTGGGTATCCGCTGTCCGGCAAACTCGCTGCCCTTCCAGGACCCGACATCGAGGGCCGCCACCTCCGCCCAGGTCAGATCCTGCACGCCCTTCTTTTTCAGATCGGGCGGAGCGTCTTTCAGCAGCCGCTTGAAGTCCGCGTCGTGAAAAGCGATGATCTCGGCGTCCTTCGTCGTGCGAACATCGGCCTCCGGCACGCTGCCGATGTTCCAGGCCAGCTCGAACGCCTGGATGGTGTTCTCCGGTGCGAGAGTGCCGGCCCCCCGGTGCGACTGGATGATGAAAGAGCGTGCCGACGAGTCAGACCTGCTCGCACGTCCACTCCGACCCGTCGAACACCCCGCCCCCAGCGAGAATGCCACGGCAGCGAGGGCCAGTATGAAAAGATGACCGTGATGACGACCACGACAGGCGACAGTCCGTGAATGGTGCATGATCTACCTCAATCGCCATACCGGCGCGCGCAAAAAGGCCCCTGCGAAAGCTCGATGCTCGCAGGGGCCTTTCTCTTTGTCTCTGGCCCGCAATGCGATAATGGCTGGCTTGAATCCAGCGTTACGGGTAGTGTATCGGCCGGAAGCGTCCGCTGTCAAGAGTCGGAACAGGTCATGAAGAAAACCGCGCCTTCACACGACATCCGCAAGTGGCTCACACAGCCGATCATCCCGGTCATCTCCAAGGCCGACGCCGATGCGGCGCTGGTGGCCGAGGCGAGCCTCCTGTTTCTCCAGGGTTGCGAACTGGCCGACCTGTCCGGCATGCTGGATTGGCTCAAGAGCGGCCCGACCGCCCCGCTGCCGGTCATGCTGCACATCGACCTCCTGGCGGGGCTCACCAGCGACGAGGCGGGTCTGCGATTCCTCGCCGGTCTCCGCAGGATCGACGGAATCATTACCGTTCGACCGCACCTCGTGGCCGCGGCCCGCAAGCAGGGTCTCGCATCCATCCTGCTGCTCTTCCTGCAGGACGGCCGGGCGGTCGACCGCGGCCTGCACATCATCGAGCAGTCACAGCCCGACGCGATCGAGCTGGTCCCCGGCGCCGCTGCCCTCGAAATAGCCCCTGTCTTCGCCGAGGTCCCCATGCCGCGGATCGCCGGCGGCCTGATCCGCACCGCCGACCTCGCCCGCCGGCTCCTCGAAGTCGGCTGCGACGCAATCAGCACCAGCACCGTCGACCTGTGGCAACTCAACCGTCAGCTCGGCTGAGGCGACCGATACACAGCACCTATCCAAAGCCACCGAAATCGCTTGAGGCGGTGTCTCCAGCACCCTTTGCCCTACTCAACCTGTTCGGCCGCATCCTCCGCGTGCTCACGAACCTACCGGTCGTTGTCGATACTCAGGGGTTGTACCCCTTGCGATAATCTGTCGCATCAATGCAGGCGTCGTACAGCTTCCGGTCGAAGCGCACCCAATCCGTGTTGTTTACGCCGCGTGTATTCTGATACGTCGGGCTGGTGGGGAACGCACAGGCGATTTTGATCCATCGCCGCGTCTGCCTCTCGGCGCAAGCGGGGTGACCATCTATAATCGCACCCCTGATGAATCCTGGGCACCCTGGAAGGTGGAGGCCCCATGGCAGCGACGATGATTGACGGCAGACAACTCGCGGAGCGAATGCGTGCGGACATCCGCCGGGACGTCGAGGCCCTGGCGGCCGAGGGGCATCGGCCCAAGCTGGCGGCCGTGATCGTGGGCGAGCCGCCGGCCGGGATGACCTACGCCCGGCAACAGGAACGGCAATGCTCCGAGATGGGCATCCTGTACGAGCTCGTACAGGCCCCCGCCGAGTGCGGAACCGGATGCCTGTGCGAACAGATCGACCGGCTCAATCATGACGACAGCGTGACCGGCATCATGCTGCACATGCCTCTCCCGCCCGAGATCGACGCCCCTTCGATGCAGTATCGGATCGATCCGTACAAGGACGTCGAAGGGGTCAACCCGGCCAACATCGGGATGGTGTTCTACGGCCAGCCGATCATCGCTCCGTGCACCGCCCTGGCAGTGGTCGAACTGATCAAGGAGACGGGCATGGCGCTGCGAGGGGCCAATGCAGTCGTGGTCGGCCAGGGGCCTATCGTGGGGCTGCCAATCAGCATTTTCCTGCTCCAGCAGCTCGCCACCGTCACCGGCTGCCACGTCGCCACACGCGACCTGGCCTTCCACACCCGGAAGGCCGACCTGCTGGTGGTCGCGGTCGGCAAGGCCGGCCTGATTACCGCCGAACACGTCAAACCCGGAGCCGTGGTCATCGATGTGGGGATCAACCGCATGCAGGTCGTCGACGCCGGCGGCAAGAGCGTCCCGAAGATGGTGGGCGACGTCGATTTTGAAAGCGTCAGCCCGATCGCCTCGGCCATCACCCCCGTGCCCGGCGGCGTCGGACCGGTAACGGTCGCCGTGCTCCTGCGAAACACCGTGGAGGCCGTCCGCAAACAGCTTGCCCGACGTGAGGCCCGCGTGCAACTGAAGGTCGGCGGACAGACACCATGCACCACACCCCTCGAGCGCTGACCCGCCGCGTACCGTCGGGACTGCGGCCGGCGACGGTTATCCTGGCCATCGCGGCCTCGGCCCTCACCGCAACGGCGCAGGACACCTCGCCGAGGTCCGCGCCACCTGCGGGGACCGGCCAGGAAACCGCCCCAGCGACACGCCCGATCACCCGCCCGGGGGTCATCGACTATCAGCGCGGGATCCGCATCAACTGGCGGCAGCACCAGGTCGAGGCAACAGGCCGGATCGTGCTCCGCCAGGGGCCGCTCGAACTGTTCGCCTGCTCACCGAACACCCGCGAGCACGAGAGCATCGTCTGCATCGATGCCCGCCCCCTGCACCTGTTCCAGGCACTCGGGCTTATCGGGCTGACACCCGGGCACCCCGGACGGATACTCCCCCAAACCGGCGAGTACCAGGGCGCAACCGGTGATCCGGTCGAAATCGAGGTGCAATACGAGCAGGATGGTCAGACCCGTCACGAGCCCATCGAGAGTTGGATGCGGCCTGCCCTTGACCGACCCCCGCAAGTCGGTCAAGGGCAGACCCGAACCGACAACCAGAAGGGCCCGGGGCCCGACCTGGATCCCCTGCCATGGGTCTTTGCGGGCTCATACGTGACCAAAGACGGCGTTTTCGCCGCGGACCCCGAGGGGACGGTCATCTCCGTCGTCGAATTCGGCAGTTCCCTCATCGCCTTGCCCGATTACCACTCGGACAGCAACGCGGAATTGTGGCTGCAGCCGGCCACAGAGCGGATTCCCCCGCTGATGAGCCGCTGCACCCTGCTCTTCCGACCGGGGCCGACGTGGATCGGCCTCGACTCCGCTGGCCAGGTCGTGATCGCCGGGCGCGCGCTCAGCCTGAAAGAGGCCACGCAATCCCTTCGCGATCTCCTGCGGGAAGACCCCGACCGGCGTTTTCGAGTCGTGGTCGACGCCCAGTGCCCTCATGAGCGAGAAGTCGCCCTGCTGGCGATCATGGATCTTCTCAAGATCCGGCGCGAGTCTGTTACCATCTCTCGGGTGAACACCTGCCCGCCGCCACGGCACGACGCTAAGGCGATGTCTCAGTGGGTTCGGGAATGGGCCGCGTCCCAGCCCGCAGAGGCCACGTCCCAGCCTGCCCTTGACCGACTTGCGGGGGTCGGTCATGAGCCTGCCCGGACGCGACCCGCCGACCAGGTTGCCGCTGAGATAAAGGCCAGAGCGCGCATCCTTCAGGGGCGAATCCAAAACCTCGCCGCGCATGTCGGGCAACTGAGCTCGGGGCTGGACGCGGCGCTGACGTCCTCGTCACCAGCCAGCGAACCCGCCCCGCCTGCGCCCTGACCGCGCCCGACCCGCCTGAATCGGTGATCGTGCCGGGACGTCCGGCACGCCGCTGGAAATCTCAGGAAAACCGGGGTGAAAACAACTGAAGTGACAGCTTTGTACTTAACAACTCACAGGCGCTGACCGAAATCCCAAGTGGCAGAAAAACGCTGATGCCTCCGCCGAAACTTGCTGAAATTGGCTGCGGGACCGTCCGAAGGGGGGCCGATAATTGTGTCATCTCGACCCCTTCGAACGCATCCAGGTGCGCGAGCGGCCGCCGAGCCTGAGAAAAATCGCCCGGAAAACGCAAAAAGGCACTAATTGCATCTTGCGTTTGTCCGATACGTATAGTATAGATTCCTTCGGTAATTGGCTTCGCAGTATTGGTACGGGGCTACAAGCATAACCATGTCCGCTCGACGCACACCTCGGGACCAGCACAAACGCTTGGCAAAGATGCTCGGTTGTCTGGTCGCCTCAATGACCATCGGCGCCGCGGTGCTCGACTGGTTCGAGCCGAAACGGCCGGACGCCAGCACCCCTCGAAGGCAGTTGATCGCCGAGATCCGCAAGGCGATCGACCCGGCGGCCGAGGGCAGCACCCTGACCGCCAAATGGCAGACCATTCGGGCCATACCGGCGACCGGAAGCGATGCCTCCCGAGTTCACTTCCTCGTCGATCGCGACGGGCAATGGTCCTACACCCCCTTCTGGCAGAACCAGCAGCCGATCGGCGAGCGGGGCGTGATACGCATCGGCCTGAGCACCCCTGCGGGTAACACCGAGATCACCAATGCCCAGTGGGGGGCCGCGTGCCAATTGCGGAACAACCTTCAGGAGATGTACAAGATCACGCTCGAAGGGTTCATTGTGAGCCCCAGCTTGCGGCTGCCGAGCGACTCGAAGGAAAAAGGACCGGCCAGGTAGCCACTTGGCACATGCGAATCTGATCCCGCGTCTTCCCGACCCTCCCGTCCGGAAGACGCGTTTTCTTTTGCAGTAGCGCCGTAACACCGGTCTGAGGCCCCTGACGTCTGTCCGCACCTGAGGCGTCTCACGTTCCGGCGGCGTATGGCAGTCCGGGCCGGCCATCGCCAGCGCCAGTTCAGAACCGGCGGGCCTCTACAGCGGCCAGCCAGCACCCGCTCGCGTACCCGCGTCGGGGGCTGACAGCCCGGTCTGATCCGTCAGAGACCTTCCAGGGAACCGTTGACGGTGAGTTCAGTCAGTCCGTACAATGGCCTTGAAGGGTCGCGCGATCACAGTCAAGGGCCGTCGTTGAGGGAGACGGTTCAGGTTCGCGGCGGCATGTTAGGGGAATGTTAGGTGAGTTTCTCGGTTTCTGGTTACATCGTCCATGAACGCCTCGGCACCGGGGCGCGGGCCACGATCTGGCTGGTGGCTAGCCAGCAGACCAACGAACTCTTCGCGCTCAAGCGAGTCGTGCGACGAACCACCGACGACAACCGCTATCTCCAGCAAGCCAAGAATGACTTTCGCGTCTCCTCGATCCTGGATCACCCCTATCTCCGCCGCAGTCTCGAGTTCCGTCGAGTGCGTCGGCTGTTCCAGGTCCGCGAGCTCCACATCATCATGGAGTACGTTGACGGCCGCACCCTCGAGGAAATCGGGCCGCTGGGCACCCACGGACTGGTCGGCATCTTCGTCAAAGTGGCCAAGGGCCTGCATGCCCTCCACCAACTCGGCTACGTCCACGCCGATATGAAGCCGAATAACATCATCATCACGGCCTCGGGCGACCCCAAGATCATCGACTATGGCCAGAGCTGCCCCATCGGCCATATCAAGGGTCGCATCCAGGGGACCCCCGACTACATCGCTCCCGAGCAGGTCGAACGTGGGATTCCCCTGGACCAACGGACGGATGTCTACAACCTCGGTGCCACCCTGTACTGGGCGATCACCGGCCAGGCCTACCCGACGGTTATGCCCAGCAAGAAACGCAGAGTGGGCATCGACCTGGTGGGACCCCGGGACGCCGCTTTGCCCCACGAGATCAACCCCAACATCCCCGCGGCCCTGAGCCGGCTGGTCATCGATTGCTGCCGCCCCAACCCCAAGGATCGCCCGACCGACATGCGCGAGGTAATCCACCGACTTGAACTGACCCAGCAAATCATGGATAAGAACGAGTCAACCCTGACGGGACCGGTCGTCCGGCGAAAGGATTCGATCGGGCAGTTGTCCTCCTCTCATGGTAACCCGGACAGATGACCACAGTCAGTGCAGCCATCGACACCTTCCGCCGCGCCGCAGACTACAACCTGGAAGACCCCATCCGCGCCGGCTCGATGCTCTGCCCGCCTGACTATGCACAGGTGGTGATGACCGGCGATATGCACGGCCATCGCCGCAACTTCGAGAAGTTGATCAAGTACTGCCAACTCGAATCGACGCCCACCCGTCACGCCCTGCTACATGAGCTGATTCACGAACAGACCCCGTCACCAACGGGCGCCGACCGCTCCGTCGAGCTTCTCCTCGACGCGGCAAAATGGAAGACCTTCTTCCCGGACCAGGTCCACTTCCTCCAGAGCAACCACGAACTCGCCCAGTTGCAGAACCACGAGATCACCAAGGGCGGACGCATGGTCACCGACGATTTCGAGCAAGGCGTGGCCGAAGTGCTCGATTCGTCCGATATCGACGGGGTCCTCAACGCGATCAACGATTTCATCGCCTCGTACCCGCTGGCGGCTCGCTCCCCGAACGGCATCCTGTTCGCCCACTCGTTGCCGAACGTGGCCCACATGGACGAGTTCAACCCGAGTTGCGTCCACGACCCGGCCGACACCCTGGACCTGTCTGAGGGCGGCATGGTTTACCAGATGGTCTGGGGACGCCGGCACACACCGGCCCTGCTTGATCGGTTGGCCCACGCGTTCGACGTCCAGTTCTTCATCACCGGCCATCAACCGCAGGAGTTCGGGTACGAGGTCCGATTCGACCGGATGATCATCCTGGCCAGCGACCACAATCACGGTGTCTTCCTCCCGATCGACTGCAGGAAACAGTACACCATCGAGGATCTTGTTCAGCGGATCCGTCCGTTCGCCGGCGTCATCTGACCGTCTGTTTGGAGAGGGATTGCCGATGGCTGATTGCGGGTGAGCGTGCGACCCCGCGGCCCTCGGCGGGTCTCGCAAGGGAGTCTCATCATGAGCGCGTTCGTTCCTGCTCTCTTGAGCATACTGTTGCAGTCCGGCCCTGCCGCGGAGCCGGCCCCATGGCGGTTCGATCCCGCCCTCCTTCAGGCAAACGGGGCAGGCATGACCGCCCACTTCCGGGCGCTCGGCGACATGCACGGGTTGATCATCGACGGCCTCGACGACGCCGGACCACCGACCGCCAAGGGGCGGGCGTTTCTGAATCTCGAGCACTACATCGAGAAGGGCCGCTGCGGCGAGTACCTGCCCCGGCGACTCGAACAGACGGCCATGCTGCGGCACGACGCGATCACCATCCAGTTCCCGCTGGCGAAAGACTGGCCGGTGGTTGCCAGACTGACCTACACGAGCCCGGCACCGCGGGTTGTGGATGCACAGTTCGATTTCGCTTTCTCCGGCGAACTCACCCAGTTTGAGGTCTACTTCACCTCCTACTTCGACCCGCAATATGAGCGCATGGTAAAGATTGGCGGCAACTGGGTCCGGCCGGAGATCGACGGCAGGGAACAGTTGCTGATTCCGCGCGACGAAAAGGTCGCCGCCCGGTACGGCGACGGGCGATGGGACTTCCTCAAGGGCCGGACCCGGCTGATGAAGGAATCGTTCGACCTGCCCGTCATGATCAGCAGGAACGACAAGACCGGGGCGACAGTAGTCCAGATGATCGAACCGGGGCTGTGCACGCATATCGCGCCGAATCGGTTCGCGGTGGGACACAACTTCATCATCGGCGGCTGGAACGTGAAAGCCGGCGACGAGCGATCGGCGAAGATCCGGTTGATCGCCGGCAGAAACCTCAGCGAGGCCGAGGTCGAGCAGGCCTATCAGTCCTTTGCCGACACCTGCCGGCGGGCCAGGGTTGAGGCCGGCCAGGCTACCAGCCGGCCGTAGAGACTGTCCCGGAACACCTCCTCACCAGAACCACCAGTAGGCCCCGATCCACACGAGGGCGAACACCCCGAACCACAATCTGAGGCTCTGCCACCACGGCCGACGGCGGCCCTCGTCCAGATTCTTGAGCAGCGACGGCCGCCACTGGAACGGCTCCCACTGCGAGGCCGGCGGCGGCGGTGTGGCCAGCGATACGATCACGACGCCGATCATCGTCAGCACTTGCGCAAAGAAACCCAGGTAGAGCCAGTGCAGCCGGAAGATGCCGTGCGCCGCATCACCCAGATGCTGGCCCCTGATACTGATCGCCATGGCCACTCCGGCAAACACCAGTCCGCCGAGCACGCCGAAGATGCCGCCCGCATAGTTCGTTCGCGGCCACAGGACCCCCAGCAGAAACACCGACATGAACGGGACCGCCAGAGAGGTTACGCCCGTTTGGAAGTAGGGGAAAATGCCGTGCATGTGCCGGATGGCCGGCGCCGCCACCAGACCCGCTGTCACCAGCGACACCAGCGAGGCAATTCGCCCCACCGCCACCAGCCGCGCGTCGGAAGCCTCACGATTGATCAGCTTCTTGTAGACATCGAGCGCGAAGATGGTGGCCGTCGAGTTGGCCAGCGCGCTGATCGTCGACATCACCGCAGCCAGAAAGCCGGCCAGAACGATCCCGCGCAGGCCCCAACTCGGCGCGAAGGTCTGCAACGCGAACGGGAAGGCCAGGTCTTTGTCCGGAAGCGCCGGCGCCTGCTTCATGACGAAGATCCAGTGATAAACCACGAGCCCGAGGAAACAGGTGACCAGCGGCCGGAACATGTTGATCAATCCGGCGAAGATGATCCCCATGATGCCGTCCCAGGTGGAGCGCGCTCCCAGCACACGCTGGATCATCACCTGGTTCGTCGCCTGGTAAAACAAGAACACCCCGATCGAGCCCGCCAGCAGCCCGAGGAACGGCGCCCCCGTGGCGCCCGGCGGATTGTAGAGGTGGAACCGGTCCCGGTTGGCCTCGACCATCGCCGACCAGCCGCCGGGGATGTGGCCCAGGGCCAGCCAGTACAACACCAGCCCTCCGCCCAGCAGCATCGCGCACTGCACCGCGTCCGTCCACATCACCGACGCCAGGCCACCCTTGATCGTGTACAACGCGACGAGCGCGATCGTGGCCCAGAGCACGTGCTCGAACCGCCAGCCGGTCAGTTGGGCGAAAGTCAGGCTGCCCCCGTACAGAACCGGCACCAGGAAGATGAACACGTACGCCACCAGCATGACGTAGCTGTAGACGTCCCCGCACAACGGCCCGAAGCGCCGCCTCAGGAACTCCGGCACGGTGGTCACGCGATTTCTCAGATAAAGCGGTATGAACAACAGGATCAGCGGGGCATACACCGGCAGGCTCCACCACTCCCAGTTGGCAATGCCCATGCCTTGCTCATAGGCCTGGCCCACCGTGCCCACGATCTGCTCGCTGGACACGCTGGTGGACACGAAGGCCGAACCGATGATCCACCAGGGCATCCGCCCCGAAGCCAGAAAGTAGCCACTGGCCGTCTTCTCCGTGCGCCGCGAGGCCCACAGCCCCACAAACACGACCAGGGCAATCGACCCGACGATGATGACCAGATCCACACGGTTCAGCGCAAACTCACTCGTACCTGTGGCAACCATCATCGGCAAATGCTCCCTGCCGGTCCCCTCTGTTCGATCCGCACATCGGCATCATCGCGCCGGTGCGAACAGCCCCGTACCGCCATGGTAAGCAGGGCCATCCAACTGCGCCTCAGGGCAGTATCCGCCGGGTCAGGCCGCGCTGATAGGCCTCCAGCCGACAAAAGCCCTCCGCGAGCTCACAACCCGCGGCCAAGCCGCGAAAGCGGGCCTGCGTCTCAATCATTTGCATGATGTCCGTCCTGGCCAGTTCCTTCATTGAACTGACCTGGCTCTCGTGGCAGGCAAGCATGCGCCTCTTGATGTCCATGACCGCCGTAATGTCGACATACTCGTCGGGCAGAAACCCGATCCCCGCCAGATTGTCCATGTAGTAGACCTGCGTCTGGCCGAAGCGGCATGCCGGCTGCTCCTGGCCCGGAATGTGTGGCAGGCCCTTCTGGAAGTACGAGTCGAAAACCAGTTGCGACACGTAGCGATGGTCGGGGTGGTAGTCGTTGGGGCTGTGCGTGATGACCACGTCGGGATCAGCCTGGCGCAGCAGGTCGATCATCATGCGGCGCTGCGCTTCGTCGGGAATGACGCACTCGTCGTCAACGCCCGCACACAGGAACCGCGCCCCGATGATGGCGGCGGAAGCTTCGGCCTCGGCGCGGCGGATCCGGGCCAGTTCCGCCGGCGCCACGCGAAGATCACCCATGTTGCCCGAAGTGAACACCGCGATGGTGATCCGATCGCCCTGCTGCGCATAGCGCGACAGCGTCCCCGCGCAGTTGATCTCGACGTCGTCGGGATGGGCACCAATGGCCAGGATATTCATTAGCCCTTCTCCATGATGGTGATGGCCTCGAGCAACGCGTCAGCCTGTCGCCTGGCTTCGTCGAGGGGAAGAAAGATCAGGCTGACGGTGACCAGCCGAGGCATGACCTCCTCGACCACCGGGCAGAGGCCGTCGCGATAGCGATAATCGCTCAGCTCGGTGAACGGCGGGGTATGGTACGGCACACCGTGCCCGTAGATGTCGCCTCGGCGGAAGAAGTCGAACTGGTAGGGAGCCACCTCGTTGAACCCGAAGCGCAGACCGATGTTCAACTCCTCGTTCAGCTTCTTGAAGCGATCATAGTCGAGGCCCGCCTTGTCCCCGTCCCAGGTACACGCGAACCAGTAACCCGACTGGATGGCCTCGGGCGGGATATGACGTTTCTTCAGCCAACGGCAACCTTCGATGGCGTCGTTGAACAGCTTGAGGCCGACGTTGTAGTAGTCGCGAATGATCCCCCGGACCCGCTGCAACTGGGCCAGCCCGATGGCCGCGGTGACTTCGTTCATCCGCCAGTTCAGGGTCATGTGTACCGGGCTCTCGCCCGAAAAAGCCCAGACCGTCTCCAGCCTCTCAGCCATGCTCTCATCGCTCAACGTGATCATCGCCCCGTCGCCGGTCGAGAGCTGCTTGAACTCCTGGAAGCTGAACATGCCGATATCACCGAAAGTGCCCACGTGCTGCCCTTTCCAGCGGGCATCCATCGCGTGAGCGCAATCCTCGATCAGAAACAACCCGTGCTCGCGGCAGATCCCGCGGATCTCGTCGATCCGGGCCGGCAAGCCCCACAGGTGGGTACAGATCACCGCCTTAGTGTTCTCGGTGATGTTTGCTTGCAGCGACTCGGGGGACATGTTGTAGGTGTCCGGCTCGATGTCGCAAAATCGCGGGATGCAGTTGTAGTAGAGCGACGCCAGAGCCCCGAAGTGCACGACGGGGTCGCAAATGACCTCGTTGCCGGCCTGGGCCCCGCTGACGCTCACCGCCTCAGCCAGGGCGCACATGCCGTTGCTGCGAGCCAGGGCAACCTTGGCGCCGGTGAAGCGGGCAAACTCCTTCTGGAACCGGGCGATCATGCCGTCTTCGTTGAACAGCCTGGTCAGCTTCCCGCGATCGAGGACCTCTTTGAGGTATCCCAGTTCCAGCTCGTCGAGCCCCCTCATCTGTCTGGCGAACGCTCCGTAATTCATCCGTCAGTCTCCGATCTGAACGGCCCGCCCGCTCTCCGCCGAGGTGATGGCGGCGAAACACGCGGCACTGGTCTGGTAAGCGCTGTCAACGTCGTTGAGGCAAGCCGCATCAGCCACGAGCATCTCCACGAAATGGTCGATCAGCTTGTTCCACGGCTCGCTGATCCCGCCCTGCACGTTATCCGGGATCCAGCTCCGCGGCAGCTCGATGCAGTCGTCCTCGTGCCCGGCCTGATCGAAGCGCGGCATGCTGTCCAGCCAAACCCGATGATTGATCACCGATCCCTTGGTGCCGTACAGCTTGAAGTTGAAGGTGAAAGGCACGATCGGCCCCACGCAGCAATGGACCTTGCCCAGGGCCCCGCTGCGAAACCGGAAAAGGGCCAGGGCGGTGTCCTCCGTCTCCACCTGCTGCACCCGCGGCAGGAAGGCATCCTTGTAGCACGTGACCTCGGTGACATCGCCGCACAGGTAACGGATCAGATCGACGTTGTGCCCGCTGCCGGCATGGAAAATGCTCCCTGCGACGTCCTTCCTGCCCAGCCAACTCCAGATGGGCAGGTCCCCCGGCACATAATGCAGGTAGTCTGATTCGACCAGAAAGGGCTGGCCCAGCGCCCCGCTGTCCAGCAGCCGCTTGGCATACTGATACAGCGGGTTCAGCCTGCGGTGATAGCCGATGAGGTACTTGACGCCGGCTTTCTTGACCGCCTCCCGGATGCGCCGGCAGTCGTCCAGGCTGATGGCCATCGGCTTCTCGCAGAAAATGTGCTTGCCGGCCCGCGCCGCTTCGATGCACATCTCGGCGTGCATCGCGTTCGGCGAAGCGATCACCACCGCGTCGACGTCAGATTTCAGCAACTGTCGGTAATCGTCAGAGACCGGGCACTGAAGACGGTGCTTCTCGATGAAGCTGCTTACGCTTGCCCTGTTCGGCTCGGTGATGCCCCCGAGCCTGGCTGCCGGGTTGGCCAGGATATTGCGGGCGTGCTCGCTCCCCATCTAACCCAGGCCGATGATCCCGATGCTGACGGTCTCCATGTCCATATCCCAAGTATCTCAGGCGAACCGCCTCGGAGTGTCGACCTTCGACCATCTCCCCCCAGGACGCGATGAACTCGGGATGCCGCCCGCGCCGGCCCGACGATTAACACGTCCGGCCGAACGCACGAAGGCACGGATCAGGTCTCGGCCTTGCTCGCGGATTATTGACAGAAGCACGGGCCTGTCAAGAGAATGTGGCAGACCGCGCAGTCGACCGGGTGCGTGCACGCATCAGTCGCAGGATCGAGGATGAGCGAATCCCGCGCCCCGCCGATTCGGCTGTCCGGGTGTCCCACCTGCTTCTTGCAGATAAGGGACCGACGATTCGCTCGCTCGAAACAACCCTGCCGGCCGGCGTCAGCTCCGTCAAAGGCCAGGCTGTTGGTGGCAGATGTCCCTGCGGCGCCCTTGTCACCGCCGCCAACTCGCGGTATTGCTGGATACCATGCTCGACTTCCTGCTCACGGCCGTAATCTCGATCCTCTTCGTCGTCGATCCGCCGGGTGCGGTGCCGACCTACCTGGTAATCAGCGCCGGCCAGACTCCTCAGCGGCGGCGTCGAACGGCATTGCGGGGCAGCATCGTGGCAACGCTGACACTGGTCGTTTTCGCGGCCGGCGGCCACGTCGTGTTTCGCTATCTCGGGCTGACCTTGCCGGCATTTCAGATCGCCGGCGGGCTCATCTTGTTCCTGGTTGCTCTGGACATGATCCGCGCCCAGCGGCTGACCCAGGAAGAACCGGGCGAAGTCAACGAGGGAATCACCAAGCAGGACGTAGCCGTGACCCCGCTCGCGATTCCAATGCTCGCCGGCCCGGCTGCCATGTCGACGGTCACCGTGCTGATGCACAACGCCCAAACGACCCGGATGAGCATCGTCGTCTACGCCGCCATATTCATCACCGGCCTGGTGAGCTATGTCACCCTGCGGCTGGCCGACCCCATCTACAAAACCCTCGGCCGCACGGGCATCCAGGTCTTCGGCCGAATCCTCGGCCTCATCCTCGCCGGCATCTCCGTGCAGTTCATCCTGGACGGGCTTGAAGCGGCCGGTTACATCCACCGCGGCTGATATCCAGGACAAGCCGCCCGTCACACCCGCATGACACCAACGCCGAACGAAGCGCCTGCATCGCGTCAGATAGGACAGTCCACGGCCGGCCTCACTGGACCGCGATGCAGGCACGAAGCCAAGCCGTCCCAAGGACCCCGGACACCAAACCTCCGCAGAGCCAAGGATTTGGGCACAAACCGGAAAGCCGCCCGCCTGACGGCCGGGAAGCCCATGCGCGGCTGGACGCAATAATCAGCGGCCGAGCCACGTTGTTTCTACGGGAGGAGCACCCCGAAAAGCTCCGATGCGCGCCGTCCTGGACCCGGCAGCGGCACCAGAGCCGCTCCTGGCAACGACCGATCGAAACCTGATAGAATGGCTTGCGCATCGAAGAGAAGCCGATGGGCACGGGCTTTCGATCACCGAGGCGGACGCCCAAGTCAGAGGTATCCCGATGAAGCCATCGAATTCGGCGGCTGTAGCGACAGGCCCAGGCGGGATTGCAGCGCCGAGATCGATGCTGCGCCTCTACGAAATCGACGGGGACGTGTCTCCCGACGGCCAGATCGACCGAGCGGTCTTCAGCAGGTTGAAGCGGCTGGGCATCCAGCCGTCTGGCCTCTGCTCGGACGCCGTGTTTGTCCGGCGGGCCCATCTGGATGTCATCGGCACTCTTCCCACCGCCCAAGAGGCCCACGATTTCCTGCTGGACCGCAACCCCTCCAAGCGCCGCATCCTCATCGACCACCTGCTCGATCGGGACGAGTTCGCGGACTACTGGGCAATGAAGTGGTGCGACCTGCTGCGAGTGAAATCGGAGTTTCCCATCAACCTCTGGCCCAACGCGGCCCAGGCTTACCATCGCTGGATTCGGACCAGCATCAGAGAGAACAAGCCGTACGACCGGTTTGTCCGCGAGATGCTCACCTCCGGCGGCAGCAATTTCCGCGTCCCCGAGGTCAACTTCTACCGGGCGGTCCAGAGCAAGGAACCGCAGGTCATCGCCCAGGCCGTGGCCCTGACGTTCATGGGAACACGGGCTGAAAACTGGCCCAAAGACCGGCTGTCCGGCATGGCGGCGTTCTTCTCACAGATCGGCTACAAAGAAACGGCCGAATGGAAAGAGGAGATCGTATTCTTCGACCGGAGCAAGGCCGCAGGCAGTTCTTGGGCCTCGTTGGTCTTCCCTGACGGCACGCCCGCCCAGGTGGCCCCCGACCAGGACCCGCGGGAAGTATTCGCCAGCTGGCTGGTCAATCCGAAAAACCCCTGGTTCGCACGCAACGTCGTCAACCGCGTCTGGTCGTGGCTGCTGGGACGCGGGATCATTCACGAGCCGGACGACATTCGGCCGGACAATCCACCATCCAACCCCGGTCTGCTCACCGTGCTCGAACGGCAACTGATTGCCGCCCGCTACGACCTGAGGCGGCTCTACCAATCGATCCTGAACTCGAAAACATACCAGCTCTCCCCCATTTGTCGGACCAGCAAGCCCGAGGCCGCCGCCAATTTCGCTTCCTATCCGCTGCGCCGGCTGGAAGCGGAGGTGCTGATCGACGCCCTGTGCCAGATCACCGGGACGACTGAGAAGTACTCCAGCGCGATTCCGGAACCGTTCACCTTCATTCCCGAGAATCATCGATCGATCGCCCTGGCGGACGCCAGCGTGACAAGCTCCTTCCTGGAGATGTTCGGACGTCCTTCTCGTGATACCGGGCTTGAGTCGGAGCGGAACAACCGCCCCACCGCCGCCCAACGGCTGCACCTGCTGAACTCGAGCCACATTCAGCGGAAGCTGGAGCAGGCCCGGCTGCTTCAACAGGCACCCTTAAGGGCTAGGCCTCGTGAGGCTGTCGAGGCAGTCTACCTGGCCGTGCTCTCGCGTTTCCCGACAGAAGAGGAGTTGGCCGCGGCGGCAGCCTATACCCGCTCCGGCAGCGCCAAGGGCCGCGAGATCCTGGTGGACGTTGCCTGGGCCCTGGTCAACAGCGCGGAGTTTCTGTATCGGCATTAGCCCGAGAAACCAGTTGCCCGGGCAAGCCTGGCTGAAAACGAGAGGCCAGACAAAAAAATGAGCAAGAAAAAGAAACCAAACAGCAGTCTGCCGAGCCTGGATTGGACGGAGTTGATCCATCGCGTGGTCGGCACACCGATCTCCAGACGCGAGGCAATCCGTTACGGCGCCTATGGCGCGGCGGGTTTGTGGTTGACCAACCGCCTTTGCCTTGCCGCTCCGGTCACGACGCGACCGTCAAAGGCCAAAGCGGTGATACAGATCTGGATGTGGGGCGGCCCGTCGCACCTCGACACCTTCGATCCAAAACCCGAGGCGGGCAGCGACTACTGCGGGCCGCTCGACAAACCCATCGAGACCAACGTGCCGGGCATCAGGATCGGCCAACTGTTGCCCCTGCTGGCCAAGCAGGCCGACAAGTACTCCATCATTCGCAGCATGACCCACGGCATCAATGCCCATGAAACCGCCGCCTACCTGGTTCAGACCGGGCGAATGCCGGGTGACCGCGATGTCTTCCCGAGCGTCGGCGCCGTGGTCTCGCTCTTTAAGGGCTACGATGCCGGGTACAAGGAGCTGATTCCGCCCTACATCGTGCTCACCGAGTTGCAGGGGCGGTTCTCCGAGACGGGTTTCCTCGGAGCGCGATACAAACCCTTCGCGACCGGCGGCGACCCGGCCCAGAGCCGATTCGCGGTCGAAGGCGTCGTGGCCCAGGGAATCTCAGACCAGCGACAACGCGATCGGCGCGACTTGCTGCACCACCTCAACACGCTGCAGCACGCCTTGCCGGGCGACAGCCAGTTGGTCGCCTTGGAACAGTGCGAGAAACAGGCATACGACCTGATCCTGGGAGATGCAGGCAAGGTCTTCGATCTTTCCCAGGAGAAGGACGATCTGAGGGAACGGTACGGCCGCAATACCTTCGGGCAGTCCTGCCTGATGGCCCGGCGGCTGGTCGAACGCGGAGTACCCTACATCACCATCAACTCTAAGGGTTGGGACACACACAAGCAGCACTTCGAGACCATGCGCCGCAGGCTGCCGGAAATGGATAAGGGCATGGCCACCCTGCTGCAGGACCTGTCGGATCGCGGCCTGCTGGACAGCACCATCGTGTGGTGGAGCGGTGAATTCGGCCGAACGCCCAAGGTCCAATGGGAGGCACCCTGGAACGGCGGGCGCGGCCATTACGGCCCGGTTTTCTCTGCTGTCGTCGCCGGCGGCGGATTCAAGGGTGGACAAGTGGTGGGAGCGTCGGATGCCAAGGGGGAGAAGGTCAAGGAGCGGCCGGTTTCGCCGTGCGACCTCATCGCCAGCATGTATGAGCTGCTCGGAATCGATCCCGACGCCAGGCTGCCCCACCCCCAGGGCAAGGACGTCCGCGCGATAGCCTCGACCAATGATGGGCCGAGGACAGATGGGCGGCTGAAAGAGATCATGTGAGCGATGGAGCAGATAATGGGCCCATCGAGATGTCATATCGTCATGGTGCTGCCGATCTGGCTGGCGATCGCGCCGGGCACGGCGGCACAGCAGCCGGCCCCGCGGATCGGCTACGTCTATCCGGCGGGCGGGAAACTGGGTTCAACATTCGAGGTTGCGGTCGGCGGGCAGTCTCTGGAAAGCGTCAGCGGTGTACACGTCTCCGGCGTTGGCGTCGAGGCAACGGTCTCCGAGCATCGTAAGCCATTGACGCCGAAGCAGATCAACGAACTGCGCGACAAGCTGAAGGAGTTAATGCAACGGAGAACGTCGGCTGGCAGCGGTGGACCGGGCAAGCCGCGGCCTGCCACAAAGCCTGCATGGACGGACGACGAGGAGAAGCTTCTCCTTGAGATCCGCGGCAAACTCGCCCGCGCGGTTGGAAAACCAATAAACCCTGCAATTGCCGAAACCGTGACTCTCCGGGTCAGAATAGCTCCCGAGGCTGAACCCGGCGAACGCGAGTTGAGGCTGGAAACACCGTCGGCGCTGACTAACCCGCTTGTTTTCTGCGTGGGCCAACTGGCCGAGTTCTCAGAGAAGGATTCCAAAGACGTTGATGAATCGCCCCCCAGACCCTTCAGGAACCCCTACGAGCAAAGAGCCTCGCCGGTCACCGAGATGAGCATCACCGTGCCGGCAACGGTCAACGGCCAGATCATGCCCGGCGGAGTGGATCGGTACCGGTTCAAGGCCCGCAAGGGACAGCGCCTGGTGGCCGTTGTCGCCGCGAGACAACTGATTCCGTATCTGGCGGACGCCGTTCCCGGCTGGTTCCAGGCGACCCTGGCGATCTACGACGACAAGGGGAAGGAGCTGGCGTACGACGACGACTACCGCTACCGCCCCGACCCGGTGCTGTTCTGCGTGATTCCCCGGGACGGCGAGTACGTGGCGGAAATCAAGGACTCCATCTACCGCGGCCGCGAGGATTTTGTCTATCGCATGACCATCGGAGAGGTACCCTTCGTAACGAGCATTTTCCCGTTGGGCAGCACGACCGGGGTCCGAACGACCGTCGACCTGAAAGGCTGGAACCTGCTGTCGGCCAGCCTGACACCGCCCACCAAGACGGAGGGGATCCATCCCTTGTTCGCCCGGAGGGGAAAATGGATCTCCAATCCAGTGCCGTTCGCTGTGGACAGCATCCCGGATTGCCTGGAGAAGGAGCCGAACAACGCACAAGAGACGGCCCAAACGGCCACTCTGCCGACCATTGTAAACGGGCGCATTGATCCGCCGGGCGACCGGGATGTGTTCAGCTTCGAGGGCCGCTCCGGCAGCGAGATCATCGCTGAGGTCCTGGCTCGCCGGCTGGACTCCCCCCTGGACTCGGTACTGAGGCTGACCGATGCGACCGGCCGTCAGCTCGCATTTAATGACGATCACGAGGACAAGGGCGCGGGCTTAATGACGCACCACGCGGATTCGTGGCTGTGCGTCACTCTGCCCGCCGACGGGCAATACTACCTTCACCTGGGCGACACGCAGAACAAGGGCGGCCCGGAATATGCCTACCGTCTGCGAATCGGCCCTCCGCAACCCGATTTCGAGTTGCGGGTGGTACCCTCCAGCATTTCGGTGCGAGCCGGCGCGACCGTTCCGCTGGCCGTCTACGCCCTCCGGAAAGACAAGTTTGCCGGTGAGATCACCCTGGCTTTGAAGGACGCTCCGGCAGAATTCAGATTGAGCGGTGCTCGCGTGCCGGCAAACCAGGACCAGGTGCGATTCACGCTGACTGTCCCGCCGGCGCCCCAGGAAGAACCGGTCAGCGTGTCGCTGGAAGGCCGCGCGACCATCCAGGGACGTGAGGTCATCCGGCCGGTCGTCCCGGCGGATGACATGATGCAGGCCTTCGCCTATCGGCACCTGGTGCCCGCCAGGGAACTCCTGGTTTCGGTCTCGGAGCGCTGGATTCAGAAAAACCCCATCCGAATCCTCAACGAATCGCCGGTCGAGATTCCGGCCGGCGGAACGGCACGCGTGCGCGTGGGGGCACCGAGACACATGTTCGCGGGGAACATCCAACTGGAGTTGAGCGAACCACCGGAGGGAATCGCCATCCAGGGCGTATCGCCGGTCAGCGCCGGTACCGAGATCGTGCTGAAGAGCGACGGCACGAAGGTCAAACCCGGACTGGAAGGCAACCTCATCGTCAACGCGTTCGCGGAAAGACCTCCAGCGTCTGGAGCCCAGAGGCCGCAGGCGAACAGGCGACGCACACCCGTGGCCACACTGCCGGCCATACCCTTCAAGATCGTCCAGAAATGACCGGGGCGTTACAGGGCGGTCACCGCTTCGGCGTCGATCTCGAACAACAGATCGTCCCGGCAAACATCGGCAACGACCCAGACCGCCGGGAGCTGTTCGAGACCCCGCTCGGCAAGCACCTCCCGCACAGCCGTGGCGTCCTCCGCGTTTTTCACGAAGATAGTGGCCGCACAAATATCCTCGATCGAGGCGTCAGCCTGTTCCATGAGAGCCGCCACCTTGTCCATGGTGCAGCCGACCTGCGCCCGCGCGTCGCCGATATGGAGACTCTTTCCCGCCTCATCGATCGCCGCGGTTCCGGAGATCTCGATCAGATTCTCCCGCCGTCCACGAATGACCGCGCATCGCGAGAAGGCCGAACCATAACGGAAAGCCTCCAACTGATGAGGATTGCGGATGTGCCTGACCATCGGCTCGCCCCCGTCCGAATCGAGCACCGCGAGAAGATCCAGAGCACAGGCCGCTCCGCCGGGCAAGCCGGCACGGATGCCCGTGCTGGCCGGGAGCCGTGACTCGGGCGCCTCGGGGCTCGGCATCAGGCCGAATTCGCCGTATTTCGCGGTGCGCGCCTTGTTGAACTCGGCATACCAGGCGAGGATATCGTGGAGATAAAACCACGTTCGCACCGTGTCGCGATAGCCCGATCCGTTCTGCCGAAGCAACCGATCGGCATAGGTTATTGCGCGATGGGCCTGTAACGCAGGTGCATTGTCCTCACCCGCAATCAAGCCCTGGATATTCTGCAGGATCATGAACCGGACACCGTCCACGCACCAGGTGCGTCCGCGGCGGTCTGTCCCGTCCAAAACCACCCGCACCTGGTCGTCGCCCTGACCGCGCGGCACCGCGTGTACGATGGCACCGCTGAAACCCTCACCCCATGTCGGGCAACCCTGAATGTAGGTCAGTGGGCCGTCGGCCGGAACACCCCGGGATCGCAGAACCTCGCCCCTCGCCTCTTTGACGACCGGCTCGACGCTGAGGCTGCCGAACACCCGCTCCTGGACAATCTCCATCTCCTCCGAGAGGAGTGCCTCGCCGATCTGCGAGTACGCGTCCATCGCCGCGGATCGCGGATCGCAGCCCTGTGCTGATCGCGCCACCAGGAATGTGCCGTTGGACAACGTTCGGCGCGTCGACAGCCGTGACCTCACGCCGGATAATGAGCTGCCTTCGCTCGTCAGAATACCCATCTTCTCCTCACCTCCGCCAAGCAGCGGACTCTATCTCTTCGAATGTCGAATCCTCTCTTGTGCCTGTCATCCCGCGCTGCGACGGGTAAGGGCGGAGTTCGTATTCACAATCCATACATGCGCAAACCCTCTCCGCGAACCCCCCGACAGGCACAACGCACCAGCCCGTGCCTTGTTGCATGCTATCCGAACCGCCCTGGGTCATGCAAGAGGATTTCTGGCCTTCAAGCCATACCAAAGGCCCGCCCTGGTGTATTACGTGACAGATAATCGGCCGCTCGTTTATCCTGAGGGGTGTTCACCCGTTACCGTACGGCCGGGCTGGAGGACCTCGTGAAAAGCCTGCTTCCGATAAGCATGTGGCCCCTGGTCGTCCTTGCGGTCCTATCACCTGACGGCCTGGTCATCCGGGCCGCGGACATGCCGAATATGGCCTACCGTGAGATCCCCTAAAACCGCCGGTTGACCGACGTGGACGTCCCCGATTTCTCCGACCGTATGGAGTCCGGATCCCTGCCGCCCTCGCCAAAGTCGGACCGAGCGCGTTCGAGTTCGAACTCCAGGATCGCAGGACCTACGGCGAACAAGGATCGCTCATGGTCTGGTTCTACGGGCAGTGGAAAACCATCGAGGATCAGAAAGCCCTCGGCGCCTCCGTTCTGCTTGGCCTCCTCGACTACCTCCGAGCCACTTCCCGTTGAGATGTGCCGGCTGACAGTGAATTGCGGCGTTCCCTGCCGGTGAGTATAAACACCGCAACAGAGTGCGCCCGTGATCCGGTCCGAAGAGAGGAGGCCTCATAATGTCCGGAAACCGATCCATCAGCCGTCGGGCTTTTTTGAAGCGGGCCGCGACCGCAGGTGTAGCCGCGCCCTATTTCGTGCGTGCTTCCGCCCTGGGCAAGGACGGGACAACGGCCCCGAGCAATCGGATCATCTACGGGCTGGTCGGGTGCGGCAGCCACGGCGTCGACTGGAACCTGGTGCAGATCTTCCGCTACAGCGATGCGCAGGTCATTGCGGTCTGCGACGTCGACGAGCAGCGCTGCGAGAAGGGCAGGACGCGGGTGGACGAGCATTACACCAAGGCCCTGGGCATCGAGAACTACAAGGCCTGCGCGGCCTACGGCGACTTCCGCGAGCTGATCAACCGTAAGGACATCGACGTGGTCGCCAACTGCACGCCAGACCACTGGCATGTGATCCCGGCGATCATGGCCGCCAAGGCCGGCAAGGACGTCATCTGCGAAAAGCCGCTGACCCTGACCGTGGCCGAGGGCCGGATGCTCTGTGAGGTGATGAAGAAAACCGGCCGCATATTCCAGACCGCCTCCGAGAACCGCTCGATCGACACCTACATCCGCATGTGCGAACTGGTCCGCAGCGGTCGGATCGGACAGCTCAAGCACATTCGCGTGTCTCTGCCCAGCGGAAACGAGACCCGTGGCCAGAACTTCAACGACCGCGAGGTGCAGCCGGTACCCGAAGGCTTCAACTACGAGATGTGGCAGGGACAGGCCCCGATAGCCCCCTACTGCCCGGCCCGGTGCCACGGCAGCTTCCGCTGGAACCTGGCGTACTCCGGCGGTCGTCTGACCGACTGGGGAGCCCACATGATCGACCTGGCCCAGTGGGGCAATAACACCGAGAACTCCGGCCCGGTCGAGGTCGAGGGCAAGGGCAAGTTCCCGCCGCGGGACGCCCTGTTCAATACCGCCGAGGAGTTTGACCTCAATTACCGCTATGCCAACGGGGTAACCCTGAACGTGGTCAGCAAGGGCCCGAGCATCCGGTTCGAGGGCACCGAGGGCTGGATCGGCTTCGAGGGCTGGCGATCGCCCTTACAGGCGAGCAACCCGGCGATCCTCGAATCGAAGATCGGGCCCAACGATATCCACCTCTACCGGCCCAGCGAGGTGGTTCCTCGGACCGAGGCCATGATGGGCGGCGAGCACCGCAACTTCATCGATTGCGTCAAATCGCGCAAGCCGTGCTACGCTCCGGCGGAAACGGGACACCGCACGATCAGCATCGCGCACATCGGCAACATCGCCATGATGCTCGGGCGCAAGCTCAAATGGGACCCGCAGGCGGAGCAATTCGTCAACAACGCCGAGGCCAACACGATGCTCACCCGCAAGCAGCGCGAACCCTGGACCCTGGCCAACATCGACTCGTGGATCAAGGCGTGAGACTTACAGCGTCCAGCCCTTGCGATATTCGCGGCGAATGTACTGGTCGGCCTCCGGGCAGCCGATCGCCTTGAAGCTCCTCGGATCCCATTCGATCTTTCGGCCCACGCGATAGGCGACGTTGCCCAGGAGGTTGTGCTCGATGAGCATG
>CAZPIO010000044.1:0-51184 GCA_964586235.1 uncultured Planctomycetales bacterium
CCTTACCCGGTCCGATCATGATCTCCCACCAGCCGGGCTTGCGGTCCTGCAGCGTGTGATACCCGGCCGCGTGGGCGTCGCCAGACAGGGCGTGGCAAATCAGGATGGCATTGTCTCTGGCCGGGCTGAGCTGCCCGTACGTCTCATAGGCCACGTCGACCGGCCCGAGCGTCCGTCCGCACTCCAGGTGCAGCACGTCCGGCGGCTCAAAAAGCCTCACGGTTTGCGTCTGGACAATGCCGACCGAGCCGGCAAGCTTGTCTGTCGAGGTATCATCGCTCATGCTACCGGAGCATTATAGACACGGGCGCCCGGAGGCGCAAGCGAGCCCGGCCCGGTTGACCGGTCACACTGGAGCGGATATCCTGTACCATAGTCATGAGCCTGATAAATGAGTATCGTCTGGATCGAACCAAGTTTTCCGTGGCTTCGCTCGACGAGCCCAGCGACGAAAAGGCGTTCTGGCTGAGCCAGACACCGGCGGAGCGCCTCCGCGCCCTCGAATACCTTCGCCAGGTTGCCTATGGCTACGACCCCGCTACCACGCGACTTCAAAGAGTTCTTGAGGTTGCTCAACGAGAAGAAGGTTGAATACCAGATCACTCAGGACAAACTGGCCGGGGTACGTGAGGCGATTGTCCGAATCGAGAAAGCTCCTCTGACCGGCTCGCCCGCCGCCCGCTCTGCCTCCTTGCGGTCGCTTCGCGCCCACGAGAACCAGCTTGTCGAGGAACTGGTCCGCTACGAGATCCAACAAGGCCGGCAGCCACGGACGCTCGTCCGGCCAACGTGAGTGGAAACGGAGAGTTCGATCCGTTTTCCGTTGTCTCTGTTTCCTGTTTAAGATCTTCCGGTTTCTTTTTCGTGTTTTCTCTATTTCGCGTTTTCGTGATGAGTCTTTCAAGGTGCTCCACTGGTCCGAGCAGCCTCAGCTTGCCGCAGGCTTGTAAGGAACCGGTGGCAGAAGGCCACCGGCTCGTTTTACCTCTGCGACGCCCCCAGCGCCTGGTCGATGTCCGCGATGATGTCCTCGACGTCCTCGATCCCGATCGACAGCCGCACGTACTCCGGCGTCACGCCGGCTTCGGCCTGCTCCTGCTCGGTCAACTGCGAGTGCGTGGTGCTGGCCGGATGGATGCACAGCGACTTGCCATCGCCGATGTTCGCCAGGTGCGACAACAGCTTGCATGAGTTGATGAACTTCTTGCCTGCTTCCATCCCGCCCTTGATCCCGAACCCGAGAATCGCCCCGCAGCCCTTCGGCAGGTACTTCCTCGCGGCCGCGTGTGACAGATGATCCGGCAGCCCAGGATAGTTCACCCAGGTCACCGCCCGGTGACCCTTCAGATACTGGGCCACCTTCAGCGCGTTCTCGCAGTGCCGCGGCATCCGCAGGTGCAGCGTCTCCAGCCCCTGGATAAACAAAAACGCCGCGAACGGGCTCATGCAACTGCCCATGTCACGCAGGAAGTGTGTCCGGCACTTGATAATGTACGCGATGTTGCCGATCGGCTTGAGCGCGTCCGCAAACACCACCCCGTGGTACGACGGGTCGGGCTCGGTGAACTCCGGCCACTTCTCCCGGTCCGCCGTCCAGTCAAACCGGCCCGAATCGACAATGCACCCCCCGATGTGCGTCCCATGCCCGCCGATGAACTTCGTGCAACTGTACACGTTGATGTCGATCCCGTGCTCGAACGGCCGCAGCAGGATCGGCGTCATCACCGTGTTGTCGCAGATCACCGGTAGCCCGCACTCGTGGGCAACGCGGGCGAGCTCGGCGAAATCCGGCACGTCGTTCTTGGGGTTGCCTAGCGATTCAACGTAAACGCAGCGGGTATCCTTGTCGACCAGCTTCTTGATCTCCTGCGGCTTGCACGGGTCGAAGAACTTCACGTTGATCCCCAGCTTGGGAAACGTCTGCGTGAACAGTGTCCATGTCCCGCCGTACAGGCTCGTCGCCGAAATGAAATTCTGCCCGGCGTGACAGATGTTGAAGATCGAGATGTAAATCGCCGACTGCCCGCTCGAGACCGCCAGCCCGCCCACCCCGCCATCCAGCGCCGCCATGCGTTTCTCGAACACGTCATTCGTCGGGTTCATCAGCCGGCTGTAGATGTTGCCGAATTCCTTCAGCGCGAACAGATTGGCCGCGTGATCGGTGTCCTTGAACACGTAGCTGGTGGTGGCATAGATCGGCACCGCCCGGGCCAGCGTGGTCGGGTCCGGCTCCTGCCCGGCGTGGAGGCAACGCGTTCCGAGACCGGCTCCGGTAACGTCTGGCATGTCATTTCTCCTCTATCCGGAAGAACCGGGCCCACTGCACGGATCTCCGCAAGCCCTTGTCCTGAACTGGCTTATGGGAGTCGGCTTGGGCCATCACAGTCGTCGTCGCATCATCGATGCGTTAGTGTAGTCCCACCGATTATGACCGGCAAACGACTCAGACGCCCGCTTTGACGGGCCCCAGGGTGTGTCCAGCCCCGACGAACCATCGTGGTGCCGACGCCCCCGTCGGCACTCTTTCAGCATGATCGGCCCCGGCGGACCATGATCGTTCTTTGTTCGGTGACTTGACGGTTTTGAGGGTCTGAAGGGGAAGAACGCAGCGATTACTACGGCTCCACCCGGCGAAGGTAACAGATCACCCCCGCCACGAAACAGCCAACGCCCGCGATGAGGCAGGTGCCTATGTACAAGCGAAGCCACATCCCCGCCGAGATCTGCCCAGTGGCGTGATTCTCCTCAAACACGCCAAACATGCAGATGCATGCCAGAAGCAGGAACGCCGCCACTCCCGACACCGCTGCGATGACCGGGCTGCTGGACAGCGACGAGACCAGCCACGAAACGCCGAACATGAGGACGGCGGTGATTACCGAGAGCTGGACAGGCGAGATGGGCCAATCCCATCCAACGATCAGGTTCTGTGCCAACCCAGCCGACTGGTTGATCGTGTAGTTGATCACCAGGAAGAAAAGGCAGCCGCTGATCGCAATGATCGCCTTGCTTGCGATGGCCGAGCGCCGCGGGATCGGCAGATAAGCTGCAAATTCAGCGGAGCGGTTCGCACGTTCACCCGCGATGGCATTGCCGGCGATGAAGCTGACGACAGCGATGGATATGTAAAAGGCGGTTGAGCTGGCTCCCCAGAAGAGGCCTGCCCAGGGAATGGAGGTGGGTGCAGGCCGGGCTGAGATGGCGATGACGATGCCGACCATGAGGTAGATAACGTAGGGTATCAGCAGAAGGATGCCGATCACCGCCAGGACCTTGCGGTTTTCACGATAGTCCTTCCAGAGCAGCGTGTTCATGCCGAGGCCCTCCGTCCGCGGACGTAGTCCTTGAAGATGTCTTCCATCGCCAGGTCCATCACTTCGACCGTCTCCAGCGGGTTCGTCGCCTTCAACCGTTCCACCGTCTCTGCCGAGAAGTCCTTCACCGTCAGCAGCCACTCGCGATTCTGCACCCGCTGCCAGATCATCCCTTCCGGCGGGCGGCTGGGGTCCGAGCCGTCATGCAGCACCGCCCGTATTCTCTTGGTGCGTTTCAGCAGGTCATCCACCGCGCAGTAGACCAGCAGTTGCCCTTCGTGGATGATTCCGACGTCGTCGGCAAGGCGCTGTACGTCACCCAGCGTGTGACTCGAGAATACCACCGTCTGCTGGCGGTCGCAGACTGTCTGCAGAACACCGTCCAGCAGTTCCTCGCGCACCAGCGGGTCCAGGCCGGCCATCGGCTCGTCGAGGATGAGCAGTTCCGGCTCATGGGCCATCGCCAGGAGCAGCGACAGCTTGACCACCATGCCCTTTGACAGATGCTTGACCCTCTTGTGCGGGTCGAGGTCAAACAGCTTCAGCAGTCTCGACGACACACCGTGGTTCCACGTCGGATAGAATGAGCGGCAGAAGGCGATCGCCTCTTCAACACGCATCCATCGATAGATGAACTGCTGTTCGGGCACATAGCCGACGCGCTGCTTGATGGCCAGCGCGTCGGTGTTCGGATCGAGTCCGAGCACGCTCACCTGGCCGCCGTCCCTCCTCAGCAGACCCATCAGCATCCGGATGGTGGTGGTTTTGCCCGCCCCGTTGGGGCCGAGGAAGCCGAAGGCGCAGCCCTTGCGGATCTTCAGGGAGAGATCGTTCACGGCGACTTGCCGGCCGAAGCGTTTCGTCACGCCGGCCAGCTCAATGGCCGTCTCCGATGCTTCATTCGTCGTCATGACTCCTCCCTCGCCTCTTCAAGCGCGTGCGCCTTCGGATCCTGCTTCCTGTTCACCCCGTCGCCCGCCGACTCGATCACTTCATTGAAGATAGCCTGCACGCGCTCCTGCGAGATACCCGCAGCCCGCGCAATGCCGATGCCCTGAACAAACCTGGAACGGACGACCGCCTCTGAACGACTCTGGGCCGATTCCTCTCCGTTCTTGGCAACGAAGACTCCCAGACCCTTGCGCGTGTACACTAGGCCCTGCCGCTCAAGTTCCTGGTAGGCTCGCTGGACAGTGTTGGGGTTGACGACCAGATCCAGGGCCAGCACGCGGATCGACGGCAGTGGTTCCTCGGGCCGGTACACGCCCGCGGCCACGGCTCCTCGGACGTGCTCCGCAATCTGCTCGTATAGAGGCACGTGACTATGTGGATCTACGGGCATGCTGCCTCCGGCTCCCAAGAGCCGTAACACTGTGTTGGTAACCTAATACAGTATACCACATGTCTGCACAAAAGCAAGTGCTCCATCTATTCTATATAAGTCCATTTAAATCAATATATTATGGTCGATCTGACGAGGTCCTGGCAGACCGGGTCGAAGGATGCCCGTCCGGTTTGAATCCCCTCAGCCGAACCAGGCACGACGCGTGAAAAGCCTCGGGCATCGCCGGGTCGTCGATCAGCCAGATGTCGCCCTGGGAGTCAATCGCGATCCCTTCGATACTCACGTAGGGCATCACGCGCGGAGCGGGAAAATCACCGAGGAACTCGCGTAGATCGACCCCGTCGATGGCGTACAGGTTGAGCCACCGCTCGGCCGTCCCGGCCGTCGGATCCAGCCGCAGAATCCAACCCCCGTTGCGATCGACGGCCAGCAGATGCCCGCCAGGCAGCGCGGTCAGAGCATTGAGCGTCTGCTCGCTTCCCTTTCGCAGTGCCCGGACCGCGGCCGTCAGCCTGTCTGAGAGGGGCAACTCGATTTCAAGCCGGCCGCTCTTAAACCGACCGCGACCGACCCGCGGATCCCGCAGGAACAGCCGAGGCCCCGGACGGCCGCCATGGTACTGCGTTCCTTCTTCCACCCAGTAAAACACACCAGCCTCGCCGGCCCAAGCCAGCCCCTCCAGCCCGTCGTTGTAATCACCGCCCCGCTCATCCTCCGCCTCGGGGTAAAGGTGGACCGAGACCAGCCGGGCCGCCGCCTGCGGACCGTTGCCCACGGGAGCAAGCTCCAGGATCGCTGAGTACGGCTCCTCCGCGCTTACGAACAGGTGGATCTTCCCGCCGGCCACCGTCGCCGGCGCGATGCTGATCGCTTCGAGGTCGAGCCGAGGCCAATCCTCATCGGCAAGACTGCCCTCGATACGCCCGCGAAGATCGTCAACCACTTCCCCGGGCACCTCAGGATGCGCACCGGCAAACGCCTCCCATCCCTCCGCCGGCGGCGTGACCACCAGGTACTCATCGGCGGTGATGACCCCGCCAGGCACGGCGCGACCCAGCGTCCGCATGGAAATCCGGAAGATCCTCCCAGCAGTTGGCCCCCCGTTTCGGTCGCAGACCAGCCACAGCCCCTCGCGCTGCTCGACTCGCCCGTAGCACAGGTCCGACCCCTGCTCGATATCCTGCTTCCCGTCGGGGGTGCATAGCCGGAAGCGGGCAATTCGTTCCGGCGAGACCTCTCTCGACGGCCGCGAGACAACCTTGTCCCGGACCGCAGTGTCCGAACCGGCCCCCAGCGCCAGCAGAATGGCAATCATCCACCGCATGGATATGATCGATACCCGGTCCGGCCGCCGTTTTCAATCAGTTCTATTCCATCGCATCCTCGCCGGGCGTCGATTATGATCATCCCCATGCCCGGGAGCCCGGAGGAACAGTCATGACGCGTCGAGAATTCGTTTCGGGAACCGCAGCAATGGTCACAGGCATGGCAACAGGTCTGGTTCGTTCGGAGGAACAGCCATCCGGTGCGGCCGGATCGGTCAAACCCCTGCGGGTGGTGCAGATCGGCGCACAGGGACACTGGGGGGACATCGTCACCGGCATACCCGTGGTCCCCGACTGCCGGCTGGTCGCGGTCGCCAGATCCTTCGCCGACGAAGATCTGGACAGGCTCAAGGAGACGCCGGCCTGGTCGCCGGAGACCCGCGTCTACGACGATTACCGCCGGATGCTTGATGAGACGAAGCCCGACATCGCCGCGGCCTTCGCCCCCTATGCCCACAACGGCCAGGTGAACATCGAAGCCGTCAAACGAGGCTGCCATGTGATCAGCGAAAAACCGCTGGCCTCCACGCTCGAAGACCTGCAAACCCTGCGAGCCGAGCGCGATCGCTCGAACGTGCGCGTCACCGCCATGCTGGCGATGCGCTTCCAGCCAGGCCTGGCGGCGGCCCACAAGGCGGTCAAGGCCGGCTCCATCGGTGAACCACTGCTGATTTCCGCGCAGAAGTCCTACAGATGGGGCGGTCGTCCGTGGTACTTCAAGCTCCGCAAGAACTACGGCGGCTCAATCCCATGGGTGGCGATCCACGCAATCGACTTCATCCGCTTCGTGACCGGCCTGGATTTCAGGAGCGTCACCGCCCGCCAGGCCGTCAAGGTGCACAAGGACTACCCCGAGTGCGAAGATTGCGGCGCCCTGCTCTTCGACATGAGCAACGGCGGCCAGGCAACGCTCTCCTTTGACTACTTTCGTCCGGCCAAAGCCCCCAGCCACGGCGACGATCGCCTGCGTGTCGTGGGCTCAAAAGGCGTAGTCGAGGTGCGGGCCACCGGGAAAACCTTCTGCGAGCTCATCACCGATGAGCAGGGCCCCACGCAGTTGCCGCTCCCCGACGAAAAACGCAACCTCTTCGTCGATTTCGTCGAGAGCCTCCGGGGGCCGCACCCCCATTTCCTGACCGACGAAGACCCCTTTCGGGCCACCGAGGTCGCCCTCAAGGCCCGTGACGCCGCCGACCGGCGAGTGACGATGGAGCTCTAACCTCTCCGGATGCGAGTGGCTTCAGGGAGATGGGCAACCCAGAACAAGCACCCTTCAGACCGCACGAAGAAAAGGCAAATTGCAGAGACGTGATCGCCACCGCTCTGCAATCCTGCCCGAACGAAGGTAACGGTTGGTGTGACTCGGCCGTTCTTCAGCCGCCCAGTCCGAGCAACTGGTGGAGTTGGGTCAACCACTCCGGCGACTGTCCGCCGAAAAGCACCTGGCAGATAAGATCATGGACTGTGGTGAATACATCTGACATCGTACGGACCTCCTTCAAAGGGACTCTCAATCTCAGTAGCCACGCCCGGCTTCAGCCGGACAACCTCACACGCGATCTTTCCCGAAGCAGTCCGCAACCGGCCAAGGCGGCGGCCCGACAGCAATGCGGACCGCCAGCACCGCAAAACTCGCCCAACCCCGCCGGACTCATCCCCTCCTGAAGCTTCTCCATTGGGCCTGGCACTCGGTCCCTGCGGCGTCGCAGAGGAGTCTCTGAGCCCACTCGCTTGTGGTTGCAGTCCCGAGCGGCTACAAACCATGCCATATGTTCACCGCTCTGGGAAAACTAATCGCCCGGCGGTCGGGAACCGTGATTCTGATCTGGGTCCTGATCCTCGCAGGCGCCACGCTGTGGGCATTCCTCGCCCCTCCGGCCCCCCCACCCTGGAACGAGTCCCTCTTGCCGCCGGGCAGCCCGTACAATCAGGCGGTAGAGATTGTCCAGCGCGAGTTCCCCGGCTTGGCCGGTCGAAGCCGCGTGGTGATCGTCGGCTACCAGCCCGGCGGATTGACCCCCTCCGATCTCAACTGGCTCAGCCGCGCCGCCTACCAGGCCGCCGAGGCAGCCGAGAAGGTCACCGGCGAGAAGATCTCTGACAAGGTCCTGACGCCGGACAAGCCCTACCTGCGTCCTCGACTGGTGAGCCAGGATGGTGCCGCGGCCATGGCCGTGGTCAGCCTTCCGACCAGCTTCGTCAATCCCATAACGGCCAGGACCGTCGACGTCATCGAGAAGACGCTCCGCCAGATCGAGACTCCAGCAGACCTGAGCGTGGAAATCACTGACAACGCCGTCTTCGGTCGCGATTTCGGCCTGAAAACTCAGGAAGCCCTGGATCGAACCACGCTGGTCACGGTCGTCGCGGTGCTGGTCATCCTGGTCCTGGTCTACCGCTCGCCGGTCGGCGTGGTGGTTCCGCTCGTGTCTATCGGCTCAAGCGTGTTCCTGGCCTTCGTGGTCCTCGCGGCACTGGCCAAGGCCGGCTGGGAAGTCTCCGACATGGAGCGAATCTTCGCCGTCGTGCTGATCTTCGGGGCGGGCGTCGACTATGCCCTGTTCTGGATTTCCCGGTACCGCGAGAGCCTGCGCGAGAGGCCCGATTTCGATGCGGCCGCGGTTTCGGCGTGCCGATTTGCAGGCCCGGCGATCGTGGCCGGTGCCGGCACCACCATTTGCGGTCTCAGCACACTGGTATTCACCGACCTGGGGCCCACTCACAACGCAGGCAAAGTCCTCGCCATCGTCCTGACCATCGCCCTGCTGGCCGCCCTGACACTGGTGCCCGCCCTGTCCAGGATCCTCCGAGATGCTCTGTTCTGGCCGGTGGGCGCGGCCGGCGGCCGCAGTATCGGTGAACGCGTGTTCTGGCCCAGGCTGGCCGTCCTCGTGTCCAGGAGACCCCTGCTTTGTTTACTGGGCGGCCTTTTAGTCCTCGGTGTCCCGGCCCTGTGCGCCCTGCAATTCCCGGTTCGCTTCGATTCGCTGACCGATCCGCCCCCGAATTCCGCCTCCGCCCGGGGACTGGAACTGCTCGGCCGCCACTTCGACAAAACGCAGCTCTATTCCAGTGCACTGGTGATCGAGTTCGACAAGCCCGTCGACTCAACAGAATTGCGCCAGCTCAGCCAGTCAATCGCGGATCGCATCCTGCAGATCCCCGACGTCCACGACGTCTATTCCCTCGACGCCCCTCTGGGCCGCAGGCAGCGCGCGGAGCAGAACGCCCTGGTGAGGGACCTGCTTCCCCTGCTCGCGAGCAAGTTCTATGTCTCCGAGTCCGCGCGCGTCATGCGGATCGAGATCCTGATCAACGAGATGCCTTTCACGCCACAAGCCATGGCCACTATGGAACAGGCCACGGCCATCGCCCGGCAGCAGGCCAACCCCCCCACGGGCGGCTACGGACCTGTTCGTGTGCTGGGATCGGGCCTGACCCCCTACATACTCTCAGTCCGCGAGGTGGTGACCGGCGACCAGCGGCGGATCATGCTCCTGGCCACGGCCGTGATCGGCCTGATCGTGCTCGCCCTGATTCGTCGCGTCCTGCTGACGCTCTTCATGCTCCTGGCAACCTGGCTGACCTACGGCGCTACCATCACCTTAAGCAGCCTTTTCTTTATCCACTGCATGGGCTCAACCGACCTCGACTGGAAGGTCCGGCTCATCGTCTTCGTTATCGTAGTGGCGGTCGGGCAGGATTATAATGTCTTCCTGGCGGCTCGATTGTTCCAGGAACTCCCGCGGGCCGGCAAAACGGAGGCGGCCCGCCGGGCGATCATCAGCACCGGAGCGGTGATCAGCAACTGCGGTCTGATCATGGCCGCCACGTTGGGCTCATTGTGGGCCGGACGGCTCTCACTGCTCCAGCAGGTCGGCTTCAGTGTGGCTCTGGGCGTGCTCATCGACACCTTTTTCGTCCGGCCGGTGTTGATTCCGAGCTTCTTCCTGATCGTCGAGCGCTATCGCGGTATCGCTGCGCCGGCCACCACGCTGACCCCGGCCAGGCAGGCGTACGAGGCAAAGGTGGCTGTCGAAGAGCCCGTGGATCCCTATGCAGACCCCCCGGATTCTTGCTCTCGCTGATGTCCAGATGGTGTCAGCCGCGTCGCAAGCGGACGAGTTGATCTCCTTTTACACCGACCTGCTGGGTTTCGACCACCAGGCCGGCCAGGCCGACGCCGGCCAGATCGTCTTCCGAGGCTACCCTCGCCGGGGACCCCATATCGTGGTCCGTCTGGCCGAGAGTATGAGCGAGGAGAACCGCCGACGAATACTGATCCAGCTCGGATCGCTGCAGGACTGCACGGAACGGTTGACCCAGGCAAGGGTAGCCTGGGATGAAATCCGCGGATGGGGCTATTACGATCGCAGAGTCTGTGCCTTTGACCCGGCCGGCAACCTGGTCGAACTCGTCTGCTATCATGCGTTCTGACCCCGCAAGGACAACCCGCCGCCCAGCGTCGGACTCGGGCCATAAACACCCGGACTCGCCGCCCGTCCAGTCTCGCCGCCCGACACGGCATCGGCCCCGTACCCGCGGCCGCAATCTTGCTCGAATATCTTAACCTCTTGCCAATAATATTGTTATGGTCGTCTCCTTCCGTCGCTGACGCTCCGTGTGCTGTCATCCCTGCCCCACAATGAACCGAGGTTTGCAAAACGGGGCGAAATCGCGTAAAAAGGGGATGACAACTGCAAGAGTTGCCGTTATAGTAATGAGGTCTGGATGATTTGTGGCGGCATTCCCAGGCGGCGCTTAAGCCGGGGAACATCCAGGTGCCATCTCCATCACTCGTCGGCTTCCCTTTCGGACCGCAGGTGAGTTGTACCACTGACGAGGATGCTTGCATGAGTCGCCGCGCGTGCCGCGGGCTGCCCATTCGATCGAGGGCAGCGGACTCCGGATGGCAACGCAGCCAATCGAAGGGGTAACGGTCGCAACCCACAGGGTCTGTGACCAGCGTGTCGGCACAAGCCCGCAAGGCTGTGAATGGGGATAGGTTTTCCCCATAGGGGCGATGACATCACTGTTTGAAGGGAACACCGGCCAGTGAGCCCCGGCAAGCCGATTATCGGCCTGACCGGCGGCATCGGCTCAGGCAAAAGCACCGTTGCGGAAATCCTGCGCGACTTGGGCGCAGGGGTCATCGACGCCGATCGGCTTAATCACGAGGAGTTGAATTGCCCGGAGGTGCTTGCCGAGTTGCGCCGCTGGTGGGGCGAACAGGTCCTGGGACCGGACGGCTTGGCCGATCGGGTCGCCATCCGGCGGATTGTCACCGCCGATCCCGCTCAACGCGAGCGGCTGGAACGGTTGGTGCACCCTAGAATTGACAGGCGGCGGCGCGAGTTGACATCCCAGTACCAGGCTGACACGGGCATCCGTGCCATCGTGTATGACACCCCGCTTCTGCACGAGGTGGGACAGGCCAAGTTGTGCGATTGCCTTGTTTTTGTGGAGGCCGACCGGGCCGTCCGGCTCGAGCGGGTGCGACGCCGCGGATGGTCAGACGAGGATTTGGAGCGGTTCGAGAGATCGCAGTTGCCTCTGGACACGAAGGGTGAGCGTGCCGATTATAGAGTGGTCAACAACTCGGATATGGCCGACCTCCGCAGGCAGGTAAGAGACGTTTTTTCCCGGATACTCACCGGCAGTTAGGCTCCCGCACTCCGACCAGCACGGCGACTTTCGGGTGAGACGCCGGTAGAACAATAGGTAAGTATGTGGGGTACACGCCCCGGGTTTCGTAAGTGTTAGTGTCAGTGCTTTGGGTCACCAATTGTGCGCGTCTCGCGCGCATCTGTTTGGGACGACAGTGCTCTGTGGTTGAGAGCCGCGGAAGGCGGCCCTCGTTGGGAGGAATTCCAGTATGGCGAGAGCCAGCGACAAGCCGAGGGGTTCGGCGACCCGTAACGGCGGTCGGAGAAGAATCGTAAGGGAGGAGGCCCCCGCGCCGGCGGCGCCTGAGAGGGAGGCCGACGCCCCCTTCGCCGTGGATGTCAGTGAACCCGTCACTGAGGATCCCGTTCAGGAACCGCCAGTGCAGGAGCCCGTCTCGACGTCCACCATCGACGCCGAGACGCACGCCAAGTACGAAGAGGTCAAACGCGGCGATCTGCACATCAGGGACCTGCAGAAGCTGACCGTGGACGCCCTCCACGAGATCGCCAGGCAGGAAGGCCTTTCCGAGTACACCGGCCTGACCAAGTCCGAACTGATCTTCCGCATCCTCAAGGAGCGGATCCGCCAGAACGGCTTGATGTACGGCGAGGGTGTGCTGGAAATCCTGCCCGACGGCTTCGGCTTCCTCCGCAACCCGGAGTACAACTATCTCCCCTGCCCCGACGACATCTATGTCAGCCCGTCGCAGATCCGGCGCTTCGGTCTGCGCACCGGCCACATCGTCGCCGGCCAGATCCGCCCGCCAAAGGAGTCCGAGCGGTACTTCGCCCTGCTTCGAGTCGAGGCCATCAACCTCGAGGACCCCGAGCGCGTCACTGAAAAGACCAACTTCGAGGACCTGACGCCGCTGCACCCAGGCCCCAAGGACGCCAAGACCGCCAAGCTCGGCGTCGATGGGCGCCTGCGCTTCGAGACCAGCTCCGACGAGATCAATATGCGCGTGGTCGACCTCGTGACCCCCATCGGCAAGGGCCAGCGTATGCTCATCGTGGCCCCGCCGCGAACCGGCAAGACCGTCCTCATGCAGAAGATGGCCAACGCCATCGCGGCCAACGATCGGGAAGCCTACGTGATCATCCTCCTGATCGACGAGCGCCCCGAGGAGGTCACCGAAATGCAGCGGGCGACCAAGGCCGAGGTCATTTCCTCGACCTTCGACGAGCCCGCCAGCCGACACGTCCAGGTGGCCGAGATGGTCATCGAGAAGGCCAAGCGCATGGTCGAGTACGGCCATGACGTCGTGATCCTGCTCGATTCGATCACCCGCCTGGCCCGGGCCTACAACACCGAAGTCCCGCACTCCGGCAAGATCCTGACCGGTGGTGTCGATGCCAACGCCCTGCAGAAGCCCAAACGCTTCTTCGGCGCCGCCCGCAACATCGAAGAAGGCGGCTCGCTGACCATCATCGGCACCGCCCTGGTCGATACCGGCAGCAAGATGGACGAAGTGATCTTCGAGGAGTTCAAGGGCACCGGCAACAGTGAGTTGCACCTCGATCGCCGCCTCGTCGACCGCCGCACCTGGCCGGCCATCGACATCAACGCCAGCGGCACCCGCAAGGAGGAACTCCTGCTCGATCCGGGCGAGCTCGAGCTGGTCTACAAGCTCCGCCGCGTGCTCAGCGACATGAACGTCGTCGAGGCCATGGAACTCCTCCGCGCCCGCCTCCTCAAGGTCCGGACCAACGCCGAGTTCCTCATGACCATGAGCTTCTGACAAGTGGGGCCGACGCCCTCGTCGGCCATTTGGAAGGGGGGCCGACCCGGCGACGACACGGCTTCTCCTTGGCGGAGCAACACGGTTCGCGCTCGCCGATTGATCTGCTGGTGGACTGCGGCAACTACATCGTGTCGCCGTGGCGCGCGCCCCCGTCGGCCATTCGTAATCGTAATCAGACTGAAACCCCGATCCCCCATCCGTGGCCTGCCCCCGATGGGGGATTTCTTTATGATTGCCCATTACCCCCGACTACTCATAGAATGAACTACCATGAGCCCGCCCCCGACAGACGCGAGTTCCTTCACCTCCCCCCGACTGGCCGAACTCTTCAGCCTGGAGGGCCTCGTCTTGAGAGAAGACCTGCAACAGGACAAACGATCGGCCCTTCTGGCCGTCGTCCGGATGTTTGACGACTTCCAGGTGCCCTACGTCATCTCCGGCGGCATCGCCGTACAGCTTTACACCCCCCAGCCTCGACACACCGTTGATGTCGACGTCGTGTCTCTTCGCAAGCCCTTCGAGCGGCTCAAAACGGCTCAACCATGGACGCAATACCAGTTCGAGCTTGTGTTCGATCGACGGCGATTCATCAAACTGCGGCATGTACCCAGCGGTGTTGAAATCGACATCAATGTCGACACCCGTTTCACCCGCCTGCTGGACGAACCCGTGGTCGAGATGGTTGAGGGCCGGTCCATCGCCTTCTGCGGTCCGGCAAAGCTCGCCTTGACCAAACTCAGAACGCAACGAAGCGACTGGCCCCGGGATCCTGGCAAGCGCCTGCAGGATCGCACGGATCTGGTCAAGATGCTCCAGGCCCACCCTGAGATCGCCGTCCCTTTGCAGGCGGACCCCCTCACCAACGACGAAATGCGCCAGATACTCAACCACATCCTCGCCGATCTGCGAAAACCCTCCAGCGACGAGTTGCCTCCCGAAAATGACGAGAGCGACGAGGACTGATTTGCCCGCGGGCCGGTTGAGGTATCAATGATTCTTCGCTCGGCCCGGAACCTGCTGGGCCGCATTCCTCGCAAAATCCTTCTTGCATTCGTACGCCATGTCCCCGCTCGGCCCAGAATCCCTTCTGAGCCACATTCCTCGCCGAATCCTTTCGGCATCCGTACGCCATCTCCTCGAATGACGATGGGAATCGTCAGCAGAATGGTCCCGGATGGGAATCCGTGACCAGCAGGGTTCCTCATGACCATGAACCTGTAGCCGCCAGCCCCTCGCAGAACCGCGTGGCCTCAGCGCGCGAGGTTCGTGTTCTTCCTGGCGAGCCGCCCGGCTGGGCCAGGTCTCAGGCGCAGACCTCGTGCCCTGCACCCGGTCGACCCTCCGGCGCTGTGACCCGCCCACGCAGGGACACCTGCGGTCGCGAGGATTGTGTCTTCTGGGGCGTGGCATCGGCCGGCTCATCTCGCAACCACCCGACGCTCTCCTGCGTCTCGTAGACCAGGCGCGCCACGTCCTCTTTCCCGTCAAACCTCACCGAAAGCACTCCCACAAGCCGCTCACCGCGCGTGTTCGTCCCGGCCTCGCCGCAATACCAGAGATACGTCCACCCGCTTCTCACTGTCGGCTCGCCGAGAAGGAACACCACCTGCGCCCGTGACAACCGTATCTTGGGCGGAAGGTAGCGTTCCTCGCTCGACTCCAGTCTCGCCACGTCCGGGTCGATGTGGGAGCCAAAATCCGAGCCGCTGATCGTCCCGGCAGCTTTGATCCGGTCGCGCGCATGGGCCCTGAACGCATCAAATACCGCCGCCATCGACGTCGACAGATCGGGAAGCGCGGGCTTGTCGGCGATTTCGGCCATCCGAAAACTGCGTACGGCCGTCTTCTCGTAGGCCTGTGTCGCCGTGCGAACGAGGGCTTCGATCGACGGGCCGTCAGCGAGGTCGACGCCCACGAAATCGCTTCGGTGCGCCCATGCCAGTTGATATGGTCGCTCCTGAGTGATGAACAGAGCGTAGGTGGCTCCCGGCTTCAACGTCTCGCCGGCGGGCGGCCCCCACGCCCCGCCGTAAAGGTCAACCGGCTCGGCGAGTTCGGCGGCGCTCAGGTCGCCCGCGACAACCGTCCGGACGATGCGAGCACGGTAGTAATGGGCCTTGACGCCGCCCGGCAGCTCCGGCACGGAGCGGACGGCAAGAACCTCCGCGATCACCAGGCTCCGGCCTTTCTCGAAGGCGTCCAGCAGGATCTGCTCCGATGGGAGTGAGGACCCCGGCGCGGATCGGGAAGAGGCCACGGACTCGGCGGGAGCAACACCAGGTTTTGCAGTGGCGTCAGATTCACTCCCCGCCGGCCGCGTCGTAGACACCCCTACGGGGGTGATGGTGACTGAATTGGACTCGTACTTGCCGACTTTGATCTTGACCACATGCGGGCGACTGGGATCGAGTTCGGGCGGGTAGTAGGCCAGATGGAGAATCCACAGCATCTGCGAGCCCGACGGCAAGGCACCATACAAGTCGCCACTGCCGCCAGAGCCGATGACACGGTGTTCGACGCCGTCGATGACCAGCGGGGCGGTCACCATGGCCATCCGGTTCAGATCCGGATCCTTCGGCGTGGGGCCAGTGATTCGCAAGGCCAAGTCCGGCCAGAACGCCGTCGGGCCGGACTCAATCGCCGACAACTCCACGGGAGCGATCTTCGCCGGGTCGTATTTCGAATCGACGGCGAAGGGGGCAACGTTCGAGCAACGGATGTCGTCCAGATAGATAGCCGCGACGTATTCGCCGTCGACCAGTTCGCCAAGGGCTTTCTGCTCGGCATAGCCCAGGCGGTGCCCCAGCACATTGACGCCGAAGTACTGGGCGTTATCTCTTCGGACCATCTGCAGAAGCGAGTCCAGCTCGCGGAGCGGGCAATGAACGGTCCGCGAGGGCGACCCCACGGGATGAATCACAAGCTTGAAGGGCGGCAGGACCCCAACGCCCTTGAGCGAACGCGCCGAAGACACCGTGTACCGAAAGTCCTGCAGCTTGCCGATGGGGCTGCCGAGAACCAGGCTCAGCCAGAGCGAAGGTCGCGAGGATTGGCTCGTTGGCTGCGGGACGGCACTCTCTTGCGATGTCGATGGACCAGACGAGGCGGCGGCTCCGATCATGCCGCATTCCAGGTGACCGACCTTGCCTGCCTCGACCGAGGTTGTGAATCGCTGGAGGCCGAGCCCTTCGGCAGTGACGTGGACGGTGGCCTGGCCCGCCGGCACGTTCAAGAGGCGGAAACCGCCGTCAGGGTTCAGTTCAACCTGTACGTCCGGATTTTCCCAGACCGCTTTGCTCTTCGTTAGCTTTAGGACAGGTACGCTTACCTCGTACGACGTGATTGTCCGGCCCGTCTTCGCGTCGCGCACCACTCCGTTGATGCTTCCTTTGTCCGGGATGACGAGGTCTACGTTCTTCGCATTCATGGGAACATCGAGGATAGCCAATCCGTGGTGACCGAAGCTGACCTTGAAGGAGGACAGCATCGTGCCGTCGAGGCCTTCGATCCAATAGTTTCCGTCACTATCGGTCATGGCCTGCCAGGCGAATCCAGTCGAGATCGAGGTTGAGACATACAATCCGTTCAGCGGGTTGCCCTTGGCGTCCCGCACCTGTCCCGAGATGGCGAAGTCCTCCGGCGGATTGATCACGATCTCCACGTCCCGCAGTGTCTCGCCGGGTTTGACTTCGAGCAGGCTACCCTTGACCGGCACTTGGTACATGTACCAGCGGTTGGCGGGCGTGCCGTTGACGAGAACCGAGTATTGCCCCGGGTCGATGTGCGGCAGGTCGAAGACGCCGTTCTCACCAGTGTCAGCCTCTATCGTCCGCTTGCTCGACACGTAGTCCACGCCGGGACCGCTCTGGCTGGCCGTAAACGAGAGGACACGACCCGGCCTGGGGCGGCCCTTGGTGTCCACCACTCGGCCCGAGACGTGGACGTCGGACGGTCGCCGGTCGAGCATGATGTCGATACCCGTAATCACGTTGCCATGGCTCGCGGGCAGGGGCAGGCCCTTCTTCTCACCAGTGACGGTGAGTCGTTCGTCACGACGAGTCGTGTTCTCCAAGTGAGATAAAGCCTTCAGGAGACGGCGTGCCGGATCGAGCACCTCCTCGGTCACGAGTGGCACCCGCGGCACCTTGGCCGTGTTTTGCCCGTATCCCTCTGCCTCGACCAGAACCTCGACAAAGAACGGATACTGTCCTTGCCGGGTCGGATCACCTCCGTTGAGATACCCGGCAATCGCCAGGAGGCCGAACGGCGGACCCAGATCGCACAGTTCGTACGTCCCGTCAGCCTCGGAAATCGCAAAACGCGTGGGAGGGGTCAGCTCCCGCGTTTCGGGCAGGGGGTATGGCTCGCCTCGCACCCTCGCGCCGGCAACGGGTCGGTTGTCAGCATCCGTCAGTCGGCCTCGTAGGATGACCCGGTCAGCGCGAAGCTGCAGGTTGACTCGCCTGGAACTGCTGAGTTGTTCGATCCGCGCCGTTGCAGTCGCCATCCGCTTGCCTGCAGTCCCGGACAATCGTGAGGGCGCCTCCGCCCAGAGATCGTAGTCTTCACCCGCCGGTACCCCCGTAAGACTGAACTTCCCCGCCGAATCAACGACGACTTCTCTTGTGATTGACTCGCTTCGCAGCCTGACGATCGCATTGGGGGCCGGTCGATCCGTCTGTCTGAGTACCGAGAAGACTTGTCCGAGTTCCTCTTCCGTCTTCGCCGTGACGATCTTGTCGAAATCCACCTGTGTATAGTCCGGCGTAGCGTCGATGACGGTGCCGGAGACGGTGAATGTATTCGGCCGGACGGTGTGTGTCATTGGTCCCGAAGTCGATTCCGAGGCAGAGGTACCGGCTGGTGCGCTCGCTTCTTGACCAGGTGCAGCGACTTCGTTTCTTGAAGCCGTCGTCCGCATCATGCCGATCAGAAGGATGATCGCGGCAAACGCGACGACCAGCACAACGGCCGCAGTACGCGTCAACGCCCGACGGCTGCGCCTGTTATCCAGGATGGCCAGCAGCCGGCCCTCCAGCGCCGACGGCCGGGCCATGGCAATAGCGGCCGCGCCGATCAGACGGCTCGTGCGTAGACTGGAGGCGATCTGAAGCACGTGATCCGCGTAGTCGCAAGCCGGCGAGCCCGCAGCCAGCACCAGATCATCACACGCCCGCTCCCGCTCGGTCACCATTCGCCGGGCGGCAATCCAGACTAGCGGATTGAACCAGTACAACGCACAGGCAAGCTGCGTGACGAACTGCGTCAGCGGATCACGACGCTTGATGTGAGCCAGCTCATGGAGCAGAACAACGCGGCGACGATCGGCCGGCCAGCTTGAGGCCTCCGCCGGCAGCAGCAGTCGAGGCTTGAAGAACCCCCACGCCATCGGCATCGATCGGCGATCGCTCCGCAGAAGACGAACCGATCGCTTGAGCTTCAACTCGGCTGACAGCCTCCCCAGCAGCGCAGTCCACGAGCCGTCGACGATCGGTTCGCAACGTCTACTGAGCCTTCGCATGATGGCGGCGCCGAGACACAGCCACCCGACGACCAGCAGCGTCCCCGTCATCCACACCAGGGGCACGCACGCCAAAAGCACGCGGGCAGGCGAGGGCTGAGGCCCCTCGGCAAACCTCGGCTCCTCCGGTTCAGGAGCGATTGCCGCCGCTTCCTGCCTATCTGTCGTGAGTTGATCAGGTGTTGCTTCCACCTCGCCAATGGCCGCGGGCGGTGCGGTTGTGGGCTCGAAAGAATCACGTGGTCCTGCAGGCTCATTCGACCATCCGATCGTCACCGGCGCTGGGCTCTCGCTCTCAAGCGGTTGAAATGCTGCCACATCGGGTGCCGCATCGGCCGAAAGATCAATCCATCGCGGGAGAATCTGCCACCCCGGCAACGTGCCGGAGAGAACCGGCAGGATCAGCAGCCCCGCGACGGCAAGAAACCATACGAAGTGCCGTGCGGCCGCCGAGGACCGGCGCATGACTGCTGTCGCAGCAACGGCCGGCACGAGGACGATAAGGCTCTTGACCGCCGCGTCCAGCAAAACCGGCAGAACGTGCGAGGCCCCTGCCGACAACGTCGCAGAGTCGAACCACCCCGGCATGGTCATACCCCTTTCTTTCGCGCCTGGCGAATCAGATCCGCCAGCCGCTTCAACTCGCCCTCGGACAGATCGGACTTGGGATCGGACAAGTGAACCGCAACCGCCTTCTCCAGCGAACCCTCGAAGAACGTCTGAACCACACGTCGCAGAGCCGACAGCCCGGCACGCGTCCGCGCCCGCGTGGGCTGATAGATGAACTCGCGGCCCTTCTTCTTGTGGACCAGATGCCCCTTCTCTTCGAGGATGCGCAGCATGGTGCGCACGGCCGTGCGCGTCGGCGGGTCCGGCATGTCACTCAGAACGTCCGTCGCCGAAGCCTCGCCGCGGGCGTAAACGATGTCCATGATCTGCCGCTCACGACGACTGAGATCCAGATCGGCCGGTTCGCTCATGTCTGCCTCCCGAGGACCAGATGCTCAACGGCCATTTTTTTAACCTTTCGCCAGGCTGCTGTCAAGATCAAAAGCCAAATTTTTGGCATTTTGTCGCCCGCCGCCGCTGGCCCGTTCGCGACCACCGCCAAGTCCTTTACTCGGTACAGGTTATGAGCCCCGGCCTGTGTGGTGCAGGCATCTTGCCCGCCTTCTTGTAGTGCGGGCTTCCAGCCTGCACAGACTTGTGCGATACAAGCATCTTGTGTGGCACAGTAGGAGCGGCTTGTAGCCGCGATTCTTCTGCAACTTGCCTGCACGTGCAGCCTGGAAGACCGCACCACAAAACGGCTTTAGCCCCGCGATTATCGGCCTGATGCTCCCAGATAAAGCCAGCCTCTTCTTCTGTCGATGCAACCACAGAACCTCGCCCGGAGGGAAGCCGTCATGAAGCGCTTGGCCAGTCTCCTCCTGTTGCTGATCGTGTTCGCTGTATCGGTGCTGCTCACAACCATCGAGGGATTCCACAACCTCGGCGACAACGAGGATGCTCGTCTGTGCGAGCGACTAGGCGTGTTCCAGGGCCACGTTGCACCCCTGTTCGCCACCTCCTTCGTCTGGTCGAGGTACCCGGCGGCCCCGAATCGCCTGTCGGCACTCGTTGACGAAAGAGCATTCCTGATAACCGTCCCTCTGCTCCTGTTCGCCGTCTATTTCACTCGCATCCGAGGTCGTCGTCCCTTTCCGCTCCTGATCGCGATCTGTCTGGCCGTGGCCGCTGTTCCCTACATTGCCGGGATGATCATGCTGCGCGGCGGTACCATGGACGATCTCCAGCACGTGGGCCGCTGGCTGGCGGTCATGCTCCTCGGCCCGCTGTACGCCCTCATCATCTGCGCCATCCTCTGCGTCGTGGAGTTGCTGAGGCCTGGCTCCCGGTCTCATTCTGTCTGTGACCGGATACCGCTCGAATGCTCACCCGTCACGACACCGGCTCCGCGCCAATAATCGCCTCGTCCAGTCTCGCTCGTGCCCCATCCCTCGCGGAGCGAGGGGTGGGGGATCAAACCGGGCCGAACCACCAGGAGGTCCGCCTCCACCCAATCCCCGCCAACAAGCCTCGTGCCTCGTGCCCCATCCCTCGCGGAGCGAGGGGTGGGGAATCAAGCCAGGCCGAACCACCAGGAGGTCCGCCTCCACCCAATCCCCGCCAACAAGCTCCTGACACAAGCTCCCCTCACTCCACCCCTCGTCGACCTCTCCGCCCTCATCCCCCTGCTCCTTCTCCGTTCTCCAAAACCCTCCGTCTCCCGAACACACCGCCGTGTTATCTCTGCATCCGGGTCGGCGGAGATACTCTGCGCCGAGTCCGTCATCGACCAACCCGCAACCACGCGAAGGAGCCACCGTGTGTTTTGCGAAACGAACCAACGTCAATCTGGAGATCCTCCGTCCGCCTCTCTCCGCGTCTCCGCGTCCCCGTGTCTCCGTGTCCTCTTCTCCCCCAGCCCCCAGCCTCCAATCTCCAGCCCCACGCGGCATCGCCGCGCAGAACGAACCCAACGTCAAGATGGAGAACCTTGCTCCCCTCCATCTTCCCGGTACCCTCCGTGCCCCCGTGGTGCCCGACCCGCCCATTCCGCCACAAGCTTGGTCGCCGTGGCGACGCCGCCCGTGGTGGCAGGCGGATCTTCGACATTCGGATCTCGGCATTCGTCATTCTCCTCGTCCCCTCGCGCCCCTTCCCCCCGCGCCCCCGCGCCCCCGTCGAATCCCTCTGGTCCACCGGGTACCAGAACGGTATAAAGGTCCCTCCTCCGGATGGATGTGCCACGGAACCGCTGATGAGGAAGTCTCCATGAAGATCACCGCCATCGAAACGCACGTCTGCAACGCCCGGATGCGGAACTGGGTTTTCGTCAAGGTCCTGACCGACCAGCCCGGCCTGTGGGGCTGGGGCGAGGCCACGCTGGAATGGCATACCCGCGCCGTCGTCGGGGCCATCCAGGACATCGAGCCCCTGCTGATCGGCGAGGACCCCACTCGGGTCGAGCACCTCTGGCAGATGATGTACCGTCAGCACTTCTGGCATGCCAACGGCATCATCCGGGCCACCGCCATGAGCGGCATCGACCTGGCCCTCTGGGACATCGTCGGCAAGATCCACAATGTCCCCTGCCACAAGCTCTGGGGCGGCCCGGTCCGCGACTACATCCGCACCTACTGCCACCTGGGCGGCGGCCGGATGGAGGATTTCTACGAAACGAACCCAGCCGACGCGACCCGCTTCGCCGACCTGGCTCGCAAGGCCGTCGAAGACGGTTTCACGGCGTTCAAGACCATGGCCGTCCCCTGGACCATGCCCATCGAGGGCCAGCGCCCGATCAAGTACGCCGAGGCCTGCGTCCGATCGATGCGCGAGGCCGTCGGCGACGACATCGACCTCATGGTCGACTGCCACGCCCGCCCCTCGCCACGAATGGGCGTCCTCTTCGCCAAGGCCCTCGAGCCCTATGGCCTCTACTGGTTCGAAGAGCCCTGCTGGCCCGAAACGGTCGACGGCCTGGCCGAGGTGCAACGTGCGGTGGTCACGCCCATCGCCACCGGCGAGCGGCTGATCAGCCAGCACGACTTCCGCGAACTGCTCGAAAAGAAGGCGTGCAGCATCATCCAGCCGGACATCACCCACGTCGGCGGCCTCAGCGAAGCCCGGCGCGTCGCCGCCATGGCCGAGGTCTACCGCGTGGCCATGGCCCCCCACAACCCCCAGGGCCCGGTCAGCACGGCCGCTTCCCTGGAGTTCGGCTTCGCCACCCCCAGCTACATCATCTGCGAAGCCGTCCATCTCGACGTCCCCTGGCGCCAGGACGTGGTAAAGGAAGGATTTACTGTAGAAAAGAAGGGACGCATCGTCCGCCCCGGCACCAAGCCCGGCCTGGGCATCGAAATCAACGAAGCCGAGGTCAAGAAGCACCCGTTCCAGCAGGAACTCCCTCAAAGGGTGTTCTACCCCGACGGCAGCGTCGGCGACTGGTGACGGCCCCAGCCGAGGTTCTTGTAGGAGCGGCTTGCAGCCGCGATCTTGACGAGCCCGGCGGTTTATCCGCCGGGTGGCCCACGTTCTTCCCGAACCTGGGCTCTCGATTTGCCTCCCCTCGCCGCACCTGCCCCCCGTCTCTCGCCCCTTTGCCCTACGGGACAACAATCTCCGGCTCGCAAGTCGCCTTCGACGGAAGCAACTCCGTCTTCGTACCCGACGGAAACCACCATTTGGCCCGGCGGGCCTCGCTGCCCTTGCCTTTGTTGGCGTCGCTGTTGCCCTCGCGCTGGCGCTCGACGTGGCCGTCGAAGGCCGCGATGTTGATCCTCCCCCGGTGCCGCCACATCTCCTCGCGCAGATAATCCCCGCGATAAGTCACCGGGCCCTCATCGTGCGATCGCCACGCGCCCTGCGACGAGAAACCCCAGTTGGCATTGGCGATCTCGCCTTGAGTCTTGGAGACAATATGAGCATCGGCCAGCATGGCCTTGCAGGTTGGCTGCGAGATGCGATCTAGTTTCGGAGTGTAGTTCGGCGGGATGCAGTCCTCGTGCCACCAGAGCTTACCGGCAATCTCGCCCGTCTGAGCGTTGTCGCCCACGTAGGTGAAGAATCGCGAGATGGCGTAGCTCGGTGCCAGCGTGTCGGCCGGTATCAGGTCCATCAGTTCGGGATAGCTGACCGGGCCGGTTCTGCGGCGGTTCGACGGGCACTGCGGAACCACGGTGACGGCCGCCGTGTAGCGCTGCTTGAAGTCCCGCGGAGCGCGGGAGCCGAACTCTCTGATCAGCGGACTGGCCCAGTCGAACACCTGAAGCGCGGGGTAATGATCGCGACTGGCTGTGGGTGTGTAGGCCCCCGCGGCGAACCCCGGTGGCGCCCCGTTCCCGCTGGTGTTTGGCGAACCCACCAGCCATCCGTAATGCTCCTGGCCGTAGGCCGTCGCCGCCAGGCTGATCTGCTTGAGGCTCGAACCGCAGACCGCCGCCCGCGCCTGCTCGCGGGCCCCCGAAAGGCTCGGCAGCAGAATCGCCAGCAGGAGGGCGATCATGGCGACGACCACCAGCAACTCAATGAGCGAAAAACCGCCCGAGGCCGCGCAGTTGCGGGCAGTGGCAATTCCAGGCTTGCGGATCATACTCACCTCTCCAGAGGCGGGCATGGTAGCATGGTGCTGGCCGGTGGGCAAGCCTTCTATGAGATTCCTATAGGACTCAACTGCGGTGACCGCAAACAGCGGAGACCCCGGGCGGCCGGGCGTCTCGGTCGTGACCGGTCTTCTCTGGGAGTCCCTGGCAGGTCGTTCCGGGCAGAGCGAAAGCCCTCCACGCACGGCACCGAGCGGGCTTTTTCACCCGCCCGCAGCACCGAGCGCGGCCAAAGATCACAACTCTCGCCGCACCAGCGGTTTGCAGATTGTGAGTTTTCGCTTGTTCCTCGGCATATCGGGTACTACTATGAGAGTGCAAGCCGGTACGCGGGCGTTCTTAAGAAACGCTGCGGAGGCTTAGAGTCGAAATATCGTCAGTTAATAGATCGGTCTGGCGAGAGCATAAGGAGCACTCATCTGTGACATGAATATAAGCGGTCGAGGAGGCACAGCGTGAGCTGAGCACGGGGGACCGTCGATCGTGGGTGGCGTGCAATCAGGTGCTGAGAACGTGGAAAGACGCCGCTCCCCAGCCCGCCGGCAAGCTGTCTCTGACCTACGGGTTCGATACTGATGCATGAAGTGACGGGTATCGTTTGCAGAGGCGCAGGTCGGTCGGTTAAGCAGATCGTTCCTCGAGGTCGGGCCGTCGGGTAACAGCGACGAACCGTCGGGGAGTAGCTGGGACTCCCTCCGCCCTTTTATCAAAGACCCGCCGTCACGTGCGGCGGAAACGGATACGATATGAAGGCCATCTCACGGCGACAGTTTGTTCGGGCGGCTGCTGTGCTGGGCGTCATACGCCTGACCGGTTGCGGCCAGCCGTTTCCCATCGGGCCGGGCATCGGCACAGGTGTGATTACCTACGTGCGTTCGGGCCGCGGCATCAAAGGCATCTCGAATGCGGCGAAGAAGCACAATGCCAATCATGTATACGCCAGCATTGCCGCGGCTTCGGGCGACCTGCCGCACCCCGGCGACAGATCCCGCGTCGTGCAGATCGTCATGAACAGCGCCCTGCACAACCAGCTATTCGGCAGCGGCGACGATATCGTCGATCTGCGCCGATTCTTTACCACGGCGTAATCAACACGAAGCGAACCCCGCTTTCGCAAGGCATCGCGAATCCGCCGGTTGTATCACCGGGAGGACTTGCGCTGGCATTCATTGCAGGACTGCGTGCTCTATATGCCAAAACAGAACCGGCCAACACTCTTGGCCAGCCGGTACGGTGCTCATTTTCTCCAACGGACCGTCACTGGGCGTTCGCCGGTGTCGGGCTTGCCGCCATCTGGGTGGGGCGGCTCGGCCAGGGCTCGTTGCTCTCCAACCGGATGCGCATCAGCAGCAAAGCTAGATCCAGTTGCGGGTCGCTCTCCGGATAGTTGTTGGGGTCGTCGCGAGTGAGGAACTTCTCATCTTCGTCCGCCTCGTCCTCGTCGCCCTCTTCATCGCCGTTGTTCGAGGGCTTGGTGGTCGATGATCCGGACTTCTTATCGCCATCCTTTCCGGATTCGCCCTTGGCCGGCTGAGTGCTGCTGCGATAGGACGTCACCCTCTGGATCTCGTCATCGGTGAGCGTCTCCTGGTTCTTGCCTTTCAGGATGTCACGCTTGAGCTGCAGGTCGTACAGTTTGATCCGCTCCTTGGGCACGATGCGCCCCGCGACGTCCGGGTCCACGCCCCAGGTGAGCGAATCGTCATCCTTGTGCAGGCATCGGCCGTCCGGCAGGTAATAGAGCTGCGTGGTCAGCTTCAGAAAGGCCATGCGGCTGTGGTTCAACGGGAGTACCTGCTGCACGCTCCCCTTGCCGTAGGTTCGTTCACCCAGAACCAGCGCCCGCTGATGCACCTGGAGTGCGCCGGCCACGATTTCGGATGCGCTGGCGCTGTAACGGCTGGTGAGAATAATCATCGGAAAATCGGTGTGGGAATCATCGCTGGGAGACGAAACCTCCCATGGCGAGCCGTTTCTGTCCTTCGTGGATACGATCGGCTTGTTCGCCGGCAGGAACAACCCCGACACGTCGACCGCCGACCGCAGCGGACCGCCCGGGTTGTCACGAAGATCGAAAATCAGGCCCCGCATGCCCTCCTTGGCCAGATCCGACAGAACAGCTTTCAACTCGTCGTAGCTGTTCTCCGTGAAGTTGGTGAGACGGACGCAGGCGATCTTCTGCTGCGGGTCAATCATGTACTTCCACTCGTCGTGAGCATCGCGGTCAAACCCCTTGATCGACTCGACGTTGATCTCCTGCCGCTCCAGCTTGAGGTCGAAGTCCTCTTCGTCGCCCGGCCGCTTCATGGTCAGCGTCACGGTGGTGCCGACCGGTCCGGTGATCTCACGAACCGCCTTGGTGATCGTGTATTTCGACGCGTTCTTGCCGTTGATCTTCGTGATCAGGTCCCCCGGCCGCACGCCGGCCCGGTAAGCGGGCGAATCTTTCAGCGGCGACACCACCAGGATCGGCTCCCCGTCGTTCTTCCGGATCTGGATTCCCACCCCGCTGAACCGCCCCTGCGTATGTTTGTTAAACTCCATCACGTCCGCCGGCCAGATCATGTCGCTGAACTTGTCCAGCGGCTGCAGCGCTCCGTAAGTGAACTCGCGGATCAGTACTGCCTCCGGGAACAGCCCAGACACCTCCTCGTTGATCTCCAGGACCCGGTCGAAGTGGGCTTTCAGGTCCTGAACGGCGAGCGACTCCTTGGCCTCTGCGTATTTCAGGCGGGCCTCGACGCGGACGCGAAACTCCTCCACCGCTTCCTTGTCATCGAGTTTCTTGAACACCTCGGCCAGCTTGGGTGTCTTGACCATGAGCAGGACCTGTCGCAGCGCGCCCAGGGCCGCTTCCTTGAAGTCCGGCTCCCTGAGGTACTCCGTCGAGATCTTGTCGAAGGCGTCGTGGGCCATGTCCTTGGTGATGTCGACAACCGACGATTCCCAATCCGTATCCGGCTCGTAGGTCAGTTCCAGACGGATGTGGTCCTGGCAGCGCTCGAGTGCCTTGCGATACTCCTTGTCTTGGGGGTAAAGCTCCTGGAGTCGAACGTGAATCCTGGCCGCGGAATAAAACTTGCTCTTGGCTTCGTATTCGGCGGCCGCCTGGGCGGCGTTCTCTGCAGCCTTATCCACCCAGGGCTCCTCGGTGAACGCGTCGGCATCGTCGGCAACACTGTGCGCCATGGAGATGCTTACCAGAGCCTGGTGTCGGCGACCGGCGCTGATGTCTTCCTTGGCCCATGAGACATACTTGTCGAAATCGCCCTTGACTCGCGCCTGTCTGTCGTTTTCGCTGCTGCCGAACTCGGACAGCCAGGTCTGGACATGCGCCACGCGCTCGTCGGTCACCCCCTCCGTGGCCAGACGGCTGATAACCGCCGCGCCCTTGTCGACTTTGCCCTGGCCGACAAAGGCCAAACCCTTCAGCCATGTGTCCTGCTGGGCCTCGGAGCCCACCGGCGTGTTGGATGTGGCCGTCTCCGTGCCCGCCGAATAGACCGGCAGCGAGGCCAGCAGAGCCAGGCCGGTGGCCGCAAGGCAGCAGAGCACGATTGACAGCTTTGAAAGGCGCTTCATGAAAACTCCCTCGGATCGCGACGCGTTCGAGATTTCAGCCGCCGGTTGAGGGTGGGCAGGTTGCTTCCGAATAAAAGTCGACCCCGATCCCACAGGCTGGCGCTTCAGGGTTAGCGAGACGGATTAACGCACGGGCTGACGCCACCCTGCCGTCCGACCCCTTGGCGCCGCCAACCTCATACGGCCGATTATATATATGCGGTAAACATCGGCCAAGCCGCAGCCAAAACGCCCTCTGGCAGCAACAAAAGAGTTGCCAGGTCGACGAGCGCCGGATTCCAATCGAGAACGCGCCCTACAACCGGATCTCAGCCGGATAGGCAGACCGACAATGCCCCAAGGATCTTGCTCGCCTACGCGCGAACTGGCCGTCATGACCGGGGGCTCAGATGCGATCTGATTCAAATCGCCTCCGAAAGGCCATATCTTCTTAATCAGAAGGATGTTACCACGGAAGCAGGATCGAACGAGGCTGCCTGTCCGAAAAGCGAGGATTATGGGACGAAACCCTCTTGACAACCCTCAGGCCCTGCTTCATAGTGCTTGCCTCTACAATCGGCCAAGTCTAGGCTGAGCAGCCGCCAAGATTTCGAGGTAAACATCGCAAGTCTTTTTCTCCTATGATGATGCGCGCTGACATCGCGTCTCCGGTCGCCCTGCCCCCCAACACGCGCATTTGACTGAGCCCAGGCCTTCTGCTAATATGCCAGCCTATGGCTCGGTCCACAACCGCAAAGAAGACGGCTCCCGCGACAATAAGGACCTACCGGTCGGCTTTGACTTTCCTTGACTCGATGGTTAACCACGAGAGAATGGCCCGGGTAGGCTACACCCCGAGGAACTTCAACCTCGCGAGAATGTCCCGATTACTGGCCGGGCTGGGCAATCCACACCGGGAACTGAAGTCGGTACACATTGCCGGCACCAAAGGTAAGGGCTCAACGGCCGCCATGCTTTCGGCCATGCTCAGCAACTGCGGTCTGAAAGTGGGCCTTTACACTTCCCCGCATCTGCTTGACGTACGCGAACGGATCCAAATCAACGGCCAGATGATCCCCGAACCGGAAATGACTCGCCTGATGTCCAGGATCGCGCCTGTTGTCCGGCGTTTGGGCAAGGATGAACCCACGTATTTCGAGCTCCTGACTGCCCTGGCGTTTCTCTACTACGCCGAGCAGAAGATCGACTTGGCCGTGGTCGAGACCGGAATGGGCGGACGGCTGGATTCAACCAACGTTCTCAGGCCCGAGGTCTGCGCCATCACCAGCATCAGTTATGACCATATGGGTCAACTCGGTCCGACGCTGGAGAAGATCGCCGAGGAAAAGGCGGGCATCTTCAAGCCGGGTATCCCGGCGGTCAGCGCCCCGCAGATCCAGGAGGTCCGCGCGGCCCTGCAGCGGGTCGCGGCCAGGCTCAAGACGCCGCTCCTGTTCACCGGAAAGGATATCGAGTTCAGCTACCGGTTCGAGTCCACTCGGCCAATCGGTCCCCACACCCGCGTGAGCCTGATCACGGCGAACAGCCGGTTCGAGCATCTACCCGTGCCCATGCTGGGCGAACATCAGGCCATCAACTGCGGGCTGGCCCTCAGCATCATGGCCATCCTGAAGGACCGCGGCTTCAAGCTGGACGACCAGGCGGTCATCGAAGGACTGGCCAGGGCCAAGCTGCCCGGCCGCATGGAGATCATTCACGAGAACCCGCGAATTATGGTCGACGGGGCACACAACGCCGCCAGCGTCGAAGCCCTGATGAGGGCCATCGGCCAGAACATCCCGTACGACTCAATGGTGGTCATCTTCGGCTGCCGATCCGACAAGGACATCAGCGGGATGCTTAACCACATTCAGCTCGGGGCCGACAAGGTCATCTTCACTGAAGGTGGTATCCCTCGCCCCGCCGACCCCGCCGAGATGGCCGCCGAGTACGTCGAGCGATGCGGCAAGATGGCCCAGGTGGCCAGGACGCTCGAAGAGGCTCTCGATATCGCCGAACGGGCGGTCACCCGCGAAGACATCGTCTGTATCACCGGGTCGTTCCATCTGGTCGGTCATGCCAAGCGCCTGATCGCCTCCCGCCCGACCTCCCCGGCGGCAGATTCCTGATCGATCGCCGGTCCCGATCATCCCCAGGTTCAGCGAAATGCCGTTGTTCATCCCGGGTCAAACCGAGGTGTTCAAGTGAACTACGATGCCGAGAGAATTGAGCATCCTCAGAACCATCCCTGGGATCCTCCGGCAATGGGCGTTCGTGCCTCCGGGCAGAAGTCTCCCTGAGACCCGCTCGTCTGGCGATTACAGCAGCGAACCGAGGGATCGACCTTCAAACACGTCCGGTTCCGGGCCGTACCACGACAACCGCCGCGCCGGCAGGTCGGTGTGCAGGCGGTGCTGCATCTCGATCAGCCGCTTACGCAGGAACCGCACGAGTTCGTCGGCCGACAAGCCCGCGTAGTCGCCCGGCTGAATGATTTCACCGTACCGGATAATCACATTGCCCGATCTCGGGAGGGGTGATCTTTTGGGCCAAGCCTGGTACATGCCGTCGATGAGGACGGGGATGATCGGCACGCCGGTCTTTTTTGCGATCGAGGCGAGGCCGGGGAACATCGGATGGATGCGGCCGTCAGGCGTACGCGTGCCCTCCGGGAAAACCACCAGGGACATCCCCTGCTTGAGCCGGCGCAACGATTCCTTGATCGCCCCCAGATCGGCGGTGTTCCGTTTGACCGGGAACGCGTTGAGCGAGGTAATGAGCTTGCCGAACCACTTGTTGTCCCACAGGCTGTCGCGGGCCATGTAGCAGCTCTCGCGAGGCAGGGCCATCGAGACCAGCACCGGGTCCATGTGACTCTGATGGTTGCAGACCAGCAGTGCCCCTCCTTCGCGGGGTACGTTCCGCACGCCGTGCACCCGGACTTTGAGGTGCAGGATCGTACCCCAGCGGCAGAGGAACCGGAGGAATCGCCAGTAGAAACGCACATTATCCATGGATGCGATCAGGATGCGTTGATCCCCCCCGCCCGGCGCCCGCGGATCTCGGCCTGCATGCGCGAGACGACTTCGGCGATGGTCATGTGGGTGGTGTCGATGCGGATGGCCTGGCCGGGGGCCAGCAGCGGGGCCCATTCGGTCCGGTCGTTGCTGTCTCGCAACCGGATGTTTGCCAGCACATCCTCATAACGCACCTCCTCGCCGTCGGCCACCATCTCGTGGTAGCGGCGCTCCGCCCGCTTGGTATCTTCGGCGTCAACAAGGAACTTCACATCGGCGTCAGGAAAGACCACGCTGCCCTGGTCGCGCCCCTCGCTGACCAGCGAGCCGAGCTCCCGACCGATCTGCCGCTGTTTCTCGACCAGCACCTGGCGGATACCGGGAATCCTGGCGATCTGGCTGGTGCATTCGCTGACTCGCATGCTGCGAATGGCTTCGCTGACATCGCGGCCGTCCATAACAACGCGAACGTACGTCGGACCGCAGTCGAGGCTGATATCGGCTGACCGGGCCATCGCCACCAGGGCATCGCGGTCGTCGAGCGGTGCGCCCGTGTCCAGGGCCTTGAGGGCGATGGCCCGATACATCGCGCCGGTGTCGAGGTACGGGATCTGCATGGCCGCCGCCAGCTTGCGAGCAGCGGTTGATTTCCCCGAGCCGGCCGGACCGTCAATGGTGATGATCATTCGACGCCTCGCGAAGCCAAAAACCCGGCAATCTGAAGGCCTGCAGATGGTGGGGTGGCATGCCCGAAGCAACAAACATGGCGGCGCCCCGATTTCATCGGGGCTTGGCCATGCCACCCGGCACGCCAGGACCTTCTCGCACACGCGCTGAACGCTTACCGGCCTGACAGCACCACCTTGAGCGAGCATCTTCATCGCAGCCGTCTGTGTGGTCAATCGAAGGCGGTGTCTTTCGTCTCTCCGACCACGCTGCCCTGGAGCGTCAGCGGGCTGGCATCCGTAACGTCGACCGTAACAAACCGGCCAACAAGCGAATCCGGCCCGCAAAACACGACGATCTCGTCGCCGCGCGTCCGGCCGGTGAGCTGGTCGACGCGGCGGCGGGCGGGTTTCGCTCCCCCGTCTGCTTCGCGGGCCTTGGTCGCCGGCTTGCTCAGCCCTTCCACCAGCACCTCGACCTGCCGGCCGATCATTGCCCGGTGATGGGCCTCCGACATGCGGTGCTGCAGGGCCATCAGTTCCGAGTGGCGGCGCTGCTTGACCTTGTAAGGGACGTCGTCGGGCAGCACCCTGTCGGCTTTGGTGTTAGGGCGGTTGGAGTACTTGAACATGAAGATGTTCTTGTACCGCACCCGTTCGACCAGGGCCATCGTCGCCTGGTGATCCTCTTCTGTCTCCCCGCTGAAACCGACAATGAAGTCGCTCGACAGCGAGATGCCGGGAACAATGGACCTCGCTTTGTCCACCAGTTCGAGGTACTGCTCGGCCGTGTACTGCCGCCGCATGCGCTGCAGAACCGCGTTCGATCCGCTTTGCGCCGGCAGCGACAGGTACTCGCAAACCTTCGGCAGGTCGCGCATCGCGTAGAGGATGTCGTCGGTGAAGTCGCCGGGGAAGCTGGTCACGAAACGGATGCGCTGAATGCCCGGCACCTCGCGGACCCGCTCGAGCAGCTCGGCGAAGCGGACTGTGCGATCGTTTTCCGCGTATGAGTAGCTGTTGACCGTCTGGCCGAGAAGAGTGATCTCGCGCGCGCCCATGTCGGCGAGCCGGCGGACTTCTTCGACGATGTTTCCCGGCGGCCGGCTGCGCTCCGGGCCGCGGGTGTAGGGCACCACGCAGTAGGTGCAGAACTTATCGCAGCCGCGCTGCACGCGAACATAGGCCTGCAGGACGCCGCCGCCGGGCGATGTGACCCGCGACAGGTCGAGTGATTCGATGCTGTCGTATTCGAGCGTGCGGCGGTCCTTGGGCGTTCGGCGCGAGCGGTCGTGATCGAGTGCGATCGCGCGGCGGCGGTTCTGGATGATCTCCGATAGCAGTTCCGGCAACCGGTCCAGGTTGCCCGGCCCACAGAGCAGATCGACGTGCGGGGCGTTTCGCTCGATGCCCTGGTAGTCGCGCTCGGCCATGCAGCCGATGACGCCGACGATCATCTCAGGGCGGTCCCGCTTGACCCGGCCGATCTCGCCGAGACGGCTGTAGACCTTGTCCTCGGCGTGCTGGCGGACGCTGCACGTGTTGAGCAGGACCAGGTCGGCCATCCGGTAGTCGTCGGTCGGGGCGTAGCCCTGTCGGCACAGTTGGCCGAGAACCAGCTCGCTGTCGAGCTTGTTCATCTGGCATCCCATCGTTTCCAGGTAGACCCGTCTGTTCATGCCGTCCCGCTCGTCCGCGGCCCCTCGTTCCGAGACCGGAACAGTGCCTTGCTCTGCCTCGACCGGCAAGGCCCCATGTCCGCCTGCTGTTGGAGGATTACCCCCGACAGGTTATTCTAAGCGATCACGCCGGCGGTCCCAAAGGGGGGCGAATCGCCGCGGGCGGCCGCAATTGACCGGGCGATCTGTCGGTATATATTTAAGGTGCCGCAGCTACATCGTGCAAGCGTCAACGACACCTCCGCCGATCGCTCCACCGCGGATCTGATGGCAGCGATGACTACTGGAGTCCGCCCATGAAGAAGATTCTGGCTCTCTTGTTTGTCCTGATCCTCGTCGGGGTCGTACTCGTTCTGACTCTGGCCGGGGACGGCGCTTACGCCTACTGGCAGCGGTTTGCCGGGCCCGATCATGCCTTTCGGACCGTTCGCGTCAAGCGGGGTGAGCTGCTGGTCACCATCAGCGCCACCGGCACGGTCGAACCCGAGGAGGTCGTCGACGTGGGCGCCCAGGTGGCCGGCAAGATCGAATCCTTTGGCGAGGACCCGCGAGGAAACGGCAAGGTCATCGACTACGGTTCGCCCGTCGAGAAAGACACCGTGCTGGCGCGCATCGACAGTTCGCTGTATGCTGCCGACGTCGCCCAGGCGGCCGCCCTGTTGGAGTCGGCAAAGGCCAACGTCCAGCGGGCCGAGGCCGATTTGAGGCAGCTCAAGGCCAAGCTCATCCAGTCGGAGCGCGACTGGAAACGGGCCAAGGAGCTGGGGCCTTCGCGGGCCCTGTCCGCCACGGAATATGATTCCTACGAGGCGGCTTACGAGACGGCCAAGGCCAGCGTCGGCGTCGGTGAGGCGGCGTTGGTCCAGGCCCAGAAGGAGGTCGCTCGAGCGGAGGCCGCTTTGCGGAGGGTGGAGACCAGTCTCAGCTATTGCACCATCCGCTCGCCGGTCAAAGGCGTGATCATCGACCGGCGGGTCAACATCGGACAGACAGTGGTCGCCAGCCTGAACGCTCCCAGCCTCTTCCTGATCGCCAAGGATCTGAGGCGGATGCAGGTCTGGGCGGCGGTCAACGAGGCTGATATCGGGAGTATTCACGCCGGCCAGCCCGTCACGTTCACCGTGGATGCGTATCCGAACGAGACCTTCCGGGGCGAGGTCGGTAAGGTTCGCCTCAACGCCAGCATGACCCAGAACGTGGTCACCTACACGGTTGAGATCAACACCGACAACTCGAGCGGCAGACTGCTACCCTACCTCACCGCGAACGTTCAGTTTCATGTCGCCCAACAAGAAGACGTGCTGCTGGTGCCGAACGCGGCCTTGAGGTGGAGGCCGTCTCCCGAGTTGATTGCCCCGGATGTCCGGCAGGAGAGCCGGGCCCCTGAGGTGTCGCCAACGCCGGCTCCAGAACCGTCAACGTCACGGCCGGCCGGCCGCAGCGGGACCCTCTGGGTGCAGGACGGCCAATATGTGCGGTCGATCGCCGTCAATGCAGGACTGAGCGACAACACGATGACCGAGGTTGAGGCTGACGGTTTGACCGAGGGAACCCCGGTAGTCACCGGCCTGTTGGCGAAGGGCGAGGTGAACGATACCACCGCCAGCCCGTTCACGCCGCGAATCACCCGCGGAGGTCGGCGCGGTCCGTAGGATCCCGAACCGATCGCGCCGTCGAAGCGGGCGTGGCCATGGCTGCTCGCATTCCGAGGCGCAGGGGCCGGGAGGCTGAGTTGGGAGAAGAGAGGAAGGTTCGCTCGTGGAACTGATCGAGATCCAGGACATTTACAAGGCATACCACCTCGGCGAGATGGACCTGCCCGTTCTCAAGGGCATTTCCCTGAGCATCTGTCGCGGCGAGATGGTGGCCTTGATGGGCGCGTCCGGCTCCGGCAAGACCACGTTGATGAACATCCTCGGCTGCCTGGACCGGCCTACCTCGGGGCGATACTGGCTGGACGGTCAGGAGGTTTCCTCGCTGTCGGCGGACGAGCTCGCGAGGCTTCGCAACTCCAAGATCGGCTTCGTGTTCCAGAACTTCAATCTCCTGCCCCGGACCAGCGCCGTGGAAAACGTGATGGTTCCGCTGTCATACGTCCCTCACGGGCTCTCGGAGCAGAAGATGCGACAACAGGCGACGGAATTGCTGAAGATGGTGGGCCTGGAGGATCGGCTCGATCACGAGCCGTCGCAGCTTTCCGGCGGCCAGCAGCAGCGCGTCGCCATTGCCCGGGCGCTGGTCAACCGGCCGCAGGTCCTTTTCGCGGACGAGCCCACCGGCAACCTCGACTCGCGCACCAGCGAGGAAATCCTGCAGATGTTCGAGGCGCTCAATCGTGACGAAGGCATCACGATCATCCTGGTGACTCACGACGCAAACGTTTCGCGGCATGCCCGGCGCGTGATCCACATCCGCGACGGGCAGATCCAGAACGGAGCGATCACGGCACACGGGCCACAGTCGGGAACGGCCGGCCCTCCACCGACCGGGGGGCCGCCATGAGCAGCTTCCCGGCCAAGGTCTACTATCGCCTGTGGCGTGCCGCGATGCGCGCCCTGCGCCGCAACGTCATGCGATCGGCGCTCACCGCGCTGGGCATCGTGATCGGCGTTGCCGCGGTCATCGCGATGATGGAGATCGGTCACGGATCCTCACGGGCCATTGAGGCCACGATCGCGAGCATGGGGGCCGACAACCTGATGATCATGCCCGGGACCGCCTCCAGCGGAGGAGTGACGTTCGGCGGCGGCAGCGCCCTCACCCTCACTCCGCAGGACGCGGAGGCGATGCTCCGGGAGTGCCCGGCCGTTCGCGACGTCGCGCCGATCGTGCGAGCCCGAACCCAGGTCGTCCACGGGAACCGCAACTGGGTGCCGGTCTACATCTACGGCACAACACCCAATTATCTGAACGTCCGCGGGTGGACCGAGCTTGAGGAGGGCGAGCCCTTTACCGACCAGGACGTTCGCAACACCAGCAAGGTATGCCTGCTCGGGCACACGCTGGTCCGTGAGCTGTTCGATAGCCAGTCGCCGTTGGGGCGTGAAGTCCGGGTCAACAATGTCGCTTTCAGGGTCGTCGGCGTGCTGAGTCGCAAGGGAGCCAACATGATGGGCACGGACCAGGACGACATCCTGCTGGCCCCCTGGACCACGATCAAGTATCGGGTAGCGCGTTCCACGTTGACGGACGTCAACCAGAGCGTCCCTTCGGCGGAGGCTTCGGAGCAGGTGAACACGCTGAGCAATCTCTATCCGGGACAGCCCAGCCTCTATCCCGTGCCGCTGGCGTCGCAGTTGGCGAATCATCCCCTGCCCGTGCGTTTCACGAACGTCGACCGGATTTACGCGGCGGCCTGGACCCCGGAGGATGTGCCCCTGGCGATCGATCAGATCACCCAGTTGCTGCGGGAGCGCCACCGCATTCGCGAGGGCGAGCCGGACGACTTCAGCATCCGCGACATGACTGAAATGACCAGGACGCTGAGCTCGACGACCTTCCTCATGACCCGGCTGCTGCTGTCCGTCGCAATGATCTCCCTGGTGGTCGGCGGCGTGGGGATCATGAATATCATGCTCGTGTCCGTCACCGAGCGGACGCGTGAAATCGGCCTGCGGATGGCCGTGGGGGCACGTGCCCGTGACATCCTGCGACAGTTCCTCACCGAGGCGGTCGTGCTCTGCTTGTTCGGCGGCGTTATCGGCATTGCCCTGGGGCGGGGCGTTTCGCTGCTCGTGCGGACGATTCTGCAATGGCCGACCGAGCTTTCAATCGGCGCAGTCGTGGCTGCGGTCACGGTCTCAGTCAGTGTCGGGGTCGTGTTCGGCTACTACCCGGCCTGGAAAGCCGCCCGGCTCGATCCCATCGAAGCCCTTCGCTACGAATGAGAGGCGGCTCTACTTGCCGGCCGGCTGAGTTGTCGAGGCCGCCGGTTGCGTGGTCGTGACCGTCGATCGGCTGGTTGGACGATCGCCGGCCAGCCGACGCTGCTCGGCCGTCGGAATACGGTCCAGCCGTATCTTCAACTGGCTGAACAGGCCCTCAACGGGCTTGTTCAATTGCGCCAGCCGCTTGGCCTGCTCACCGTCGTCCTCGATCTGCCTGGCCGCGTCATAGTCACTGCGATGCGTCTGCTCGTATGCCACCCGGCGCTCGTGCATTTCACGCAGGACGGATTGAGCCGTGGCCTGCTGGGATTGATCGAGCCTGTACCGGCGGCCGAAATCGCGTACGTACCGATCCCAGGGTCCGATGGGATCTTCCACCAGCGGTGGTGGAGCCTGCGGGCCGTCCACCCGGAACGCCTGGGCGTCCTGGGGCTGAGCCTCGGGCTGACCCTGCTCGTCCTGGTCATCTCGCGACCACCGGCGACGCCTCCGGTCGTCCGGCGGTCCCTCTCCGTCGGGAGGAGACTGGGAGTCCCGTTGTTGGCGGCGCTCTTCCCACTGACGCCGCATTTCCTCCAATCGCTGCCGGCGTTCGGCATCCTCCTGGGCGCGGCGGGCTCGCCCTTTTTCGACCTGTTCAGCGGGCAGAAGCTTCTCGATATCACCCACCACCTTCTCACGGTTCATCAGCGGGGCGCTCTCCCAAACGGACCGCATCTGCTGCTCAAGCTCCCTGCGTCGCTGAGAGTCATATTGGCCGCTCTGGCGGGCGCTCTCCCTCAACTGCTCCATCTCGGTACGAATCGATTCAAACTGCTGCCGCCGGGTGTCGGAAGTTGCCTTCTGCTCGGCCTTGAGCTCCTCCAGCCGGGTGCGGGCCTGTGCCTGCTGCTGTTCGTCCAATCCGTAAGTCTCGGTCAGACGTTCCAGGTGCCGCCGGGCCATCTCGTCGTAGAATCGATCACGCTCTTCCGGAGTCGGCGCGCCGCGGCCGGGACCGCCTCTGCCAAACCGATCTCCTGGACCTCCCCGATCTCCGGGAAATCCTCCCCGATCGCCCCGGCTTCCCCGGTCACCTCGTCGGTCTCCCCGGTCACCTCGCCGGTCTCCCCGGTCACCCCTCCGGTCTCCTCGGTCGCCTCTCCTCGGGCCCTGCTGCCCGTCGTTCTGTTGCTGGGCATCCTGGCCGCAGACGGCCGCGGCAAAACCCATGCCGATGAACCCGATCAACAAGAAGTTCCATGGTCTCCTGGAAGTCATTGTCCTTTCTCCTGGATTCACTGATCCCCGCTCGTCTTTCTGTCCGTGTCCGACTCAACGGCCGGCTAACGGTCCTCCAAAGCATGCCCTTCGCGGCCACCCATTCGCATCATCGGCCCGTTCATTTCGATGCCGCGTTCCTCGGCTCGCTTTCTCATGGCCGCGAAGTAAGCCATCCGCCGGGCCTGATTCTTCACCTTGCTCAACAAAGGGACGAGGACTCCAATGAGAAGCGCAATGATTGAGACTGCAACCAGGATTTCAATCAGCGTGAATGCTCTTCTTCTCATCCTATCCTCTCCCGCGAGGGTCGCCCCATAAGCCCTGCCGGCCTGGACGGCGCCCCGGGGGACTCAAGGCCGAGCCTGCGAAGCGGGCCCCGACGCTCCCCGGTGGCTTCCCCTGGGGCCCACCTCACGTCCGCGATCGCCTCGGCGGTGATCGCCAAAACGCCGCTCCCTCTCGTGACGCTGGAGCAGTTCCTCGTACTTGGCCCGCTGTTCTAGTGTCAGGATCTGCTTCGTCTTTTCAACCGCGTTCTGAAAGGAGCTTTTCCATTCGCTGTCCAGGGCGGCCAACTGGTCAGCCTGGTTTTTCAGGATCGCGTCGTATCGCTGCTTGTCCTCGGGCCGAATCAGGGCGGCAATGGCTTCGTCGCGCTGGCGGTAGAGTTGCCGGCGACGGTCCTCGCGATCGCGACCGCCCCGCTCCGCCATCTTCGACCAGATCTCCCGCATCTGCTCCTGCTGCTCGGAGGTCAGGTTAAGCTCGGCCGCGAGCCAACCGCCATGGCGGCCGGGCCGCGGCTGCCGGGTGCCGGCGGTGCGGCGCGATTCAATACCCACGACCAGACCGGCCGTGAATGCTACGACGAAACCCACGATCACGACTGCTTTGGTCATCTCAGATCACCATTGCTCTCCGATGAAAGATCATCCGCCATCCACTGGGCGAGATCGGAGTTGTCGCCCTCGCGGATATCTTCAGGCGGCGTGACGGCCGTGGTTTGCCACACCTCAGGCAGCAAGGCCGTGTCGTTGCGCCCGCTTCCCCGGATCAAGAGCGCCCCGATCAGCACTGCTGCCGCCGTGGCCGTCATCCAGCCCGCCAGACGAAGAACGCCTCGATCCCGGGCCGCTCGCCGGCATTGGTCCAGACGGATGACCTCGCCCACCGGCTTGTCCGCCAATGGCGCCTCGGCGATCATGGAGGACAACGACCGCAATTCGCGGAGCGTCTGGCCGCATTCCGGGCATTCGCGGAGGTGCGCCTCCATCACCAGCCGAAGCTCCGGCGACAGTTCGTCGTCGTGGTAGGATTGAACCTGGATGCTGTTGTTGCAGGCCATGATCTTCTGCGTCCCGATCAGTAGCCGACTCGCGGGCCCAGCCGGCTATAGATATCCCTTGAACCTTCTCCGCAGTTCCTCGCGAGCCCGGTGCAACCTCGACTCGACCGTCCCTCGCGGCACTCCCAGCGTTTTCGCCATCTCCTCGTAAGTGAACCCCTGTAACTCTCTCAGCACGATGACCGCCCGGTGCTCCGGCGACAGACTGGCCAGCATGCTTGAAAGATCCAATCTGGCTTCCGCTCCGGCAGTTGCCTCGGCTCCGAAACTCCTGATTCCCGGCTCATTGGCTGGCCGGGTGTCCAACGACTGATGAATCCTTCGCCTGCGACGGAGCATCCCTGCCCGTTTTACCAGGATCTGAACCAGCCACGTCCGAATGGTACACTCACCGCGAAACCGACTGCTGATCGCCGCCGCAAATGTCTCCTGAACCAGGTCGTCCGCGTCAGCAGCGTTACCGGCCAACGCATGCGCAACGCCGTAAAGATAGCGGCCTTCCCGCTCCATGAGCGTGCGAAGCGCCTCTTCGTCGCCGCGGCCGATGCGTCGCACCAGTTCCATTTCCTCAGACACCTGGAGCGCCTCTCTCGGCATCTACAGCGCCGAATCAGCCGTATAGTTGCCGCACGGTGCCGTTTTCTTCCCCCGTGGCCGCGATTCCTGTCCGTTTGTGCGTTCCGGCGGAGCCCGGCCACGCCTGCCCGACCCTAAGCCCAGACCAGTTCGCAAGTTGTGTTACTCTAACCGCTTTGAGGGCGTTTCTCCATGGGGTCCCGGTTCACCCGCCCCTCTGCGCGATCTGACAGGGCAATCAAGGGTTCCCGGCACTCGGTGAACGCTGAAGGCGAGATTCGTTCTCCTTGCGGATCGCCTCCAGGCTTTGTTGCCATCGCGACCCCCCCAGATCGGGGGCCAGGGTTTGTTGCTGGAGAATGGCCTGGAGGATCTCCTTGGGGTCGTGCTCAAGTCGTGTGTGGCACGCCAGGCTTCCGCACAAGGCCCTCCACCAGTTCGAAGACCGCTCGGGCAGGGTCCGCCAGGCTTCGACAAAGAGTGGCATCGCGGCGGCCGCATCACCAGTGGCCAGCAGGCCCTCCGCCCGGCCAAGATTGATCTCAACGTGCGGCACCGAATCAGCAGGCAGGCTCGCGGCCGTCTTTCGGCACTCTTCATAAGCAGCCAGCGCCTCGTCCGCTTGTCTGGCCTGCAGCAGCGCCTCGGCTCGCCAGAGGCGAAGGGTCAGCCGGCCCCCCGGTGAGACGCGTTGCGGGTGGCGTTCCGCCCACTCTACCAGTAGACCACCGACAACCGCCGCCTCACGGGCGAGCTTGATCGCCGCATCGCCGTCGCTTCGATCCAGGGCGGAATCGATCGCGCCGCGCATCGCTTTCAACAACTGGTCGAGAGCCGGCCCCGCTGCCTCCGGCCCGGCTTCAAGGCAGCGCTGCGCCGCCTGCCGGGCTTCGGCGAAACGTCCCAGATGTGTCAGAGCTGATATCCGTTCGCGCCACACCTCCCCCATCATGCCGGGTTGGTCGGGGAACCGTTGTTCGAAATCCTGCAGGAGCATGAGCGACTCCGGGGACTTGTTGATGATCGGATGATTGAGCAGCCCGGCCAGCAGCACCACCGTCTCGGCCGGCAGATGCCGTTGACGCGCCGAGCCGCCTCTCTGCTCCTGCGCGGCCGCGGCCGCCTCGCGGGCCGACTCGATCGCACGATCGGCGAGCTTGCGAACCTGCTCCTCGCTCATGCTCTTGCCGGCGACGGCCCGAACCAGGGCTCCGCTCAGGCAGCGGGCTCGACCAACGCGGGCCGCCAGCCACTGCTCATCATCGGCGGCGACAGTCGCGTAGGTCTCCGCCGCTTCGTCCAACTGCCCGTTCTGCTCCAGCGCCGCGGCGATGTGGTAGGGCAGGGCTCTGGCCACCGGCGTCTGAGGCGAAAGCTTGCACAACAGCCGCCCGGCGCGGATGAAGGCATCTCGTGTCGTTCTGAGAGACTTGTTCTGGGAATCGTGCAGGAGCTGCTGGGCGACGGCTACGGCGCAGGCAGCGGCGCGAGCGCTTCGGTCATGACCCGGTTGCTGCTCGGCCAGATCGCAAAGCAAGGCGATCGCTTCAAGCGGACGGGCCGCCGCGAAGTGCGCCAGCCCGAGCAGGTAAAGAAGCTCTCCACGTGCCTCCGGCACGACGTCCGCCGGCAGCGTTCCCAGCATGGCCCGAGCCGTCAGGATCACATCTTCCAGGCGCCTGCGATCCCCCGGTCTCGATGCGGCCGGCCGTGATGCTGCGGCGTCAGCCGACTCGATGACCGTCGCCCCGAGCAGCAGTTGCACGCCGAACGGTGTTCGCGTCGATGAGACGCTCTCGTCCTCGACCGCGTCGTTGAGCATCGTATACAGGGCATCACGGTGCTGCGGGGACCTCCGGGCAAACTGTTCCAGCGGCTCGAGCGCGTCCTCAGGCTGCAGGATGCCAACCGGCTGGGAGGCCGGCGACTGCCTGACGGCCAGAACGATGTGATGAACCCACGCGATCGCCAGAGCGGCCTGGATATCGTTCGGCCTCGACTTCTCGGCCCATCGCTGCGTCTGCTCCACAAACGAGAGCGCGTCTTCCCACCGCTTGCGGTCTCGCAGTGTGCGGATCTGCTCAATGACAGCCACCAGCGAAGCAGTCCGCAGCCGTGCTCGGTCGTCCACCGAGGTCGTTCCTTGATATAGGTTGACGATCTGGAGGCTGTACTGGTCGGCCTGATCGAATTCCCCCGCCAGCCTGGCAGAGATAGCCGCCATGACCATCGCCCCACAACGCTGGAACGGATCGGGCGACTGAACCCACCCGCTGCCCTGCGTCACCTCGGTCAGCATCGCTCGCATCCGGGCACTGCGATCGCCCGGCGGCGGGTCGGTGCTGATCGATCGGCAGAAGGTTGCCCAGGTCAACAGGTAAGCCGACCGCCCGTCGAGAGTCTCCAGCAGTCGCAGAGAGCCGGATGCCGTGGCGGCCTGCAACGACGACTCATCGAGCGACTCGACGGACTTCCAGGCAACGGCGATTTCCTCGCGGAGCTGGGTGAGGATCCGCACCGCCCGGCCGCTCAGGTCAAATGCCCGTCGCTGGTTGGCGCCAGGAATCTCGTACAAGAACACCGCGTCAAACGCGGCAGGATCGGTTCGCTCCAGATAGTCGCGAGCCAGCTCTAGCCCCCACCGGAGCCTGCCGGGATGGCTCGGATACTTGTCCAGCAGGTCAATGAGAATCGTGGAGGCCTGCTCGACCAATCGCCGCTGCTGTGCGCCGACGGGGGCGGCCGCCGCCTGTTGAAGAAGCTGCTCCCGCTCGCGCAGGCGAGCGTCGGCGGCGTCGGTCGGGGGCGTCTCCGCAAGGTACTGTTCGAGCCAGTCCGTCAGCCCTCGCTCGCGCAGCCCGTCGCGAAAGCGCGAATCGTCCAGGGAGGGCGCCGTCGCAGGAGTATCGGCGAATGCGGGCGCGACCGTCGCCAGTGTTACCAGGGCAGAATGAATCAAACCGTGTCTCATCGTGGGGCCGCGAAGTAAACCTTCTCGTAACGGGCCGCCAAGGCGGCATTGTATGCGTTGACCACGTGGTCCCAACGCACGTTGTCACCGGCCATCAGGTGTACTGGCGTGTTGGCGTCGAAGCCGGGCTGCTGCTGGATCCTCTCTAACGCGTTCGCCAGTTCGGACATCGGCATCGGCGATTCGCTGAACCGCTCGATGGTCACGCTGCACTCGTCGGGCGAAGTTGCAGCCGTCACGAACCGCACCCGAATCGGGGTCCGCGGGATTTCCGTCGAGACGGCCCCCGTCCTCGCGGGCAGGTGCGCGGGCAGCATGCCTTCGTCCCCGCCGAACCGGCTGACCGTCAGGAAGAACAGCAGCAGCAGGAAGACCATGTCGATCATCGGCGTGAGGTTGAGCGTGATGGCGGTCAGGATGGTCCTTCGCTGATAGCGAGGGCTGAACGGGCGATGACGGCCGGCGGAGGCTGCCGCTCCGGCCTGCCTTGCGGCCGCCAGAATGCCGTCGAGATCGCTGTCAGCAGGACGCTGCGTCATCGGGCCGGCTCCAGATCGGTCACCACCTGCAGCCTGGTCAGGCCTGCCGCCGCGACCGCCTCCATCAGTTCGCGCACCCGTGCATACGGCAGCCGCCGGTCGGCTCGCAGAATGACCTGTACGTTCGGGTTCAACGCCCCCACCTCCCTCAGCCGGCCGCCCAGGTCAGCCACCGAGCTGACCGGCACCGGGCCGAGCTGAAGGCGAGCGGCGTCATCGTCTTCGACGTACAGCGCGTTGATGATCACCTTGTCTTTCAGCCGCCGGTCGACCGCCTGATTGTCGTTCGGCCGCGGCAAATCCACCTCCACCTTCTCGCCTGACGCAAAGTGGGTCGCCAGCATAAAAAAAGTCAACAGGAGGAAGGTGACGTCGATCATCGGCGTCATGTTGATGAGCGGCGGCGGGACGCGAAACCGTTGGCGGAAAGATCGTCGCATGATTTTCCCTCTTGCAGCGTCGCCTCACCCGGCGGCCTTGGCCGTGGCTGCCTGCTGTTCACCCAGCAGCGACACCAGGCTGTCGCACAGCTTGACGCTCTCGGCCGCGAAGGCGTCGATCCGGTTTCGCAGCAACGAGAAGATCGACAGGGCTGGGATGGCGATCAGCAAGCCCCAGAAGGTCGTGATCAGAGCGACGGAGATGTCTCCGGCGAGCTTGGCGGCGTCGGGCATCCCGCCGTGGGCTTCGTAGATCTGGGCGAAGGCCTCGATCATGCCCACGACCGTGCCGAACAGCCCGATCATCGGGCTGATGTTGCCGATCACGTTGAGGTATTCGATCCGCCGGAACAGCCGGGTGGCCCGCTCGTCCACCGCCTCGTCAATGGCGGCTCGAGCCGACTCGCGGCCGGAGGCCAGTTGCAGCACGCCCGCGCATGCGGCCTGGCCGAGCATGGTATCGTCCTCGCGGGTGATTTCGACGATGTCGCGGGCATGGCCTCGGCGGGCGGCGGCGACCAGGGCCTTGGCCAGGCCGGCGGGCACCTGGGTGGATCGGCGCAGCACGATGAGGTAGTGGAGAATCAGCGAGATCGAGATCACCGACAGCGGAACGAGCACGAACCAGGTAATCCACCCGCCATCCACCAAGAACCTACCGAGAACGGTGCTGGATGGCCCGCTCTGGGCCAGCAGTCCGCCGGCCGACGTCATGCCCGGAAACCATGAGATTAGCATAGAACCCTCGCAGTATCTGTCGCTCAAGCCCGCGGGCATTCCCGCGAGTCTTCTCCGACTGACCGCTGAAAACTGATCACCGACTACTTCTTCACTTTCGCCGTTTCCTGCCGCGCCCGGCTCACCCACTCCGTCGCCTGCGGGTACGAGCGGCCCACTTCCGACCACAACCCGATCGCCTGCTCCAGTTGCCCGGCCTGCCGACAGATTTCACCGGCCTCGAAGAGGCTTTGCGGCGCCAGAGCGTTGCCCGGGAAATGGATCACCACTCGCATGAACGCCAGCCCGGCCCGCTTGCGGTCGCGGTCGGCCTCTTCGGTCTTCGCGCTCCCCGCACGGCCGAGCAGGGCCCTGCCTTGCCAGAAGAAGACATCCGCCATTGCCGCATCGGGCGATCTCTTGAGAAGATCGTCGGCCTGCCGGATGGCCTTGTCGAACTGGCCCGCACTGACCCACTGCCGGATTTCCCCGATCTGCCTGGCGATGCTCGCGGTTACCATTCCGGCCGGTTGCGTCGCCGCCGGGCCGCTGGTCGCCGACGGTTTGGTCTCGGCCGCCGGCCAGGAATCGCGCCAGCGAGCCAGGGATCGGGCGATCTCATCGTCGCCGTGTCGTCTGATGGCCCCGTCAACCAATCTCGCCGCCGCCTGCAGGAACGTCGACCCCGCCGCAGGAAACCTGACAGGGCGCAACCGCTCGGCCAGGCTGGGCATCTCCGCGATGATGTCCAAATAGACCTCCACCGCCCGATCAAATCGTCCCTGCTGGTCCAGAGACCGCATCAGGCGGCAGCGCACCAGTTGCCGGCGATCCAGCTCGCCAGGCTTCGGTTCCGCGAGCTGCTTTAGCAGCCGCTCGTAGCTCACGGCCGCCTGCCGCATATGCCCGTCGCGCTGCTGCTTCTCGGCGAGGTTGAACAGCGGCCAGTTGCTGATCTGCAGATAATCGATCTCCTCGATGGGATTCGACGCCTCCCGATCCGTCGAGAGCCGATATTCGAGTTGCCCGTCGCGAAAACCAGTCACTCTCACTCCTATGGCGGGCGGTTTCCCCACGGTACTCACGACATCGGCAAGGGTGGCGCCGCACAACGCCCACGCCATCACCAGCGGGGCAAGCCTCAGAAACCGCGTCCCGGGCGGCGACCACTCATCCTTTCGCTTGGTGCTTGCCGTGCTCACTTCAGCACCACCGTTCGGAAATTCCCGCCGTGCTCGCGGGCGATCCGCTCAAGAATCGTCCTTTGCCTCGGCCCTTCGCCAAAGAAGATCACGGTGATCTTGACGCTTCGGTCGCGATTCAGTTGATCCAGCGTGTTCTCCAGCGATGTCCTGCGGTTGTTCAGGACCGCGTCCTGCACATCTTCATAGTCGCCGTCGGAAAGGAAGTAGATCAACTCGGGCTGGGCCGCGAAGGCCTCTTTCATCGCCTCGTTGGGCAGGGCCTTGCCCCGGATGGCCGTTCTCATTTTCGCGACGATGAACTCCGCCCCCTGGAGCTTGTTCCGGGCGTTGGCCCATGCCAGCGAGCCGCGGCGAAACTGCTCAACCGTCTCGCTGTGGGTAACCGCGATGTTGAACTGCTGGGTCGCGACGAGGGCCTGGATCGACCGTCGCATCTCGTTCATGATGTCATCGACGTAGATGTCCAGGGATGCGGACATGTCAACGACGTATACGACCCGGTAGGCGTTGCCCGCTACGCCGAAGAACGTGCTGACCGGGCCCGGCGGACCCGCGACGGCCGGCGAGCCGGCGCCGGCCAACGCGCTCGCCCCCTTGGCCGGCAACTGCGGGGCCGGCAGCACGTGCTCGTCAATCACCGACGCCGGCAGTGGTTCGACGGCAATGAGGGTTTCATCAGGGGCCGCCTGCGGTGTGGGGTCCTGTGGGTGGTTGATTCGGACGGCCGTGGGAGGCTGCTCAGCGGGCGCCTCCACCATGGGTGCCAGCCGGGCCTCCGGGATGATGACTCGCCGGGGCTGCATCTCCTCGTTCAACACCATCGGGTAAAGCACTGCAAAGACGCCCAGGTGAGCCCCGATCGAGAAGGTCCAGGCGAATGCGTTCGAGCGTGCCAGGCGGGCTGTCCAGCAGCGAGCCTCGCGCGGGGGTTGAATCGCCGATAGAGTCGGGTTCGTTGGCCGCTTCATTCTGTCACCGACCTTCGCGCAATGCCGAGTCCACGTTAACGGGAGTGTATTTTTGACCGCAGGCATCGTCAAATGGTGAACAATCCGCCGGGTTGTGGTATACGGTACAGACCCTCCTGGGTGCGCGACCGTGTCGCGGCGGATGGTAACGGGATCAGGCGAGACTCGACATGAGAAACATGATCATTGTGGCGGCCCTGATCGGGTCTGTGGCGACGGTTGTGTCGACATGGGCAGCCGAAACCTCGTCGGCGCCGGTCAACGAGATGAATCTGTCCACCTGCCTCGCCGATCCACCCGGACTCATGGGGCAACTGGAAGATCAACTGGCCAACCTGAACGAGGCGGTGGAGGCCGCTGGGACGCCTCTCGACCGTGCGACGGCCCATCTGGCGACGGCCAACTGGCTCCTCGCCGTACCGACGGCCAGGCCGGCAACCCGCTGGCTAATGGGCATGGAGCAGCCGACAGATTTGCAGGGCATCTTCGGGCGGGCCGAGCGGGCTCGACAGCATCTTGAAGAGGCCCGCGACGTCCTCAAGTCAGCCCTTGACCGGCCTACAGGGGTCGATCAAGGGTCGAACAATGACCCGAAAGAGACAACTCGCAGGAGAGTCACTGAACTCAACCTTGCCGCGGACTCGCTTGAACCGTTCGTTAACCTCTTCGCCGCCTCCGCGCCCGGAACCGACACTGCCAAACGCAAGTCGGCGTTCTCGGAGGCTGCCCTGAACCTGGCCGTTGACCGCGAGTCGGACAAGCCCGATCTATCGGCCTGCGCTCTACTCTGGCAGTCATTTGCATGGGAGCGCGCCGGCCGGCGGGAGCGGGCGAAGGTCTCGTTGCCCAGCGCCCTGATCAGGCCGGCACAGCCGGACTTCGATTTTCTGAGTCGGCTGCTGCAATGCCGCCTGGCCGCCGAGGATGGCCTGCACACCGCCGCGTTCGCCCTGGCCCTTCGCGTTCGCGGATCGTGCGACGAGTGGTTCTCCGAAGAGTCGCCGGAAGAGTTGGCCGCTCGCCGCCGGCTGGCGGCCGTGGTCCAGTATCGCATCGGCCGTGCGTGGCTGGAGCAGCTTCGCAAGTCGAACTCCCAAGCCGCGGCGAGCGAACTCGAGAGGATGCTCGCCGACCTGCACGATGTGGTCTTCGACAAGCACCAGCCGGGGCCCGCCTATGTCCCTGCAACCATTGTGCCGATTCTCGTCCAGCCGCCGCCGGTCTCGGCCAGTGCCCCGGCAACACGACCGTCCAGCGTGCCCGCAAGCTCCAAGGCCTCTGACGAATAGCTGGACCTCCGGTGCGGGCACAGGACGGCACCCTTGAGGGAGAACACCCACCGCGCCGCGTTAGATGCTCGTTCACCTCGGCGTGGTGATCGCCTCGATGGCTGGCTCTGCAGGCACGGATCGATCGGTAAAGCCCTCGCGGGATTACCGGGTCGCCGGCCCGATCATTCCCGTCGAGTCCGCCGTGATCGCACCCGAGGAGAGCCCGTGGCAGAACCTCGGCAATGGCGGCCGGAGAAAGGTCTACTTCAACGACCAACTCACGGTCGCTCCCATCGAGATCTCCGGCGGCGACTCACTCTCTGCCCCCGTAGGCTGGCGGGGTGCGTTTCTCTTGCCCGGCACGCTTTCGGACGATATCATTATGATAGCGTCTGAAGGTTGATGGATCGGAGATCGAGCGATGCCTGACATACTGATTCGCGGATTGGATGCCCGGACCCTTAAGCGGCTCAAGGCCCGTGCCAGGCGGAACGGCCGGTCGCTCCAGAACGAGGCTAAGCTGGTGCTGGAGCAGGCGGCCGGGGGCGGTGCTGAAGAGATCGCGGAGATGCTGGATCGCTGGAGGAAGAGATTCGCCGGCCGGCGATTTCGCGGGAGCGAAGACCTGATCCGCGAGGACCGGGCTCGATGAAGACGTGTGTTGTCGACGCCAGCGTGATCGCCGCGGCCTTCTTCCAGGAGGAGCATGCCGAATCCGCTCAGGCGCTGCTGGCCGGCAAGCGGGCGCTGCATGCGCCCGACCTCATCTACGCCGAGGTGGGCAACGTGATCTGGAAGCGCCACGCCCGAGGCGAAATTGACGAGGAAGAGGCCGCTCAACTGATGGCTGACGTCCTGAGGTTGCCGCTGCGGATTACGCCCTCCAGCGATCTCGTCGAGGCGGCGCTGGAGTTGGCTCTAAGGACGGGCCGGACGGTCTACGACTGTCTTTACCTGGTCCTGGCGGTCAGGTCGAAGTCCGTTATGCACACCAGCGACAAGCGTCTGGTGAACGCTCTAGCCGACGGGCCGCTGAGGAAGCATGTCGCGTGGATCGGTGGGTATCGATGAGGAGCGTCTGCAACTGCGAGGTCACAGCCTTGCGTATCTGGAAACTCGCTGATCCACATGACTCGCGCTATGCGTGCTTCACCGCGCATGCGCCCTCCTACAGGCAAGATGGCCACTGCCCTGGGTGCAAGCGGTCCATACCTGCGGCGGTGAGGAAGCGCCCTCTTCACCTGTCGTGGGATGAAGGGTCAGACCATATCGCCGATTTCACATGGGGTCCGGGTTCGGCTGCGGTCCTCGTTACGGACCAGGTCTTGCAGGCTCTCTCGACGCGCTTCTCGGGCTTCGAGGGCGCTTCCGTGGAGATGATACAGGACCCCAAGCTGAAAAGGCCCATTCGACCCAACCGGCGCAGCAAACGGCGCGTGTGGCTGCCCTATGAAGGACCGCCCGTCCAGGAACTCTGGATCACGACTCAAGTCCCGTGCGATTTGCAGCGTTCTTCGCTGCAGTTGACCATTCACTGTCCCACGTGCGGGTTCAGGTTCTATCAGATACTCGGCGGCGAAAGGGGGGAGACCAAATGGGATCGCACCATCATGCGTTCGGAATACACTCGTGTTCCTCGCGTCCCCGGCCAAGGTCTATTCGTTCGTGAGAAGGATCTCGCGGGTGCCGACCTGTTCAAGGTCATCGAGCGGGATGATCACACCCTGTGCACTGATCGCGCAAAGGACTTCATCACGGAGCAAGGTTTCACTAACGTTGAGTTTTTCGAAATCGGTGAGCTTGTCGGATGACAGAGTCGGGATGCGAGCGGCTCTGCACAGAAGTGAGGTTCGAATCGCAGATGGGCGATGAGCCTTCGACTCGAACGATCGCGGCAACGTTGTTCGTGCTGGCTTGGCGCTCAAGCATCGGCACACTGGCGCTTCCGGCTTCCTTGCTGGCGCAGGCTGAATCCAGACCTTCCCTGCCGACGATCGCATGGGACACGGCCACCCTACGACTGGTCGAGGCGGGAGGGGACTACGGGCGCATGGCGCGGCTCAGGGACGGCAGCATTGCGTGTGTCTATGACCGCGCCCGCAAGATGTGGATCCGCCGCAGCACGGATGAGGGCATGACCTGGAAGTCGCCGATCCTCGTGGCCGAGGATTCGGAGTGCTGGCTGACCAATGCCGACCTGCTTCCGCTGAAAGACGGTACGTTGCTGTACTTCTGGAACGAACGGCCGCTTGCCGCGGTCAGGCGCCAGCACGACAAAACCTCGCCAGGCACCCTGACTCGACCCTTCCACATACGCGTTGCGAGCAGCTCTGACCTGGGACAGACATGGTCCGAGCCGCTGACGATCTACAGTGCGGGCAACTCCTTCCAGGACGGCTGCTGGGAACCGGCGGGGCTGCAACTGCCGTCGGGCGAGGTGCAGGTCTACTTCTCGAATGAGGCCCCGTTCCAGAACACGGCCGAGCAGGAGATCGCATTGCTGCGCTCCTTGGACAACGGCCGGACATGGAGCAAGGCCGAAACGATCGCGATGCGCAAGGGCCATCGCGACGGCATGCCGGTGCCGTTGCTGCTCGCGGGGGGGCGAGGCATCGCGGTGGTTATCGAAGACAGCGGCCATGCCGGAGGGCGATTCAAGCCGGTAGTCCTCCATATGGCGCTTGCGGACAACTGGCGTTCGGGAGTGGTCGATGGCGACAGCCCGCATCGCTGGGGAGCACTGGCCGAGCCGCTCGAGCTTCAGTGGTACGGAGGCGGTCCGTTTCTGCGGCAAATGCCAACCGGCGAGACCGTGCTGTCGTACCAGGAGAGCGTCGATGGAACCATGGACCGGTGTCGCATGGCCGTGTGCATCGGCAACGAGGACGCCCGGGGCTTCACCAACAAGACGTACCCGATCGCGCTCGGACCCAGAGGAAACCAGGCATGGAACTCGCTGTTCGTTAAGGACGCCAGCACCCTGACGGCAATCTCCACCGCTACCGTCCAAGGCGTCCGAG
>CAZPIO010000045.1:0-50007 GCA_964586235.1 uncultured Planctomycetales bacterium
CCGAGGCCGAGATCACCTTCCCGCAATCGCTGACCACCTGGCGAATCCGCGGCTACGCCCTGACTGACGCCACCCAGGTCGGCGATGCAACCGCCAAAGCCGTCACGACCAAGAACCTGCTCGTGCGGCTGCAATCGCCGCGATTCTTCATCGAACGCGACGAGGTTGTGCTCTCGGCCAACGCTCACAACTACCTCAAGACCGACAAGCAGGTGTCGGCCGAGTTGATCGTCCCGGCCGCCTTGTTCAGCTATCTCGGCGATGCCGACAAGACCCCCACGCCTGATGCGGAGGGCAACCTGCACCTGAAAGCCCAGGCCGTGGTCAAGGCCAACGGCGAGCACCGCTTCGACTGGCCGGTCAAGGCCCTCAAGGAGGGCCTCGCAACCATCACCGTCAAGGCACTCACCGACGAGGAAAGCGACGGCATGCGCATGGCCTTCCCGGTGCTGGTCCACGGCATCAACAAGACCGTCGCCCAGAGCGGCTCATACCGGGTCGCCGATGACGGCTCCCGGACGCTGAAGATCGATCTCCCCGAACAGATCGACCCCGAGCAGACCCGCCTGGAAATCACCTTCTCGCCGAGCCTGGCCGGCGTGATGATCGACGCCCTGCCCTACCTGGTCGGCTACCCCTACGGCTGCGTCGAGCAGACCATGAGCCGGTTCTATCCCTGCGTGCTCGTCCGCGACGCGCTCAAGAAGATGGGCACCGACCTCGAAACCATCGGCAAGCAGCGCCAGCAGATGAACCAGGGCGACCTCAAGAACCGCTTCGCGTGGGATCACTCACCGGTATTCGATTCGGCCGAGCTCGACCGCATGGTCCGGGCAGGCTTGCAGCGGCTCTACACCTTCCAGCGTAACGACGGCGGCTGGGGCTGGTGGCGCGAGGATGACTCATCGCCCTACCAGACCGCCTACGTGCTCCAGGGTCTGCACGCCGCCCGCCAGGCCGGCGTCAACATCGACGGCGGCGTCTATGAGCGCGGCTTCCAGTTCCTGGTCAACGCCATCAGCAAAGAGCTGGCCAAGCCCAAGAACGAGCAGCGGATCGGCGATATGCAGACGCAGGCCTACATCGCGTACATCCTGTCGCAGAACGAGTCATTCGGCAGCGACGACGTGGCGAAATGGCTCAACGAGTTGTACGCCACGCGAGAAAACCTGAACAACTACGGCCGGGCCCTGCTGGCTCTGGCCATGAAGAACAACGAGCGTCTCGACGAGGCCGCGACCCTGCTCCGCAACATCCTCCAGTTCGTCGACCGCGACGATTCCAACGACACCGCCTGGGTCCGCACCCCCGGCACCGGCTGGTGGTTCTGGTGGAACAACGACATCGAAACCAACGCCTGGACGCTCAAGGCCATGGTCGCGATCGAACCGAAGAACGAACTCGGCCCGCGCCTGGTCAAGTGGCTGCTCAACAACCGCCGCAACGGCTACTACTGGCGCAGCACGCGCGACACCGCCCAGACCATCGCCGCCATGGTCGATTTCATGCAGGCCACCGGCGAGTCCAACCCCGAGTATGCCCTCACCGTCAACGTCGACGGCCGGCCGATGAGAGAAGTCACCGTCACCAGGACCAACTTCTTCACTTTCGACAACCGCGTCCTGCTCTACGGCCTGCAGGTCAAACCCGGCCCGCACGAGATCACCCTGACCAAAAAAGGCCCGGGCGCCCTCTACTACTCGACCTACCTGAGCTACTTCACCAAGGAGGACGAGATCAAGGGCGCCGGCAACGAGATCTTCGTCCAGCGCGAATACTTCAAGCTCGTGCCCAAGACCGAGCAGGTCCGCCTGCCCGACGCCGGCGCCGCCTCAACGCCCCCGGCCAACCAGCCCGATCCGCTCAGCGCCACCGGTCGCACCGAGTCGCGCTCCGGCTGGACTCGCGTGCCGCTCAAGATGGGCGACACCGTGACCAGCGGCGATCAGATCGAGGTCGTGCTCAAGATCACGTCCAAGAACGTGTACGACTACCTGATGTTCGAGGACATGAAGCCCGCCGGCTGCGAGCCGGTCGAGCTCCGCAGCGGCGGCCGATGGGCCGGCGGCCTGTGCGCCAATCTCGAGTTGCGCGACGAGAAGGTCGTCTTCTTCATCGGCCTGCTCGAACAGGGCGACCACGTGCTGCGCTACAAGATGCGCGCCGAGACCCCGGGCGTCTTCCACGCCCTGCCGACTACCGGCTCGGCCATGTACGCCCCCGAGGTCCGGGCCATCAGCGACGAAATGCACCTGAAAATCCGCGACTGAGGACAGCGTCCCCCGACTCCCCCCCTTGCCAAGGGGGGCTGGGGGAGTGATCCGCGGGGCTGCTTGGACTGAGCCTGTCGAAGTCGTCCCCATGGTCCGGGCGCCCGAGTCCCACAGATTCCTGAGTAAGCTGAGCCAATTCGAGACTCGGCCCAGACCAACCACGTTCGCCTCACCCACTGGCTCTGTTCCGCAGGCTCGCCGCCAGGCGGAGCAGGTGCCGTGTTATCCCTCGGAGCATCTGCCATCCTGTTCCTGTTCGCCTGGTCATGGGGGCCCCCCACCGCAATGCAAAAGCGCCAAACAAACCCAACTTGCCGCGCCCGATCGGCCCTTGCGTCGATCCTATCTATCGCCCATGCAAGAATTTACGGTATTACGGCGCCTCTCGCACCCACCTCGGGTTGCTGGAACCGAAGCGCTTGCCTTTTTGCCCGTCGGGGCCACAATACGACCTGCCGCAGTGGCTTGCCGAATCACGAACCTTTGTCTGAGAGGAGCGCCGACATGAAATCCACGTTTACGAAAGCCGTACTGGCACTCGCAACGACGGCCGTGCTGCTGTCGCCGGCCCTGGCCGCGGTCACCACCGAATCACTGCTCGACGAGATGACCGACCTCAAGCGGCTGGCGACCTGGCCTGACCCGCCTTACGTCACTAAGCAGTTCTCCAGCTACGACCGGAAGTCCACAAGCCACAGCGACTTCCGCGGCTGGTTCGCCAACGGTGACGCCGGGCAATACCTGCGCGTCGAAGACAAGGAGGGCCGCAAAGAACACGTCATGATGGACATCGACGGCCCGGGTGCGATCGTCCGGATCTGGTCCGCCAACCCCAAGGGCACCCTGCGCGTTTACCTCGACGGAGCTGCCAAGCCCGCCATCGAGGCTCCAATGACCAAGCTGCTCGGCGGCGAAGTCCCCGGCTTCCCCAAGCCCATCGCCGGCGAGCGAGCCCGCGGCTGGAACCTCTACTTCCCCATCGCCTACGCCAAGCACTGCAAGGTCACCAGCGACGAGGGCGGCTTCTATTACCACGTGAACTACCGCACCTGGCCGGCCGGCACCGAAATCAGCACCTTCAGCATGGAGGACACCCAGAAACTGGCGGACAAGATCAAGGACGTCGCCGGACGCCTGTCTGACACGCGTAAGGGCGGAGGCCCCCCGGCCGAGCGGACTAAGACCCCGTTCGACGTCAAGGTCGCCCCCAACGCCGAGGCGGTTCTCTGGGAAATGGACGGACCCAAGGCCGTCTGTGGCTTCCTCGTCCATCTCGATGCAGCCGATCTCGACGCCGCCGCCCGACAGGTCGTCCTCTACATGAGCTTCCACGGCGATAGAAAGGACGAAAAGAGCGGCCAGCCGGTCCTGGAGCAGACCGTCTCGACGCCGATCGGCGATTTCTTCGGCACCGCCCCCGGCCTGACTCCTTACGACTCTCTGCCCTTGGGCATCACCGAGGAGAAGCCTCAGGACCTCTGGTGCCACTGGTGGATGCCGTTCAACAAGAAGGCCCTGATCAAGGTCAGGAACCTCGGCGAGCAGGAAGTCCGCGTCTCGGGTGCGGTCGCGGTCATGCCCTGGGAATGGAACGTGAGGTCGCTGCTCTTCCACGCCAAGTGGCGGATCGAGAAGAACCTCCCCAGCCGACCGATGACCGACTGGAACCACATGGCCTGCAGCGGCAAGGGCCGTTTCGTCGGCGGCTCGCTGCACATCATCAACCCGGTCAAGCACTGGTGGGGTGAAGGTGATGAGAAGATCTACGTGGACGGCGAACAGTTCCCCAGCCACCTGGGGACCGGCACGGAAGACTACTACGGCTATGCCTGGTGCTGCAACGAGCGCTTTGTGCACGCTTATCACAATCAACCGCGATGCGACGGGCCCGGCAACTTCGGCAACACCAGCGTGAACCGCTTCCACATCATCGATGACATCCCCTTTACCAGTTCGTTCAAGTTCGACATCGAGAACTGGCACTCGAACCCGGCGTGTGACACCACGCGCGCGGCAGTCAGCTACTGGTATGCACGCCCGGGATGCTGGGATGAGTGGTTCTTCGGTCCGATCACCCGCGATGACGTCAAGATCGAGCCCATGCCCGTCCTGGAGGTCAGCCAGGTCCCCGGTGCGATCGAAGGTGAGAAAATGAGAGTGCTCGAGAAGACCGGCGAGGTGACGACCCAGGAACTCGGCGGATGGAGCAGCGAGGCCCACCTGTGGTGGACCCAGGGCAAGCCCGGAGACAAGCTGACTCTGGCCCTGCGTGCCGAGGAGGCGGGCAGCAAACGCGTCGTCGTGCGTCTGACCAAGGCGGTGGACTACGGCCAGGTCCAGTTCTACGTCAACGGCCAGAAGGCCGGCGGTGTCATCGACCTCTTCCAGCCCGAGGGCGTGGGCCGGACCGATGAAATCGACCTCGGGGCCCTCGACCTGGCCAAGGGCCGCAATCTGCTGACCGTCGAAATCGTGGGAGCCAACGACAAGGCGGTGAAGAGCTACATGTTCGGCCTGGACTACGTACTGCTGAAATGACACATGGGTTCTGAAAGACTTCAAAAGGTTCTTTCGGCCGCTGGGGTGGCGTCGCGGCGGGAGTGCGAGGGGATCATCCTCGACGGCCGCGTGACGGTCAACGGCAGGCGCGTGCACACTCTGCCCGTGCTGGTCGATCCCGAGGTCGACGAGATCGCCGTGGACGGCCGTCCGCTGCGCGTTGAGCGGAAGGTCTACTTCCTGCTGCACAAGCCCAAGGGCGTACACTGCACCAACTATGATCCGGCCGGGCGCCCGCGGGCCGTGGATCTCATGGCCGGCGTGCGCGAGCGGGTTTTCCCCGTCGGGCGGCTGGACGCTGACACCACCGGCCTGCTGCTGATGACCAACGACGGCGGACTGGCTCAGCAGCTCACCCACCCGCGGCACGGCGTGCCCAGGACTTACCGCGCCCACGTCAACGGCCTGGTCACCAACGCAGACATGGCCCAGTTGCACAAGGGCGTCTGGCTGGCGGAGGGCAAGACGAAGGTTTCCGAGGCGAGTATCATTCACGCGGCCCGCGACCAGAGCGTGGTGGAGATCACCTTGCGTGAAGGCCGCAACCGCGAGGTCCGGCGCGTGCTGGCCCGGCTGGGCCATGCGGTCCGCAAGCTGATCCGCATCCGGATCGGCCCGCTCTCGCTGCGCGGCCTGGCGCCCGGCCAGTTCAGATCGCTGACGCCGGCCGAGGTGAGTCTGCTCAAGAAGTACAAGCCTCCGCCCGAACGGCCGACGGCAGCAAGACCGCCGCGCCGACCCGCGGAACGCACTGCACGGAGGCCAGGAGCGCCCAGGCCGGAGAGCGGCCGAGGCCGCAGGCCCGGGCGGGGTTCTGAGAGAAAACCGCCGCGAAGGCGGGGTCGATGAACGTGCCGTCACGTTCCGCGCGTGCGTCGGTTTCCGGCAGGCTGCCGGGGAGTGTTCAAGAGTGAGCCACGCGATCAGCAGACGAGACGTACTCAAGCGCGGGGCGACGATCGCCTCGGCGGCGTTGTTGCCGGGCTGCATGCAGGCCGCGCGGGTCAACCTGGCGGGCGGTCATCCGGCCTCCGCTCCGAGTCATGACGAATCGCCCGACGCCGTCGTGCTGGGGTTGTTTCCGCGAGACGGCGACCTGAGCCCCCAGATGGCGGTGCGCGAAGTCTGCCGGCAGTTGGACTGGTCGTGGCTGCGGCGCGGTGACTCCGTCTTCGTCAAACTCTCCTGCAATTCGTCGCACCCTCATCCCGCCGTGACCTCGCCCAACGCCGTGCGCGCGGTCGTGGCCGAGCTGCTGAACCGGGGGGCGGGCCGCGTGCTGGTGGGTGACCAGGGCGGGACCGGCTACGTCCGGCTGGTCAAGGGCGACAAGCGCCACGGCTCGACCGAGAACCTCACTCGCGAGAACAATCTCCACGAGGCGATCGTGGATTCGGGTGCCCGGCCGTACTTCTCTGACGACCAGGGTTACGACGCGGGTTACTTTGAGGCCGCGCCGCCCTTCCGTGACTCGCATTGGCGCCAGCCTCCTTATGTCGCCCGCGTCATCCGGGAGGTGGATCACATCATTTACCTGCCTCGCTTGAGCTCGCACGTCCTGGCGGGCTACACACACGGACACAAGATCGCCGTGGGCTGGCTGCGCGACGACAGCCGCTTCCAGATGCACTTCGAGGCCGGCAGCTTCCACGAGAAATACGTCGAGTTGAACTACCTGCCCGACATCCGTGATCGGCTGCGGCTAGTCATCACCCTGGCCGAGCAGGTGATGCTGAACGTCGGGCCGCACACCGGGACCATCGCCTCGCCGGATTCGTGGATCGTGATCGCCTCGTCACACCTGGCTAACCACGATGCGGTCGCGGTCGCGGCCCTCGGCTACGTGGACAGCCGGACACCGGACGGGCTGCACCTGATCCCGCCGTCGTACGGCCTCTGGTCGAACTCGGCAAACTGGGCCTACATCACGCGGATTGTGCCCGGCGACACGGGGATTCCGTGGGGCTCGCCTTCGGCGTTCAGCTACCAAACCTTGCGCACCTGCAACTACCAGAAAGGGATCTCGACGGACTTCGCGCTGTCGCGTGCATACCAGATCCTCGGCGGCGTGCCCAAGGTGATCCCTGTCCGAACCGCCGGTCACGCGCCGGACAAGGGCTTTCAGGCATACCTGTCCGCCTACAGCGACGGCGTGCTGCGAGTGTGAGCAATCCCGAGAACCCAGGCCTGGAGGACCTGGGCCACCCGTTTCACTTCATGCTGAGCCACTCACGTGAGAACGCCACAACCTTGAGCCGGTTCAGCCCGCCGATCTTTGAATCGCCGGCGCAGTAGGAGAGGATCAGCCGGTCTTTGATGAAGCTCATCGAGGTGTAGCAGTACCAGCCGTTGGGGTCGCCCTCGATGACGCGGCTGGGCTGCCAGGTCTTCCCCTCATCGCGACTGACGGCCAGGCACAGCGGCGTCCGCTTGCCGGCCGGGAAGACGTGACGCCCGGAGTGATCGTTCCACACGCAGACCAGTTCGTCCGTCCAGGGATTGCGCCGGATGGTCGCCGGGCTGAGCGGGGATGCCAGCCTGCCGGGCGCCGGCCTGGTCCAGCGCTCGCCCTTGTCATCGGAAAACGACTCGTACTGCGCGCCGCGGTCGGTGCGAAACCACATCATCAGACGGCCGTCTTTCAACTCCACTATGCCCGGCTCCTGGAGAACAACCGAACGGTCGGGCTCGGCCTCAGCATCCGTGGAATCACCCCGCCACGTCCGCCCGTCATCATCGGACAGAAACACTCGCGGAATCGCCCACTTGGACCACGTCTTGGCTGTGCCGTCCGGACACGGATGCAGCGCCGCCGGCACTACCAGCCTGCCGGTCGACAGTCGCAGCACGCGGGCGTTGTTCACCACGTGATAGCCGTCATCGACGGTCACTCGCACCGGCTCGCTGAGGGTGTGGAGTTCGTCCTTCGACCGCTGGACCATCATCGGCATGTCGTTCCAGGTGTTCTTGCGAAGGTAGAACAGCAGGATCTCCCCGCTCGGCAGGCGCAGGAGACTCACCGACATGACGTTCAGTTTGCCTTCGCCGGAGACGAGCATACGGTCAGCCGACCAGGTCTTCCCGTCGTCGACGGACGTTCGCATAACGACATCCGCCGGCGCATCATCCTCCGCGCCGCCGCGAAAACGGGAATACACCAGGCATAGCCGCCCGTCCTTCGACTCGATCACGTCGCCTTCGGAATTCCGCGGATGCTCCTTCGTCGGCTCGATCACCAGGAGCGTCGTGAAGCCCGGATTCGGCTGGGCCAAGGCCATGGAAGCCACGAACAGGATGATCAGCGGAGCAATATCATGCGGTCTCATGCCATCTCGCTCCTGTTGCCAAAGCCGGGCGCGGCCGGTGCATGTTACCCCAATCCTCGGGGCGAACACAAAGGTTTCGTCCTGGCGGCGAGCATCACAGAACTGTCAATGCCAGCTTGCGGGCGACAGCCTCGGCCCTTTTGACCAGTCCCCGTCCAAGACCTTACAATTCGCACGCTCTCGGCTCGCTGAGATACCCGGCGAGCATTCCGGCTCCGGCCCTTTCACAAGAGGAGGTACGAATGAGGTTCAGAACAATCCTCTGGCTGCTGTTGCTACTGTCCGTGCCGGCATCGGCGCAGGTCCGACATGAGATCCGCTTCCCTGATCCGCCGGGACACCTGGTCCTCAAGTGTGATTTCCACATGCACACGGTATTCTCCGACGGGCTGGTCTGGCCGACTGTGCGCGTGAACGAGGCCTGGCAGGAAGGCCTGGACGCCATCGCCATCACCGACCACATCGAGTACCGGCCGCACAAGGCCGAGGTCACCGGCAGCCACAACCGCCCGTATGAGCTGGCCGCAGACCTCGCCAGACAGAAAGACATCCTGCTGGTTCGCGGCTCGGAGATAACCCGCGAGACTCCGCCCGGCCACTTCAACGTGTTCTTCACGAAGGACAATCAGCCGCTGGACAACAAGGATTTTTACGAGGTCTTCAACCAGGCTGCGGCCCAGAACGCCTTCATCATGTGGAACCATCCCGGCTGGCAGGGCGAGGAGCGCGGTCGCTGGGGCGAGGCCCAGACCCGCCTGCTGGAGAAGCGCCAGCTCCACGGGATCGAGATCTGCAACGGAGGAGAGTACTACATCGAGGCCCACCGGATGGCCATGGAGCGAGGTCTGCCCATGCTCGGCAGTTCGGACATTCATGAGCCCGCTCCGACCACGGAACAGGAGAAAGCCGGTCATCGCACGATGACTCTGGCCCTTGTTCGGGAGAGAAGCCTGCCTGCCCTGCGAGAGGCCCTCGACGCCGGCCGTACGATCGTGTGGTGGCGCGACCTGTTGATCGGTCGGGAGGCGAACCTGAGGGCGCTTTTCGCCAGTTGCGTGGAGGTGGGTGCCCCGTATCTTCGCCAGGGCGACGCCCTGTGGCTGAAGATCACCAACCGGTGCGACGCGCCTATCGAGCTGGAGCGCGTCGGGCCCGGCCATCCGCGTCAGATCAGCCTGCCGGCCGGCAGCTCGGCCGTGGTGAAACTCACGGGAGCGGGCCCCCAGCCGCCGGAGAAAGCGACCTACAAGGCCACAAACTTCCTGGTGAACGTCGGGCAACCTCTCGAGGTGGACTTTGCCGTTCAGCAGGCGGCGACGAGCGCACCGGCGCGCTGAGTTTCGGGAAACGGCAGGCACGATCGACGAACCGCCGCAACGAGGACACGAACATGTCGCACATCGCTTTTGCCTTCCTGCTGGTCGCGACTTCCGCGTGGGGACAGACCGATCCCTGGCAACTGGCCGAGGAGAACGGCCGGCTCAGCCAGAAAGTGATCAAGTTCTCGAATCGCTACGCCTTCGGCTGGCTGACCTACACCGACCCGGCCAGCGGACTGTTCCCTCGCAATATCACTCGTGACGCGTTCTGGAACGCCCAGGACTGCGCGGCCGACAACTACCCCTTCATGGTCCTGACCGCGTTCATGACCGACAACTACTACCTCAAGCAGAACGTCCGCCACATCCTTCAGCAGGAACAGAAGCTGTGCAACCGGGTCGACTCGATGCCGGACGATTTCCTCTTTGCGACTCAGAAGTTCCGCGTTGAGCAGGTTGACCTCGACCGGATCATCTTCGGCGCGGCCGAGTACTGCAAGGACGGCCTGATTCCGGTCACCGAGTGGCTCGGCCCCAGCGAGTGGCTCGACCGGATGCAGCCGCTGGTCGCCGACATCTGGAAGCACGCCAAATACGACTCGCCGGCCAGCAAGATTCCGTCAACCAACGTCGAGGTGAACGGCGACCTGCTGCAGACCATGGGGCGCCTCTACTGGATGACCGGCAACGATCAATACAAGCAATGGTGCTTCCGGCTGGCCGATCATTACCTGCTGCACGATAGCCTGATCAAGAAGGACAGCCTCAGGCTCCGCGATCATGGCTGCGAAGTCGTCGGGGGACTGTCGGAAGCCTACCTCATCGCCGCCCATGAGGACCCCGACCGCCGACAGCGGTACAAGCCCGAGATGTATGCCATCCTCGACAACATCCTGAAGCACGGGGTCAACGAAGACGGCTTCATGTACAACATGTACAACCCGAGCACGGGCGAGGTCACGAACAAGGATCTCAGCGACGGTTGGGGCTACGTCTACAACGCGTTTCTGGCGGTCGCGATGGTTGACAACGAGACGCGCTACCGCAACGCCGTGGAGAAGGCGTTGTCGAATCTGCACAAGTACATGACTTATCCGTGGGAAAAGGGCAGCGCCGACGACCTGGCCGACCCGCTTGAAGGAGCAATCAGCCTGATCGCCAGAATCCCCACCGACGCGGCGGTCAAGTGGACCGACAAGCGAATCAACACCTTGTTCGAGCGGCAGCGCGACGACGGCATCGCCGAAGGCTGGCACGGCGACGGCAACCTCACCCGCACCTGCCTGATGTATGCCCTCTGGAAAACGCAGGGGATCACGGCCGCCCCCTGGCGCGAAGACATCCAGCTCGGAGCAGTCCGCGACGCCGACGGCTCAATCCGTATCTCGCTCACGACCGGGTCTCCCTGGAAAGGCCATCTGCGGTTCGACCGACCGCGGCACAAGGACTACTTCCATATGCCGCTCGACTATCCGCGCATCAACCAGTGGCCCGAGTGGTTCACGGTGAATTCGCTCGGCCGCTACCAGGTGACACACGAGGGTGCCGCTGCCGAAACGGTCACCGGAAAGGCCCTGCTGAACTACCCGGTAACACGCGACGCCGACAAGCCGATTAGGCTGATCGTCAAGCCGCTGAAGGAACAGGCTGAACTGCGAACCCTGCGCTACGCGTCGCGATCAGCAGACGCTGCGGTCGCGTGGCAGAAAGACCTCCGCAGGCGGCTGTTCGATCTGCTCAAGCTCGCAGACCTGAGAAAGACCGAAGTCCCGCTGGATGCGAAGGTCGCATCGACGCAGGACAAGGGTGAGTACACGCTCACGGAACTGACCGTCCGGTCCACGTCCGAACGGGCAATCAACGTGCTCGTCGGCATGCCCAAGGGCAAGAGCGGCCCCCTGCCGGCTGTGGTCTGCATCCACGGCCACGGCGGCACCCGGCGGATCGTCTACGACGACAGGTCGATCTACAAGGGATTCGCCGACGCGCTGGCGAGAAAGGGCTTCGTCACCATCTCGACCGACGTCGGCCAGCACGAAGTCCGCGAGCAGGGCCGAACGCTCATGGGCGAGCGGCTCTGGGACCTGATGCGGTGCGTGGACTATCTCTGCTCGATCCCCGAGGTCGACAAGAAGCGGATCGGCTGCGCGGGCCTGTCGCTCGGCGGCGAGATGGCCATGTGGCTCGGGGCGATGGATGAACGCGTCGCGGCGACGGTCAGCTCCGGCTACCTCACGACGATGGACCAGATGGAACAGGACCACTGCATGTGCTGGAAGTTCGACGGCCTGCGCGAGCTGACCGACTGGGCGGACATCTACTCGCTGATCGCCCCCCGGGCCTTGCAGTGCCAGAACGGTCTGCAGGAGCCGCCCAATGCCTTCTGCGTACCGCTGGCGCGCCAGGCGATGAGCGAGATCAGGGTCATCTACCGCGACATGAACCGGCCGGAAAACGTCGAACTCGACGTACACCCGGAAGCACACGTCATTGACTTGCCGGCGCTGGTTTCGTTCCTTGACAAGAACCTGAAATCGTGACCGGAAGGAGGTCGCATATGCGGCGATTCATCCTTGTGTCTGTTGGAGCGTGCTTCGTCGCACTTGTCGCGATGGGCGCGGCCCCCACCACGCAGCCCGAAGTCAACTACGATGAGGCCAGGGTGGGCCAGTACACGCTGCCCGATCCCCTGGTCATGCAGAACGGCGAGAAAGTCAGCGACGCCAGGACGTGGATGGACAAACGCCGGCCCGAGATCCTTGAACTGTTCCGCAAGTACGTCTATGGCCGCTCACCCGGACGGCCCACGGACATGACCTTCAAGGTTTTCGATGACGACGCCAAGGCCCTCGGGGGCGCCGCAACCCGGAAGCAAATCACTGTTTACTTTACGGGCAAGGACGACGGACCCAGCATGGACATGCTCATGTACCTGCCCAACGCCGCCCCCAGGCCGGTGCCGGTCTTCCTCATCCTCAATTTCTCAGGCAACCATGGTGTCCACCCGGACCCGGCCATCCGATTGTCCACCCGCTGGATGCCGGCTCACATGCCCGGCGTCGTCAACAATCGGGCCACCGAAGCATCGCGGGCGGCACAAGGCTCACGATACCCGGTCGAGCAGATCGTCAGGCGCGGGTATGGACTGGTGACGATCTACTACGGGGATCTCGATCCTGACTATCACGATGGTTTCAAGAATGGAGTCCACGCGGCGTTCGATCCGCCAGACGGCCGCAAGCCTGACTCCTGGGGAGCCATCGGCGCGTGGGCCTGGGGCCTCAGCCGGGCAATGGACTACCTGGAGACCGACCGCGATATCGACCCCAAACGCATTTCCGTGCTCGGCCATTCGCGTTTGGGCAAGACCTCCTTGTGGGCCGGGGCACAGGATGAACGGTTCGCGATCGTGATCTCAAACAATTCGGGCTGCGGGGGAGCGGCCATCGAGCGGCGATGGTTCGGCGAGACGGTCGAGATGATCAACAACCGTTTCCCGCACTGGTTCTGCGAGAATTTCAGGGAGTTCAACGGCAGGGAAGCCGACCTGCCCGTCGACACCCACATGCTCATCGCCCTGATTGCCCCACGGCCGGTGTATGTGGCCAGCGCCTCGGAAGATCGCTGGGCCGACCCCCGCGGCGAGTTCCTGGGCGCCAAGGGGGCCGATCCGGTGTATCGGCTGCTAGGGACCGAAGGGCTGCCCGCGGACGACATGCCGCCCCCGGATCACGCGGTGATGGGCACTATCGGTTATCACCTTCGCACCGGCAAGCACGATCTGACCGAGTACGACTGGCAGAGGTACATGGATTTCGCGGGCAAGCACCTGAGGAAGAAGTAGGCAGGGTTCAGGGTTCAGGGTTCAGTACCCAGAAACAGCCGAAACCGTCACCTTCTACGGTCAGGGCTGAATCACTTTGCGCAACACAGGCTCCAGCGCCTCGGCGAATCGGAGGAAACCGAGATCGGTCAGGTGCGCGCCATCCACCGAGCCTTCGCCGTCGGTGCCGGTGAGCCCGCGACCGGATACGTAAGTGAGCCCTTGTACTCCCTGAGTCCGCAGACGCTCGTATGCCTTGCGAAACGCCGCGTTCTTATCGGCGATGGCTTGCCTTTGCTTCGGCAGGAAGGCTTCACCCTGGTGGGGCACGCTCTCGACGAGAAGGATCGGCGTTCCAGGGCGAGCCTTGCGAAGGCTCTTGACGAACGGCTCAACTCGCTCCTCAACCATCGGCGTGGTCATGTTGGGCAGGCAATCGAGCACGTAGGCCGCCGCGTCGATCTCGGCCAGCAGCACGGCGAGTTCCGGGTCCATCCGTCCGTTGCCGGAGAAACCCAGGTTGATCACCGGCCGGTCCAGGTTCCTGCCGATGATGGCCGTGTAGACCATCCCCGGCCGTGAAGCGCAGCCGCCTTGCGTGATCGAGGTGCCGTAGAAGCAGATCGGCTTGTCCCGCTCGACCGGGCGAGTCGGAGCCTGCGCCAGGGCAGATCCCGGTTTGACGCCGATCTCAAGAGACTTGATACCGTTGTACAGCGGCAGGTACAGCATGTACTCGTGCGGGCCCGGCGGGATGCTGTCGGCCAGCACGCTTTCATTTGTCGGTGCGCTCCTCGCTCGCCCGATCGCGATCCACCGCCACGATCCAGAGTCTTTCACGTACAAGTCCACGCCGCTGACGCCTGTGGCCGGCATGTGGTCCATGGACATGTTTTTCGAAGTGGTTGTCCACCGGACGGCGATTTGCTCCGAGTCGCAGGCGAATCGCACACACAATCCGGCCGAACACTTGCTCAGCCCCCAGACTCCCTCGCGGACCATTCCCTTGGCCCTGGCCGGGAGGCGATCGAAGAAATCCTCCGTATCGGCCCAGCCGCGGCCTTCGACCGTCAGCAGTCTCGCGTCATGCCACAGCAGGCCGATCTTCTCGTCTCGCACGCCCTGGGCCGCATCGAGTTTACGCAGAGTGCTCAGGTCGAGCTTATCGACCCTGGTCGGGGCGGCGCATCCCGCGTTCAGGTTGAGAATGGCCGCGACAACAACCGAGTACGGGCAAACCTGAATGAAACGAGAGAACCACATGTGTCCTTCTCCTTGAGAGTAGTTGCCGCACCTTCCTACAGCACCCGGCCGAGCTTGTCCAGTAAGCGGCTCGGCCACCGCCTGCGTTTACATGCGGCCAGGGATGGGACGCGCACGCCGCAGTCTGGTAGGATAGGCTCTAAATCCTGTCGCAGGAATCGCAGAAAGGACCGGTGATATGTCCAGCGTTGCCCTGTCTCTCGTCGTGGCCATGATCGGAGCGATCCCGCTTGCCCCCGCCTCAGAGCCGAAGCCCGCCGCCCCCGCCACCCGGCCGAGCGGCCGTCCCGCCCGGACCTACCGCAACCCGATCATTGATCGCATCGGCCCGGCCGACCCCGCTGTTATTCGATATCGCGACAGGTACTACCTCTATCCCACGCTCGACTGCAAGGGCTACGACGTGTTCGTCTCCGACGACCTGGTACACTGGACGCAGAAGCCCAAGTGCTTTACCGACTCGCGAGGCGGCGTGTGGGCCCCGGACGTTTTCCACAACGAGAAAGGCGACGGCAGGTTCTACCTCTACTACACCGTGGACAAGCCAGGCGGCGGCAAGCTGATCGGCGTGGCGGTGGCCGGCGACCCGCTGGGACCGTTCGTTGACAAAGGCACGCTTGTCCATGACGCCATCGACGCCCACCTTTTCCGCGACGACGACGGGGCGATGTACCTTTACTATGCAGACGTCAGGCACGGCTCCAACAAGATCGCCGTTCAGCCCATGGCCGATCCGCTGACCACCAGGGGCGAGCCGACCCTACTGATTCGCCCGACCGAAGAATGGGAAAGGCACGGCGCCCCCATAGCCGAGGGACCATGGATGCTCAAGCGCAAGGGCATTTACTACCTGATGTATTCCGGCAGCGGCGCCGACGGACCGGATTATGCCGTCGGTTATGCCACTTCACGGTCCCCTACCGGGCCGTTCACTCGGTTTCCCGGCAATCCGATCGCCAAGCGCGGCAACGGCGTGTTCGGCCCCGGCCATCACTGCGTCATAGCCGGACCCGACGGCCGGCTGTGGATGGTCTACCATCAGCAAGACAGCGAGCGGAGAGGATGGAAGCGATTCCTGGCCATCGACCCGCTGTGGTTCGACGAACAAGGCGTCATCCACATTAAAACAACGCGCGGAACCGACGAGCCGGCCCCGTGATGATCTGTCAGTCCACTCCGCCCAGTTTGAGCGCGCGCCGGATTGCCCGCTGCTGTTTCTCGAACCAGCTTGGCGGTGCCGGACGCGTAGTCTGCGGAGTCTGACCCGCCTTGACAAACGGATCGGGCGTGTTGGCCATCCAGGTCTCCCACGCGTCGGCGTCGAAGTCGTGCGTGGTCCCCGTGAGTGCGATCAGTGACAGCTCGGCCCGCTCGGCGATCGCGAAATCCTTCTCTCGCAGGAGTCGAATCAACGGCGAAAGCACCGCGCGGTCCTTGAAGCATCCGAGCAACTCCGTGGCCGTGATCCGCACGTTGCGCGAGGGATCGAACTCCGCCATCCGAATCGCCAAATCACGGGCGATGGCCTGTTGGGACGCCCCGAGCACGTTGCGCTGGTCCAGTTCCAGGAGAGCGTGCAGTACCTCCCAGCGAACGTCTTCGTCGGCGGGTAGAGCCTTGTCGCCGGGCTTGGAGGCCTGCAGAATCGCCAGCATCGTTCCGATCGGCCGGTCGTCCTTGTACCGGCCCAGGCCGCGGATGGCGATGCACCGGATCTGGGGCATCGGGTCGGTTCGGGCAACCGCGTCGAGGACATGAAACACGTCCTCGCGGGCGTAGTCGCCGCTCTCGGCCAGCCGGGCCACGGCCTGCCGCCGGTCATCCGGATTACTGTTGGACAGATCCTCCGGCAGAGCCGTCTGCATGGCCAGGTCCAGCGACCTGTACCTCCACTGCCGCTTCACCTGGCGCGAACAGCCTGTCGCAGCCAGGCACACGGCCAGCAGGACCGGGGCGGCCGCTCGCGTCGTCGCGACCGCGAAAGCCCCGCGCCACAGGTCCCAAAGGATGGGAAACCCTGCCGGCGGATTTGGGATTCTGCGGCAGGATTGAATTGGCTCGCCCGAGCCGCCATGGGCCCGCTTCCACGAGATCTTCATCGCCGTCATGCCCCCGAATGAGCTCATCAGCATCTGGGCTGAATGCGTCACGACACCATCAGTGCTCGTTTCCTAACGTCACGAAGCTTACATGAACGGCCGCGAGCCGACAAGACGCAGCGGCGTCAGCCGCAAGTCTGGCAACGGGCATTCCTGGCCAGGCGATACGATTTCCCTTGCCCAACGCTCAAGGCTCGACGATCATGCCGCAAGTCGAGATTCCCCCGTCGTTCACTGGAGGCTGACAACATGGCAGGTCATATCGGAATCGTCGCCTGCAGCGCGGAGGGAGCCGCTCTGTGCTATCGGACCATCTGCACGGAAGCGCCACACGAGATGGACGAGCACAACCACCCCGAGATCACGATGCATACCTATCCGCTTGCGTCGTACATGATTCCGATTCGCGCCGGTCGCTGGGAGGAAGTCGGTCGGCTCATGCTCGCTTCGGCCCGCAAGGTGGCACAGGCCGGAGCAGAATTCGCCATCTGCCCCGACAATACGATCCATCATGTCCGAAGTCATCGAACGGCTCCGGGACCGGGGTTGCGACGCGGTCGTGCTGGGTTGCACGGAGATTCCTCTGATCATCGAGCCCGACAGGAGTCCGTTGCCGACGTTGGATTCGACTCGCTTGCTCGCCCGTGCAGCCCTGCGGCGAGCAGTCGGCAGAGACTGACGGAGGTGACTCGCCTTCAGGCTGCGTTCCGATGCAGCCGTTCGGGCAGAAGACATGGCGGCGCCCCGGCAGGCCGGGGCTTGGCCATGCCACCCTTCGTCGGATGCCCCCCGAAGCCCCGACCCCGAATACGGGCTTGAAGGACCCGGGGGACAGGGTATATCTTAGAGAGAATGGCCCGTGGCGAACGGGCCAAAAGTCGGACGAGAGATTCCGGCCGCATCCGGCGCAAAACTACATCGAACGGGCTTGCCATGACGACGACACAGGAAACCCAGCGGGGACCTGCAAAGCTCAACCCATCCGGGGTTCTGAGGCTTGAATTTGCCAAGGACACCGGCTTTCAGACGGAGCTCCGGCGGCGGATCGAGGAGTTCTTCCGCAGCACCGGCCGTCGCAAGCGAGACTGCTGGCAGATGTACCTGAAGACGGCGATCATCCTCGCCTGCTTCGCGGCCTCCTATGTACTGCTGGTTTTAGCGGCTCATACCCTCTGGCAGGGTCTGCTACTGGCCGTCCTGCTCGGCTTGTCCACGGCACTCATCGGCTTCGCCATTCAACATGACGGTGGGCACCAGGCTTATTCCGAGTATGGCTGGGTCAACAGGCTCATGGCGATGACCATGGATGTGATCGGGGGCAGCTCCTACGTCTGGCGATGGAAGCACGCCGTCATCCACCACAGGTATGTCAATATCACGGGCTATGACAACGATATCGACCTTGGCGCCCTGGGTCGGCTGTCGCCGCATCTGAAGTGGCGGTGGTATTACCGATGGCAGCGCTTCTATCTCTGGCCGCTCTACGGGCTAGAGGCCATGAAGATGCAACTGGTCGACAGTTTCCGATACGTGATCACCGGGCGGCTCGGCCGTCATCGAATCCCGCGCCCGCAGGGGTGGGAACTGGTCATTTTCATCGCGGGCAAAGCAGTCTTCTTCTCCTGGGCATTTGCGATTCCAATGCTGTTTCACCCGGTGACGGTTGTACTGTTCTACTACGTCGTAGCCTCGCTGGTGCTGGGTTTGGTGATGTCCCTGGTGTTTGTCATGCCGCACTGCGCGGGAGAGGCCGACTTTCCTCTGCCCGAAGAAAGCAACGCGAGCGTAGACACGCCATGGGCGGTCCATCAGGCGCAGGCCACCCTGGACTTCGCCCGGCGGAACCGGGTCCTCACCTGGCTTCTGGGGGGGTTAAACTATCACAAGGAACATCACCTGTTCCCGCTGATCTGCCACGTCAATTATCCGGCCATGTCGAAGGTGGTGGAGGAGACATGCCGGGACTTCGGGCTGAAGTATAAGGAGCACGAGTCATTCCCGGCCGGGATTGCCTCGCATTACCGCTGGCTGCGGCGGATGGGATTGCCCCCGGGCAACTGAGCCGGCTTCACATCTTTTCTTCGATGGACGGGCACCCCTCGAATCTGCTATCATGTATGTGAGGAGCGCAGGTGGTGTCCGCCGAGAAGGTCGCAGCAGGGGAAAGTGGCTCATGTCACCCCATCCCGCATGGTCGGTCACAATCGCGTGCGTGCTGTGCTGCTTCGGCGTCGCGATGGCCGCTGATTTCGACGGCGACGAGGACGTGGACCAGGCGGACTTCGGCCGCTTTCAGGCGTGTCTGAGCGGCGCCGGCCAGTCGATTCTCCCGGGCTGCGAGCAGGTCGATCTGGACGGCGATGGGGGTGTCGATCAGAACGACCTTGCGGTTTTTTACACTTGTCTGACCGGTCCCGATGTGCCCGCACCTCTTGGATGTATCCTGGCCCTTCCCGAGGATACCACCCTTGTGCCGCCGGCCAGGCTTGGCCCGGTGCTGGGCACCACCACCGGCTACGAAGTGCGGAGCGGCTGCCCGCGCGACAATCCGGAAAGCTGCGAGCCGCCGATCTTCCGCCCATATGATCGAAACACACCGGCGTGGTGGGACAACCTGGTCGAGGAACTGATCCACTCGCGCGTTCACGTGGTCCTGATGCTCGGCCGCGGCTGCTTCGATCCGGTTTCAGGGGACGACGGCAACGGCGACATGTGCCCGCGCCTGCTGCGTCACCTCGTCGATGCGATCGATCGCTGCGAGGGGGCCCGAGACGTCCTCCGCCTGGCCATGTTCGATGACACCGGCGCCTACATGGGAGCGAGAAACACCATCGAGGGGCTGCCCGGCAACACGCTCTTCGACCTGGCCGACGAGGACGCGTGGGCCTACTTCTGGGACTACAACATGCGGATCTGGCACGACACCGTTCCGTCGGACCTGTGGTATCGTCTGGACGGCCGGCCGGTGGTGGCGTTCTGGGGACCCGTCTGGATGACCAACGTCCAGGGCAACGCCAGCCGGCTGTTCGATTACCTCCGCGCGAACTTCATCGCCCGGTACGGGGAGGACCCGCACTTCAACGTCACCAGCCACTGGCGGCAGGCCGATTCGACACTGACCACGCAGCACGTCCAGGCGGCGGAAAGCTGGTTCGATCCGAGCCAGGGCACCTACTCGTACTACACCTGGAACAACGCCGGTTGGGGATGCAGCGTCCCCGGTTTTCGCGACCCCATGGACCCCGACACCGGCGAGGAATACCTGCCCGGCTGCGGCTCCGTCTGCCGCGAACAACTGCGAAATGACGGCGCCGCCCTGCGCGCCGGCCTGACCGCGGGCATCACCCGAACGCCGCCCACGCGCTTCACGATTCTCGAAGGCTGGACAGACATCGCCGAGAGCGCCGGTTACTACCGAAGCAATACATGGCGATACCCGAACCAGTACATCAACATCGTTCGTGAATATGCAGACCCGGAGACCAAAACGCTCCGTTTCCAGGCCGAGGCCGCGGACACCTTCCTCGACACCACCCCGGGGAACACCGGCACGTACTACCGCGACGGCGACCTGGACATCGGCCGGTTGCCCACCGGCTCCGGCTGGTACATCGGCTGGACAGAACCCGGCGAGTGGATCCAGTTCAAGGAGGTCTGGCTGGCCTGCGGAACCTACCGCTTCACGGCGCGTCTGAGCGGGGTCCCCGGCCAGCGCGTCCATCTCGAGGTTGACGGCCAGTCTCTCGGTCCGGTGGACCTCATCCGGGGCGGATCAGGAGCAGCATGGCAACTTCAGCATCTGGGCATTGCTTCTCTGTCGGCCGGGCGGCATGATCTCAAACTGGTCCTTGACACCGGCGGCACCAATCTCGACTGGTTCTTCTCCCGAAAGATCTCGTCCACCGGTTCAGCCTGCGGCTGCACGCGTCTGAAGTCCATCAACGGGTACTACCTGACCGCTGCCCACGGCGGCGGAACCACGCTCCTGGCCAACGCCACCACCGCGGGACCGTTCGAATCATTCACCATGATCGACCAGAACGGCGGCGGCCTCGTATCGGGCGACAAAGTCAGCCTGCTGACCTGGAACGGGCAGTACTATCTCAGGCCCGACAGCACCGGCAATCGCCGGGTGCGAGCCACTTCCACGCAGGTGACCGCCATCGAACAGTTCAACATCATCCGCATCGCCGGCGCCGGTACGATCACCGATGGTGATTCCGTCGCCCTGAGAGCCAGCCACGGCCAGTACGTCTGCGCCGAGGAAGGCGGCGGCGGCACCGGCATCGTCAATGCTAACCGCAGCGCCATCGGCCCCTGGGAGACCTTCGCGTTCGAGGCGTGCAAGTAAACACGGCACAGGAGAGAATCGACGTCCTTCAGGGTCCGGCGAACTCCGCCGACACTTCCGGGCTTTCCCTGTAGCCGAGGCGGATCGCTTTGGCCCTGAGCGTGGCGGCATGAGCCAGGCGAATCGGCTGGGAATAGAGATTCCAGTGCACCGCATTCCCTTTTTCAGTGGTCCAGGCGATGGATGCACCTTCGGTCGGACACGAAATGGTAACGGTGACTGGCTGCTGAACGGTGCCGCCTTCCGGCGTGATTCTCGGGGCGGCGGTCGTGGCCCATTGGCCGCCCGGCCGCATGCGTTCGTTCAATTCCTCCTCGGGGATCAGACCGAGGTCGTTGGTGTCCTTCATCCACTGGTCCAGAACCTTGCGCATTTTGGACACGATCTCGCGGTGCTCCGGCGAGCCGGCCAAGTTGTTGATCTCGTACGGGTCCTTGACGCAGTCGTAGAGCTCCTCTTCGGGCTTCTCCGGGAGGAAGAAGATCCGCTGCGGGCCGACCAGCTTGCCCGCCTTGTTCATCCGGCGCATCTCCTTCAGGGTCGGCATCTCCTCCCCATAGGCGATGTATTGGGCATACGGACGACCGGGCTTGAAGTTGCCGATGTACTTGAACCGCTTGTCGCGGACCGCCCGGATGATGTCGTAGGTCTCGTCCATGCGATCCCGGGCCCCGAATACGTAATCGCGGAGGTCGGCCTTCTGCGAACCGAGGAACGGCCGTCCCTGCATGTGGTCAGGCACCTTCACGCCTGCCAGCGACAGCACCGTCGGGCCGAAATCGATGAAGCTGACCAGGTCGTCGCAGACGTCGCCGGCGTTCCGCCGATCCGGCCGGCGGATGACCAGCGGGACATGCATCCCCGAGTCGTAGAGCCACCGTTTCGCCCGCGGCAGACCCCGGCCGTTGTCGCCGAAGAAAAACACGATCGTCTTGTCCGCCAGCCCGTCCTCTTCCAGTTGCTTCAGCAGGTCGGCCAACTGCAGGTCCATGGCCGTGATCAGGTCGTAGTATCTCACCCAGTCGTTGCGAACGACCGGCGTGTCAGGATAGTACGGCGGGAGGACGGCCTTGGCGGGATCGTGGCGATGTTCGGGCGGCACCTTGAGCATGTGCCGGGCGAACTGCTCCGGCGTGCAGCGGATCTGGCTCTCGTGTGTCACGGTCAGGTTGAACACCGAGAAGAACGGCCGGCCGGCGGGCCGGTGCCGCCAGTGGGCTTTGTTGCTGCACTCATCCCACGCGGTGATCGGGGCGTCGAAGTTGTAGTCCGTCTTGGAGTTGTTCGTGCAGTAGTAGCCCGCGGCCCGCAGGTACTCGGGAAAACACTTCACGTACGCCGGCGGGACGGCCTTGCAGCGCATGTGGTGCGTGCTGATGGTCGTCGGGTACATGCCGGTGATGATCGCCGATCGGCTGGGGGCGCAGACGCCGGATACCGAAAATGCTTGAGTATAGCGCGTTCCTTCGCGGGCAAGCTTGTCGATGCTGGGTGTGTACGCGTATTTGTCGCCGTAGCAGCCGAGGTCAGGGCAGATATCCTCGCAGGAGATCCACAGAATGTTCGGCGGTTTGGCGTTGTCGGCGCCGCCTGCCGTCGAGATTGCAGCAGGAACCGCAGTGATTATCCCAATAAGCAGAAATCTCCTCATCATCTTTCTCCAGTTCGCCGAACCATGCCTGCTCGCACAGAGCCGCTATGCAACTCTCCCGCATTCCCTGTGTGTCAGCGCCCTTCTCGCCCCGAAGGGGCACAGGTATGTAGCCAGGGGCGCAAGCCCCTGGGACAAGTACATCCAATACCGATCAGCCCCAAAGGGGCGGCGGAAGACCTGGTCCGTTCACAAGCACCTTTCGCCCCGCCGGGGCTCGCTGGCCAATGGGACACGGATTCCAGGGGCTTACGCCCCTGGCCACCTTCGCCCCTGTCGGGGCGATTCCAGCGAGTCGGCAAGCTTGTCCTGCCAGTATTCTCCACGCACAGTCAATCCTCCGCGAAGAGTACCACCGGCATAAAGCCGGTGGCTCGCTGCGCAGAGCCCGCAGCTCGCTCAGCCTGTCCGACCAGTCACCCGGGCCGCGTCGACGCGATCTTCCCCGCCACCAGGTCCTCAACGAACACCCGCGATTTCTTCGCCTCCGCCAGCAGTTTCGCCTGGTCGCCGCCAGCCAGCGTCTCGACGATCAGCGGCCCGCGCGTGAAGCCGCCTTTGATCAGCCGGGCCATCACGAGGGCGAAATCGACCTTGCCAGCCCCGGGGGTCACATCCACCCTCTTGGGATGCAGGTAGTCCTTGACGGACATGCCGACCACGAGGCTGTCGACGGTCGCCGCATCATCCACGGGATCGATCTGGCCGTCGGAGTAATAGTAAATGTTGCCCGGATCGTACCAGAGCCCGAAGTTGCGGTGCCCGACGAGTTCGACGGTCTTTCGGCACTGCGGGCCGGTAGCGTTCAGGCCCCCGTGCGGTTTGACGCTCAGACCGACTTTCTTCTCGGCCGCGTGATCGCAGCACGCCGCGACAATCTTGTAGTAGTTGTCGTAGTGCTTCGGGTCGGCGATACCGCCCAGCATCAGGCCGGGTGAGCCAACGGCGGCGGTGTTTTCGATCATTCTCCGCAAGGCTTTGGCCGCCGCGCCCAGATCGGTCGAGAAGAAATCGCCCGCGTAGACGTTGGCAACCTTGAGGCCCCGCTTCCTGGCTTCATCTCCAACCTGCGAGGCCTCATCGGGCGTCGTGCCCGACGAGATAACCAGGTTTGTGGGCGACTTGGCGGTCATCAGTCCCACGTACTTGAACCCGGCCTCTGCGATGGCATCGAAGGCGACTTTGTAGTCATGCTCAGCCCACGGCCGGGTGTAGCAGCCGATCTGCCAGGTTTCCTTTTTCTCTTCTTTTGCTTCAGATGGCTGCGTCTCAGCAACAACCAACCGCGAGCCAAAACCCACGGCCCCCGTTGCCGCCAAACCGGCGAGAAACTCGCGACGTGAAGTCTTCCCGATCGCTGTCATGGGCAGGGCCTCCTCTCGCCGCATGATAAGCGAATCCGGCGAGCTCAACGAGCCACGGGGTTTATCCGCGTGGTCTTCCGGCGAACCGGCGGGTGGCCCAGGTTCTTCTTGAACCTGGGCTCTCGATTCCGCTTGAAACCGGTGGACCAAGTCGGGGAGGTAGGGTCCGCGCCCGCCACGGCGGGCAGGCTCGCGGGCCGATTTGAGATTTGAAATGGCCCGATTTCAAATCCGGTGCGAAGATGGTCCGCCAGGGCGAACCCTACTTGCGATCGAGCAGGCCCAGGCCGCGCATCCAGTCGACGCAGCGGTCGGGCCAGGTTGACACCGGTTCACCCTTTTTGCCCAGGCCGAAACCGTGCGGGCCTTTGGCGTAGATGTGCATCTCCGCCGGCACCTTGGCCCGCCGCAGCGCGAGGTAGAAATACACGCTGTTCTCGGCCGGTACGCCGCTGTCCTGATCGGTGTGCAGCAGGAACGTCGGCGGCGTCTCGGGCGTCACCCGCTTTTCGTTGGACAGGTTCTCGACGAGATCCGCGGCCGGCTGTGTGCCCAGCAGGTTCCTGCGCGAGCCGCCGTGGCTGAACGGCTCGGCCAACGAGATCACCGGGTAGACCAGGATCATGAAATCCGGCCGGCAACTGGACCGGTCGATGGGATCGGCCGCATCGGGCTTGCCCTTGTCGAAATGCGTGCCGGCGGTGGACGCCAGGTGCCCGCCGGCAGAGAAACCCATAATCCCGATCCGATCGGGCAGGACGCCCCACTCGTTGGCTCGGGAGCGGACCAGCCGGATGGCCCGCTGGGCATCGCGCAGCGGCGCCGGATGCCCGTAGCCCGTGCCGCGGTGGCGGTATTTCAGGATGAAACCGGCAACGCCGTTCGAGTTAAGCCATTGGGCCACCTGGTGCCCCTCGTGATCCATCGCCAGGTTGCCGTATCCCCCGCCCGGGCAGATGACCACGGCCGCTCCGGTGGCTTTGTCGCGAGGCGGCAGATAGATCGTCAGCGTCGGCTTGTCAGCCTCTTCGCCGCCCTTGGCGCCGGGAGCCCCGGCGGGCCAGAGCAGCGCAACCGGCGGTTCGGCAGCCGTGGTCGTGGGCGGCGCCGACAGGCAAACAACGGTGAGCGTGACAAGGCACGAGACGACCGTGCTGAATCGTGAAGACATGTTTGATTCCTCCCACAGACAGATGTCGTGAGCCTCAAACCGACTCGCCTGCATGGCGGTTGCGAGGTGATTTTCGGCCCAGGATGATCACAACGCCAGCCAGCACAAGAAACACGAGCCCGGCCGCGAGATTGAAGGCGCGGTCGGAGCCGCGGGTCCACACAGCGCCGCCAATCATGATCACCAGCCCATACCCCACGGTCGCCAGGGAGATCACCGTGCAGGTCGGGACGGGTCCGCGCTCACGACGGTCGACCGGTGCATATTGCAGGTGTTCCCCGGCCGGGGCCTCGGCCGCGCCGGTCTCGGCGTCTTCCGGCGCAGCCTCGCGAGGCCATCGCTGATCCAGCCGATCGAGGAACGCACCGTATGTCGAGAAGAAAGCGATGCCGCAAAAGACGCACGCGCTCAACTCGGCAACTGCTCTGTGCCAGACCGCGACATAAAGATGCGAAAGCCCCAGAACCAGCATGGCCACCGCCGCAGCACCCACCACGGCCAGCATCAAGCCCGTCAGGATCGTCACCAGGTCCGGCCAGCGCGAACTCAATCTCGACGGTACGCCGATCTGCACTGGTACCTCATCACCCAACCGGCGGCGGACCGGTCGCCACAGACCGAGAGGCCGGGCGGCGCGGTAGAACCGATCGAGCGTCTCGGGCTCATCCGGCGGCGTCAGCAGCGTCACCAGAACCCACAAGACCGTGTTGATCCCGATTACCAGGAACGCCTGGTTCCACCAGTCCCATTCTGGGAGCAGCCATCGCACCGCCAGAAGCACGACCGGGGCGCCGAACGAAGCAGTCAGACGGCCCCAACGATTGAATCGCCACCACCACCATTGAGCCCAGTTGGCCGGCAGTTCGGCGGCCGAGAACGCCAGCATGAACACGGCCACGTCGAAGATGAGGCTCACGTTGCTGACCACCAGCAGGGCCAGCCCGAGAATCAGCAGCATGCACGCCCGCCCGATCCACAGGTAGTGCTGCTCGTCCGCCTGGCGAACACAGTGACGGCGATACACGTCATTCACCAGCACCTGGGCCCCGAAGGTCAGGTTGCTGCCGATGGTGGACATCACCGCCGCGAGCATGACCACGAACAGCAGGCCGAGCATACCGGGCGGCAGGTACTTGGCCATGAGCAGGGCGTAGGCCGTCTCGCGGTCGAGATCGCCGGTTCGCAGCCCGGGCCACTCTACCATCGCACCCAGCGCCGGCAGGGTCACCAGCAGGAGCAGCACGAAGAGCGTGATCTCGGCGACCACGTACATCTTCGACGCCTCGCGGCTGTTGCGGCTGGAGAGCAGGTATTGCCCCTCCATGGCCCCGCCGAGCGGAGCGGTGTCGCCGCCATAGCCGATGCTCGAGCCGATCAGGTAAGCCAGCGCCGCCGCCGCGGGGAAGACTTCGTGTTCCATCGGCGGCAGGCCCTGGAGGGCCTCCGCACCGGCCACGGCGGCGAGTTTGTCTGCCAATACCGCCGGACCGCCCATCTGAACCAAGACGATGATACAAAGCATCGCGCTGCCGACGAGCATGATCAGGCTCTGGACCCCGGCCGTGGCCACGACGCCCGAGAAACCCGACATGCCGGCGTACGCGAGAATGATGGGAATGGTAACAAGCAGGGTGGTGATCTTGTCCGTGCCGAGGACGGGCCCGGCAATCTTGTGCATGGCCAGCAGGCCGGTTCCGGTCCAGGCCACCATCGCGATCAAGGACGACCGCACCGCCACCCAGCTTCGCATGATGTTGCTGGCCAGGCCGCCGAAGCGCAACTCGTAGAACTCGGGTGTGGTGAACAGCCGCAGCCGCCGCCAGAACACGGCGAACAGCAATGCCCCCAGAAACAGGGCCAGCCCGAAGCGGGTCAAGTACCACCAGCAGATAAAAACGCCGGTCGCGACCGTCAGCCCGCTGTAGGCCGGGGCCACGTCGGCGTTCATGAGCGCGGCCGCGTACGAGACGCCGTTGGCCCATCCCGAGTTGCGACGCCCGGCGAGGAAGAAATCGTCGAGGCTGCGATTCGCGAAGCGGCGGTAATAAAGGCCGATGAGCAGCAGCACCACGAAGTAGCTGCCGACCACGACGTAATCCAGGGGCTCCAGATGTGAATCGGCCATTGGGCCTCTACTTCGCCGGGCCGCGGTTGAACAGGATGTAAGTCCCTGTCTTGCCGGCCACAGCGAGGTCAAGCCTTTTGTCCCCGTGGAGGTCGACGACGCGGATCTGCATACCCGAACCGATCTTCTCACCGTGGCTGATGACATCTTTCTCGAAGGACTTGGCTCTGACGTTCCAGATGAAGCGCATCAGACATTGGGGATCGGCGGCGCCGGGGTCGCCGTCCCCGTGGGCCCGGAAGCGCTTGCCGGTGACAATTTCCTTGCTGCCATCGCCGTCCAGATCGGTCCAGACCAGGCAGTGGACTTGCGAGAAGCTCTTGTCGATTTCGTGCTTCGTCCAGGCAGGCTCGCCGTCTCTGACCGGCCCCTGCTCCAGCCAGAACAGGCCGTAGTCATGGGCCTTCCCACAGATGATGTCGTTGTGGCCATCGCCGTTCACGTCGACAACCAGGCAGGGCACGCTGGTGTGCGCGAGGTTGAAGCCTTTGTGCTTGTGGAAGGTCCAGGGTTTGGCGTGCCAGTCACTCGCCGGCTGCTCGAACCAACCGCCGGGCACTACGATATCGGGGCGCTTGTCGCCGTTGATGTCACCGACGCCGATGCCGTGGCCCGTTTCCGGCTTGCCGATCTCGACCTTCTGGAACTCCGGCGCCGCCCCGCCCTTGCCCGGCTTGATCCGCACGATGGTCATGGGTTTGCCGCCGTCCCAGTGGTTGATGATCAGCTCGGGGACCTTGTCGCCGTCAATATCCTGAAGCAGCGTGCCCTCGCAGGTGCCCTGGCCGTCAACGATGTGATGCTGCTGCCATTTCCTCCCCTCGGCCAGCCCCTCCTTGCCCGGGTTCTCGTACCAGTAGATCTTGTCCGAGAACCAGGAGGCCGAAATGATGTCCGGGTATCCGTCGCCGTTGAGATCGATGGCGTGGTCGCCGTTGTTCTGGAAGAACTCCTTGTTGTCGACGCCGACATCGCGCACGGGGTGCGGCGTCCACTTGGGGGCCTCGTACCATTGCGGCCCCGCGATGATGTCGACCTTGCCGTCCTGGTTGATGTCCGCCACGTCGATGCCCTCATTCAGGCTCTCGACCAGCTTGACCTTCTCCCACTTGATCCTGCTTCCAGGAACATCGCCTGCCCCAAACGCGGCGGTCGCAGACAGAAGGGTCGTCACAGACAATGTGAAAAGAACGCTACGGTGTGCTTGCATGATGCTGAGAAACTCCTTTACAGATAACACGCGTGTTAAGCCGATGGCCGGCTTTGCCCAGGGCGGTATTGTAACAGCGCACCTCTGCGCCTCGTAGAGAGAGACGGCGGCCCGCAGGCGGATACTCGTCACATAGTCGGAGCTGACGTGTATCTCTTGGCACTGGGCCGGCGCGGCGTACAGCCGAAGGCAGGTACGGTGATTTCCTATGTTTGACCCTCATTAATTCTTACTTGTTTTCTCTAAAAGGGCCTTGAAAAGCGGCGCGCCCCGGCGATAATGCGCTTCAGGAATACCAGCGATGGTGCGTCCCAGCGTCAAGTCAGGCCTTACCTCATCCGCTGGCGAAACCCTCAAGCGGTGCCAGCCGGTCTCCAGTCGCGGCAGGGTCCGTTTCGCGCGATCAGGTCACATCGCGGCATTCACCATCGGCGCCGCGCTCACCGCCACTGTCTTCCTCGCTGTCGAACGGTTCAACCCCGCCGAGCGACCGGCGTCACGGTCAATCGTGCGGGAGCTTCCCAACTCACACTACGATCTTCTGGCGATGTCTCCGGACGAGCTCGATAAGGTGGATCTTGCGCTGATGAACCTCGTGTGCGCGAAAGGGTTGCCGGGAACCGAGAGCCTCAGTATCCCGGCAGTCTTGGCCAAGCTGGACCAGTGGGCGGAGACGGTCAAGTCGGAAACCGGGCGGCATCTTTATCGAGTGACCGACCCGAAGTACGCGGAGCACTATAACCACTCCGAAGCCCGGCTGCGGGCCGAGTTTCTCGTTCAAACACTCCAGGAGGATTGCGGCGTTCACTACAACATGGATCGCGTGCGGGAGGTCGACTTCTCCAAGCCCCAGGACTTGTTCATCCACGGTATGGTTGGAAGCGACAACGGAGGGACCTGCTCCTCAATGCCCGTCTTCTACGCGGCGCTAGGGCGCCGGCTCGGCTACCCGATCAGGCTGGTGCTCGCCAAGCAGCACATCTTTTGCCGATGGGACGACGGCAAGGACCGTTTCAACTTCGACGGAGCCACCAACGGCGGCATCAACTTTCATTCTGACGAGTATTACCACGAATGGCCACACAAGATCACCGACACCGAGATGGCCGCCGGAGAGTTCCTCAAGTCGCTGACACCGACAGAGGAACTCGCGACCTTCCTGCTCCAGCGCGCCTCTTGTCTTCAGGCCCATCACCGCATTGTCGAAGAACGGGCATGTCTGGCTGAAGCCCTGCAACTCATGCCGAAATCATCCACGCTGCAGGGGGCACTGCGTTCGACGTTGGGCATCGGCATGCCGGTCCAAACGACCCAACGGCCGCCTTGGAACGATGATTTCTATCTCCCGCCGGAAGTCCGTCGGCCCATGTCGCCGGACCCACAAGACCCGACGCCCACGATACCGATGCCCGGCGCCGGTCCAACGTTTGGAGTCCCGAATAGAGGAGTCTTCGGAGCAAAGCAAGAGGTGCGAAGATGAAGAACAGGACGATCATCACGGCGATGGTTGCGGCAATTGCCTCATTCGTGCTGGCCGATGTTGCATCGGCGTACTACAGCCCGCGCATGGGGCGGTTTCTGAGCCGCGATCCGATTGATGAGCCAGGAGATGTGCTGCTCAGGAGTGCTGAAAAACAGCCAACCCAATTTGTCCCGCGTGACCCTATTGAGACAAATACATACGTGGGGATGCGGAACAACCCCATCAGCTGGTTTGACCCCAACGGCGGCCAAGCTACAACTCAACCGGCGCCCCTACCAGCGCCGACAAAGAAGCCGCGAGAATGCAAACAAGGATTCCCTTCGGGCCCGGAGTCATGGTACGTGAACAGTGCGGCGTGGTGCAGGGATAGTGACAGAGGAGCATCGCAGCATCAGATAAATGGCAAGAAGTGGACCTGCTATCGGGAAAAGACCGTTTCGACGGGGACCACGGATTTGGCTTCCGCCGTGGTAGGCGGGCCAATAAGCGATTTCGTGCGGAGGGCCTTATGCGGCTCGTGTCCTCAGGCTCGCCATGTCTGCTTCGATGAAGAGGGGAATTGTGATCAGGAACATACTGATGATATCGGGGTTGCCTATACGTCGAGGTCTCCGGGGGAATCCTGCAGTTACTCCTGGGCGTGCGCTGTGAGGCATTGGTCCACAGGCAGCACCTACCATTAGATAGCCACGTGCTGCTACTGGCAAGAGCATGCTAATAGCTTTTGCCACGTGCCGGGTTCTAACGCGGAAGACGAAGCCGTCTCCGTATTTGCATAACAGGATTCGTCTTCGGCCATGCTCGATGGCGATGGCCACGTGTAACTGGGCGCAGATAATTCAAGAGGCGATTTGCATTGTATGTGGGCGAACTATGGCTTCATCACCTGGGTGTTCTCTCCGTATACGCGTGTGCCTGGCAGTCGCCGTCGGGCTCGGCCTGGCAACCACGTTGACCATCCTTCTTCGACGTCACCATGCCGAGCCAGAGACTCGTAGATTCACCGGACACACGGGCATGATCACCAGTGTTGTGTTCTCACGCAACGACCAACAGGTTCTGTCTGCAAGTCTGGACCGCACGGTTCGCATCTGGGATGCGCACAGCGGCGAACTACGAAACACCTTGAACGGAGACGACGGTGCCATACAAGGCGCCCTATTCCTGCCGGACGAACGGCATGTCCTCTCTTGTGATCTGTCGGGGATCTGTGTGTGGGATGCCGAGGCCGGCCGCCAGCTACACCGTATCACCGGGCACAGCCATTATGTAGAAAGCATCGCCGTTTCACCTGACGGGAAACTCGTGGTCTCAGGGAGTCGCGACCAGACGGTACGAGTGTGGGACGTCGAGACCGGACAGGAACTGGTCCGCTGCCTGGGCCACACGGGCGAGGTCTATACGGTTGCGTTCTCGTTCGACACCCGACAAGTGCTCTCGGCCGGCAGAGACAATGTCATCCGGCTTTGGGATGCTCATACGGGAAAGGTACTGCGTCAGTTCACAGGCCACACGGGCCCCGGGTGGATAACGAGCGTGGCGTTTTCCCCCAACGGGCAAATGGTTCTCTCTGGAAGCCACGACAGAACCGTGCGACTGTGGGACGCCACAACCGGGAAAGAAATACGTCGCTTTCTAGGACATAGGAAGATTGTATCTGGCGTCGCGTTCTCCCCCGATGGAACCCGCATTCTCTCTGGTAGTTGGGACAGTACCATCCGACTGTGGGACGTACAGACTGGCGACACGCTAGCGGTTTTGAGAGGGCACCAGAACTCGGTCACCAGTGTGGCATACTCCCCCTCCGGACGTTATGCGTTATCGGGGGGCCTTGACGAGACCGTGCGCCTGTGGCTGTTGCCTTCGGGCGCCCAATCCGCTCCACACGGCGAATCCAGGCCCGAGTCTGGGAGGTAGTCGGGCGAAAGGTCTTTGCCCAGTCTTCTGCCCAGGTCGAAGTCGCGGTTATGATGACGACGCTCTCGGGCGGGAACCTGCACCGCAACCTGAGAACGCGACGGTGGTTGCCTTGCGGCGAGGGCTCGTATTCTCGGTCAGAAGTGCCGCGGGCAATGAACCCAGTGGAACGATAAGAGCCGTCGGCGTCGCATTCGACCCTGGTTGCGAGCCGGCGCAACGCAAGAGGGAGCTTCTCCACTACGAACAGGGAAGTCCGAGAAGCTCGCAGAAAGCACAAGAGTCTTGACTTGCTCCGCGAAGGGAACTGGACAGCATCCAACAGTCTCGCCTCGCAGGTGGCTCGTGTCTCTGTACGCAATTGTGGTTGGCGTCGTCGGCGTGGGCACAGCCGTTCTTGTCGTCATCAGCTATTATTCGGATTACACCTTATCCTACGGCTGGTGTAAACAAGACGAGTTAGTCCTATCCGCACTCAAAGGCAAGCTGGCGGCCTGGTGGCGATGCGATGCGGCAGGCGTCGATGGAGGTTGGCACTGGGCATCACAAAAAGCTAACGCTTACTCACTGGAGGAGCAGTTTGAAGAGACTCGTTCGGGTTTCGCCCTGGAGAAGCGCACGTACCACCGCCGTATCGGGCCGGACATTGTCGTACGCAAGGCTCTCGCCCCTCTGCACGCCCTGGCGGGGGCTCTGCTCGTGGCGGCAGCGTTGCTCGGCGGAGGGTTGCGAGCGGCTTTGAGGAGGCGATGGCGGCTGGCAAACCACATGTGCGTTGCCTGTGGCTACGATTTGGCTGGCAACGAATCGGGGACATGTCCTGAGTGCGGAACTGCAGTGCCGAGCGCATCACGGACGCAGACAGTCGAGCCGAGATAACGAGCGCACAAATCGCGTGCGTGCTGCCACGCTTCTCACCCGAACATGGGCTTCTTGCCGGCGAGACGGCGGGCGTCGGCAATCTGGCCGAGGTTGAAGGTCAGGTGCAGGCTGATGACCGCGACCATGATGGTCGGCGGTATGAGAAGGCAGGGGATCAATACGACCATCTCCGGTCCGGAGAAACGGCACGGCCACGCCACCCGCTGTTCCTCGATCTCAACCCATGATGTAGGTGCCGAGGAAGAGAAAGGTTGTCACGGCGAAAAGCGCGCCGATGACGGCTGCCGTAGCCGCGAGCAGGACGGCGCGCGGGAGATGAAGATAACGTTTGAGGCCGGCGAAGAGAAACACAGTGGGGCACGCGAGCAGGGGAATCAAGATGCCAAGCCACATCCACGGGGCAAGGGCCCGGGGGATCGCGCGTTCGATGATCGTGGCTGAGACACCAAACGCGACGAAAAGCGCGCCGAGGCTGATGAACATAGGAGTACTGGCATACGCGAAGACGCGGATGATCTGGACGGTACGCACGCGGCATCGCCCGAGGGTCTGTCGCAGGCCGCAGAGCAGTGCCAGCGCGGCCAGCAGAGCGAGCAGCAGGACACACATTAGCTGCAGATCGCCCTTCAGGCGTCTGAAGTCGACGAGGAGGTACGACATGACTTGGCGTGCGGTGTCGAGCCATTCCCACTGAGGGGTGATCGGTCCTGGGCGCACCAACCCCCGTATCGCAGCCTCGGATGCAAGCTTGCCGAGCCAGGCCAGCAGGTGCACGGTGATGGGGAACCACAAGACCGAAGTCAGCAGGAGGAACCACAAGGGGCCGGGGCGGACGCGATCGTGGATCGATACGTGGCGCCAGAAGCGGAAGGGGCGCAGGCCGGCCCAGGTGCTCTTGAGCCAGGATCGGACGAAGCGGTCTCGCCAGTGGTGTTCGAAGAGGAACTTGCTCCGCCATGCCGAAGCGTCGAGGACGTCGCGCCAATCGAACTGCAGGCCACACTCGGGACAGCGCGGCTGCGGGAGCATCCGCAGGTTGTAGCCGCATCGAGAGCAAAGGACCTCGAACCGGATCGCCTCCCAGTCAGGCTGTCCGTCGCGCAACAGGGCGTCGACGGTCTGTTCGGTCAGTGTGGAAGAGGTCAGGGAGTGTGATGACGGAAGGCCCATGGGTGAACCCAGATTCGCCACACGACCATGCTCGGTTTTCGCTACCGGCTCGTGTCCGGCTACTCTACAGCGTCGGATGTGGTGCGCCCAGCGTCTGGCGGATCTCTCGTTGACGCCGAAGCGCGCGGCCGCGGGAGGATCGCAAGCGGATGGACGGGCAATCGTGAGCCTGAGTCCACGAAGAACCACACTGCTCACAGAGGAGTGGCAAACGGCCTGTTCAACCCGCGATCCGGGCCTGTTGACGTACCCGGCATATCGGAGCATCATGACGTTGCTGTCTTGGCGGCGTCCAGATGCAGGACGTGGGCTGATGTTTCGTCGGCCGGGGCGTTTTGTTCCGCCCGAGAGCGAGAGTGAGGATGAGCAATCCACAGCAAGACGGCCGCGGGCGCGGGTTGGGCCGCGCCCGCGATCACTTTTTCAGCGTGTGTCCATGTTTGGCTTTCTGAGATCGCTGTTCTCGCGGGAACCTCGACCTGAGCCCTTGCCGCCGCCTCGGTTCGGCGTGGCGGACGTGGCTCGCCGGCTGGGAGTGGATCTCGGCGAGCTCAGCCGCGTCGAGATCGCCTACACTGTCTTTCAGATCCCCAAGCGAACGGGGGGGCTGCGGAGCATCCATGCCCCGATCCGGCCGCTCAAGACAATCCAGCGGCGGATTCTGCACCGGCTGCTGCGGCGGCTGCGGGCCCATCCGAACGCCACCGGCTTTGAACGCGGCCACTCGATCGTCACCAACGCCCTGCCGCACGCCGGCAAGGACGTGGTTATCCGGCTTGACCTGGTGGACTTCTTTGCATCGACCTCGGCCGAGCGGGTCAATCGCTATTTCCGTTTCATCGGGTACGATCCCGCTGCCGCTGATCTGCTGACGCGACTGTGCACCCACAACGGCTGCCTGCCGCAGGGGGCACCGACCAGCCCGCGATTGAGCAATCTGGTCAACTACCGGCTGGATGCGCGACTGGTGGCCCTCGCCGACCGGCGAGGCCTGTCCTACACCCGGTATGCCGATGACATCACCCTTTCCGGCAGCGAGGTCGGCACGCGCCCGACGGCACGGATGAATCCCAAGACGCTGGAATCCTTCGCTCGCGAGTTCTCGCGCCTCAACGACGTGGTTCGGGCGGCCAAGCGCATCATCGAGGATGAGGGATACCGGCTGCACATGCATCGCAAGCTTCGCGTGTATCGGCGGCGCCATCGCCAGCTTGTGACCGGCCTGGTGGTCAACGACAGGCCCAACCTGCCGCGGGCCACGCGGCGCAGGCTTCGGGCCATCGAGCATCACTTGAAGAACGGCCGACCCGCGACATTGACGCCCGAGCAACTGGCCGGGTGGAAGGCGATGCGATCGATGATTGCGACGCAGTCGGTCCCCGGATAGCGGTGCGTCTACTGCACACAATCCGGATCCAACGGCACTTCAGGTCCACTCAGGCATCCCAGCAGGATGAACAGATCATCCTGTAACACGGTGCCGTCGCCGTCCAGGTTGGCATCCTGGCATGCAGGATCGATGTGGGGAACCATCCAGTCGGTGAAGCAGGCCTGGAGGTGGCCGAAGTCCACCTGATCCACGTCGCCATCATGATCGAAATCCGGGCCGACGGTCAGCACGCTCAGGGCGGCGGTGGCGGACAATGCCTCACCCGCGGCGTTGCTCACTTTGCAGCCATAGGAGCCTTCAACCTCGCCTCGGACGTCAAGGACGACAAGCGCCGCCGCGGTTGTCCCGGCGAAGCGTCCACCCTCTTCGATATCAACTCCATTGCGTTGCCATCGGTACGACATCGGCAAGGTGCTGGTCGCCTGGACGGTGAAGGTGGCCGTCTCGCCAGGTTGAACGGCTTGTGGGTCTGGCCCCTGCACGATCAGCGGCGGCCGCGGCGACAGGTCGACAAAAGCCACCGCCCAGCCCCTGGCGAAGCCGTTGTGCAGGCCGTTGCCGCAGAGACTCGTCCCGTCGGAAGACATGCCGACCACGGTCTGCAACGTCCAGCCGGACAGGTCGAAACCTTGTGCGGACAAGACGGCAGCCAGCGACCGCGTCCCGTTGAAAGCGTCCCAGATAAAGGCTTCGGCAGGACCGGTCGTGGCTCCCTGATAGTAGCTGCTGCCTGCCGCGATCGAGCCGTCGGCATTGAGGGCCGTCACTTCCCCGCAGTTGTCGTTGTCGCCACCGGCCGGCAGCGGGATGGTTACGAGCGTAACCGGGTCCGTCCACAGGACCGGCCGGGTGAGCAAGCCCCCGCCCGCGTAATGACTCCAACCGCCCTGGATCAACCCGTTGCGTGACATAGCGTTGGGTACCGCCTCATATGCACCGGTCGGCGAGCCCGGGAGGCAGCTCATGGCAACTGCCGCCCCCTTTTTCGTGTACATGAACGGACTTCGGGCCCCTGTGGAGGGCGCGGCAACACCGTACTGGTATCGCCCCGCGAGGACGCCATCGTCGGACACCGCGAGGAAATCCGAGTGGTCGTGGCCCGTGGTCGGCAATGGCGTGGACAAGGTCCTGCCCGCACTGTAACGATAGAAACCGGCCTCGCGCCCGTTGCCCTCGCCGCCGTTGACCGAACTGCCCGCGATCCAGACATCGGTTCCGTTTGTGCCCAGCGCGCGGGCGGTCCAGTCCTGCCATCCGTCCATCCTGGGCAAAGTCGCAAATACTCCGATGCCGGCAGCCGTCCCGTCCCAGCGCATGGCTTTGGCACCCCCGGCAGAGTCCGTGGCGTTGATGGCAATGACCACTTGGCCATCCTGCTTGAGGCCCGCGCCCGCGGCGGCGGTCGCAGTCGTGTCCACCGGCAGGCCCAGATCCCGGGGCCCGTGATTCACGCTCCAGATGAACGCCCGGCCGTTGCATGCTCCGCAGATGACTGAGCCGTCCGAGCTCATACCCGCAACCTCGCTCGCCGATCCGCTGGGCAGAATCACCTCCGCGAAGACGTACTCGCCGAGCTGCAGTGGTGCGGTCTGCGACAAGGTTGTGCCGCCCGCATCGCTGACCCGGCAGCGATAGATCCCCGCATCTTCGACGGAAACGGAAGAGATCGTCAGGGTGGCAGTGCCCGTGCCGGCATAGCGGCCGTCGTCGGTCAGATCGTTTTCATTCTTCTGCCAGCGATAGCTCAGCGGGGCAATGCCGTCGGCGGTCACCTCAAACTGAGCGTTTCCGCCGGGCGGTATCCTCTGCACGCGAGGCTGTTGCGTGATCACCGGGGGCTGGAGCACGGTGACGGGCGAGTCGGCTGTGAACGAGTAGATCGAGGCGTTCTGCAGGATGAAGCGCAGGCGAATCGGGCCTGCGGTTGCAGGCAGGCTACTCAGTGCCCCCCAGGCGACCGTGCTATCCGTGCTGTCGCCCTGCAACGGCGTGCAGTCCGACTGGGCATACCCAGGAATGACGCCGCCGTTCTCGTCCTGAACCTCGACCCGCACGCTCCCGCCGCTGCCGGCAGAGTAGTTGACACGGAGAGTGCCGGTGGCGTTGAGCAGTTTTCGGGTGAGCAGCGAGCCCGGGGGCAAACCGGCATCCAGCGATGCGAATCCATCTTTGCGCATCGTCGCCAGACCAATGCTCCCGACCCAGCCGCTCTCGCAATGAGTCTCGTTGATGCCCCCGTAGTACAGCTTGAGTTGACCGTCCTCGACGAGAGGTTGCTGGGTCGTGAAGACCATTCCGGCATCCCAGGTCCCAGGACTGTTGGGCAGGATGGGCGGGCGGTCGCCTTCCTCGCGATCCCAGTGAACACCGTCGCGACTGGTCACCAGTTCCACGAAAATCGGCCCGTCCTGGCAGGTGCTCACGTAGCCGGTGACGCGGAGTATCCACAGGAAGCCGATGTACATCGATTCGTACGGGAAGGCGCACAGGCCGTAAAAGTCGGTCTTGTTCGTGCCGCTGGCCCAGCGGTCGTCGAATTCGTCGGGCATAAGAATCATCTGGGCGGCGGGCCAGGAAGGCCAGTTGTCCGTGGCCGTCAGAGCCACACAGCGGCGTCTCAGACCGGCCACGTACGCATTGAGCTTGACGTAGCCGAGATATCGCGAGGTGTGGTAGTCCCAGACAAAGTTGCCGACGTCACCCGTGCCGGTGACCAGAGGGTTGGCCGGCTCATCCGCGAAATGAACGCCGTCGGCAGAGAACGCGCCGAGGAACCCGCCGAGCGGGCTGTTGTAGTTTATCAGCTTGTAGTGGCGCTGCGGATTTGACTCCCACGGGGTGTGGATGACGGACGGGATGTGGTCCCGGTCGTTGCGCTGGATGAAGATATTGTTCTTTGTCGAGCCGTCGAACGACACGATGTTCAGGTTCGGCTTGGTCCAGGTGATGCCATCGGCGCTGGTCGCGTAAAGCAGACGATAGCCGCCATCCGGAGGGAGAGCATGATACCAGATGCGATAACCGGTATGGGTCTCGTTCGGCAGCACCGTGCCGTAGACGTAGATGATCGGGCCTTCCCAGGGCTTGTCGCCCGAGATAACCGGATTGCCGGCGTACTTCTGGAAGGGATGATACGTCCGGATCAGACCCGATTTCTGCTCGACGGCGTAGTCGTCCACGAACAACTGCCAGGGGCCGGTCAGATCGCCCAAAGGCTCGGTTGCGCTGGCCAGGGGGGCCAATACGCCTCCCGCGAGCAAGGAGCACAAAATGCACATACGTTCAAGTTGCATACCTGATCTTGTTCCGCGACCGACCCCGGCAAACCCCTCCGGCGCGCAAACACCGGGCAGCCTTCGCCATTCAAGATTGCCCGGATCGCCTTGCCCGGCCACCCTCGGTCGGGCACATCGGCATTATACACGATCTCCCGGCCACCCCAATCCCCTTTTTCCTTTTTCGGCCGTCGCGGTCGGCACCCTGCGGGTGGGAGTCGTTTCCGCCGGCCCCGGTCGCGTTTGCAGTCCCGATGTGGCGGCCCGGCAGTGCGGTCTCCAGGCGGATGCTGGGCGGCAGAGAGCCAAAGCCGATTGCCGGGGCTGACGGCCCCTTTTCACCTTGATGGCTGAGTGGTGGCAAAGGCGATCGGGATGGGCATCCCGTCGTAACCGCAGGTAAACCCGCTCTCTCGCTCGAAAGTGGCGATATCGGGCAGTATCTGCGGGCCTTCTGGCGACAGGTGGATCGCGACCACGCGAGTCCAGGTGCCGATCGCACCGGCGGCGCGGAGGCGGCCGATCAGAAGCATCAGATCGCCGAGGTCGCTGTGTTCGCGGCCGTCGTCGCCCGATGCCGCGGTGGCATCGTGGGCGAAGACGTCGAATCGCTCGGCGGCCAAGGCCGCAAAGGTCTCGGCATTGGGATAACCGGTGTCGGTGCCATAGTAGACGGTCGCACCACGATACCTGAGGATGAAGCACAGCGGATCGGAGCTGGTCGCGTGCGATGCCCGTACCGCGTTCACTTGAACGTCTCCGGCTTTCGTCCGGCCGCTGGCCCGCATCTCGTCGGTGACGACCAGGTCGCTCCGCTTGCTCTTTGAAAGGTGATCCTTCAGCCGGTCGCACACGAGTTTGCTGCCATGCACGACCAGTGGTCTGAGCCCGGCCTTGTGCCTCTCCGAGGCCAGTTCAGTGATGCTCGCGGGATCGAAATGATCGGCGTGTTCGTGGCTGATGAACAGGTGCTCGACGTCCTTGGCCGAATAGCCCCATCGCCGCAGTCGCCGCATCGCGTCGGTGCCGAAGTCAACCACCGCGTTGGGGGGCATGAACATCGAGGATCGTTCTCGCAGACCGGGGCGGTAATGGCCCTCGTATCCGCCGCAGTTGGCCGCGCCCGAGCCGAGGATCCGGACCGTGGCCGAGGCCGTGGTCATGCCCAGCCGCTGCTGGCAGAAGGTCAGGTGCCCTTCGATGTGGTCGTCGGGCTGCTGCCACATGTACTCGGTGATGATCCGCTGCAGCAGGTTGGACGCCCCGGCCAGGTCCTGGGGCGGCCGGCCGTCGGGATCGCGGCGCTGGTCGATCTCGCGGAGCATGAGGCCGGCACGGGCGCGGACTTTCCCGACGAACTCGGTGTCCACCCGCAGCTTCTGCTCACCGCCGGGGGTGAAGCGCACGGTGTAAGCTCCGTCGGCCCAGTCGCGGATCAGGAATTCGATCTCATTGGTGCGGGTCGCGCCGGTCCAGACGATGTGGCCCCACGGATCGAGCACGTCGGCGATCACTGGCTGATCGGCGTTCGGCTGCGGCACGGTCATCCGCGTCCAGGCCCCGGCCCGCGTCCGCCCGCCGTCGCGAATCGGGATTGTCTCAGAGGTCATCGTCGCCGGCCCGGCGCCGCAAGCACTGATAAGAATCAGGAAGACGACCGTGTCTCTTGTCAATCGGAGATGTCGCATGATTCGCATGTCACGCCCACGATTCCGCGCGGGCATGCCTTTATCTGGTTGCAGATAGTCGTCACAGATGCTGTTTTAGGAAAGCCAGCACGCGGTCGAACACCTTCCGGATTCTCGGGTTCCGCATGTTTGAGTCAAACCCGTGCTCCCCCTCGATGGTGATCGGCTCGTGCGTCACCTTGAAGCGAGACAATTCCGCGTCCATCAGCACGGACTGCTCGTAGGGCACATCCGAATCCTTGCTCCCGTGCAGGAGAAGGATGGGCGGGTAATCCGCCGACACGTTCCGGAGCGGGCAGAACGCGGCAAACGCGGCCGGCTGCTTGGCCGGATCGAGGCCCGTGACCAGGTTCGGCCAGATTCCCTGCTGCCGGGTGTAGAGATAGAAGGGAACTCGATCCAATTTTGGCTCGGAGACTGCCGTCGTCCCGACGCACGAGTACGCCCGCTCCCGCGTGACCGCGGGCAGTTTCGAGTAGGTCGGGCTGGGCTTGGTATACCAGTCGCCGACGATGTCCCCATACCCGTAAAAGGAGACCAGTGCCTTGGGTCGAGGGGTGATGCACCACCCGCTCATCTGCGTCAGGTAGCCGCCAGCCGAGTGGCCGATCACGGCCACACGCTGAGGATCGATGTGCAGCAGGTCCGGGCCTTTCTCGCGGACCCAGGTGAAGGCGTCGCGGAGGTCCTCGATGATCCCGGGCAGTTTCGTCTCGGGAGCGAGCCGGTAATCGATGGCCACCACGGTGTAGCCGGCGCGCAGATACAGGTCCAGTTGCAGGCGGTTGATGCCCGTGCGCGAACCCATGATCAGCGCACCGCCGTGAATCCAGATAATCACGGGTGTTCGAGCCGAATCCGCCGACGGGCGATAGACGTCGGCACGGATCTCGCAGTTGTCGACCTTCTTGTATACGTAGGTCTGTGGGGCCACCGAGGCACGCTTGTCCTGGCCACCCGAATCGGACGAGGGGGCGCTTACCGGCCCGGTCTGACCACCAGGTGCTCCCGCTGCCGCCCGCATTCCCCCGCCGTCGCGGATCGCGATCGTCTCAGAGGTCCGCGCCGCTGGCCCGGCGCCCAGGACGGCCGCGGAGACAGTCAGGAGGCCCACTCCAAGTTTTCGCAGTGATTTCATCGGTCGCACAGAATCCACGTATCTGCAGGCTTCATCTCTGATCAGAGACCCCGTACGATCATCGCCTGGGGCAACCGTACGCCCCAGAGTCTGGAGTCGTTCGTGATGAACGCGCCCGCCCCATTGGCCAGAGCGCACGCAATCTGAATGGCGTCTGGCTGACGAATGGAACCTTGTGCGCGTATGCTGGCATATTGCTCGGCCGCAGCCTGGTCAAAGGCAACGAGCGTTATCACTGCGGACGAGGTCAGAAGCTCGGTGTACCTTTTCACGAGGTCGGTCCTTCCCTGCCGAAGCGGTTGAGCGAGCAACTCGCCCAGCGTGAGCGCCGAGGTAATGATTTCGTCGCCGGATTGCCGGTGTTCGCGATAAAGAGAGTCCACTCTGGCCAGGAAGACGGGGTGTCGTTCGATGAGGTAGATGAACAGGTTGGTGTCCCAGAACACCCTCATTCCCAGCCCTCGCGCTCGCGGCGCTGGTACTCGACGGGATCGACGCCGTTCCACACATCCATGCCCAGTCCGCTCAATTCGACGATAGGATCATCCTGGCCGGGCTGGCCATGAGGCCGGACGGTAATTTCCAGCGGAACCCCTTCAGGGAGCTGGACGGGCTGGTCCGGGACAATCACCTTGCCGTTGTAGTGGGCAGTCAGACGTACCATGCAACACCTCAGATCTGAGTACAGTATAGCTTGTTTACGGCTCGACTGCCAGTCCAGGGTTGAGTGGGTTGGGTCGGGAGGGGGCAATCGCACACGTTCTATTTCACCAGATCCGCGCCCAAACCGCCTTCAGGTACGCGCTCTCCGGGCAGTTGGCCATGACCGGGTGATCGGGGGCGGCGCCGGTCTGGTCGACGATCTGTAGGGATCGCTGCAGGCGGCCCGCGGCCGCTTTGACCATTCCGAGGAAATCCTCGCGCGAGACCAGGCCCGAACACGAGCAGGTCAGCAGCAGGCCGCCGGGACGCACGACGCTCATGCCGAGGGTGTTGAGGTCGACGTACTTGCGCGAGCCCTCATGGTACTCGTCGCGGTTGCCGACGAACTTGGGCGGATCGAGGACCACCACGTCGTACGACCTGGCGTTGGTCTGCATCTGGCGGAGATAGCCAAAGACGTCGGCGTGGACGTACTGGATGCGGGCGTCGTTCATGTTGGCGTTCTTGCGGGCCAGTTCGAGGGCATCCTCGTCGAGATCGACACTGGTGACCGTCTCCGCCTGGCCGAGTTTTTGGGCATAGATGCCGAAGCCGCCGGTGTAGCAGCAGGCGTCGAGCACCTCGACGCCCCGGCACAGGCCGGCGAGTCGTTTGCGGTTGTCGCGCTGATCGCAGAAGAAGCCCGTTTTGTGTCCGGCCCGGAGATCTACGCGGAAGCGCAGGCCGTTCTCGCGGATGGTCACCGTGGGGGGCACGGTGTCGGAGGCCAGGGTGGGAACCTTGAAGCCCTCGATGCGTTCCACGTGCTCGTCGGCGCGAACCACGAATTTAGGGTTCCCGCCTTCGCTTCGCTTCGGCGTGGCAAGCAGGGTTCGGGCCTGCTCGCCGTGGCGAGGTTCTGGGTTCAGGGTTCTGGGTTCAGGGTTCAGTGAAGAAGCGGAGGCTGACGTTGGTCTGGCGGCGAGCATTTCGCTGAGCAGCCGCTTGATGAGATCCAGCCGTTGGAAGATGCCCAGGCTGAAGACCTCGATGGCGATCCAGTCGGCGTACCGTTCGGCGATCAGGCCGCTGAGGCCGTCGCCCTCGGCGTGGACCAGCCGGAAGGCGTCGGTGGCGGTCTGGTCGCCGATGAGTCGTTTCCGCCACTCGATAGCCTGGGCGAGCCGGCCGCGGAAAAACGCGTCGTCAGCCGGGCTGGGCCCGTACGAGAGCATTCGCAGGGCGATCAGGGAGCGATCATGGTAGAAGCCGTGGCCGAAGAGGCGGTCCTGCTTGTCGTAGACGGCCACAATATCGCCCGCGCGGGCGGCCGGGTCGGCTTGGCCTATCATCCGCTGGTAGATGAACGGATGCCCGCTGGCCGACCGTAGCCGGACCCAGGGGTAAGGGTATGTATGTTCAGGCGGGGCCTGGGCTTGGCTGTGTTGCGGACCGCGTTCGCGGTCGGCCAACGTGGTACGTCTATAGACTTTCTTGGCTCCTGGCCTGCGTGGGCTCATACCGTCATCTTCCAACAGGAGACCGCATCCCGCAAGAAGGACTCCTTTGCTTTGGCCATTCACGTGTCGACGATCAGCCGCCGCAGCGAAGGTCAGCGATCGCCCCTGTCGGTCTTGGTGCAATAAGTCGATTTCTAGTGCTGTCAATGCTGAACTTCAAGAATCGCTAGCAGAAGTCTTGTTTACAGGCTAGAATAGCATCGGTAGACATACCTTGTGGAGAACGACATGTCTCCCGGTCCAATTGACGTAGGCTGGCGCGCCGTCCCGGAGTCGAGGAACAAGCTCGCTCGGGTTGCGCGTGCATTCACTCTGCTCGAACTGCTGGTGGTGGTCGCAATCATTGCACTGCTGGTGGGGATCCTGATCCCCGCGCTGTCCAAGGCCCGCGAGCAGGCTCGGCGGTCGGTGTGTGCGAGCAACCAGAAGCAGATCATGACCGGCGTCCACATGTACGCCTCGCAGTACGCCGGTCACGTGCCGTTCAGCGTCCCGTGGTTCAACGCCAGCCTCACCTGGATCGTCCGGCAGGAGTACTACAACCCGAGAGGCTATGTTCACCTGGGTGTCCTTCACAGCACCAGGCAGATCAAGGACCCGGTGGTCTTCTACTGTCCGACCAACAAGGAGTATCCGCATATCTACCCGGAAGGCTGGCAGAACTTCTCGGCCGGCGGCGGCGTTGAACGCGTCGCGACCGGGTACATGTACGCGATTGCCGGGCAGATCGACCGTTACCCCAAGGGCGAACGGTTGCAGGCCCGTCTCGACTCGCTGAAGCAGGAATCGCTGGTCTCGTGCATGTTTCTCTCGAAACGCGACAAGCGACAGCAGCGCGGCGTGTGGCCCCATCGCGGAGGGGTGATCGGCGGTTACGTCGACGGCAGTGCCCGGCTCAGCCACGTGGCCGACGCGATCGCCCAGACTTCAGCCGACCTCTACGACGCAAACAACATCGACGACATGGATTACTTTGCCTTCTGCTTCTTCAAGATGCTCAGCGGCCAGCGTCGCTGGATTGAGGCCTTTCCCAATCTGCCGGAAGTGCGGTAACAGGGGGCAGGCATCGGATCCGGCCGGACGACCGGCGTGAGCCCTCCATCGCTTTTCAGGCGATGACCCCGCCGTCGACGACCATCAACGTGCCGGTGATCCACTTGGCTTCGTCGCTGGCCAGGAACAGCGTGGCCGAGGCGATATCACCGCACTCGCCCAGGGATTTGAGCGGCGTCTGCTTGATGATGGCATCGGCAACGCCCGGCCGGGCGAGGACGTCCTGGTTGATATCGGTGGGGATGGTACCGGGCAGCACCGCGTTCACACGGATGTTATACGGAGCCAGCGTGACGGCCAGACCGCGGGTGAGCATGTTGGCTGCCGCCTTGCTGGTGCAGTAGGCGAGCTGCTGCGGGTCCGTAAACCGTTCGCCGCTGATGCTGGTGACGTTGACAATGACCCCGCCGCCGTGGTCTTTCATGAACCGCGCGACCCCCTGGGACATCAGGAAGATGCTGCGGGTGTTGACGGCCTGCACGCGGTCGAACTCCTCGACGGTTACGTCCAGCACATCTCTAAACGGGCAGATTCCCGCGTTGTTTACCAGGATGTCGATCCGGCCGAAGGTCGAGAGGGTCTTGTCGATAATGCTCCTGGCCGCCTTGGCGTCGGCGACGTCGCCGGGCAGCGAAATGGCCCGGTCCTTGCCGACGCTGCAAATGATCGTCTGGGCAGCGTCCTCGGTGCGACCGGAGTGGCCGATGCCCACCCGGGCCCCTTCGCAGGCAAAGGCCTCAACGATGGCCCGTCCGATGCCGCGGGCCCCACCGGTCACGATCGCCACTTTGCCGTCAAATCTGGAACTGGCCATAGTTCAGGATCCCCAGTACGCGAATTGGAAACGCTTCAAGCCCTTTGACCGCGATCGGCGTGCAGACGCTCATGAAGGTCTTTCTTTTGCCGAGCGAGGCGAGGTTGCACAGGTTCTCGATCAGGGCGACGTTGTGGTCGAACAGCGCGTAGTGCGATTCATGCTGCGCGTTGCTCAGCTCCTCGACGCCGGCCGCGTCGATGCCGAACATGACCATTCCCTGCCGGACGAGCCACTGGAGAGCCTCGGGCCGGACCCACGGGCTCTTGAGGTATTCATCGGTTCCCCAGGCCTTGTCCCAGCCGGTGCGGACGAACACGATTTCGCCCTGTTGGACGCCGCCGGCCAGGATCGCGGCCTTCTTGATCTCCTCGAGGGTCAGACCGTGACCGGGCGGGGGATGGCCCACGTCCAGAAGCCGGGTCGTCCCGATGGTGTTCTCGACCGGGAACTCGGTCAGGTCCTGCCCCTCCTTGCGAAGGTGATAGGGCACCTCGATGTGCGTTCCGAGGTGGTTGACCATGACCACGTTGTGCATGATGTACCACTGGCCGGGTAGCCGGGCCACCGGGGCGATGGCGTCGGCGTTGATCTGCTCCACGTCGAACTTCCGCCCGGCCTGACCGGGTATGATCGGGTACGACAACTCAACGATCCGTTTGAAGGCCAATATCGTTCCCTCGGCAAGACGCGAGACACTCTCCGACCTCGCCAGAGTGACAATACAGGCAACGAGGTTGCCATGGCAAATGATCGTTGATTGCGCCGCCGAAGCCAAGCGGGGTTCCTGTCGCGGCAGACACGGCCGTGCAGCCGGGGTGGCGGAGAGCCGTGACAACCTCCGCCCCAGGCTTATAATCGGGAAGCAGCATAATCTGGTCTGCTAATGAAATGCTGCTTGTAGCTCCGGTGCGGAATTCGGGGGGGTGATCGAGGCCCATGCAGCCCGGGTGAACAGACTGCGGGAGCCGGCCTGCGGCGGCCGCTGTCCGCGACCGGAATGCAGTGTTCCCCCCGTCGGAGGTGTCTCATGGCTCGGATCGCGGTTCTGCAGCACTTCTGGTGCGAGAATGCCGGGGTATTCGAGCCGGCTCTGGTTCGGCTGGGCCACCAGGTTGAGAACGTGGAGTTGTTCAAGGGTCGGGCCGTGCCGGGGAAGCGTGATTTCGACGCCTGGGTTGTTATGGGCGGCCCGATGAACGTGGATCAGACAAATCGATATCCATTCCTCAGGCCGGAGGGCGAGTTGCTGGCCGAGCTGATCGCGGAAGACCAGCCAATGATGGGCATCTGTCTGGGGGCACAACTGATCGCCAGCGCGGCCGGGGCAAGGGTCTACCCGCAACGGCCCAAGGAAATCGGGCTGTTCCCAATCACACTCTGCCCGGCGGCGAGGGAAGATCCGCTTTTCGCCCTGTTCGACGATCCTCAAGAAGTCTTCCAATGGCACGGGGATACGTTTGACCTTCCGGTGGGAGCCGTGCATCTGGCCAGGTCGGATCGATTTGAGCGCCAGGCGTTCCGTCTGGGTCGCCGGGTCTACGCACTGCAATTCCACCTGGAGTCGACAGACCGGATGATCGAAGACCTGGCCCAGGCGTGCCAGCAGGAGCTGAGCGAACTGCCCCCGGGCGAAAGTTTTGCGGCGGGCCGGCCTCGCCTGAGGGAGGCTCTGGCAGCTCAGAACCGACTGGCCGAGGCGGTGATCACCCGCTGGACGGGGCTGTTCGATGGCGAACAGCGCAACACGTTACTATAAGCTAATGTTTTACAGATAGTTACAGACAAACAGATGTTCCGGCAGCTATCTCGTCTGCTGGCAGGGCAAACCAGGGTTCCGCGGCGGTTGACAAGCAGCCAAGACGGTGTAGACTAATTGAGAGAAAAGAGCCGATAGCAAGTCAGTTGTGGACGGTTCTTAAGGAAGGTTGTGTGTTTGGGAAAGGGATTAAGCCTTTTGCCAAGACAAGATAAACGCGACGGGCGCATCGGAGGGGTGACCTAGCTGGCCGCAGTCGGTATCGTCAAGAGGTGATGACGACCGTCAGCAGCTTGCTGGCGGTTTTTTTGTCGCCGAATCACAGGGGACCGATAGCCGAAAGGCACCCGATGCGGGCGGGTCCGCAGGGCGTGGCCAGAGGTTTTTCGGGCGGGTTTGCTGACCGGAGAGCCGGCCATTCATTTGAGGCCGAAGCGTTTTGCGGGCTCGTAGCTCAGTTGGTTAGAGCGCGTCCCTGATAAGGACGAGGTCAGAGGTTCGAATCCTCTCGGGCCCATGAGGAGCTGTCAGCTGTCAGCTTTCAGCGGTCAGCCAGACGGGCTGAAACCTGCGAGTTGATAGCTGAACTCGAGACGAGTGAGCTTCGGCACGCGGCACGCTTGGTGCCGGGCAGGGCTGAAAGCTGATAGCTGAGTGCTGACAGCTTTTCAGGGGCCGTAGCTCAATGGGAGAGCGCCTGGTTTGCAACCAGGAGGTTGGCGGTTCGACCCCGCTCGGCTCCAGTCTTTGCGGTACGGCACGCTCTAGTGGGAGAGCGGTCGCCGCGGCGACAGGTTGGCGGTTCGACCCCGCTCGGCTCCAGTCTTCGTTCGCCGCAGGCGAATGAAGACTGCCACGGCGAAGCGGCGTCAGCCGCGAAGACGGGCGCCATGCTCCGTGGGGCGGACCCGGCGAGACGGCACGAAGGGGCAAAAAAGTTAAGAATTCCGGCCGAAGGGGTCTTTACAGCGGCTGGATTTGCAGTATACTTGCTGGGCTCCGGGATTAACCGGGGCTTCGAGCAGTTCAACGGCCCAAGCGCGGTGAGCGGCTTCGAGGCGGCGGACCCGGACGACGAGTTCTTTGACAATCGGATCAGTGTGCAGATCTGGCGGCGTCCGCCGAGAGGCGGCGTCGGGCAGATGCGCAGGTAGTGGCGATTCACATCACCAAGTTCGATCTTCGAGCGACGAGAGACTGTTTCTCGTTTCTATAGACGCATCATTTGCGTCGAAGGTGTCTTGATCGGCGGGTGTCGGGCGGACAGCCTGTCATTCATACGATCAAGCTATTAAGGGTGCATGGTGGATGCCTTGGCGTCGAGAGGCGATGAAGGACGTGGTAGCCTGCGATAAGCCCCGGGGAGCTGGCAAACGAGCTTTGATCCGGGGATGTCCGAATGGGGAAACCCGGCGTCACTTCGCAAGAAGATGGCGTCACGGCGGGCTGAATGCATAGGCCCGTACGAGCGAACCCAGGGAACTGACACATCTCAGTACCTGGTGGAAAGGAAATCAACCGAGACTCCGTCAGTAGCGGCGAGCGAACGCGGACATAGCCCAAACCGGTCTTCGGACCGGGGTTGCGGGAGCCGAGAGCGGTTACAAAGGCTTCGTTAGCAGAAGTGCCTGGAAAGGCACGCCACAGAAGGCGACAGCCCTGTATGCGACAACGACAGCCCCGCGTTACCATCGGCTTTCCAGAGTAGCATGGAGCTCGTGGAACTCCGTGTGAAGCTGGGGGGACCACCCTCCAAGGCTAAGTACTCCTCGACGACCGATAGTCAACAAGTAGGGTGACCGAAAGGTGAAAAGAACCCCTATAAGGGGAGTCAAAAGAACCTGAAACCATGCACTTACCAGCGGTCGGAGCCCGATACCCCTTCGGGGGTCCGGGTGACGGCGTACCTTTTGCATAATGGACCGGCGAGTTACCTTCAGCGGCGCGGTTAAGCACCTCCGGTGCGGAGCCATAGCGAAAGCGAGTCTGAACAGGGCGACAATGTCGTTGGGGGTAGACCCGAAACCAGGTGATCTACCCATGGCCAGGATGAAGCGCTCGTAAAAGGGCGCGGAGGTCCGAAGCCGTGAACGTTGAAAAGTTCTGGCATGAGCTGTGGGGAGGAGTAAAAGTCTAATCAAACCTGGAGATATCTGGTTCTCCTCGAAATGCCTTTAGGGGCAGCCTCGGGCCACTACGTTGCGGGGGTAGAGCTACTGAATGAAACGTGGGGGCCACCAGCCTGCCGCCTTCAATCAAACTCCGAATACCGCAACGACTATCCCGGGAGTGAGACTGTGGGTGATAACATTCATGGTCGAAAGGGAAACAACCCAGCCCGCCTGCTAAGGTCCCCAATTCATGCTCAGTGCATAAGGAAGTTTAGCTTCCGAGACAGCGGGGATGTTGGCTTAGAAGCAGCCACCATTTAAAAAGTGCGTAACAGCTTACCCGTCGAGAGGTTGGGCGCCGATAATGAACGGGACTAAGCATGAAACCGAAGCAGCGGATTCGAGAGGAGCTATCAGCCTTCAGCGATCAACTTTCAGCCAATCAGGGCTTGAGAAGCCGAAGTTTTTTTGTGGCTGACTGCTGAATGCTGAGTGCTGACAGCTCCTCTCGAGTAGTAGAGGAGCGTTGGTAGGTAGATACTGGCCATACCGTGAGGAGTGGTTGCGGACCTACCAAGTGATTATGCCGGTATGAGTAACGAGAAAGCGGGTGTAAACCCCGCTCGCCGAA
>CAZPIO010000046.1:0-48999 GCA_964586235.1 uncultured Planctomycetales bacterium
CGGCCGCCCATCAGGCGAAAGAGCCACGGTTGTTCGCTTGTTTTGGGCCTAGCCGAGTACCGGGACCAGCTTGTGGCCGACATACAAGCCCGGGCGCAGGCCGCTGCCAGTGAGAACGCCGCGGACGCAAAGCAGAAAGAAGCCGCTGCAAAGACGTTAATCGCGGCGATCGATTTCCTGGCCGATGATCAGGACGTCTACCGGTCCGGGACCATCGGCAAAATGATCCTGCATCGCAGCGTCTGTTTTCTGCTGTTCAGCCCCTGGGCAGCCGTGACCCACATGGCCTGGAGTGCCCTGGCCTTCATGCTTCTCGGGATATACTTCCTCAGGCGGGGTGTATTCTGCGGATCGGGCCACCCTCCCCAGCTCTACCGCCGGCTGGTGTTCATCGGAATGGTCCCGGGCGTCATACTGCAGATCGCGGGCCTCATGCTCCATGCGTTGGACACGTATGTCGCCTGGGTCAACTCTCTGCAGTTCGCTTGCCAGTACCTCGGCAGCCTCGGAATGACGCTGGGATACATGGGGATCATGTACCTGCTGTATCAGCGTCCGACCTGGCAGCGTCGCCTTCAGCCTCTGGTCGCAGTCGGTCGGATGAGTCTGACCAACTACATTGGCACATCCTTTCTGTTCGGTCTGGTCTTCTATGGGTACGGACTAGGGCTGATTGGCCGTGTGAGCCTGCCTCAAGCGGAGTTGATTGCCCTGGGCGTCATGGCGTTCCTCACCCTGTTCAGCGTGATCTGGTTGAGGTACTTCCAGTATGGCCCGCTGGAGTGGGTGTGGCGGGTGCTGACCTATCTGCGTGTGCTCCCGATTCGCCGGCGTGGTGACGATGCGAAAGCCGCGATCGGCATTTGCGGAGCCGGCAACGAGCCTGAAGTCACCTGAGAACCTGTCCCAGTTGGGTGCGACGGGCAGCTCGTGTGCCCGAGCACTGGCGGGCAAGCCGCCAGTGGCACCCGATTTATTCGGACCGACCAGGGCAAGCTCTGAGTTGTCTCCGCATCGTCGCGGGCGGTCCGATCAGCCGCGTCCCCCGTCGCGGACGGGCATCACTTTGAAGCCTCTGGCAGGCGTCAACTTGAGGAGGGGAGTTACCGGGTCGAGGAACAGCCAGCAGAACGTCCCCAGGAAGTACGCGGCGGCGAATGTGTAAAGTACGACGTCCCAGTTGTGGTCCGTCCATGCCAGCAGGAAACCGGTGGCGAGGGGGCCGAGGCTGCCGGCCAGGTTGCCCATCATGTTCATGCCGCCAGAGAGCGTGCCGCAGGCTCTTCCGCCGACGTCCATGCACACCGCCCAACTTGGCGGAACCGCGAGGTCCATAGAGAAGCTGGCCAGGCCCATCACGATCATGGCGGTGAGCGGGCTGTGGATGCCGACTGACACCGCCGTGCAGCCGGCGGCGCCGACGCAGCCCACGCAGGCCATGAGGCGGCGGATCCTTCGGACATTGCCGCCTTTTCTCTCGAAGTAGCCCCCGAGGAAGCCGCTGCACAGCGAGCCCACGCCGCCAAACAGAAGCGGTATCCCCGCCAGCAGGGCGCCGGCCCCAAGTTGCAGACCGCGAGCCTCTCTGAGGTACGTCGGCAGCCAGGTGATGTAGAACGTCCAGCCGTAGCTCAGGCAGGCGTATTGGGCGCACAAGAGCCATACCGTCCTCGATGCAAGGAGTTCTCGCCAGGGCACGGGGTCATGCGTGGATGTGGTTTCGGAGACCGGCGGGATCAGGGCCAGCTCGGCGGCATTGACGTGGGGATTGTCGCGCGGGTTGTCTCGGTACCAGCGGTAGAAGAAGACGGCCCAGACGACGCCCAACAGTCCAAAGGCCCCGAAGGCCTGCCGCCAGGAAAGGTAATTGAGCACCAGCATCACGAGCAAAGGGGTAAAGGCCCCACCCCAGCGGGCGCTGAGCCACATGAATCCTTGAGCACCGACCCGCTCGCCTCGCGGCAGCCAGGTTGCGAACGCCTTGGTCACGTTCGGGAAGCAACCGGCCTCACCAGCGCCGAACAGGGCACGAGCTGTGACCAACGAGACCAGATTCCACGCCAAACCCGTGGCCGCGGTGAAAAACGACCACCAGACCACGACTCGCATCAGAACCTTGCGGGCGCCCCAGCGATCTCCCATCCACCCGCCGGGAACCTCGAACAGGGCGTATGTCCAGAAGAACACGGCGAAGGCCAAACCCATTTGAACCTCGTTGAGACCGAGGTCCTTCCGGATGAGCGGCGCCGCCTGGGCAATGCAGACGCGATCAATGTAGGTCACGATGGCCAGGGTGACCGCAAAGACAATGACCCACCAGCGAGTGCGGGTCGGGGGGCCTCCTGCCGCGTTCGCTCGGGAATCCTCGCCGTTTTGCGCCATGGGACCATCAACCCCGGCACGCAAGAAGAATTCGGCCCACGGGAGGCGAGCCACGCTCAACTCGCTGCGTCCCACGACCGGAGTCAACCGCTATTGCGCGAGAGACATGGGCCAGAGGCTACGTTCGCCTGGCCCGGTGGTCAAGAATCACCACTGGCCGTCGCTGTCTGCGCAGCGCGATGAGCAGGCCGGCGGTAAGCAGGGACGGTATCGTCTCCTCCTCTCTCTCCCTGGTGTCGGTGCTGCTGTTGAGGAGCAGCGGCGTCTCAACTCAGCACCGCACTACTGGTCTTCTCCCTGAACAGCCGCCAGAAAGGCCCGCTGCGCGGCCGTTGCCTTCGGGTGCCATTATACGGCACCATCTCACCGCGTCAACCACTTTCTTGCCATATTCAGCGCAGAGGTGGGATTCACCAGGGTGTACTTCAAATGTCAGATGGAATCAGAAACCCTCACAGCTATACTGCGGGATGCCCTCCGTCCCCAAGAGGCCCTTCATCCCAGGATTTCACTCGATATTTCCATCGAGACAGGCGGTATGGGGTGGCTGAAGGTGTAGATGATGATGTCGCCGCAGCCGAAGTCGTCGCCGTCCCGGAGTATGTCGGTGTTATTGCTGGGGCCGATCTCTCCGGCAATATTCATTTCGGCCTTTGGGATCATGATGGCCTGCAGGTCGTCGCAGGGTTTGTAGAAGGTCATGGACTCGCCCGGACCGACGGTGTAGTTGAGCTCGTCGCCGAACTCCTCGAGGACGACCTGAAGCTCGTACTGGTTTCCGCTGATGCGGAGCTCGACGTTGACCGGGTAGAGGCCGGTGTTGACCAGTTGGACGATGGTTGCGTTGCCCCGGAGCAGCGTCATGACATCGCACGCCCCCACGAGCGGCCAGACCGACACCAACAGAGCGAGACAGGCAAGACGTTTCATGGCGGTCTCCTTTCCGCAGCTGTAATGCTCTTGCGTGACTGCCGCCGGGACCCCACACCCGGTCCGGCCGCATTTGTTACACCCATGGGCGTATGTCGAGCGCAAAAATCACATGGTCCAGGCTCTTGTGGAACCTGGGACCGCCGTTGCCTCCAGCCAGTAGTGTTAGATCGGCAGGATTGGCCCAAATTCCGCAGCCGGGGCGTCCGGAGCTCGATTTTCGCGATGCCATCCTGATCCCGGGCCGGCCAAGGTTCCGCATCGCCGGTGGGCCGGCGTTGAGAAGGTGTCTACACTCCTGGTCAGGTGGCGATGTTGTGAAAGGGAGCACCGTCATGCAGAGCAAAGTGACTGAGATCGCCCGGAACACCTATCGGATATCGACCTTCCATCCGGACTATCGGATTCAGTTCAACCAATTCCTCATCAACGATGACGAGCCGCTCCTTTGGCACACGGGCTTCAAGAGGATGTTTCAGATCACGCGCGATGCTGTAGCCTCCGTCGTCGATCCGGCCACACTTCGCTGGGTCGCGTTCAGCCACTTTGAGTCTGATGAGTGCGGTGCTCTGAACCAATGGCTGGCCGGTTCACCGAGGGCGCAGGCGGTGTGCAGCTTTGTGGGTGCCAAGGTGATGGTCAACGATTTTGCGGACCGGGCTCCGCGTCCGTTGGCCGATGGCGAGGTGCTCCAGACCGGCCGGCATCGGCTCCGTTTTCTGGCTACCCCGCAGGTGCCGCACGCCTGGGACGCGGGCCTGTTCTTCGACGAGACGGAGCAGACGCTTCTGTGCTCGGATCTCTTCTTCCACCCGGGGGATCCCGAGCCTCTGACCGGTGCCGACATTGTCGGCCGTGCAGAAGACGCCATCCGCGGCAACCTGGTAGGGCCGATGGCTAAAGACATACCCTACACACCGTACACCGACAGCACCCTTCGACGGGTGGCCGGCTTGAAGCCGCGGACGCTGGCGGTGATGCACGGCTCTTCGTTCCAGGGTGACGGCGAGAAGGCCGTTCTCGATCTGGCCGTGGTGGTTAGGGATTTACTAGGGTGGCCCCCAGACAACTCCTGAGATGCTGGCCTGCCGGGTCGCTCGCTGGCTTGCGGTGTACCGTTGCTGGTTTTTCGGCTCAACACCAGGCCCGCACACACAAGAGAGGCACCCGTTCGGGCTTTGTACGGCCCAGCATTTTTCTTCGTACCCACGCACCCGATAGCTGGCGATTGGGGCCCAACGAGTTCCGCGACAGTCCGGCCGGTTGCCGACTCCATTAATCGTGCTCGGTTGGGCGTACCGGTGGTCTTGTCCCGCTGCTGGCGTGATTAACGCAACATCGCGACCCTGACGGTTCCTCGCTACCTCGAAGTCTCTGCGGCGATTCCTTGCCAGATTAGGACTGAGAAGGTAGCATGGCCCCACAAATGGTTCATCCTGTGAGGCACCAATGTCCAAACAAGATCGAGTCAGACTGATCCGCCAGATCCAGAAGGCTCGCGGGACTCATCTGATCACCTACATCACGAGCACGCGGCCCGGATTGGAGGTCCAGATGGCGATGGACTCCGTCCGCAGGATCTACGATCACCTGGCGGCATCCAAGCAACCCAAGGTTGGCAAACTGAATATCGATCTGTTCCTTCACAGCAATGGTGGCGATGGCACCGTACCCTGGCGACTAGTGACCCTGATAAGAGAGTACGCGGACCGCTTCAGCGTACTGGTTCCATTCAGAGCCTTCAGTGCGGCCACACTTGCGGCGCTCGGAGCCGATAGCATTGTAATGCACCCCATGGCGATGTTGGGGCCCACGGACCCGACCGTTGCGAACCCATTCAACCCGCCCGATCCCTCAAATCCCCAGAAACGCCTCGGTATAAGCGTTGAGGACGTAACCGCCTATATCGCCCTTGTTAAGGAGGATGCAGGAATCCAACATGAGGACGAATTGATCCAGGCGTTCGTCAGGTTGGCTGATCAGGTGCATCCCCTTGCCCTTGGGAATATCAAGAGATCGATTTCCCAGTCCCGAATGATGGCGAAGAAGCTCCTGTCGACGCACATGGACGCGGGTACGGAGGATCACCGTATCGAGGAAATCGTGGACAATCTGACATCGAAGCTTTTCTACCACGGCCATCCAATCAACAGACGCGAAGCTAAAGAACAGCTTGGGCTTCACACCGTCGAGTACCCCTCAAAAACCCTTGAGCAGGCGATCTGGGACTTATACCTACAATACGAGTCTGAAATAAACATGGAAGTACCTTTTAACGCCAGCACTGAGTTTACCGCGCAGAACCCGTCGCTTCAGCCAGGCGCCACGGCGTTGACCGGCCAATCAAAGGTAAAGCTCGTCTTCGTCGAGAGCGTGAATCGAACCGATGTCTTCACCCTCAAGTACCAGTTATCGGGCCAGAAGCAGGCAAATGGGAGTACGGCCGTGACCATGATCAACGTTGGTCAAGGATGGGAGACTGAATAGACGATAACAAGTGAGTCGACTTGAAAACCGATCGCGAAGGTGCTACATTATCTTGGGGACAAGTGCCATGGCACAGAGCAATTTGATCGGGTGTTGTATCTTGGTACCTCAAACCGACGAGTGGTTGTCTGGACCTTCTTTGCTTCCCAAGCGATTTGTGACGACGTCCGAACCCCAAGCAGAACGCATCGTTTCCGAGGATCTCTGTTCAACGAGCGCCCCTGATGTCCTGCAGGAGGACGATGTGGAACTCATTGAGGACATCGAGACGGGTTTGTGACTCTCGTCTCGGCCCCCGTCTCCGTTGGTTGCGTTCATATCTAATCTAGTCGGCGTTCGTTTCCTCTCTACGGGAGGTGGCAGAGCACTCTCGCTTTCTTCTCGCAGATAGAGTACCTGCCTTACTGTCCGAGGCGGCGAGGTGAATCGACGGCCACAACAAGCGTCGGGCATCAGCAAGCGCGCCCGCGTATAGCACATCATCCAACAAACGGAATGAGCCTGTCGTCTGGCTGTGCTCCCGTTCCTGACTTCATCGCGTCTGTGCGTCGACAGCCGGAAAAGACAGGTTTGCTCCATCTCCGGGAGAAGCCACCCCACGGCTCGTGGTTTCTGGAGCGATCAACTCGAATCGGATCTGGCCGTTGGATGTGCGGACGTCGATAAGGCCGCCGCCGCCGTTCAGGACCGCCGAGACTGAATCACGGCTGCTTCGCAAGTCTACGACCTGAAGTCCGGAGCAACTTCCGGGCACCGAAGCGTTGCTTGTGTTCAGGCGAATGGTTGGAAGCAGACACCGTTCGTTGACAAATGTTTCACTCACCTGCCGAGCCAAGGCTCAGCAAGGCAATGTGATCGAAGCCGCCCTGCGCCATGGGCCCCTGCTTCCGGCCGTCCATGTGGGCGGCAGTGAAGTGGAAAGTCACCTCCTGACCGGCGAGATCGGCAATGGAGATGACTCGGTCGTCCCACCACCCGCCCCTGTCTCGAAAACTGCAGAAAGGCGGAATGTCCTCCCGCCACAGCAGCGTTCGCCGGCTGTTGCGCTCGGCATGGATCTCGTAGCGGACCAGATCGAGGTCTCCGGGCATGACGATCGCCCCGACCAGCTTCATCAACGGCCGGAAACGCAGGATTGGCTGACCAGCCGGTACTGCGACGGTCATCGAATGACTCATCCACTGGGGCTTGGGATCATCGGTGCCCACAGCCGTCGCCTTGGCCGTCACTTTGGGGACAAGGGTGATGGCCAGGCGGGCAAGCTGCTCGGGGCGTGGCGCGACCAGGCAGAAGGTCGGCGGCTTGGCGCCGGGTAGCTGCGCGGCCAGGGGGGCGGATATCAGCTTGCCGTCCCAATCGAGGTAACGGTTGTACAGAGTTTCCTTGAACCGCTTGCCAACGTCCGGGTGGTTGGACAAGCCCTCGTGCGTTCCGATGATCAGGCGGCAACCGGCTTCGTTTGAGGGCGTCTTGGCCAAATCGTCGATGCTCATCCGGCGGCCGATCGCTGCGCCGAGCGTCTCGATCACCTCGGCTGCCAGCCGACGGTCTTGCGCAGTCTGGCCGACCTCCATGCGAACGGGGCCGCGCCGTGCGGCAGCTACGATATCATCCACGGAGACCTGGAACAGTGTGTCGAAAGATCGCTCTATTGAAGCGATGGCCTTCTCATAGTCACCATAGGCGGCCAGCTTGTCGGGCGCATCGAGCCCCACCTCGATCACGATGCAGTCTTTTCCGGCGATGGGCACCTTCAGGGCCTGGCCGTAGGAGAGCTTGCCCTCGGCCAGCGGGGCCTTCATCGGGTAGACGACATACGCACTCACGGCCTTGTCGCCGGGGCGGAAACCCGCGTTTTCATCGGCCAGCAGTGTTGCCTCCGCTCTGTCGAACGAGCAGTTGAACAGGTAGATCACGCCGCGTCCCTGGCCGACGTGTGAGAAGCCGGCGATGCCGCTGTTGGGGTCCTGGGGTATGTTGCCAAGCGGTCGGCAGTTGAAGATGAAGTGAGTCCGGCCCCGGTCCCAGGCCAGCCATTCCTTGAGGATGTCGCGGTCGAAGGCGGGCATCTGGCGGAACGAGAAGCGGATATCGCGCACGCAGGTGGTGGCGAAACAGGTGAACATGTTCTGCGTCCAACCCTCCCCGGCCGGGATGATTTGATCGGTATGGGTCAGGTTCACCGGAATCGGCGACGACTGCTGAAGCGACCAGCCGGCAATGTCGCCCTTGATGCCCCAGGGCGGGACGAAGTTGCGGTAATGCCTCTCCCACGCCAGCCGTCGTTCGTAAGCCAGCGCCCTCGCCGGGCAGTCGGTCTGAAGCGCCTTCGTCATCGCCGAGGCAGTACCCGGGTCGCCCGCATGGATGTGGGTGGCGTGCTGCAAGGCCCAAGGCCAGGAAGCGGCGTTACAGAAGAAGCGGTAGATGTTGGGATGGCGGCGATCACATTCATCGAGGATGTCCATGATCCGCCGGAGTTGGACGTCGACGCTGTCCCAGCCGTTGGCCAGGCAATTGTGATCCGTGGCATGATCGGCCTGGAAGTGGTTGTTATCGAACATCACGCCGCCGAGCTTGTAGCGATCCAGGGCTTCCAGCACAAAAGCCCGCAGGCGACCACCGTACTCGCCGGCCAGGGACTGTATCGGCCCCGTCTTCGTGCGTCCCTCCCAACTCCGACCATCGACCGGCTCGCCTTTTTCGTTGCGTACCGCCCACTTGTCCGTCTCGCGCACGAATACGTGTCCACAGGCGTCGAACCAGAGTGACAAGGACATCCCTTGCTGGTTGGCCGCTCTGAGGAGGGGAAGCAGTCCGTCCGGCAGACGCTCGGGCTGGGTTATTCCCCGATCCCACGTCTCGGGGTCGGCGTCGCGGAGCTCGGGCAGTCTCTGGCTGTAGGGATGGTCCGGCCATTGCCAGCCTGCGTCGAAGTGGAAGATGTTTGTCCCGACGTAAGCCAGATCGTCCATGACATCGAGGATGCGATCCGCCCGAGCCTGGCCGAGCCACGGCCCCCAGGTGGTGAACTTGATCGGACAGGGCACCTTGGGTTTCACCCGCGTGACCATGTGATCGAAGAATGCGTGGCGCGCGGCATCCAGGGGTTCTTTCTCGAACGTGTGGTTGAAGCAAACGATCGATCCCGCGGCGACCTCCCGCGATTGACCGGGAGCCAACTGGTAGCCCGGACGGTAGCCCACGGTGATCTCGCCCTCGTCGGCGATCACCTCCGCCCTGGGCCATTCGAGGGTGAGGATGCACCCGCCCTTCTCAGCGAGCAGGACAGCCGGCTGCCCAAAGGTCCCGCTCTTTGGCCAGGCCAGCGGGATATTGACCGGACTCAGGCTCCATTGCCTGACGCCCGCCACGTACGCGGCCTTGTCCTTCGCCCTGCAGACAATCGTCTTCCGCAAAGCGGGGGCCTGGACATCGAGCTGGTAGTTGATTTCGACCTGTACGAGCGGATGCCGGAAGCGGAAAACGGCACGCGTGTTGTCGCCTGAGAGGTCTACCCCGTCCGGCCTGAACTCGCTCTGGGTCGCGAACTCCACCGGCAGCTTCGGATCGTGTATTGCTTCGGCCGGCACGTCGTACAGCGAGAACGGAAGGTCATTCTCAAAGCGATAGGTTGCACCCGCCTCCCGGCATTCGACTGCCTGGAGGCTGCCAGGCGCATCAGTATTCTGAATCGTCACCGTCAGGTGCTGGTTGCGAAGAACGATGCTCTCGGGTGCGGCTCCATGAAAAAGGGCGGCAGTCAGACCGGCTGCTAACAAGCCACAGCTTCCCATCTCTCGGCTCCTATGCGTTCGACGTGGTTGAAAACCTCCGCTTGCGTCGCGAGCCGGTCTCATTCCTTTCGCGAGGCCCTATCGCCGCGTCCAACCCAACTCGCGGCTGGGCTGTGCTCTGGTCTCCCTTGATAACATCAAGGCCCGCCAGAGGCCACCCGCCCACGCGGATCAAGGGTTTTGACAGGCGGGGCATTTTGAATCATAGTGTCCGGGCAGGTTCACCACGTCTCCAAGGTCTGGACCCGGCGGACGTGGTCTCTCTGATGATGAGAGCGTATCCACGCCAAGGAGCATGGCGTGGTCATTGAGTCGCGAAAGGAGTCTGGCATGAGGTCAAAGAAGAATCTCTGGGTTGCCGGCCTTGCGGCATTTCTTCTCGGCGTCCCGTTGGCGGAGAAGGCCGCTGCTGAAGACACGGGCGACATCGTGTGGTCTTCGATCTCGCTCATCTGGGCGATTATTGACGCCGCCAGCTCATCGAGCTGAACCGTCCGGCACGCTCCGCGATACCCCGCGAGCTTGCAGGCGCGGCAGCGCAGGGTCTGCCCGGCGGCCGACCTTGGCTGTTCAACCCGATCCTGCACGGGCGTCTCCCGCGGATGAGCCGTCGGATCGGATGAGATCCCCGTTTTCGGTGAGCTGACGGGCCGCATCCTCGCCCCAGCGGGCATAGCTCCAAAGATACTGCGCCGGGTCCGCAAGAATGATCCGTTCCAGGGCGGTCAAGTAGCGCTCCGTGATATACGCAACCGGGTCACCGGCCGTCGCCCAGTCGTTGGGCTGGAGAATCGTGGACACGAGGATCTCAAAACGGAACGCCTGGCCGACGCGCCGGATTCCCGCGACGGCCACGGCGGCCCGGTAATGCTGGGCGAGCAGGCCCACCGATCGCAAGGCCATGGTCGGCATTCCCAGGAAAGTCACCGGCAGGCCGCGCCGCTCGGCATGGTGATCGGCCACGATCGCAACCGTGCCGCCCTCCTCCAACAGTCGGGCGATCCGGCCGCTGGCCTGCTCCAGCGGGATCAGTTCGCAGCCGCCGCGTCCCCGAATCCGACGGCGATAGGCGTCGAAGGCTGCGTTCGGGTGCGGCCGGTAGACCACGCCCACCCGGATGCCGTTGCAGCCCAGGAAGACCGGCAGCAGATCGAACGGCCCGTAGTATGCCGTCACGAGAATGACCGGATGCCGGCCTGCCTGCGCCTTCAGCAGCGTTTCGAGATGCGGCTCGGGAATCGCGCCGCCGTAACGATGATATGTGTTGCGATGAAGAAACCGATCGGCGAGCATCAGATCGGTCAGGTTCCAGATGCGATGGATGAAGGCCGCCTCGGCGATGCGGGGAATGTCCTCGTCTGCGACTTGCCCGGCGAGAGCGGCCCGGCATTGTGCCTCGCTGCGTGCCCTGACCGGCTCCAGCGAACGGTAAAGGACGCGGGCCAGTCGTCCGGTGATGCGATAGGCGACCCTCGGACCGGCGAGCACCAAGGCAACGGCCAGCATCCGCCGGTAGACGTTGCCCAGCCCGATCACTGCCCTCAGCGACCGGCCTTGCCTTGCCGGTCCGATCCGCGGAGAGTCGCAGCCTGGATCCATCGTCACGCGGCCATTATACGGGGTCACGACGGTCCCGAAGGGCCCGCCCGAGCAGAATGCCCCGCCCCTGTTTTGAGACAGCCTGGCAGTCAGACGGTCGAACAGCCTATTTGATGTACTCGTTCAACACGTTCTCGATCAGTTCCTGGCGGCCGGACTGGACCTTGGGCTCGCCGCCGGCGAGGGCGTGCTTTTCGAGTCTGGTGAAGTCCATCTGCCCCTTCTCGATCTTGCGGCCGAAGGCGCCGTCCCAGCCCTTGTAGCGAGCGGCGATGAACCTCGACAGGGCTTTGTCCTTCAGCAGGTTCGCCGCGATCTTCAGCCCGCGGGCGAAGGCATCCATGCCGCCAATGTGCGCATGGAACAGATCCTCCGGATCGATCGACTGCCGTCGGATGTGAGCATCGAAGTTGAGGCCGCCGGTTTTGAATCCGCCGTAACACAGCAGGACGTACATCGCCAGGGTGGTGTCATAGAGATCGGTCGGGAACTGGTCGGTGTCCCAGCCGAGCAGCAGGTCGCCGCGGTTAGCGTCGATCGAGCCTAAGATCCCGTTGGCGGCCGCGAACTCGAGCTCATGGTGGAACGTGTGGCCGGCGAGCGTGGCGTGGTTGGCCTCGACGTTGAGCTTGAAGTGGTCGACCAGGTCATACTTCTGGAGGAACGCGTAGCAGGCCCCCGCATCCGAATCGTACTGGTGCTTGGTCGGCTCCTTGGGCTTAGGCTCGATGTAGAACTGCCCGCGGAAGCCGATCTTCTTCTTGTAGTCCACAGCCATGTGCAGGAACTGGCCCAGGTGGTCCAACTCGCGTTTCATATCGGTGTTGAGCAGCGTCTCGTAGCCCTCGCGCCCGCCCCAGAACACGTAGCCGGCGCCGCCGAGCTCCTTGGTGACCTCCAGGGCCTTCTTCACTTGGGCGGCCGCATATGCGAACACCTCCGGCGAAGGGTTGGTCGCCGCTCCGGCGAGGTACCGGCGATTGGAGAACAGGTTGGCCGTGCCCCACAGGCACCTGACGCCTGTGTTGCGCTGCATTTTCCTGGCCATGGCGACGATCTTGTCGAGGTTGGCGTTGGTCTGGCTGAGGTTGCGGCCCTCGGGGGCGATGTCGCGGTCGTGGAAGCACCAGAAGCTGACGCCGAGCTTGGTGTAGAACTCGAACGCGGCCTGGAGAGTCATTTCCGCAACCTGCATCGGGTCGCTGCTCTTGTTGTACTCGCGGATAAAGGTCGGGCCGCCGAAAGTGTCGCTGCCGGTCGCCTTGAATGTGTGCCAATAGCAGACCGAGAAGCGAAAGTGCTCGGCCATGGTCTTGCCCAGCACCTTTTCCTCGGGGTTGTAGTGCTTGAACGAGAGCGGATCCCTGGACTTGGGCCCTTTGTATTCGATACGGCTGATTTTCGGGAAGAATTCACGCATGAGTGCCGGACCTCCTCTGAGAGTCGTCTGAATGCCTCGCAACAACCACGAGGGCAGCGCGCGCCTGCATGGAGCGCGGCATTATAGCCCCGCCTAGCGGCGATGCAACGCACCTGGCGGCGTATCGGCGGGCCCGTGATCAGTGGTGAAAGCCGTTCGTTCCGCGGCCCCAGCCTTTCTGAGCGGCGTAGTCGAACAGCATAAAGATCCGCTCCGGTTGGAGCGACGGGAACTGCACACCCGCCCGATCCATGACCTCTCTCGTGTTATCCATGGCGAACTGCGGAGTGTGGACCACGCGCGGGGTGATGAGGTGGTACTGGTCCCAGAGAAGAGACTCGGCCGTGTTGCACTTGCCGACGACCTCCTGCGGATCGGCGAACGAGCCGCCGTGGAGGCCGAAATACTCCTCGTAGCATTGCTTCATCATGTCGTTGGTCGGCGGCTCGGGATTGGTCAGATGGTAGATGCGACCGTGGAACTCGGGCCGGGTGACCACTTCCGCCACCATCCTTGAAACGAAGTCCACCGGCACGATGTTCTGCTGGTCCTCGGGCCGCCCGGGGATTCGCAGCGGAATGTACGTCTTTGTCCCGTTGTTGCGCGAGGCGAATCGCGTCTTCAGCGCGCCCACGAGCCGCGCGAACTGGTAGAAACCGGCAAACTGCGTCGTGTGACCGGTTGTCGAGTCGCCCACGAGGAAACTGGGGCGGAAGACGGTCAGCGAGTGGCCGATCCAGGAGGACCACTCCTCAAGAATGGCTTCGGCCTGCCACTTGCTTCGTTCGTAATCCGTCTGGAAATCCGGCGCGGGCGAGTGGAACCGCTCGGGGATCGGGCCGTTCAACCACCCGCAGGTGTAGGCGGTGCTGACGGCGTACATCCGAATCACATCGTGATGGATGGCCCAGTCAGCCAGAGCTTCGGTCCCCTTGGTGTTGGTCGCAAAGGGCTCGCCATTGCCGTTTGAGAACAAGCTGAGGCTGGCGGCGCAGTTCAGGATGGCGTCCGTCCGTCCCCAGTCCGGCTCGGGGAGATCGTCGGGCAGGGAACCCGGCACGAGGATCAGACGGTCGCCCGCAATATAACGCCCCATTTCCAGGCCGATGTCGCGCAGCATGGCGTCCAGCTTGGCCCGGTTGTCGTCAAAGGGCTGTCTGATGAGCGCGACGATCCGCTCCCCCTTGCGCAGAAGGTCCCTCAAGATATAGTGGCCCAGGAAGCCGGTCGCACCAGTGAATAGTGTGGTTTCGGGTCGACTTATCCTCATGCACCGTGCACTCTTAAACTCGTTGATCACCCTGATCCGCGCCGGTAGGGTGGTTGGATCACCTTACCACAAGTCAATCCGCACGCCAATAGTCACTTCGGACCTGGGTAAAGAGGACCTGTAAGATACAGGTCGGTCCGAATGATCTTAGCGGCAATCGTTCGGATACGGAATAGCCCGTCTCGATCGCGCCACAACCTGCAGGACCTGTCCCTGTCCAGCCAGAGTTGCCGGACAAGGCGATCATCCACCGCCTGTAGCCACCAGTCCCGAATCCGCGCCAGATCCGGGGCGCCGGGCATATTACCGGCCAGCAGGTCCTGGGTGGGCGCCGCCGATCCGCAGGCAACGGGTCCGGCAACCTCGCGGAAGCTCCGCCATGCCGCCTCTCGGACAGCAGAATCGCCGACGCTCATGGCCGCAAACAGCTTCTCAGCCGCCCCGGCGTGCCCGGCCTGCAGGTCCTCCGAGGCCTGCCTCACGTACGCGTCATCGACGGCGACGGTCTGCAAGGCAGGCACCGCAGGCGGCCCTTCAGGGCCCCAGAATCGCAGACGGATACCCGTCCGCTCGAAGGTGCCAATGTAGAACAAATATCGGCGACTCGCCAGTGGTTCATGGAATCTGAATGCCAACTCCTGGACGCCCTGATCATCAGCTCGAACGATGCGGACGTCAAAAAGGGCCCTATCGCCCTGCCGGTGATGGAATTCCTGGCCAGCCGGGAACTGTCGGCCCGAGCCCATTCCCTCAACGAGGAACCGACCCAGGGCCCCTGAGAAGTAACCTCGGCCTCCACAGGACAAGGAGAAGCTGTAGGCGTCGGTCTGCTCCAACCGGCAGGATTGCTCCATCCTCAGCACGTTGTCAGCGTAGGTCAGCACGTGACATTTCAGATCGGGGGCCGTGCGGGCCAGTTCGCTGTCGCGGTCGCCGGCCCAGCGTTCCTGGAGGTGATAGCGGGCATAGATGTTCACGAACGGAAGGTTGATCAGGAAGACGTCGGCGGCCTCATCCGGCCGGGTGTTCGAGGTGATCTCCTCGACGGTCCATCGCTCCGCCGCCAGCACGGAACGCCACATCCTACGGTAGATGGGCATGTAGATGGTCGTCGCGATGAGAAACCAGATCGCGACCGGCCGGCTCCACTTGCCGATGCCGATGGGCGCCAGGCGATCGTGAAGCGCCGCGCCCAGCACCATTGCGATCGCAAACGCGACCCCCGGCATGTAACCCGAATGCGGTGTGGCCATGATCGGCACCACCGGCAACAGGGCGAGCAGCATCCACAAAGGCCAGATCCACCAGCCACGAGCGCGCCGGCAGGCCTGGTAATAGCCGGTCCCCAGGACAAGCAGGATCGCGAGCATCAACAGGCAGTCGCCAGGCACCTCGGAAACAGGGTTGTACCTGCCGGTCGGGCCGACGGTCATAGGCGAGAGCCAGACGGTAGCGGTCAGGTAATGCATCAGCTTCACGAGCCACCAGAGGATGTAGCCGGGTCCATCGGGGCGGCGGAGGTAGAAGTCGGGCATCGGCTCGTAGTCGAGCAGCAATCGCCAGACGGCAAACGCAACGGCAACGCCCGCCAGCATCAGGAGCCCGGGCACCCGTGCTCGAAGGTGCTGTCGACCCCCGAAGGCCAGATCGAAGGCCGCCGCGATCGCCGGGAAGACAATCGCATTCTCGCGGCTGCCCAGGGCCAGGATGTACAGGACAAGAGCGGCGACAAACCAGGGCCACCCGAAAGCCCCTTGGGACCCGTGCAATTGCGACTTTGGCGGTGAAGAGCCTCCGCTGCCGGGCGAGCCGTGATCGGCCAGCGGCGCCGCACACAGCTCGAGGCCGGACGCCCGGATGTAACACAACAAGGCTGCGAGGGTCAGGGACGTCTGCAGTACGGTGTTCTGAGCCGCCAACCAGGCAACGGCATAGACGCTGTGTGAATAGACCACGAAAAGAAGGGCGCCCCAGATCGACCAGAATCGGCTGCGAGTCAGGCGGAGGCACAGGTGATGAACCATCAGCGCGTTGGCCAGATGGAGCAGGAGACTCAACCCGTGCAGCGCCTTGACGCTGCCCCCGCTAAGCTGGTATACGACCTTCGCGGCAAGGACGGACACGGGGCGGACGTATTGCCATTGGATGGGTTTCTGCTGCCACCATGCATCCATGAAGCGGTCGGGTTTGATGGTCGTCGCATGCAAAAGAGCCCCCAGGGACCACTGGTTGTCGGCGTACTGGCGGCGATGCCAGTGATCATCGAGGAACCAGCCGTCCCACAGGGACTTGCCGTGAGCAGCGGCTGTGGCCCCGATCAGGAGCAAGAGAAGCAGAATGACGTACCGCCGCGAATACATGAACCAGACAACCCCCTGCGATTCCCGGAAGCCAAAGGGCGGTAGTCTACCGTCTTCAGTGCGAGCCGTCATGTGTGGCCGGCGATCCCGCTCGTGGATGGCGTGCGGTGTGCTGCTCAGCGTCACTGCATGTGGTTTCGACGAGAAACCCTGGCCGATGCGGCCGCAGGATCACGTTGTTGCAGGTGTTCCGACGCGCGACGAGAGAAGCGACATGGAGGGCTCGACGCGGAAATGGCTTGTCCGCACGCACCGCCAGATCGAGCATCTGCTCACGGAGCGCGGCCGGCGAGTGCTGCTGACCGACGATATGGTCGATGCCGACGGCCGTCCGCGCGACGTCTACGGATTCTTCGATCGCAGTCCCGACACGCTCAACATCCTCTCCAAGAACTGGTACGGGCTGCTCCACACCGCTCAGACCGCCAGCCGGGCGCCGCCGATCACCAGGCCGCTCAAGCCGTGGCCGGGGTTCCGACAGGTCTGGATTCCGGTGGCCGAGGACCTGGAACTCAGCGGGTGGATCGGTTTGGCCGAGCAGGATGGGCGCGTGCGCGACGCCGACTGCATCGTGCTGGTGCCGGGCTTTCTGGGCGACAACGCGGTCTCTCGAACGGAGTATCTGGCGCATTCGCTGCGCCGGGCGGGTTTCCACGTACTGGCCATTGAGCTTCGCGGCCACGGCCACACCGAGCTGCGGTACCCCGACGTTTACTACAACTTCGGGGTCATCGAGACCCAGGACATGATGAAGGTCTCGGAGTGGCTGGAGGACACCTACCCGCAGATCCGCCGGACGGGCATGCTCAGCTTCTGTTGGGGGGGCAATCTGGCCATGCAGGTCGCCTGGTACGACGGCCGGCGGCCGGACGACCCGAGCATCACCGAGAGCATCGGGCGGTTCCTCGATCCGCCATCGCCGCGGAGGCATTACACCGCCGGGGTGATGGCATTCGCGCCTGTACTGCGGTGGGAAAACCTCATCGACAACGCCGACCACCCGCACGACATGCTTGTCGAGCCGCCGATGTACTTCTTCCAGCAGTTCGTGCGCGACCGGATGATCCGCAAGGGCTACCCCGAGGCCAGCGGCAATCTGCGGCGGCTGATCAACTGTGAGTTCGCCCACTCGCTGTTCACCCCGGCGACGCCGGTGCACGGGGCCTGGTGCTTCCTGCGGTTTCTGCCTTACCGAGGCCTGCCGGACGGGGACAAGCTCGAATATGCCCGCGTGCCGGTGCTGATCGTCAGCTCGGTGAACGACCCGTTTCTGTCGGTGCAGGACACGGCCGACCTGGTTGCTCAAACCGCCAACCCCAAGGTCGCCGCGCTTGTCCTCCGCGGCGGCGGGCACATCGGCTATGCGGCCTACAACCGCTCGTATTTCTACAGTCTCATCACGAGCTTCTTTGATCCCCAGGCCGGGGCGGCGGCATGCATCGGCGGTTGTGAATGAAGCCTGGCAAGTGAGGGTTTGGGGTTCAGGGTTCAGGGTTCAGGGTTCAGGGTTCAGGGTTCAGGAGGAGTCCAACCGCCCCTCACCCCATTCGTGTGCCGCTCGATCCGGAACGTTGCGGCGTGGGTTTGCGGCCCGCATTTATGCAGCCGGGAGGGATCCACAACAGATCTCGCGAAATGATTTCCGCATTCCCGCACGGAAGATGACGATCGATCAGCGCGGACCAGTCTCCACGATCTGAGATTTGTCAATTTGAGATGTGGAATCGGACAGCGCGCCGGAATAAACCCTATGATTTGCCCGCGCGACGCCGGCGAGCCGCTCGTCTGGATCGCTTTCGCCTTGGAGGCTGCGCCTTCTGAGCCACCTTGCGGAGTTCCCAGATCGTGCCCTTCTTCGAAGGACAATGGACTCGAAAGACGCTGCGATCGTCCGTTTCCCACGATGGAAAACCCAGCGCCGCCCGCCACGTATACAGATCCATCACGAAAAGCAACGCGCTGCACACACCCGCCGGCTTCACGTACGGCGTCTCGTAATAGAACGTGTCGCCCACTGCATGCTTGCACCTCCCGCTCTTGCCGATCACCCTGATCTCCAGCGGCCCGGCGGCTCTCAGGTGCTCTCTGTATTCGGCATCGGTCATCCTTCGACTCATAGCCGTCTCCTTCGTCAATCCGCACAAGCCAGATCGGCCTCAACGCCGCTGCCGCTCAGGCATCTCTGGAACAGGCCGAAGTCATTCTGATCGACGTCATTGTCGTGGTCCAGATCCTTCGCCTGACAGCCGGATGACATCGGCACACCCGGCCCGGATGCACACGTGTCGCGATCGCCGCCAGCAGCATCTGCCTTGAGAATCGGGGCACCGACATCTCAGACCCTCCATGCGACATCAGCGATTCGCGACCTGAGATCGGATGGGAACACCGCACCGAGCCTCTCAAAAACCTTCTTCCGCCAAACACAGGCGATTGCCCGGGCTCCGAACAGTCTCCGCCATGGAGTCCAGGTCGCCGCTCCTCGAAGAAGCCTCTTGCGTCAGGCTCACGCGCTACCTGTCGGCTCATTGTCGCGGGAAAGCACCTTCAGGGCAAGCGATGAAGCTCGGCTGTACAGCCAGGGCGCTCCTAGCGCGGCTGCGCGGCGCGAAGGTCGGGCGTCAGGTCAATGCCGTCAATGCGACCGGCCTTCTCGATGCAATCGGCCCGGCCGAGCAGGCCGAGGATCGTTGGCATGACGTCCACCAGACGGCCGTGGTCGATCTCGGCCCCTTTGGGCAACTCCGGCCCGGCAAAAAGCAACGGAATCCGCATATCGCGAGCCAGGCAGGAGCCGTGGCCGGCGTGCTCGCCCCGCCGGTAGAACAGCCACCCCTCGGCGGCCATCAGCACCACGTCGCCGGTTCGCGGCGAGTCGAACAACTCGACCGCCTGGGGCACGAAGTCGGGGCAACGCGTCCGGGCCGTCGCCGCCAGCCATTCACGCGAACCGTGCCAGCCCGCCCTCACAAATTCGGCCACCTCGGCGTCTCGGGCATATCCCAGCGGATCGCCTTCGCTTTCCGCGATCCGATACCGGACCGTGCCGCCCACCTCTGATCGCTCGATAGTGGCCGACCCCTCTCGCGAGAGCACGCGAACTCGATCACGGCCAGCCCTGACCAGAGCCGCCTGCACGGCCGCAAGCTCGAACACCCGCGGCTTCTTGTCGAGCCACTCCAACACCTCGTCAAGCCTTGGGCGAACCTCCCACCCGCATCGCCCGCGCAAATGAATCATGGCCACTCGCCCGGCGTCAACCATCCCGACGGAGTCAAAATCGGCCATCCGCGCCAGGCGTCGCCGGTAATCGCGGGTCTCGTCCATCGGCCTTAGACGCATCTTCATCCCGCGATGCCGCCGAAGCCAACAGAGGATGTCGGCGTCCTCATCCTCGCGGCCAGGCACCATTCCATGATCGGCCATCAGCACGTAGGTGGTCGAAGCCCCCAGCCCCGCCTCTTCAAACGTTTGGGTGACACGGCCGATGATCCGGTCAATGTTCTCGAGCGCCGCCGCGTATTGCCCGGAGTCCGTTCCGTGTCGATGGCCGATTTCGTCCACTCCCGGATAGTAGGTCATGATGACCACCGGCCATCGCTTGGCACGATTGACAGCCTCGGCCAGCCTCATCAAGCCCCGCTCAACGCCGGAATCCGCGGCCGTGTAATCCCCAAGCGCCCATGCCCAGAAGAAAACCTTGTTACCGGGGATCGAAATGCCGGCCCCGCGATAGGTGTGGTGACTGACGCTCGCGGTCAGTTGATCGCTCAGCAGATCGTACAGTGTCGGCACCCGCAGATGGTCGTTGACCGTGCGATACGTCGGATAGGTCATGTAGTCGCGGCTGATCAACGTCTCGCGATCAAACCAGAAGTTGCCCACGACGTCATGGTGCCCGGGGAAACGGCCGGTGATGATCGACGAGCAGTTGGGATACGTGCTCGACGGCAGGCTGCTGACCGCATGGCGCACGCGCACGCCCTGTTCGACAAACCGCTCGCGTATTCTCGGCAATCGGCCGGCGGCCAGGAGTTCGTCCATCCGCTGCGCGTCCATGCCATCGGCGTGAAAGATGAACACCGACCGGGCCGGCCGTCGGACGTCGTCGTTCAACTCGATCCGCAGCTCGGACGAGCAGCCGGCGGCGCCAAGCAAGAGACATGCCGCCAGCATCACCGCGCGCGCTGCCATCCCTGAGAGGGCGTGCCGATCGGCCGCCCGCTTGGCGAGTGGAGAAATCCGCCGGCCCCGCAATCGGTTCGGGGGCCTCTCGGCTTGAGGATTCTCATCCTCATGATCACTGAATGCGGAACGGATTCCGCCAGAAGCGACGGCCCGGAACGGATTCCGGGCCGAGCGAGTCCGACGATCAGCCTCCGGCTTCGCGAGAGGGGAAATCCTGCTTGAAGTTGTTGGGACCATCAAGTGTTCAGACCGCCCGGTCACGCGTTTTTCCTGGCTGCCGGCTCCCAGGGGACAACCTTTTTGGCCTGCGGATCCCAGGCCACCTTCTGGCCGGTGCGGTAAGCGATGTTGCCCATGTGCGAGGGCAGCAGCGAACTGAAGCCGAGTTCCACCGGAGCGTTGGGCTTCTTGCCCGTCCGCATGCAGTCCACCCAGTTGCGCGGGTGGCTCACGCCTTCGTGCGGGAACTCGTGGATCGGTTTGTCCGGCTGGCCTTCGGCGTAGATTTTGACATTCGCGCCCTGGATGTCGATCGTCCCCTTGGTTCCGAATATGGTGAGCCCGTCGCCTTCGAAGCCGTTGGTGAAGTTGCTGACAAAGACAAGGCAGAACTGGCCGTAATCCAGAACGGCGTTGACCACGTCCGGCGTCTCCCAGTAGTCCAGGCCGTACACGCCGCCGTTGCAGGTGGCGCTCCTGGGCACCGGCTCGTTCATGTAGTAATGGGCAAGGTCGATCACGTGTACGCCGACGTCGGTGATGAGGCCGTTGGCGTAATCCCAGAACCACCGCCAGGCGAAGTATCGCCAGGGATCGTACGGGACCTTGTGCGTGCACGGCTCCTGGAACTTGTCCCAGTCGATCTTGCCGGCGACGTCACGCGGGGCGAACGGGTCGCGACCGGTGATGTAGTTGCGGCAATCCTTGGCCCGGATGTACTTGACCTCGCCTATCACGCCGTCATCGAGGAGTTTCTTCGCCTTGGCGTTGTTCGAGTGGCTTCGTCGCTGCGTACCGATCTGGATGGTCAGGTCCGGGCGTTTCTGAGCGGCGGCCACCATCTCGATCCCCTGCTCATAGGTAAAGCAGAAGGGCTTCTCCTGGTAAATGTGCTTGCCGGCCTCGACGGCGGCGATGAACGGCGAGCGGTGCCAGTGGTCCGGGGTGGCGATGAGCACCGCGTCGATGTCCTTGCGGTCAAGGAGCTGGCGGTAGTCGGCGTAGTGATCGATCTTGACGTCCTTGTGGCCCTTACCGTTCATCACGTCGGTGATTCGCTTGGTAGCTTCGGCCAGCCGGAACTCGGCCACGTCGCACAGCGCGACGCAGACGACGTTGTCGGCTCCGCAGGCGGTCGCACAATCGTGCGTACCCTGTCCGCCGGCTCCGATGACCCCGACGCGGATCAGGTCGTTGGCCCCGATCTTTCGCTCGGCCGCACGGGCGGTCCGGGCCGCAAACATCGAACCCATGCCGATCGCGGCCGCTGTCTTGCTTGAGGCGGCCAGGAAATCACGCCGTGTAAAATCGCCGATTTTCGCCATGAACATGCCTCCAGACTGTTGTCGCGCCGGGACACAAGCTCCCCGCCACGAACGTGAAGATCTCAATCCCGCAACGGGCTACATTGTATGGGATCGAACGCGGTTGTCACGTGGGAAGGCCAAGCAGCGCGAAAACCCGCTGACGGTGACTGTCATACCATGCCCGCAAGACCCTGTTGTCTTTGAGGTTGCGGCTGATGCAGTCGAAGATTTCCTGCATCTTGGCGCGGTCGATCTTGGGGTGCACCTGCTGGCCCGCAGCGGCGACTTCGATCGTTGCGATCGCCGGCAGCAGCGAGCCGAGCAGAAACGTGCGGATGCCGTTCTCGTCGTCCGGCACGGCCAGGGTATAACCCAGCCCCGCGTCCAGATGATCGATGCATCGGGCGAAAAGCCCGCCCCCGGCAACACGGCTGATGACCAACCCCGCGAGACCCTGCTCGACATACTGAGGCGGGATGAAGCTCACCCCCCGCTGTGCATCGACGCGGCAATCCTTGATGATATTGGTCATTTGCAGCCCGAGGCCCAGCCGGCGGCCGTTCTCGCGCCACTCGGCCGTCGCGATGAACCTGGGCGGCCGGAGTCGGGTCTCGAACAGAGCCGTGGACATGATTCCGACCGTGCCGGCGACATAGTGGCAGTACTGCTCCAGGTCGGCCATGTCGCCGCAGATGAAGGCGACGTTATCGCGATGGAGGACCGGCCGTGTCCGGCGCATGCCGGCCACCATGCCGTACACGCATGTTCGGATCGGCCCTCGCATCTCCGTTGGCAGGGAAGCGAAAGCGGAGATGACCAGGGCTGTTCCCTCAACCAGGCGCCCATACTCGTCGGGTGGGACCGCGGGCCATGCACGTCGAAAGGATTCGGCGCCGGACGGCTCGTCGGGAGCGTCAACCGCAACGAGCAGCCTGTCATAGAGCTGCGCCCGCTGTGCGTCGGCCAGTGAGGGCTCGTCTTCCACGGTGTCGGCCAGGCGGCAGATCAGGTAACCCACGCAGAGGGCGCGGTCGATCGGCTGCGGGCATTGCGGGATAATCAGAGCAAAGGAGCGGGAGACCTCGGGCAGGATCTCCTCGCAGAACTTCCAGCACACGTTCTCTCCACCGGAATGGTTCACGGGGCAATGCCGATCGCCGGGCCCTTTTGCGGCGCCCAACGCGCTCGCGCACGTCGCCGGGAACCCGGTACCGGCATTCTAGCTCTGGAGGTCAGGCGGTCAAGAAATGGACACGACGGCGGGCCGCGCAACCTCATATCAGGTCGCGTGGCCCGCCGGTCTGCTCCCTCTCACCAGCGTCGTCGCTACACCTTGAACTGCCCTACCAGACCCTGCAACTGTTCGGCCAGCTTGGACAACTCCTGGCTGGCGGTCTGGGTCTGGGCCGCCCCCTGAGCGGCTTCCCTGGCTGCCTGGTCCACGCCCGAGATGGTCTTGGTGATCTCCTGGCTGGCCGAGGCGGTCTGGGCCACACCCTGGGCAACGGTCTCCACGGCCGTGGACGTCTGGTTCACGTTCTGGGCGATTTCCTTGGTGGTAATGCTCTGCTCCTCGACGGCAGAGGCAATCGTCCGGGAGACCTCGTTGACCTTGGCGATCACTTCACCGATCTGGCCGATCGACTCGACCGCGCCGCCGGTCGATGACTGGATGCCCTCAACCCGTTTGCGGATGTCCTCCGTGGCTTCGGCGGTCTGCTTGGCCAGTTCCTTGACCTCAGTGGCCACCACGGCAAAACCCTTGCCCGCCTCGCCGGCGCGGGCCGCCTCGATGGTGGCGTTGAGGGCCAGCAAATTGGTCTGCTCGGCGATGTCCTGAATCACGGTGATCACCTTGCCGATCTCGTCTGCGGCCGTGCTCAACTGGCTGATGTCCTCGTTGCTCTTCCTGGCGAGAGTCGCGGCATTGTCCGCGATGCCGGCGGCCTGCTCGGCATTTCTGGCCACCTCGCCGATGCTCGCGGTCATCTCCTCGACGGCCGACGCCACGGTCCGAACATTCGCGGACATCTCCTGTGCCGAGCCGGCCATGGTATTCATGCTCGTGGCCATCTCTTCCGCCGTGGAAGCCACAGCGGCCGATTGAGCGGTGGTCTCTTCCGCGCCACTGGCCAACTGGTTGGCCGTGGCCGACAACTCGGTGGCCGCCCCCGCGAGAGTTTTGGCATTGGACGCGATGTCGCCGATGATCCGCTGCAGTTTTTCCACGAAAGTATTGAACCACGTGGCCAACTCGCCGATCTCGTCGCGCGTGTGAACCTGCAGTCGCCTGGTCAGATCGCCTTCACCCTGGGCGATGTCCTGCAGGGCAGCGGCCGCCCGCCGCAGGGGTGCAATGATCCGGTTCGCCGAGACGGTGGACAGCAACAAGCAGGCCGCCATCATCACTACCGCTCCACCCAGGGTCCACCACAACAGGCCGTTCAGGGCGTTGTCCAGCCGGGCCACGGCGTCCTGGAAATCCTCTTCATAGGCTCCGGCCCCGATCACCCAATCCCATGGTTCGAAATAGGTCACGGCAGCGAGCTTGTACCGAGCCTGGTCCTCGCCCTCGTTCTTCCATGGATAGCGCTCGAAATCGCACTTGCCGTCCTTCGTCGCGACAGCCTTGTTCACGATCGACTGGATGAACAGATTGCCATCGGCATCCCTGGCCTCCCAGATGTTCTCGCCGTTGCGTTTGCCGTCCTTGGAGATGATGTACTCGCCTTTCTGGTCGCCCGCCCCGCCGAGCACGTAAATGTAGCCGGTCTTGCCGACGACCGTCCGCATGATGCTGTCGCGGACCGATTTGACGTCGTCCTGCCGCACACCGACGAACAGCAGGCCCACTACTTTCTTGCTCGCATCGAAGATGGGTTCATATGCCGTAATGTACCAGGCGTTCACCACGAAGGCCCGGCCGACGTAACTCTTGCCTTCCAGCACGGTGGCGATCACGGGGTTGGGTTTGCCGTCGGGGTTGACAGCGGGGATATACGTGCCGATCGCCCGCTTGCCGTCGGTCCCCTGCACGTTGGTGCAGGATCGCAGCATGTCGCCGGCTTCGTTCATCCGCTGGAAAATGGTGCAGGCGCCGCCGACGAGCGATTTCACCTGGTCGACCACCGGCGAGGGCTGATTGACATCGCTGTTCTGGCCCAGCCAGTCCTTGCCGACCATCATCCTGGGAAGCTCGATTTTCGTCGTCTGCCTGGTGGATTGATCAACGGCGTCCCAGGAGACCTTCTCGGGAGCGAACGAGACCTCTCCCGTGCGTTCGAGGACGTTTCTGGCCACGCTCAGGTCGCTCTGCAGCTTGAGTTCCAGGCTTTCCTGTTGTGCCCGCAGCATCTGGTGCACACCTCCCGCGACGGCCGCGCACTCAGTCCGAGCCTGGCGGTCCAGTTCCTCGATCAACTGGCTTCGGAGGCGTCCCTTCTGGACGAGTACGAGAACCACGAGCACCAGGGCCATGAGAAAAACGCCCGCGCCACCCAACGATACGATTTTCGTTCTCACCTTCATCGATCTTGCCCTCTTGAAATGGCCGGCTTCAAACCGGCCGCGAATGATGGTCCCGCGGCCACCTCATTGAGCGATTCTTACCGGGCTCTCCGACACTACACCGAATCGACTCCGGCGCGCACCATCCGGGTCGAGTCTCGTCTGTCAGCAACGTCTTGTGTCGACTTTCGCATCCGTCCAAGACTCCCTGCACGCAGTCATCGCCGGCCAAGCCTGATCCTGGTATGCCGCAGTGTTGAGTTGGTACCTTGTCGATCTCGGCATCCACGTCAGCGCCATAAGACGGGAAAGCCGAGTCATCCAGGTGTCCCGGTGGCAAGGAGCAGAGCGGGCCTGTCACGAAAACTTGCCGGCGTGAGATCCGTCCGCCCTGCCAACCCCCCGGGCCCCCCGCGCAACGAGCATCGGGTCGGGCCTACCCCGACCATCAGCCGGCCGGGCTCTCAAGCCCGCCCACCGCGTCGGCGACGCCGGGGCGTCACGGGCTGTCCGTGGACCTCCGGGGCGTCCCCTTGGACCATCAAGTGCCCCGCGGCGGCGGTGGCGCTGCAAAATGGCCCGTCACGGTATTTGTGTCGGTCCCGGCGATCGGTGTCTTTACATAGCCTGCGTCAATATTTGGAGTGCGACTAGGTTTTTGTACTATTCAACACAGGGGTTTTGGCTGGGTGGCCTTTCTGCCGCATTCCGCCAACTGTACCCCATCTGTTCCAACCAGCGACGTGGACGGGATCCAGCAAGAGGCTTGCGGCCCGTCGGTTCGCCTTGCCAGCACTGCCAGACGGCGCTGGCAACCCTGTCAAGACAAGGCGGCGGCATACGGTGCCTGTGCGCATGAAACGGGCCGCCCGCGAAGCACGGCGGCCCGATAGTAAGCTCAGCGGGCGGGGGGCCTCTCAGGACACTCCGACCTGGATGCGGACGAAACTCACCGGCTTGAGTCCGGCCTCGTCGAGCACCTTGCCGACAGTGTTCTTGTCGTCTTTGACGAACGGCTGTTCAAGCAGCACCTGCTCGCTGAACCAGCGGTTCATCTTGCCAATGAGGATCTTGTCGAGCAGGTTCTCGGGTTTGCCGGACGCGCGGATCTGCTCGCGGGTGATTTCCTTCTCTTTCTCGACGAGGTCGGCGGGCAAGTCCTCGCGGCGGAGGGCCTTGGGGGCCATGGCGGCGATGTGCATGCAAACGTCGTTGAGCACGCTGTCGCCGCCGGCGGCGCCCTCGGCGACGAGCAGCACACCCAGCTTGCCGTCGTGGTGGACGTAACCCGCGGCTCGGCCCTTGACCCGGATCACGCGGGCGATCTTCATGTTTTCGCGGATGCGGTTGAGCACGTCGATCAGGAGATCCTGAACGGTGTGTTTCGGATCGTCGACAAACGCCTCGCCGCCGATCGTGGCGGCGTCGGCGTTGCCGGTCAGGGCCGCGTGTTTGGCGACCTTGCCGGCCAAGTCGATGAACTCCGGGTTCCTGCCCACCGGGGCGGTCTCGCAGTGCAATTCCACCAGGGCGGCGACGCCTCTGGCCTGGTCGACGTAGCAGCCGATGCGGCCTTCGCCCATGGCCCGTCCGGCCTTCTTCTCGGCCGCGGCAGCCCCACGTTTGCGAAGCAACTCCAGGGCTTTCTCGGCATCGCCGCTTGTCTCCTGCAGCGCGTTCTTGCAGTCCATCATGGGCAGGCCGCTGCGTTCGCGGAGTCCCTTGACCATTGCTGCGGTAATCTCAGCCATTTGCTCTCATTGCTCCTTGCCTTCTGGAGGCACTCTCGCCGGTCGGGGCTCACAGGGCCCTGGGCCAACGAATCGCCACCAGACTGTCCACGGTTAAGCTCAACAAAGGTTCCGTCAGCCCGTCGGGACGGGCCGCACGAGAATCGGCCGGGCTCTGTCAGGTCGAGGCCACGGCGGAATCGGTTACGGCCTGCCCGCCGGCCGCCTCGCTGCTCTCTTCGGCGGCAGGTTCGCCTCCGCCGGCGCGGGCCATTGCACGGCTCGATCGCCTCGTCGCAGCGGAACCTCGGGCGGGTGCGGCCTCGGCCTGCGCCGGCCGTCCTCGCTTGCCCTCTTCAATGGCGTCGACCATCGCGTCGCACACCAGTTCGATCGCCCGCATCGCGTCATCGTTGCCCGGAATCGGGATGTCGACGAAGTCCGGGTCCGAGTCGGTGTCGATAAGGCCGATGACCGGGATCTTCAGCTTGCGAGCCTCGAGCGCGGAGATGTATTCACGCCGCACGTCGACAATGACCAGCGCGCCGGGCAGCTTGGTCATGTTGCGAATGCCCTCGAGGTTTCGTTTGATCTTCCGCTTTTCGCGGGTGAGGGTGGCGATCATTTTCTTGCTGTATTTGCCAGCCATACCCTCAGCCTCGATGGTTTCGAGTTCGTCCAGCCGGGCCAGACGCGAACGGATGGTGCGGTAGTTGGTCAGCGTTCCGCCCAGCCAGCGCTCAGCGACGTAGTGCATGCCCGCTCGCTGAGTGGCATCCATGACGGCGTGCCGGGCCTGCCGCTTGGTGCCCACAAAAAGAACATCCTGTCCCTTGGAGACAACACCCGCGAGAAACTTCTTCGCGCACAGGATGCCCTTCACGGTCTCGCGAATGTCGATGATGTGGATCTGGTTTCGCGTCCCGAAGATATAGGGGCGCATCTTGGGATTCCACGCACTGGTCCGATGACCGAAATGGATCCCGGAGTCAATCAGCTTGCGAACGAACTCTGACGCCAAACGACACCTCCATGAGCGACTTGTCGGTTCACCTCGACGGAGCGTCGCGCAACTCCGTCGGGCGCATGGCCCACCCACGCTGTAACCCCACACCTGCCGCACCGCATGCAGGCTCACCCCTTGGCCGGGAACTCACAGGTCCGGCAGGGGCGATACAGGAAGCTCATTATCCTACCTCGGCCCCCTGCTCAACGCCAGCCCCCCGGCCTGATGGCAATTTGACCCCTTTCGGGCGGGGTGATATATAGCGCCCGTGCCCACCCCGACTGGAGATGGCAAGATGGCGAACGCGGGCGACGGTCGGCCCCGGTTTTTCGTCTCCGCCGCGGAACCCAGTGCCGACCGCCATGCTGCCAGCCTGATCCGCGAGATCGGTCGCCTGTGCCCTGGCGCGTCGTTCTTCGGCGTAGCCGGTCCTCTGATGCAAGCTTCTGGTTGTCAAGTACTTGAGGACTGGACGAGCCGGTCGACGATGCTCGTTGGGGCGGTTCGTCTGGCGGGGCAGGCGTACCGGCTGCTGGGCCGGGTATCGAGCGTGCTGCGCGATCGGCCGGCCGATCTGGCGATTCTCGTGGACTCTCCGGCCCTGCACCTGCCGATGGCCAGAAGACTGAAGAAAACGGGCTGTCCTGTGCTCTATTACATTGCCCCGCAGTTGTGGGCATGGGCGCCGTGGCGGATCCGGAAGGTCCGGCGACGGGTCGACCGGGTGGCCTGCATCCTGCCGTTTGAGGAGGAGTACTTCCGACAGCGAGGGGTCGCCGCCCGATACGTCGGGCACCCGCTGGTCGAGCAGTTGGCGGGTGCATCTCCTGCCGAGGATGTGGTGGCCCGATTGAAGATGACGGGGCAACCGCTGATTGCGTGCCTGCCGGGGTCACGGCGGCATGTGATTGAGGAGGTCCTACCGGGTCAGATCGAGGTGGCACGGGCGATCGCGCGGCGACACGGCGGGGCATCGTTTGTTTTCGCGGCGGCCGGGGATGCGGCCGCGAGTCAAATCAGCGCTGCTCTCACGGGCGAGTCTTTTCGCTGGCAAGTTGCCAAGAACCAGCTTCGTGAGACGCTTGCGGCGGCCGACCTGTCGTTGTGTGCTTCGGGGACGGCGACGCTCGAGGTGGCCTGCCACGGCGTGCCGATGGTGGTCATGTACAACGGGTCGAAGTGGGGCTATCGGCTGGTTGGCCGGTTCCTGATCACCACGCCGCACCTGTCGCTGGTCAACATACTGGCCGGAAGACGCGTGGTGCCGGAGTTCATGCCCTACTATGACTCGACCGAGCCCATCGCGGCCGAGGCCCTCGATATCCTCGGCAACGCCGAGCGGCGAGCCGCGATTCAGGCTGACCTTCGATCCGTGGTGGCCTCGCTGGGGACTTCGCGGGCGGCGGAGGAGACGGCCCGGATGGCGTTGGAGATGATCGGGCAACGGCGATGATCGTCCTCCCGACCGGGGTTCTGCTTCGGCTTGCCAGTAACCGTATAATATGCTGATTGCGTAGCGGTGGTTGCGGCTACAAGCCGCTCCTACAACTGGCGGGGATTACAGCGATGCCGACGTACGAATATCGCGCGAAGGACAGCAGCAGGGCCTGCGAAGCGTGCCGCGAACGATTCGAGGTGCGGCAGGCGATGAGCGAGGACCCGCTGGCGGTGTGCCCGACGTGCGGCAACCCGGTGGAGAGGGTCATCTCGTTGTGCGCGGTCTCGACGGCCCAGTCCACCCGTTCGATGCTGAGCGACAAGAACCTGAAGGCGAAGGGGTTCACGAAACTGGTTAACGAGGGCGGCGGGCGGTTTCGCAAGACCACCTGATCTGAAGACTGCGGTGCCGCTCACTCCGAGTTGAAGGGAGACCTCACATGGTGCGAATTGTCGGTCTCGTTATTGTGTTGACGTTTGTGTCGGTCCTCTCGTTTTCGGATGCTGCCGTATCCGGGGCCCAGGCAGAGACCGCGCCTCCGGGCGGCGGCCCGAACATTCTTTTCATCCTCGCCGACCAGTACCGCTGGGACTGCGTCGGGGCGAGCGGGAACGGCGAGATTCATACGCCCAACCTCGACCGGCTGGCTCGCGAGGGCGTGATGCTCAATCGATTCTACGCCGCCCAGCCGGTGTGTTCGCCGAATAGGGCGACCATTCTCACCGGCCTCTATCCGCACTCGGCCGGGGTGAGTGAGAACAACATTCCCCTGCCGAAGACATCCAAGACCCTGGGAGAGATTCTGACACCGGCCGGGTATGACTGCGGCTACTTCGGCAAGTGGCATCTGGTTCGGCGCGACGCGTTTCCCACATTTCCCGAGTATCCATCGGACGGCCGGGGCAAGGACCACTACTTCGGCAAGGGGTCCGACAAACGATACGGCGTGGACGTCATCACCGACGACGCGGTGACCTTCATCCGCAAGACGCGGGACAAGCCGTTCTACGTTTACGTTTCGTATTATCCGCCGCACCCGCCCTTCTCGGTGCCGGCCGAGTACGAGGAGCGATACAAGGGCATCGCCGATCGAGAACGGCGGATCTATTACGCGATGTGCACCAAGGTGGACGAGGCCGTCGGGCGGCTGCTCAAAACGCTGGAGGACGCCGGCCTGGCGAAGCACACTTTAGTGGTATTTACCAGCGATCATGGCCACAACTTCGAGTACCGGTGGAACAAGCACCACAAGCGGCTGTGCTATGACACCTCGGCCCGGATTCCGCTGATTGCGCGGATGCCGGGGGCAATTCCGGCCGGGCGCCGGTCGGAGGGGCTGGGCAGTTCGGTGGACCTGGTGCCGACGATGCTTTCGCTGATCGGCAAACCGGTGCCCGCGGGCCTGCAGGGGCGTGACCTCGCCGACCTCCTGCGAGGCAAGACGGACAAGGGACGTGACTACGTGTTTATCGAGAACTGGCCGTTCGTGTCGGCCCCGGACAAGGGTGTGGAGCGATGCGTTCTCGACGACCGGTGGAAGCTGATCCTGAGCACGAAGCGCCCGCCCGAGCTTTACGAGTACAAAGTGGATGACAAGGAGGTCACGAACCTCTGGGAGACGAAGAAGGACGAGCCCTTCGTCGTCGGCCTGCTGGAGCAGCTTGGCAGGTGGGCCGAGGAAACGCGTGACGAGGTGGCGCCGGGGCTGATCAAGGAGGCCCGGGGGAAAGGATGAAGGGTGAAGGACGCCTTCGACAGGCTCAGGCCAGGGAAGGATGAGTCAAGACAGGCCGGCAACCGCTGGTCGTGAGGGTAAAGGTTGTCCATCTTGCCCAGGCTGCCTAACTTTGGGTTCGTTCTGCGCGGTGGGGCCGCGGGGGACTGGGGCCTGGGGGCTGGGGGAAGAAGACGCCCGCCGCGGCGGGTAAACTCCGACCCGGGGACACGCGTTCTCCGGCTTGCGTTGGGTTCGTTTCGCAGAGCGAGCTGTCAGCCGTCAGCTCTCAGTTCTCAGCCGGACAGGGCCAATCGGCGGCAATGAATTGTCAAAGATCCGGGGACAGCGGGCTGGCGGTGGGCCGGCGGCGCGCGGTTGGCGCCATCGCCGGGTCCGCGCAGAGTGTGTCCGCTGGTCGCGTTGAAGGGATAACACGGCGGGTGTTCGGGAAACGGGGGGGCGGGACGGAACAGGAGCCTGCGGGCAGACACGGGGACGCCGGGACGGGGGGACGCGGAGAGACAAGGATACGAACGCGATCATGGTTACGCCCATCGAGCACGCGGCTCTCCGGTAAGATGGCTCGTTGCAGCGGGCTCGCTCGTGATCAGGCTGAAAGCCTGGTACAGGAGTAGCTGGTGGCATCGCCACCGGATCGTGGTCGGCCTCATCCCGCCTGAAGGCTGAGAGCTTTCAGTCTGGTGCGACCCTTTCAGGGTCGGCGTGAGCACGCACGGTCGGTCCCCGGCAGCGGCGCTGAGCTTGCTGCCGGCTGTTGTTCGAGGCCTGCGGCCTCACCAGGGCCTCGCCGTTGACGGGCGCTCACTTCCTGTGGTATCTGTTGGTCATGTTGTGAGCCTGGCTCACCGATGGCCCCGGCAGGAAGGCCCTGGCGACAAGCAAAGAGCCTTCGCGCCCCCTCAATGTGAGGCAAGCCGATCGCATCGAGGTTGGGCACATAAGCTGTGAGGCAAGCGCGGCGCCGTGTTCATGCTATCAGACGATACGTCGACTGAGTGGAGGCGCGGATGCCCGAAGGGTACGATACGCACGCAGATTATATGGGCTGGGTCAAGGCGGAGACCGAGGCCCGACAGGTGGTTGTCGCAGCCGCATTGATCGAAGCGTTCGTGCCCTTCATTGAGAAACGCGAAGTCGACGTCGTCAACTTCGCCGCGATGACGGTGATGGACCTGGCGGCCGCCATCCAGTCGTACCCGGCCATTCTGAAGGCGCTGCTCGCCTGCTGCAACATTGCAGGACGAGCGATCGAACGCGACCTGGATATCCGCGGGATTGATACTTACGAGCCTCGCCTGGGCGAGGCGAAAGCCGCCGCTATCGCCGGTTATCTCAAGCCATTCCTGCCACAGGAGGCGCCTGTTCCCGCCCTCTGCGAGCTTGACCGTTTCTTCTTCGTGGACAAGGAGATTCGGGCTCGCAAGGGTCGCTGGGAACGGACGATCCTTACGGCCCTGAATCAGCAATCCCGCTTCAGCTTCCGGAAGCGTAAGTTTGAAGTTGCCGGTGAATTCTTCGAGCTGGATGCGGCCGCACCTGAGACCGGCCCAATCGAGATCGCCATCGATGTGAAGCGCATCGAGGCCCGTCGGGACATTCATAAGCGTGCCGATGAGATCATCAACAAAGCCGCCAAGTTCAAGATGACATATCCGCATGGCAAGCTTGCCACCGTGGTGTACTATCCCTTCACGGCTGAGCACGTGAATGTTCAGAGCCGCCTGGAATCACCCAATATCGACGCCGTCTGCTTCGCATCACAATCCGCTGAACAGGTCTCCGTCGCGATAGGATTGCTCGTGGATCGACTCGGCATCCGCCGCCGCTAGACGGTGCCCTGCCCGGCACGCGGCGATCGGCGCAACGTGAAGGATGGTGCGCCTCCCAGTATGCGCCCTTGTGCAATCTCGCTGCGAATTCGTTTCTCGGCGATCGCAAAGTAATCCGGCTCAATCTCGTTGGCTATGCTGTTGCGGTCGCACATGAGCGCGGCGATCGTGGTCGTTCCAGTTCCCGCAAACGGGTCCAGGACGGTGTCGCCTGTAAAGGAGAACATGCGTATCAACCGGTAGGCGAGCTCGATGGGATACGGCGCGGGGTGCTCGCGCGTCGAGGCTCCGGTAAGGTCGCTCCAGATCGGGCGAAACCACCGCGCCTGCTCTTCCTTGGTCAGTCGCGACGTGGCACGCTGCTGCTCGGTCGGGCTACGGTACTGCCCGGGTTTGCGCAGCATCAGAATGTACTCGACATCATTCTTGATGATCGCGTTCGGCTCATATGGTTTGCCCAGGAAGCCCGCGCCGTTTCCACTCGCTTCGAACTGGGCATTGGCGATTTTGTGCCAGAGAATCGGGGTCAGATAATCGAATCCGATCCGGCGAGCCCGCACGGCGATGTCGGCATGCAGCGGCAAGACAAGGTGCCGGCCGCGATTTGCTCGTCGAGCGACGCAGACATCCCCTACGTTGCAGACCAGGCGTCCGCCAGGGGTGAGTACGCGATAGCAGTGACGCCACACCCTGTCCAACTCGTCGTGGAAGCCATCATATTCCTCCATGTCGCCGAGTTGAGCCGGATGGTCGTTATACTTCTTAAGATTAAAGTACGGCGGCGAGGTGACGACCAGATGCACGGACTGGTCCGCAATCCAGTCAAGCGCCCTGGCGTCTCCCAGATTGAGCACGTGCTCAGTCGGCGGTCCATCGTAGGCCCGCGGTTCAGGAATCCGCGTAGCATCCACTCGTTTCCGTGACACCTGCGAGCACTCATCGGCAAAAAGGCTTGGTTCGGGCTTGCTCATGGCACAGAGTATTATATGCATATGGACCGCTGCGCGAAAGGTCCACCACGGCGGACTTGGCCATGCCACCCGTCGCGAAGGGCGGTTGAGGAAGCAGTGGCGGACAAGCCCCTCGACTTAGGCTCGGGATTGGAGCCGCCAATGGCAAGCGATGAGAAGTGCCGACGAGGGCGTCGGCACCACTGCCGGGCCAGGGGGTCTCAGAAGGCTCAACGGCACAAGAGAAAATCATCCTGACACCTTTTTCTCGCCCTTTTTCTCGCAGGCTTCGCCCGCAACCCAAGTTCCTGGCGCCGGTTACGGGCGCCACGTCAGGAATTCTTCGCGGCTTGCGAAGATTTGAACAGTTAGCATTGCAGATTGACCAGATGAGAGTCGGGTAAGAAGGGTGACCCGACCTTTGCGACGCAGGCAATCGCTGTCAGGCCGAAGGCATGGCACAAGAGTAGCTGGTGGCATCGCCACCAGGTCAAGGTCATCCTCATGTTACCTGAGGGCTGGAAGCCTTCAATTGGGTCTGGTGCGACCCTTTCAGGGTTGGATTGATCGCGGGCGGCCGGTACCCGGCAGCGGCGCTGTGCTTGCTGCCGGCAACTGTTGTTCGAGGCCTTCGGCCTCAGCAGCGTTTGCGAGAATCACCCCGCGTGGACTTGCACCGGGACAGCGAGCCCCGGCGTCGAAAATCCTTGCACGCTGCGAGTATTCTGCGGGATCACTGTGCAAGCCTTCTGCCGCCCCTACGGGGCTTGTTTGTTCTGGTGGCATCTGTACCTGGGGCTCGCGCCCCAGGCTACATACCTGTGCCCCGTTGGGGCAAAAGCAGGGGGCAAGGGGCGAAAGGACAGAGAGATCAAGTTACGCGGACTTACGCCCGGAGGACGAACGGATTCGGCGGCGCAATCGTGTCGAGAAGGGATTCTCGACACAGCGGCCGATGTCCGACCATGCTGGGCCTGAAGAACAGAAGCACTGGCGGACAGGCCCCTCGACTTGCGCTCGGGATTGGAGCCGCCAATGGCACGCCACGAGAAGTGCCGACGGGGGCGTCGGCACCACTGCCGGGCCAGGGGGTCTCAGCAGGCTCAACGGCACAAGAGAAAATCATCCTGAAACCTTTTTCTCATCCGACTCTACTCCTTGACTCCCACTTGGCCACCCCGAAGAATGCAGTAAACGGATGTCGGGAAGCACGGCGATGCGTTCCCGGCCTATTCCCCGAGGTGGCCCGGCTGGCTGGGGGCCGCCCCTGCCAGGCGGGTTCTTTCCAGGATGGCGAGCCAGTGTCCTGTGTGCTCGCTTCACCCTGAGGCGTTGGACAACAACTGACCATCGGACAGCACAATTCACGAACGCCGGACAGGCAGGAGGATTTAGCCATGCGAGGAATGCGTGCGGGCATTGGTTGCGTCATGTCCGTGGGGATGGTGCTGGGGCTTCTGGCTCGCCTGTCGTCCGGCCAGACCTGTGAGCCGCGCTGGCTGGCGGGGGAGGGAGAGGGTGACCTTGAAGAGCATGGCTCTGTCTGGGCCTCAACCGTCTGGGATCCGGACGGGCCGGGCCCCCAACTTGAGATGCTCGTTTTCGGCGGCGGTTTCAACTTTCCACGGGCAGTTGGTTCATTTCCCAGTAATCACATAGTCCCTGTCGCGGCCTGGGATGGATCGAGATGGCAGCTATTTGACGATGAAAACCCCGACAGCGCCTCCCTCCTCTCCCACGCGAACGCCCTGACCGTCTATAACGGCGCGGTGATTGCCGCCGGGTACTTCGTCACAGAGGGGAGTGTTGCCGCCAATGTCGCTCGCTGGGATGGCTCAGCCTGGCGGCCCGTTGGGACTGGATTTTCCGCAAGCATATCTGCGCTAACCGTTTACAATGGTGAACTCATCGCTGCGGGGCAGTTCTGGACCTCCGGGTATCTCAACATTGCGCGTTGGGATGGCTCAACTTGGCGACCGTTGGACGGCGGGGTGAGCGGCGGGGTCAATGCCCTGGCGGTCTACAACGGTGAACTCATCGTCTCCGGGACGTTCAGGTATGCCAGTGGTGTGCCTGCAGCCGGTCTCGCCAGATGGAACGGGTCAGCCTGGCAGCCGCTGTCCGGCGGTGCCGAGACTTCTGGCTCCCCGTTGGCATTGTATCACGATGAGTTGATTGCGGATGTCCGGCGAACGGTTGACGGCGTCGTGGTGACGGGGCTGGCAGCCTGGAATGGGTCGTCATGGCGTCCACTGCAGGGTGCCGTTCGTGCTGTTGGGACATCTGCGCTCACTGTCTGCAACGGCGAGTTGTATGCCGCGGGATGGTTCTATCCCGGCGGCGGGGGCTCGGGTCGCGTCGCCCGTTGGGACGGGTCGGACTGGCAATTCCTGGGTGGCTCAATTCCGGGAATTACCCCAACGGTCCGGACGCTGACCGAATACAACTACGATTTGTATGCGGCGGGGGCGTTCCGGGCCATAGGGGATGCAAACATCAACCACATCGCCCGCTGGGACGGCTCGGGGTGGGTACCGCCTGGAAAGGCGATGAACAACGAGGTGCACGCGCTGCTGGTCTACAAGGGTGAGATGATTGCCGCGGGCGATTTCACAGCAGCAAGCGGCGCGGCTGCGAACCGAATTGCCCGCTGGGATGGCTCGGCCTGGCACCCGTTGGGCAGCGGTCTTGGGCCGGCGTCTGCACCTTCCACCCCGGCGGTATCAGCTCTGACTGTCTACGACGATGAGTTGATCGTCGGGGGCGGTTTCACTGTTGCCGGCGACGTACCCGCCAACAAGATCGCCGCGTGGAACGGTTCGAGCTGGCGGGCGTTGGGAGATGGAATGGATCACGGGGAGGTGAATACGCTCGCGGTGTACGAAGGGGAACTGGTGGCCGGCGGCTGGTTTTCCATGCCGGGCGGCGTGGATCTCAACGGCATCGCCCGTTGGGACGGCCGGTCATGGCAGGCGCTGGGTCCTGGCGTAGATGGCATCGTCTACGCCCTGACCGTCTACGACGATGAATTGATCGTCGGCGGTTACTTCCGCACTGCCGGGGGCGTAAGTGCCTGCAGTATCGCGGCCTGGAACGGTTCGACCTGGAGGTCCCTGGGCGTCGAAGGCGATCAAGGCTCAGTCCTTGCGCTGACGGTCTACAACGGCGATTTGATTGCTGCGGGTTGGATCTACGTCGGCGCCGGCGGCCAGAGTGGCCCTGTTGCTCGATGGGATGGTTCGACATGGCGCGCATTGGCGACCGATCTGTACTGGATGTTGGAGCCGTACGTGCTGGCCGTCTACAACGGGGCGCTGATTGCCGGGGGGGACTATGGATACGGGCAGCTTGCCTGGTGGGATGGCTCCGGAACCTGGCAAGATCTGGGCGGCGGAGTGGAGGGTTCTCCGTATCACTCAACAGAGTACGGGTCGGGCGGGTACAGGCTTCCGCGCGTCTCGGCCCTGGCCGTGCACAACGGCGAACTCTTCGTCGGCGGCCGCTTTGGTACTGCCGGCGGGCAGCCCTCTGCGTATGTTGCTCGTTGGCTTGAGCCGGTGCTGCCGACCGTCACGCATCAGCCGGTCCCCCAGTCGGTGGTTGCAGGCGACACGGCAACCTTCACGGTTGTTACCACAGGGACCGAGCCAGTGAGCTACCAGTGGCGCAAGGACGGCGTGGACCTCGTTGACGGCGGGGACGTTGCCGGTGCGTCTGCGGCGACGCTGACCATTTCGCCGGTGGGTGGGGCCGATGCCGGGCAGTATGAGGTGGCGGTATCCAACGAATGCGGTTCAGTGAACAGTGACGCGGCGGCATTAACGGTTTGCGAGCCCGCAGTGGTCACGGACCAGCCAATTGCCCAGTCGGTGATCGTGGGTGAGGCTGCGACCTTCGCCGTGGCCGCGGAGGGTACCGAGCCGCTGGCCTACCAGTGGCGCAAGGATGGGCTTGATCTCGTTGATAGCGGCAGTGTTTCTGGCGCGACCACATCAACCCTGACCGTGGCGGCAAAAGCGATGACCGATTCCGGGCGGTACGAAGCGATGGTCATGAACCAGTGCGGCCTGGCGACCAGCGCAGCGGCGGAGCTGACTGTGCTGCCGGTGCCGGCGTTTGTCGACATCCGGCCGCTGGCCTGCCCCAACCAGGTGGTAGTCAACCCTCGGAGCAGGGGGCTGCTGCCAGTGGCGATTGTGGGAAGCAGCACCTTCGACGTCAAACAGGTGAATGTGAAGCAGATCTCTATGAACGGTCAAATCGTTCCGGTGCATGTGGCTCGTCCTTTCGATCTCACATCGCCGACGGATACCACGGACTGCAGTTGCTCGGTGGGACGGCCGGATCGAATCCGGGACTTGGTGGTGTACTTCTCGCTGGAAGATGTGATCGAGGGGTTGGGATTGGAGAGCATGGTTAACGGTGCCAAGGTGCCGGTGACGGTGGAAGGGGTTCTTGGTGACGGACGGCCCTTTGCCGGAATCGACTGCGTGACGGTCAAGGTGTTGAAGAAACGCAAGTTACCAAAGTGATTCAGCCATTGGCGGTCAGCAAAGGACGTGGCGGCGCCCCGGCGAGCCGAGACTTGGCCCTGCCACCCGTCGCGAAGGGCGGTTGAGGAAGCATTGGCGGACAAGCCCCTCGACTTGGGCTCGGGATTGGAACCGCCAATGGCAAGCGATGAGAAGTGCCGACGAGGGCGTCGGCACCACTGCCGGGCCAGGGGGTCTCAGAAGGCTCAACGGCACAAGAGAAAATCATCCTGACACCTTTTTCTCGTCCGGCACAAGAGAAAATCATCCTGACACCTTTTTCTCGTCCTGACACCTTTTTCTCGTCCGGAAGGGATTCCGGGCCGAGCGGACCCTGGCACGCTGAACACGTGCCGACGGGGGCGTCGGCACCACTGCCGGGCCGGGGGGTCTCAGAAGGCTCAACGAGACAAGAGAAAATCATTCTGACGCCTTTTTCTCGTCAGTCGATCGAGGGTACGTGCCAGATTCGCTCGGCGTATTCGCGGACCGAGCGGTCGCTGGAGAATCTGCCCATGTGGGCGATGTTGAGGATGGCCGCACGGGTCCAGGCTTTCTGGTCGCGCCAGAGGGTGTCGACGCGGCGCTGGGCCTCGACGTAGGACTCGAAGTCGGCCAGGAGCATGTAGGGGTCGCCTTCGATGGTCAGCCAGTCTCGCACCTGGCGGAAGAGGCCGGGTTCCTGGGGGCCGAACTGGCCGTCGGCGATGGCGTCGAGGGCCTTCCTGACGGCGGCGTTTTCGTTGTAGATGCGCCAGGGGTCGTAGTGAGACCGCCGGGCGGCGACCTGCTCGGCGGTGAAGCCGAAGAGGAAGAAATTCTCGTGGCCGACGGCGTCGCGGATCTCGATGTTGGCCCCGTCGAGGGTGCCGATGGTGAGGGCGCCGTTCAGAGCGAACTTCATGTTGCCGGTTCCGGAGGCCTCGGTGCCGGCGGTGGAGATCTGCTCGGAGAGATCGGCGGCGGGGATCAGGATTTCCGCGAGGGACACACGGTAATTAGGTGCAAACACCACCCTGAGCCGCGATCCGATGCGCGGGTCGCGGTTGATCGTGCGGCCGATGTCGTAGACCAGCTTGATGATGAGCTTGGCCCGGTGGTAGGCCGGAGCGGCCTTTGCGGCGAAGCAGACCACGCGGGGTTCGCGGGCGTCGGGGTTTTCGAGCATCTCGTGGTAGAGGGCCACGACGTGGAGGACATTGAGAAGCTGGCGCTTGTACTCGTGGAGCCGCTTGGCCTGCATGTCGAACAGCGAATCGAGGGGGAAGTCGCCTTTGGCGCTGTGCCGGAGCACCTCGACGAACCGCCGCTTGTTGGCCTGCTTGATCCGCTGAAACTCCTCCTGGAACTCGGGATCATCGGCGAACCGGCTCAGGCCCTCGAGTTGCGACAGGTCGGTGATCCAGCGGTCTCCGAGCCGGCGGGTGATGGCAGCGGCGAGTTCCGGATTGCACGCCAGGAGCCAGCGGCGCGGGGTGACGCCGTTGGTGACGTGCGTGAACCGCTCGGGCCACATCTCGGCGAAATCGGGGACCAGGCGGCTCCGGATGAGCTGGCCGTGCAGGTCGGCCACGCCATTGACCGTGTGGCTGCCGACGATGGCGAGATGGGTCATGCGGACGCTGCGGGGCGGGTTCTCGTTGATCAGCGACATTCGCTGCCTGCGGGCGCCGTCGCCGGGCCAGCGCTGCTCGACGGTCTGCAGAAAACGCCAGTTGATCTCGTAGATGATCTCGAGGTGCCGGGGCAGCAGCCATTCGAACAGAGACACCGGCCACTGTTCGAGGGCCTCGGGCAGGAGGGTGTGGTTGGTGTAGCCGAAGATGGCCTGGGTCATTTCCCAGGCGGTGTCCCACGGCACGTGGCGTTCGTCGACGAGGATGCGCATGAGTTCGACGATGGCGATGGTCGGGTGGGTGTCGTTGAGCTGGATGGCCATTTTGTCGGGCAGGCTGTCGAGGGTATCGTTTTCGCGGTCGTAGCGCCGCAGCACATCGGCGAATGTGCATGCGACGAAGAAATACTGCTGCATGAGGCGGAGGTGGCGGCCCTTCTCGGTGGTATCGTTGGGATAGAGCACCTTGGAGACCGTCTCGCTCATGACCTTGTCGTGGACGGCCTCGACAAAGCCGCCGCGGTTGAACGCCTCGAGGTCGAAGTCGGCCGAGGCCCGCGACGCCCAGAGGCGCAGCCAGTTGACCGTCCGGCCGCCGTATCCGACGATGGGGATGTCGTAGGGTACGCCGACAATCGTCTTGTAACCCACCCAACTGGGGCGGTAGTTTCCGCGCCGGTCGTAGCCGTGCTGCACGCGGCCCTGGACACGTACGACGGTGGCGAACTCGGGGCGGATGAGTTCCCACGGGGTGCCGTACATGAGCCAGTGTTCGGGCTGTTCGACCTGCCAGCCGTTCTCGATGCGTTGTTCGAAGATGCCGTGCTCGTAGCGGATGGAGTAGCCGACGAGCGGATAGCCGAGCGTGGCCCCGGAATCCATGTAGCACGCGGCGAGGCGACCGAGGCCGCCGTTTCCGAGTCCGGCGTCGGGTTCGACGTCGAGAATCGCCTGGGGATCGCCGCCGAGCGCCTTGATTGCCTTGCAGTATTCGTCGTAGAGCCCGAGATTGACCAGGTTGCTTCGCAGGAGGCGGCCCAGCAGGAACTCGAGCGAGAGGTAGTAGATGCGTTTGCTCTTTTTCGCGGCGAGAACGCCCGTGGTCTGAATCATCTTCTCGACGGCGATATCGCGGACGGCCATGGCCATGCTGGCATAGAGGTCGTACGGCGTGGCCCCTTCGGCATGTTTTGCCCGGGTATGAATCAGGTGATCCATGGCCCGTTCAAACAGTGCGCTGCGGCCGTTGAGCTGTCTGGCCTGTTCCTCGATCATGCCGACCGCTGGTCCTTCGTGGAACGAGTTGGCACTCATGGCAACCTCCTGAGCGGGCTCAGAACGAGCCCGTGATTTAGTCCCACCGTTTGGTGATTGCTTGTGTTCCCCCCTGGGGTGGCGCCTTCGCGTCGATCGATATTGATCAGAAGGCGAAGGGTCGATCTTTAAGAGATTCTAGGCACGCGTGTCATGCGCGCCAAGGGAGGTTCGGGCCGGGCTTCGCCCGCAGGGCGAGGACGGGGAGACGCGGGGATACGGAGACGCGGGGACGCGGAGACGGGGAGACGCGGAGACTGGCCGCTCGCTTGCGGTCTGGCCCGTCGCTTGCGCTCCGGGTTCTGATTCTGGCATGGGCGGATACGCGTCAGGGCGGCCAGGCGGTTGCAGATGATCGACAGGCCTATTCGACTGATTGAGTCTCGCGGGGTTCGATTCCCGGCAATGGGGGGAACCATTTGAGTTGCGCGGCCCGTTTGCCGAGGTCGGTTGATCCGCAGCGTCTCACCAGGGCCTTGTAGAATCGGTCGGCGGCCTTGGGATCGCGGGCCTTGAGCCACGAGCCGGCCTCGCAGAGGACCCTGGCCGTTTCTTGCGATTCGTTGGGCATCAGTTCGGCGGCCTCCCACGCCAGATCGGCCGCGATGTAGCGGTAATGCCAGCGTTTGCGCGGCCCGACATACTGCCTGAGCCTCTTGCGTTCGTCGGCGCTGCTGGGGACCACTTTTGCCGCCCCTCTTCGCGCACGCATCTCTGAGGCGGCCTCGATCTCGAAGCTGCCCTCCAGCGTGGCCCAGTCGGGCTCGACCTCGGTACCGAGCAGTTCCAAGCCGTCCCAGCGGGCGATCGCGGCCGCTTCCATGAGAGACTCGATGCGGTACTCCTTCGAGCGGCCCGAATCGTGCCCGGCGGTGCAGGCGGTCACGTAGTTGTCGAATACCTCACGCCATTTGTCCGGGTAGTAGCGGCGAGCCTCCTTCCAGCGTTTGTCCCGGGCGAGACGGCGAGCCAGGAGATACCTCATGGCGACCGCCGGTCCGTTTCGACCCGGCGTTCCGAAGCCATATTCCCGCTGTTCGTCGTCCTGCACGTCCTGCGGTCTGGTGGAAGGGGCCGAAGCGGGCTGAGGCGGGTAGCGATCGTCGACGTAGCGCTTCAGTTCGTTGATCGTGAGCACCCGCTCGGCGACGTACGCGGCGTCCATCCAGTAGCCGCCTCGCAGCAGCGCGTCCATGGCGTCGACGTACTGGTGCCGAGCCATGTGCAGCACGCCGATCTCGCCCCAGACAGCGGCCCGAGGCGTGGAATCATCCACGAACGTGGTCTGGTCTTCGAACCGCCTGGACAAGCCGATCCACGACTCGTCCTCGGGGAACAGCCTGACCACCTCGGCGAGGAGTTGAGCGGCCTGGTCAGTCTTGCCGTCGTAAAGCAGCAGTTTGGCCTTCAGCCACTTCACAACGGGCAAGTTGCGCGGAGCGCGCGACAGCCATCGCCTGGCTGAGTCCATGTCGTCGTACTGGTAAGCTGCCCAAGCCAGTCTCTCGGCTCCCGGCATATCCGTGGCGCCTGCCGTTTCGGCGGCGTTGAGCCAGGTTTTCACGAATTTCTGATCGGCCGGGCCGGACGAGGTCTGCACCGGGCCGCCCGCGGAGATGATGTAGGCGGTCACCACCTGCTGGGCCAGGGAATGGGCGGCGAGCTGATCCAGAGCAACGCGCTCGTCCTTTAACAATGCGTCGACGGTCATGCGGAGCGAGGCGTGTGCCCCATCGTCCCCTGCGCGGGCCTGTTCGAGGTACAACACGATCGCCTCCGCGTAGCGACCGCGCCGCACTTCCGCCCGCGCCTGCCAGCCGAGGCTCGCGGCGGCCAGGCCGGTGCTGTCACGGAAGCCTCCGCCGGCCGCGAGTCGGGTTTTCTCGAACCACTCGACGGCCAGGTCGGGCTTTTCTTCCAGCCAACTGCGGCCCAGCATGTAGGCTGCCCAAACGGTGCGGTTGCGTCGCTGATCCGCCGGCCGTTCGAGCAGGGCCGTCCACGCGTTGCGGGCCTGGTCGTATTGCGTCCGGTGATAGGCAACCGCCCCGCGCAGGTAGTCCGCGAACTCGCCGGGAATTCCGGCGGGAACCTGGAAGCTTTCGAGTTGCGGCTCGGCCGGCTGGGACGCGGCCGGGTCCGTGGGCCCGGACTGACGGAGCCATCGATGCTCGCTGCGGTCGGAGACGTAGTCCCACATCTGCTCGCGGATGTCCTGGTAGCGACTGAACAAAACCTCGCGATCGGAGGCCGTCAGATTCGTTTGCTTCAACGCCTCGCGCAGCTCGGTCAGGTCGGTGTCAATGGTCTGCCGCGACTTATCACCATGCTCGGGCGGCATCGCGACGAACTCGGCCTTGCCCGAAAGCTCGATACGGTCGATCTCGGCGTAGAAACTTGCCACTGGAGGGACGAGTACGGCGTTATCGCCGTCGGTCAGCAGTCGGTTGGGGAACCATGGGCCGCAGGCGTCGGCTCCGCGCAGTCCGACAGCCGCCAGGACCATACCCGCCAGGAAACCGTCAATCCCGAGAGGCATCCATCTCAACCCGCACCTCGCTTGGTTCGCTCAGCCTCAGTCAGGTCTCGCTACGCTCGACTCTTTGCCACCGATCCGCATCCGCGGCTTGCGTGGCCGCGACTTCTGCCCTCCTCAGTCATCGGGCACGGGGAACCACCTGAGCTCCGCAGCCTTCTTGCCCAGCGGCGTTGATCCACAACGCCTGACCAGCGCCTTGTAGAACCGGTCGGCAGCCTTGGGATCGCGAGCCTTGAGCCACGAGCCGGCCGCGCAAAGCACCTGGGCGGTCTCCTCCGATTCGTTGGGCATCAGTTCGGCCGCTTCCCAGGCCAAGTCGGCCGCGATGTAGCGGTAGCAACGCCAGGGTTTGCGTAGCCCCACGGACTGCTGAAGCCTCCTGCGTTCATCGCCGCTGCTGGGAACCACCTTCGCCGCCTTCGCTGCCTGCACACTCGCCGTCGACCCGATTTCGGATCCTCCTACCAGTCTTGCCCAGTCCGGTTCGAGTTCGGTACCCAGCAGTTCTGAGCCGTTCCGCCGGGCCAGCCAGGCCGCTTCCACGAGAGCTTCCGCGCGGTACGCTTTCGACTTGCTGCGATCGTGCCCCGCCATGTAGGCCTTCGTGTAGCGGTCAAACACCTCCCGCGACTCGTCGGGATAATAGCCGCGGGCCTCCTGCCAGCGTTTCTCGCGGGCCAGGCGCCGCGCGAGCAGATGCCGCATGGCAACGCCCGGGGCGACGCCACCCGGTGTGCTAGAACGGGGGCCCGCCGCCGGTTCCGTGGACGGAGCCGAAGTCGTCACCCGCGGATAACGACCATCCACGTATCGCTTCAGCTCGTCCGCGGTCAACACCTGCTCGGCCACATAGGCGGCATCCCTCCAGAAGCCGCCTCGCAGCAGCGCATCCATGGCCTCGACATACTCGTGCCGGGCCACGTGCAGTACCCCGATCTCGCCCAGAACCATCATCCGGGGGGACAGGCCATCCCGATACCAGAAGCCGTACCACTTCTGGTCTGCTGGAGTATCCCGCCAGATCTCGTCCGCGGGAAACAGCCGCACCACCTCGGTCAGAAGCCTGGCAGCCGGTTCGATCCTGCCGTCATGCAGCAGCAGCTTGGCCTTGAACCACTTGGTGATGGGTGAATCCTGCGGAGCTCGGGCGAGCCAGCGTTTGGCCGCTTCCATATCGTCGGCCTGATAGGCCGCCCAGGCCAATCGTTCGGCCCCGGGCATGGCCTTGACGTCAGCTTTCTCTGCCGCTTCGAGCCAGGTTTTCACGAACTGCTCGGGAGGAGCACCACGCGACCACAACCGCGGCCCACCCTGGGCCACGATGTAGGCGGTCACTACCTGTTGGGCCAGCGGGTGTCGGGTGACGCGTTCGAGTACGACCGGCTCTTCCTTGAGCAGCCTCTTGACGGCGATTAGCAGAGAAACATACGCTCGGACATCCCCGGAGATGGCCTGCTCCAGGTAGAGGGATATCGCCTCCTCGTAGCGGCCGCGGCGCAGCTCCGCCCGTGCCTGCCAACCGAGGCTGGCGGCGGCAAGCCCCTGGCTGTCGGGAAAGCCCTGTCTGACGAGTGCCCGCGTCCTCTCGAACCAGGGGACCGCGGCCGTCGGATCCTGGTCTACCCAACTGCGACCGATCATGAATACCGCCCACGTCGAGCGGAAATGCCTCTGCTCTGCTGGCCGATCGAGCAATGCCGCCCACTCTCGCCGGGCCTCTTCGTACCGTTTCTGGTGATAGGCCACGGCCCCTCGATGGTAGTCGGCGAACTCGGCGGGCAGACCATCCGGGATCTCGACCTCACCCAATCGCGGCTCGTTTATGTCGCGAGCGTGCTGCCGCAGCCTGTCCCGAGCCGCTCGATACCGGCTCACTAGAGGCTCGATATCCGCCGATGGCGTCTTCTGCCTGGCAAGCGCAGCACGAAGCTCCGCCAAGTCAGCACCGGCCATCTCATCGTCATTCGAGATGATGGCTTGGAACTCGGGTTTTCCAGGAAGCTGGATGCGCCGCACTTCAAGCAGGAAATCCGCCACCGGCGACCTCAGAACGGCCTCGTCGCCCTTCGTCAGCAGGCGGTTGGGGTACTCTGCAGGGCAGGCGTCAACCTGCCGCGCACCCGCAACGACCAGCACCAGCACCAGCAGCTTGTCAATGCCCCGTCGCATCCATCTCGACCCGCAACTCACCGGCCTCGCCCAGCCTCAGCCAGCCTACCGCCCGTCGCTCGCCGGGGGGCAGCCTCTCGGACAACTCCCCCCCAGGAGCCTCGATGACGACGAAGCCATCGACCAGCCCCCTCCACTCGAATCCGCCCAGCGCGTCCCCGGCCACCAACTCCGCCTTGCCCAGGGCGATTCGGACGCGCGGCGGCATAGGGGCATCGGCCTGGCCGTCGTTGACCAAGTCGATCTTCACCAGTCCAGCCTCGGGACGCCGGATCTCGGCTCTCACGGCCGGCAGCGGCCGCCTCCCAGTCATAACACATTCCAGCGTCGGCCAGCGCCAGTTGAGCGCATCTTTGTCCGTTGGAAGACGATACCAGATGATGCCTTGGAGATTCATCGGCCGATCGGCGTTCCACGCTTGCGTCAATTCGGCCATAGCCGTCGGGTCGGCGCGCAGCTCAACGAGGGTGGTATCGGCAGGCCAGTTTGCCGCCGGCCCCTCGGCTGAAAGGCCGATGAACTTGCCCGCCTGATCGAATGCCACCACATAGCCGTAGGTCGGCAGGGCCACGCGAAACGGTCTGCCTAACGCGGCCGCTTGCTCGACAAACCGCCTGGCGGCCGCCGGATCACACAGAGTCATGGGGGCGTCGGGGTCCTTGGGCGGTTCGAGCGAGTGGACTTGCAGGACGAAGCCGTCGGCCGCCTGGGCGAGCGCTCGGAATGAGTCGTGTTTGAGCCAGCTTGGCAGAGCAGTGATGATCAGCGGCGTCGGGGTGATTCGGCGGCGGATGGCCTGGACCCAGAGCGTGTAGCCGTCGAGCTTGGACTCCGCACAGTCAAAGTCGATCTGGAGCTCTGCTGCCCGCAGTCCGGCCTTGTCGGCCTGGTGGATGAGCGAACCGGCAAGCTCGGCGAGCGAGGCCGCGGACTCGTCCTTCAGCCCGAACGGTCCGCTGTACGGACCGATCCGCAGAGCCAGTCCGACGGGCGTTTTGACGCCGGCCAGGAACTTCGGCTCCCATTCGGCCGTCTCGACCCGTGGTTGGCGGTCGCGCCAGCTCACTTCGACGCAGAGCACGACGATTCCGGAGAGGCTGCCCGACGCACGGTTGATGGCGTCGCGGACCTCCGGACCCCACGAACGCTGCCACACGTAGGCCTGATGGGGTAAAGGGCCGCTGGCCCGCCGCTCGCCATCCCGGTGCAGCCAGACAGCCGTAACAACCGCCAGAAGAGCGATCATGCCGCCCAACGCGACGCGGCGGGCGGTCGGCGAGGTATACCCGGAAGCTGGAGGTGATTCATCCATGAATGCTCACGAGACTCCTTTCCTGAAGGAAGGCGAAAGCCGTCGCGATTCAGTCGGCCGGGACGCAGCGGCCCTGGGCCCAAGCGCGGAGGGCCTGGACGTGCTCGGCCATGGTCACGGACAGCGGCGGAGACCCGGTTATGGCCTTCAGTATCCGATCGGTGGTGAGATGGGCTCCGTCGGCGAAGGCGGTGTGCATGGCCGAGACGACTGCCTGCTCGATTTCGGCCCCGCTGAAACCCTCTGACCGCTCGGCCAGCCTGTCCAGGTCGAACTCGTCCGGATTGCGACCGCGCTTGCGGAGGTGGATGGCACAGATCTCACGCCGGACCTCGGCACCCGGCAGGTCAACGAAGAAGATCTCGTCGAACCGCCCCTTGCGGAGAAGCTCGGGCGGGAGGGCCTCGATGTCGTTGGCCGTGGCCACGAGGAAGACCGGGGCCCGATGCTCCTGCATCCAGGTGAGCAGCGAGCCGAACATCCGCTGCGACAGGCCTCCGTCAGTGCTCCGGGCGGCGGCGGAGGCGAACGCTTTCTCGATCTCGTCGATCCATAGCACGATCGGGGCCATCGTTTCCGCCTGCTTGAGGGCGTCGCGCAGCCGTCGTTCGGATTCGCCCACGTAGCGGTCGTAGAGGGCCCCGACGTCCATGCGCATCAGCGGGCGCTGCCAGGCCGTGGCGATGGCTTTGGCGCAGAGGCTCTTTCCGGCGCCCTGGACACCGAGCATCAGCACGCCGCGGGGAGCGGTAATGCCGTATTTCATTGCTTCGTCAGACATGGCCTCCTGCCGCAGCCGGAGCCACTCCTTCAGCCGGCGGAGCCCGCCGATTTCCGAGAGGTCGACCGGGGCCTCGACATATTCGAGCAGGCCGCCGCCCTGGAGCGTCCGACGTTTGGCGGCCAGGACCGAGTTGATGTCCGACACGTCGAGCCGGTGGTCTTCAAGGGCCACCTCAGTGATGATCCGCTCGGCCTGCCGGCGGGTGAGTCCGCGGAGGTTGCGAATGATGGTCTGCAACTGACGCCGGGTGAGGTCGACTTCGATCGGCTCGCGCCGATGCACGCGGCGGACGGCATCGCGGATGATCACATCCAGTTCCGCTTCGCTGGGCAGGGAGACTTCGAGGCGAACGCACTCGGTTTCGATGACCGATGGGAGCTGGTCGGTATAGTCAATCATGACGAGGTGGCTGCGGGTCCGGCGGAAATGCTGGATCAGGTCGCGAAGGTAGCGGAGGGTCTTGGCGTCGGAGAGGTGCGGCATCAGATCGAGCATCACGCAGATGCAGCGTCCGGGCACCTGGCCGAGTTGGGCGAGAGCCACGGCGGCGTGCTCGGTGCTGGCCAGATGTTTGCCG
>CAZPIO010000047.1:0-47929 GCA_964586235.1 uncultured Planctomycetales bacterium
CGTCGGGGTCCGGCTCCGCACAGGGCGGCGTACATGAGGATGGTCAGGATGACGATCTTCGTCTTACTGGCCAGGAACCAGTATAGCGCGGTCGCGTAGATCTCGGCGGTCGCGTACATCTCCGACTCCTCCCGGCCTCGCTAGTCATTCCGGGCCGATCTGCCCGTAGAAAGCTGCAACCGTCATTCCTGGGTGTGCCAGACCGCCGGCGGGTTATGGGACTTTCTAACGTACTGCAAATAAATGGCTTACATCCGTTCATGCGGTGCGTGAATCTGGGATGACCTTGCGGTTTCTGCGGCCTGTTCGAATGGTTCAGCGCCCGGACGGTTTCCCGCCGACGTCCCCGATCGCAAGTTTTTGAAACTCATGAGGTAACGCCTATGATGCGGAACGCCAACGCGATCAGGCGTTCCGGAGAACGTACTTCACGGGGCAACGGGGGCGGCTTTTTCGGAGCAGACCGGCCGATGTACACGCCAGATGAGCTGATGCAGTTGCTGAGAGAGGAAATCCGCCAGCGCCGCGAAGAAGGCTGCCGGGTGGCCGGGTTTGAGCACCAGCTACGCCGTGCCGGCAAGAACACCGACAGGCTCAATAACCTCTACGACCGGCTGATGGCGCTGAGGCCGGCCCCGCCTCTGGACAAGGCCGAGCCAAGCGACCTGCCAGGCATCCGCCGACTCCGACCCCGCGGGCCCCGGTGCATCAAGTCGCCGGCATCGACTGCGAAGCTTCGCGACCGTCTCCGGGGGGCATTCCTCGGGCGCTGCGCCGGCTGCATGCTTGGCAAGCCGGTGGAAGGCTGGCACCGCGACCGGATCTTCAAGGCCCTCAAGAAAGACGACCGCTTCCCGCTGAACAACTACTTTGAGCCCTCCACGACCCGCGCCGGGGGCAAACCGGTCCACATCTTCGGGCCCGACTACTGCACCCGCGGGCATTTCGACCACATGGAGCGGGACGACGACACCGATTACACCATCCTCGGCGTGCACTATCTCAAAACCTACGGCGCGAAATTCACAACCGCGAACGTGGCTCATGAGTGGCAGAAACGCCTGCCCTACCTGCAAACCTACACCGCCGAGCGGATTGCCTACCGCAACCTGATTAACAGCCTGCCGCTGGATCAGGTTCCGATGTACCGCAACCCCTTCCGCGAATGGATCGGGGCCCAGATCCGCGCCGACGGCTTCGGCTACTGTGCGGCCGGCATACCCCAAGTGGCGGCCGAGTTCGCGTGGCGCGACGCGACCCTGTCACACGTGAAAAACGGTATCTACGGCGAGATGCTCTTCGCCGCCATGATCGCCGCGGCGGCGGTCTGCGACGACCTGCACGAGGCGATCGAGATCGGGCTGTCCGAGATCCCGGCCGACTGCCGGCTGGCGGCGGCGGTGCGTGAGGTGGTCCGGTGGGCCGGCGAAAACCGCGACTGGCAGGACACCCTTGAGGCCATCCATCGCAAGTACGGCGAATATCACCCCGTGCACACCATCAACAACGCCTGCCTGGTCATCATGGGCCTGCTGCACGGCCGCATGGACTTCGGCAAGACCATCTGCATGACGGTCATGGGTGGCTGGGACACCGACTGCACCGGAGCCACCGCCGGATCGGTCCTCGGGGCCATGCTGGGAGCCGATCGCCTCCCGGCAAAGTGGATCCGTCCCCTGAACAACCGCCTGGAGTCAATCGTGATCGGCTACAACGACGTGAAGATCACCGACATCGCCGATGCCGCGCTGGAAGTGAACCGGAAGATCAGGCTTCGCGTCGTGTAGGAGCGGCTTGCAGCCGCGACCCGGGCGTAGGAGCGGCCCGCCACGGCGGATTTCGCTCAACCTGCAGCCGCGATGCTTGACGAGCCGGCGGGCTTGTCCCGCCGGTAGAATCGCTAAAGCGAGACTCCGAACCAGTGGTGCCGACGCCCTCGTCGGCACTTTTGCCTTGACGATCACCGGCGGGCAGAGCTCGCCCTGCGTGCCTCGGAGGAGACGACCATGGGGAGGACATGCTCTGTTCAATCCCGCTGGTGGTTGATTGCGATCTTGGCGACGACTTGTCTTGCAGGTGCCGGTCGGTCAATTCTGGCCGCGCCGTCTGCCGCCTACGACTGCTACGAGCCCATCCCCGGCGGATGGCGAATCCGGGTGACTGCCGACCCCAAAGCCCCGCGGCCCGAGCCGAATTCGCAGATCGGCGTCGTCGCAACCAGCCCAAGTGACAAAGGCAATCCCCGCTTGCACCGCCGTCCCTTGTACCCGCCGGCCGATCGGTCGCTCATTTTCACCGCCGAACAACTCACCGCCATCGAACGCTGCGGGTTCCGTCCGCTGGTGCTCGCATACATCGAGCCGCGGTTCTTGTTCGACTTCCACTCGGCCGGGGGCCTGCTCGGTCACCTGCACATCGGCCTGGCGACACCCGAAGGTCCGGCGAAATGGCTCCACCAATGGTCGGAACTCGAGGTGTCTTACGTCGACGGACGCATGGAATACGTGATCCGTGATCCCGCGTTTCCCGGCGTGACGGTTGCTCTCGAGGCCATTCCGCTGGCGAATTCGGCCGGACTGCTGGCCAAAGTCGGCGTGCAAGGCCTCAAAGGGCCGGCATCGCTGGTCTGGGCATACGGCGGCGCCTCGGCCTTCTTTACCAACTGGGCGATGACCTCGCCCGAGTTCAACTACGATCCGAAGCAGTGCGCCAAGGATGCCATCCGCTGGCAGGATGGCCGTTTCACCCTCACCCGCGGCTTCGACAAGTCCGACGCCATCATGAATGAGGTGTTCGCGGTCGCCGCGAAACTGCCCGGGTGGAAAGCGGTCATCCAGGCCGGCAGTTCATTCAAGGGCCGAAGCGGCTTCGGAACACCGGCAGCCTTTGCGGCCTCTCCGAGCGATCTTGTCCGTTCGGCAGGCTGGAACGAGACGGCCGAGCAGACCAACGTCGTGGCTGTGCAGGAGATCCCGCTTCCGCCAAGCGACGCGGCGGGCTTCATCGCCGTGGGCATGGGCGGCGACATCGTCGAGGTCATTCGCCACCTCGAACAGGCGTGGAAAGCGGCCAGGGCACGCAATGCCGCGATCGCCGGCCGCGTGGAGACCCAGACCCCGGACCCGTACCTGGACGCCGCTATGCCCATGATGGCGTTTGCCACGGAAGGAACCTGGGGCGATTCGGCGATCGTGCACGGCGGCTGGTCCTGGCGGTTCGCCTATCTTGGCTGGCGCACCTGGTACGGGCCCAACGCCTACGGCTGGACGGATCGCATCGCCAAGGCGATCCGCAACCACATCAGACTCAACCGCGTCATGCAAGGCCCGGACGAAGGCGCGCTCGGCAGCCTTCTCGAATACAGCCCTGGCGTGTACTACAACATGAACGAGGTCTTCCTCGACCACGTCCGGCACTACTTCGACTACACGAACGATCTGGAGTTGATGCGGGAGATCTACCCCGCCCTGCAAGGCATCGTGAAATGGGAGGACCGCCGGCTCCGCCCGGTGGAGGAACCCCTCTACGAAAACGCCCTCAACACCTGGATCAGCGACCAGCACTGGTACATCCGCGGCCAGTGTACCCAGGCCTCTGCCTACATGCTGCGGGCAAATACGTTACTGGCCGACCTGTCGAGGCGTTTGGGCCACGATCCCGCCGCATACGAGCGGCAGGCAGCCGCGATCCGGCAGGCCATGCAAGAGAAGCTCTGGATGCCACGCGCCGGCGTCTTCGCCGAGTACCAGGACACGCTGGGCGCACGGCTGCTGCACCCTGAGCCCGAGCTGCCGACGATCTACCACTCCGCCGAGTTCGGTTCAGCCGACGGGCTGCAAATCTGGCAGATGCTGCACTGGGCCGATACACATCTCCGCAGCGAGCGCACCCCCGGCGGCGGCCGGCTTTATTGGAGTTCCAACTGGTTTCCCAACATGGCCCGCTCGTACACCCACAGCACCTACGAGATGGCCTACGCCGAGGAGCTCAGCTTCGCGCTGACCAACTGCCTCGCCGGGCGGTCTGACGAGGCTTACGCCATCGAGCGGGCCTGCCTGGCGGGTATTTTCAACGGCCCCACGCCTGGCGGGCTGGCCTGCCACAGCTACATCGACGGTCGCCAGCGGGCCAACGACGAGTTCGCCGACGGGATCAGCATGTGGGGCCGGACGATCGTCGAAGGGCTGTTCGGCATCATGCCCAAACGCCCGGACGGAATCGTCGAGCTTTCGCCGCAGTTGCCCTCATCCTGGCCGGAGGCCTCGATCGCCGCCCCGCATTTTGCCTATCGCTGGAAGCACGACGGCCACCGAATCGCGATAACATGGACCTCACCGGTTGAGACGGCAGTCCGGATGCGCCTGCCGCTTCTCGCCACTGCGATCACGTCGGTCTTGGTCGACGGACAAACCACGGCCCACGTGGTCGAGGCCGGCGTCGATCTGACGTGGGTGATAGTTAAGGCTCCCAGGGGCAGACAAGGCACGATCGAAGTGGCGTATGAGCCTCGTGGGTCGTCTGCCCCCACGGAGATCGCCGTCAAACAGGACGAGACCTTTTCCGTGCAGGTTGAGGGTTCGACCGTCCTGGATCCGCAGGGCGTTCTGGCTGCGGCCGATCTGAAGGATGGCACGCTGACCGGCCGGATCGTATGCGAGCCGGGCCCGGCGGTGCTGTTCGTCTCGGCCGGCACAAAAGCCTGTCCGTATCATGTGCCCATACGCATCCGCGTCGAGCCACGATCGCCCACGCCTGCCAAGGCATGGATACCGCCGCAAGTGCCCGACCGCGACCTCAGCCGATGGCTCCTCGTGGACCTGACCAGAACGTACAACGCATCCGTGACCGATGCGATGCGCCTGGTGGCCGAGGCCGTGAAACCCCCTCCGCCGCCCGCCAGCGAGGTCAACACGGGGTACTACAAGTACCACCTCGTGCCGCTGTTTGTCAGCCCGCCGGTCAGCGACGAGGCCTGGCGAAAAAAGGTCGGCTCCGACGGCGTAGCCTGGACCACCGACGGCATCCCCTTCAAGTCAGCCAGGCAAGGCCCCAACATCGGCGTCGTCACGCGGGTCGCCGTTTTCCCGCAGTCGCTCGAGCTCCCGGTCAACGGCCAGGGCCGAACGCTCTACCTGATGCTCAGCGGCACCACGTTCGCCATGCAGAGCCACGTGGTCAACCTGCGGCTCACGCTGCGATATGCGAACGGGACCAGCGAGGCTTTCGACTTGGTCAATCCCATGGGCATCGGCGATTGCTGGAACCAGTATCGCTTTCACGACACGGCCGCCAACGGCTTCGAGAATCTTGGCGGGCGATCCGGCCCGGCCGGGTCGTCACAGGTAAAAGACCTGACGGTGCCCGTGGTCGTGGACACGGAAGCCCACCTGGTGGCGTTCGATCTCAAACCGGGCGCAGTCCTTCAGTCTGTCCGATTGGAGGCCGTCGCCAACGACATGATCTTCGGCGTCATGGGGGCAACGATCCTCAAGTAGTCACGCCTTCTTCATCCGATGCTCTTCGAGCTTCTGCTCATCAACCTCCACGCCCAGGCCAGGGCCGTCGGGGACGGACAGATAGTCGTCCCTGGGCACCAGCGGCTTCTTCAGGATGCTCAAGCCGCTCAGAAACTGCGGCCCGTTGAGGGCGGCCGGGAAGCGCAGGTCGTACGCCCCATAGAGCAGCAGGCTGGCCGCCAGCGAGATGTCCGGGTCCGTCAGGCCGCTGCCCAGCCACATCAGCCCTTCCTTGATGCACAGCTCGATCTGAGCCCGGGCCTCGGTGATGCCGCCGCAGCGGGCCGGCTTCATGGCCACGCCGTCGAGCAGCTTCAGCTTGATAAGCTCCTGAAGTTCGCCGGTGCTCACGATGCCCTCGTCCATGATGATGGGCACACCGCCGATCTTCTGGAGCTTGAGGTAGCCGGACAGCTTGTTGGGCTTGAGCGGCTGCTCCAGAACCGCCACGCCGACCTTGGCGAGCTTGGGCAGCACCTCGACTGCGGTGGCCTCATCGTACCCGCCGTTAGCGTCGGCCCACAGAAAACCGTCGGGCACAAGCTTCTTGACCATCCTGCACATCTCGACGTCAAACTTCGGGTCGGGCGCGACTTTCACGTTGAAATTGCGATATCCGCGCTGCCTGCCCTCATCGATCAGCCTGGGAATGTCAGCGAGTATCTTGGGGTTGAGCGTCCAACTGAGCAGGATCTTGTCTCGCCCTTTGTGCTTCCATCGCCGCTCGGCCGTCTGCTTGAGCAGCTTGCCCGTCAGATCGAAGATCGCCAGGTCGATGCCCGCCTTGCAGATCGGCTGGCCGGTCGAAAACGATGGGGCGATGATCGCGTCCATGGCCTTCTGGACGGCCGGCAGGTCGAAGGGGTCCAACCCGATGAGCACCGGTGCCAGGTACCGCTCGATCGTGGTATGCACGGTCTCGAGCGTCTCGTAGCTCCACTTGTTCGTCGGCACGCTCTGCCCCCAGCCGACGGTGCCGTCATCGGCGGTGATCTTGACCACCACGGTCTGCCGCCCCAGCGGTTCGCCCTTGGGCCCTTCGAAAAACTTGAATCGCCCGGACGTCGGATACGTCAGCGGAATCGACTCTATCCTGTTGATCTTGACGGACTTCGCCGGCTCACCCCCCATGGATCGCCGGGCATAAAGTGCCCCGGCTAGCCCCGCGGCACCTGCAATGAATTGACGACGGTTCAACAGTGACACAAGCGGACCTCCTCTTCGCGGTCGGTTTTCACCTGGTCCGAGTGTAACACGGAATTGGAGACCCTTCCATGTGGCTCTCCGGCGGAGTCTGTAGGAGGGGTCTCTGACCCCGACTCGGATACGCGAGAAGAGGAGATCGCGGTCAGAGACCGCTCCTACATGATGGCGCGAGTCAGGCAACCACCAGCACGCCAGATCCGTTGATGCGATCGGCCTTGAGGTCCTGGAGGGCGCGGTTGGCCTGATCGAGCGGGTAGGTGGTGGTGTGCGGGCGAATGGGAATCCGGGCGGCCTCGGCCAGCAGGTCCCGCCCGTCCTCGCGGGTGTTGGCGGTCACCGAGCAGATATTGCGCTCGTAGAACAGATGCGTCTCGTACTGCATCGCCGGCACGTCGCTCATGTAGATCCCGGCCAAAGCCAGCGTGCCCCCCTTCTTGAGCGCCGCCAGCGCCGGCGGGACCAACTCCCCGGCCGGAGCGAAAATGATCGCGCTGTCAGCCTTGACCGGCATCTCGCGGGGATCCTCGCCGACCCACTCGGCCCCCATTCGCCGGGCCAGTTCGCGGTGACTCTCGCCGCGCGTGGCCACGTACACCCGGCACCCGCGATACCGGGCAATCTGCAGGACCACGTGGGCTGATGAGCCGAATCCGTACAGCGCCAGCGTGCCTCCGTTCGGCAAAGCCGACCGCCGCAGCGCCCGATACCCGATAATCCCCGCGCACAGCAGCGGAGCCGCCTGGACATCCTCAAATACGTCAGGGATCTCGTACGCAAACGCCTCCGGCACAACCGCATACTCCGCACAGCCCCCGTCGGCGTGATATCCGGTGAAGGCGGACGACTCGCACAGGTTCTCACGTCCCGCCCGGCAGAACTCGCACTGCCCGCAGGTGTGTCGCAACCAGGCGACACCGACGCGCTGCCCGGCCTTGAGCCGGCCGCAGCCGAGTCCGATGGCGTCCACGACGCCGACCACCTGGTGTCCGGGGACGATTGGCAGCTTGCGCGGAGGCAGCTCGGCCTCGATCACATGCAGATCCGTCCGGCAGATACCACAACAGCGCACTCGTATGCGAACCTCGCCGGCCTGCGGCAAGGGCACCGGCATCTCGCGCAACTGCAGTGGCGCCGACTCAATTGCGGCGTTCCGTTCGAGGACCATGGCCCTCATGGAAGCCCCCCTGCACCCACCCGGTCCGTCAGGCCATTTTCCTGAGCACGGCCTTGGCCTTGCGGGCGTCGGCGGCCTTGTCGAAAGCCAGGTGAATGACGCACTGCTTGCCCAGAGCGGCGGCCGACATGCCCCGAAGGTTGACCCCTTCCTTGGCCAGGGCCCGGGTTAACCCGGCCCCGAGTCCCTTCCGGTCCGCGCACACGACGCGAAGCGAATGCAGACTCTTGCTCTTGGCGAAGCCCGCCTGCTTGGCGGCCTTGATCTGGGCCGAACCCTTGAGCGGCGTGACGAAGACCACCCCGCTTCCGGGAATGCTCGATTCCCGACGGGCGATCAGGAACTCCAGGTTCGCACCGGCCCGGGTAAGGTCCGCCAGCTTGCTCGCCAGACCGCCCGGTCGATCCTTGATACCCGCGACCCATACGTCCACGTCCGTGATTTTCATTTTCATGATGTGCCCTCTAGCAAGAGACCGGTAGCCCGCACATCTAACCGCCGGGGGCTGGCCTGTCAATCACGCGGCAGCCAGTCGCAAAGTCAGAGTTGGATTCCGAGCAGGGTGGCATGGCCAGGTCCGCCGCGGCGGACGCCGCTCTGTTTCTCGTTAGGGCAGTCCGGCAAAGGCGGACGGGCAGGCGCCCGCTGGAAACAGGATGCGCCCGAGGATGGACGGCCGCCACATTTTGCCGCCGCCGCCGTGTCCCCAGTGGGGCGCCGGCACCAACCGACGCCGAAAAAGCGACTCCGGACGACCTCCGGACATGAATTGACAACCCAAAGCGCGGTATACTACTGGCTCACCTCGATGGAGGTCACGGCATGGAGTGCAGAGCCCGCTATGTCATCGCATCGGTCATGGTTTCAGCCATGGTTGGAGGAGGCGCTCAAATGGCGCAGGCTGAAGACATCAAGAACACAAGCGTCCGCCCGCCCGTCTGCGCGGGAACGTGGTATCCCGGCGACCGGGATACGCTGACCACCCTCGTCGACAAGCTCATGGATGAGGCCAAACCGCCCGCGGTTGACGGCAAGCCGCTGGCGGTCATCGCGCCCCACGCCGGCTACCGGTTCAGCGCTCCGGTGGCCGCCGCCGCCTACCGCAGCCTTCGCGGCCACTCGTACAAGAGGGCGATCGTGATGGCCTTTAGTCATCGGTATGCCTCGGGCTACCAGGGCGTCCACGTGGCCACCGACCTCGATGCCTACGACACGCCGATCGGCCCGGTGCCGATCGACCGAGAGGTCGTCCGGAGGCTCAAAAGCAGCCCCGTCTTCGTCACCATGCCCGGCGTTGACCGCGACGAACACTCGCTCGAGCTGCAGTTGCCGTTTCTCCAGCGGGCGATCAACGACTTTAAGCTTGTCCCCCTTTATGTCGGGCGGGTGACGCCCGTGGATTTTGCCATGGCGGCCCGGACCATCCTGTCGTGCGTCGATGGCGATACGCTGCTGGTGGCCAGCAGCGATTTCACGCACTTCGGGCCGAACTACGATTACCAGCCGTTCAAGGACGACCTGCCCAGGCGCCTGACAGAACTGGCCGACAAGGCCTCATCGCCGCTGCTGGCGTGCAACTATGATGGCTTCGATGAACACATGCGGAAAACCGAAGACACGATCTGCGGCCGGGGCCCCATTCTCCTGCTGCTGCGGATTCTTTCGATGAAGGGCGGCGCCCAGGCGGTGCGCGCAGCGTTCGACACTTCGGGCAATATGACCGGCGACTTCACCAACAGCGTGACGTACCAGTCATTCGTTTTCACGCCGCGGCCTCCCCTGTTCGACGAAAAGCTGCGGCGGGAGCTGCTTGAGCTCGCCCGGCAGACCGTGGCGTCCTATCTGAACGGCAAAGTGCCGCCGATGCCCGACGCAGCGTCGGTGCCGGAGCCGTTGAAGCAGGACGGGGCCTGCTTCGTGACTCTCCAGAACCGCGGCAATCTCCGCGGCTGCATCGGCAACGTCGAGGCCATCGACCCGCTGTACGCCGCGGTGATCCGTAACGCGATCCACGCTTGCCAGGACCCGCGGTTCACGCTCGAGCCGGTGACGGCCCGCGAAGTACCACAGTTGCACATCGAGATCAGCCGGCTGACGCCCATGAAGCCCATAAAGGACACCCATGAGATCATCGTCGGGCGGCACGGTCTGCTCATCTCGCTGGGCGGGCGGCGCGGCCTGCTGCTGCCGCAGGTGGCCTACGAGCGGGGTTGGACGCGTGAACAATTCCTCGGCGAGGTATGCCGCAAGGCGGGTCTGCCGATGGACTCATGGAAGCGGCCCGAAGCCGAGTTGCACTCATTCGAGGCGGAGGTGTTCGGGGAATCCGAGACGACGACAAGTCAGCCCGCAGAGGCCGCCGCCACAAAACCGGGGTAGGGGAATGTCACAAGACACAACGAGACGACGTTTTCTCGCCGGGGCCGCGGCAACAGTCGCCGCACTGGGCGTCCGTCGGCCGCCCTCGCTCGCGGCCGAGTCGCCCGCGAATGCGACCATCCCCGCCAGGGCCAGGCCGCGCGTGGCAATTGCCTGTGACGATAGCTTGACCAGGGGACAGGTCGGCGAACACGTTGATCTGCTGGCCAGGCTGCTCGATGCGGCCATGCAGCGGGTCACCGGCGCGGCCTCGCCTCAGCAGGCCTGGCGGGGCCTATTCGCGCCCCGCGACCGGATCGGGATCAAGGTCAACACCCTCGGGTTGCCCACGCAACCGGCCGTCGTGGATGCGATCGTCGCCAGCCTGCGGAAGGCGGATGTGCGGCCTGAAAACATCATCATCTGGGACCGCTTCGACGTGGAACTGCTCAGAGCAGGCTACAAGCTCAGCAAGTCCGGCGGCGCGGTGCAGTGCCGAGGTACCGATGCCGAACGCTATGGCAGCGGCTACCAGGACCAAGTCGAAAATAGCGGGCAGATCGGCTCGTGTTTCTCGCGAATACTCGCCGAGGAAATCACCGCGCTGATCTGCGTGCCGGTGCTGAAAGACCACAACCTGGCGGGTGTCTCGCTCGGCATGAAGAACTTCTTCGGCGCGATCCATAACCCCAACAAGTACCATGACCACAACTGCGATCCTTACGTTGTGGACGTGGTATCGCACCGTTTCATCCGGCCGAACTGGAAGCTGACGGTATGCGACGCGACGCGCGCCCAGTACCACGCCGGTCCGACGCGCAACCCGGAATTCGCCTGGCCGTTCGGCGGCTTGATTGTCGGCACCGACTTCGTGGCGGTCGACGCCGTGGGCGCGGACCTGCTGGAACGGCAGCGGAAGGCAAAGGGTCTCAAGTCACTGGAGCAGGAGAAGCGGCCGACGCGGCACATCGCCACGGCCGAGGCCCGCGGCCTGGGAACGGCCGATCTGGGGAAGATCGAGAGAATCGATGTGTGAGACGAACCCGTCTTTGTAGGAGCGGCTTGCAGCCGCGACCGCTCGGCCCGGAATCCTTTCCGGGCCGCACGTTTTCGCGGAATCCGTTCCGCATTCGGTGCGAATGAGGATGGGAATCCTCCACAGGACAGGACCCAGAACGGATTCTGGGTCGAGCAGAGACGGGACCCAGAATGGATTCTGGGTCCAGCACAGAAGACCGAGAGAATCAAAACCTGAAATGAACAACCTTGACAACGTATTCCGGCATCCCAATCGCCGCGAGTTGCTGAAGTGGGGCGCGGCCTGCGGAGCCATCGGTGCGTGCGCCCTGCGTCCATGCGCCGCCCAGGATGCCGCCGCGACCGGCGACCTGGCCGGCCCACCGCTGAAAGGCGTCGCCCGCCATCCAGCCCGCTACTGGGAGAAAATGGCCGACAACAAGGTCAAGTGCCTGCTCTGCCCGCGCGAGTGCGAGGTGGCCGACGTCGAGCGGGGCTACTGCGGCGTCCGCGAGAACCAGGGCGGCCGGTACCAGACGCTGGTCTACGGGGCTTTGTGCTCGGCTAACCTGGACCCCATCGAGAAGAAGCCGCTGTTCCACTACCTGCCGGGCACCACCGCCTTCTCCGTGGCCACGGCCGGGTGCAACATCGAGTGCAAGTTCTGCCAGAACTGGGAGATCAGCCAGTTCCGCCCCGAGCAGGTCCAGAGCGTGCTGGTCCCGCCGGCCAAGCTCGTTGCCGCATGCAAGGCCCGCTCCAGCCCGACCATCGCCTACACCTACTCCGAACCGGTGGTGTTCTACGAGTACATGTACGACTCGGCGGAGTTCGCCCGTAAACAGGGCATCGGCAGCGTGGTCATCTCAAACGGCTTCATCCAGGAAAAGCCGCTGCGCGACCTGTGTACGCAGTTGACCGGCGTGAAGATCGACCTGAAGGCCTTCACCGAGAAGTTCTACGGCGAACAGTGCGCCGGCAGGCTCGCCCCTGTCCTCAAGACGCTCGAGGTGCTCGAGGACATCGGCATTTGGTTCGAACTGGTCATCCTCATCATCCCGACGCTCAACGACTCCCCCGACGAGATCAAGGAAATGAGCCGCTGGGTCGTCCGGCAGCTCGGCCCGGATGTCCCCATGCACTTCACGCGTTTTCATCCCATCTATCGCGTAACCAACCTGCCCCAGACGCCGATCTCGACGCTCGAGCGGTGCCGGAAGATCGCCCTCGACGCCGGCGTCCACTACGTCTACGCCGGCAACGTCCCCATGCACGAGGGCGAGAACACCTACTGCCACCACTGCCGCACCGAGCTGATCCGCCGCGTGCGCTACGAAATCGCCGCCAACCGGATCAAGGACGGCAAGTGCCCCAAGTGTGGAACCGCCATCCCAGGCGTCTGGTCGCAGGAGCAGGCCCTCGCGTTCAAACCGAAGCAGGAAACGAGGCCGGCATAGGGGCTGTCAACAGCCCGGCGCGTCGACATGCCCGACCGATGCGGTTTTCTTCGCCAGCAGCAGTATCAGCGCCGACACCAGTTTCGTCCCCGCCAGCAGCAGGCACGTGGCTGCAGTGCCGAAAACGGGAACCAGAAGCACACCGGTGGCCAGCGCACCAAGCAGGCCACCGGCGTTGTCGGCTCCGACGATGGCCCCGGCCGTGGCCGTCGGACGGCCGGAGATACTCGAGTGCAACTTGCTGGCCAGGGCGAAGGCCGCGCCACCCAGAACGCCCGTCGCCAGGACCAGAATTATGATGCACGCCTGGACCAATGCAAGGGTGCTCGCCGACGTCTGAATTCGCGCCAGAGGCGGCAGGAGGAACGGGGCAAGGGCCGCCAGGACAGCTATCAGCAGATCGACGACGATGAGTCGCCGTCGCTGAACAGAAGACACTGGCAGGCAAGCTGCCAGTGCCACCCGGCGGGCCGGTCGTGGCACCCGCCCGGCCCATGCACACCCGATCACCAGTCCGCCCATGAACACCGCGATGATCCAGCCGATCCACTGGTACACATACCCGTAGAGATTCTGAAACGCGAACAGCCACACAATGCTCAGCGACATCGTGGCAAAGCCGGTGCTGCCGACCGACAGGATCACGGCCCCTTCGCCGACGGATCGCCCGACCAGCCTGTGCGCAGCCGGCACTGCCACCAACATGATGGTCAAGGCCGCGATCACCTGCCACCGGTTCACGCCCAGGAGATGCTCGATGAGCCGCCGCGAATGTGCCGCCGTCATCTTCTCCCACAGAGCGGCCCGGTGCATGTACACAATCGGATGCAGATCGGTGCTCACGGCCGCCCCCGTGGCGGCGTCCAGTTCCTCGGCCCGCTGCCGGATCTTCTCGGCGGTAAACGAGCCCGCCGCGCTACTGAACAACAATGGATGGAACGAGGACGACTTGACACCACGTGCTTCGTATCGCCTGCTCAGCTCCCCGGCGTCGGTTGAGGTCAGCCCGGCTTGCGTGGCCGCGAGGATCCGGGCGGGATCATCCCAACTCACCACCACCTCGGCGAAACTGGCGGCAACCGTGTTGCGGGCACCCGCCAGGTAGCGGGCCGACGCGGCCGACAGCCTCGTCGAACCGGCCGCGGCGGACAGGCACAGCACCGACCGGTCAGTCATCGCCCGCCGCAACTCGCTGAAGAACTCGCAAGTGTAGAAGCGCGCCTGCAGGGCGGACGTCGGCTCGGGCAGCCGGGCGATGACCAGGTCAAAGCGGTTCCTCTGCGTCTTGACGTACAGGCGGGCATCCAGGTGGTGAACAGTCACGCGCGGGTCGCGCAGGGCCGCCCGGTCCTCCGGGCTCAGGTACGGCTCGATCAGCGCGACCAGTCGCGGATCGGACTCAACGCAGTCGACATGCTCGACCGGATGCTTGAGGATTTCGCTCAGCAGCCCCTCGACACCGCCGCCCAGCAGCAGGACCTGTCGGGGCTTGGGGTGCTGGCACATCCAGAAGTGAGCCAGCGGGGCGAACGTCGATGGATCAGGGAAGTTGGTCGAGACTTGCCCGTCGCAATACAGCGTGTACTGCTCGGCCATCTTGCCCACGGCCAGATTCTGATATCGCGACTCCGCTTCGGCAACCAGCTCACAGGCAGGCGCCAGGTGCCCCCAGCGACGCTCAACGAGGAAGCGATTGATTGCAGGACCGGCAAGGCCGGCTGCCAGGGCCGCCCCGGCCGCGATGCCCAGCACGATGGCGCCACCGATCCACCGCGATCCGGCCGCAACCAGCAGCACCGACAGGGCCGCACCCGTGACCGCCGTGCAGATCAGGATCGTCTGGATCGGACTCAGGTGCTCGACCGCCCAGAAGCTGAACAATGCTCCGCCTAGCAGGCTCCCGGCGGATTCAAGCGCGTAAACGCGGTTGATGGGAGATCCTGCCGTCTCCGCAGCGTTCTCGTCACGAAGCATGCTGGCCAGCGGGAAAGCCATGCCGACCATGAGACCGCAGGGCAGGACCAGCACCGTTGCGACAGCGGCCACAGTGCCAAGCGAAAGCAGTTCGCCCGGCCCGATGCCGCATATCGCCCGTGCCTCCCGAAATCCCCAGATGCTCGCGCACGCCAGCACACCCAGAAGCAGCAGCGTGACCGTCAGCGCAAGATGCGAGCAGGCCGCCGTTCGAGCGACACGCCCGCCGATCCACGCCCCGCCCGCGACGCCGGCCAGCCAAGTCGACAGCACGATGCCCCAGACCAGCTCGCTGCCCGACATCAGTACGGTTGCCTCGCGGAGCAGCAGCGACTGCGTCACGATGGCCTGCACACCCCAGGCCAGGACCACTACCGGCAGGAGGTACGGATGCCGGCGTGTCGCCGGAGAACGTGCTGGCTCTTCGATCGCCATGGCAGCATTCTAACCGCGATCAGCGAAGCAGGAATTGACAATTGAGGGTCGGGAATTCTCAGTCCGCAATTCTCGACTCTCAATTCCCCTGGTCGGCCCTTGCCAGCGCGTTGCCGTCGAACTCAATCCCCGCCAGCAACATCTCACAGTAACGCGACCAGAGCTCGTTCTCGTCGAGACGGTGGGCGTGTCGTGCCAGCTCAACCGTGACAATCGGCCGACCCAGCGTGACGCCGGCATAAGATCCCAGCGACCCGGAACGTCCGCCAAGCTGACGCAAGGGCAGATCGCAGCACAGAGACATGATCTGGGCCATCGGCTCGGCCGGCCCGTCGAAATCGACGCACCGCAGCCCCTCGTGGATCGTGATGATGTGAGCCGGCTGATACTCGTGAAGCAGATCGTAGATGGCTTGCGCCTCGGGCTCTGACAGCGGACTCCGACCGGAGCGGGCCTCGCCCGACCAGTTGGCGGAAGGAAAATTGCGGTTCAAATCCACGCCTCGGGCGTTGTAGCGAATGCCGCGTGCCAGACCGTCCGGATTGACCACGGGAACCAGAACGACTTGCCGGCTGGCCAGAACGTGCGGGTGCTCGATCAGATGCTCGGCCAATCGCAGGAGCAGTGGTGTCCCGGCCCCTTCGTTGCCGTGGATGGTTGCCAACAGCAGGATGACGTCAGCCCCGTCCCCCAGAACGATGCATTCAATCGGCCGGCCCTCGACCGACTGGCCGATCGTTCTGATGTGTAGTTCAGGCGGGCAGGGCTGAATGACCTGGCCCAGCTCGCCGGGCTGGGTGGCAGGCCGCAGCGCGCCCGCCTGACCGTCCGGCCCCGGAAGTCTAACCCGATCAATCTTCGGACCCTGCTGGATGCAGCCCACAGTCGACAGCAGCGCCGCCGCTGCCAGAACAAAGCCGCGAAGCAAGCAGGCCCCGCCGCGGTTCAAAACATCTCTACTCATTGTGATCAGGGCAGAAAGCCGGTCCCCATTCTTCCCAAACCCGAAGCCGTCGTTTCGGCACGCCAAGCGATGCTCGCCCACTACCCGAACCCTGATCATACCATGAACTGCCTGTCAAGCATACGTACTTGCACAAGCAGGTGAGATATTACGCCGCAACCCGCCCCGACGGCTCTTCACCGCCCCGATCCCCGAGCTTCTTTCCTCTTATTCTTGACCAACCGCCGCCGGTGGTGTCAGAATCAGGGCCAAACCATCAACCCGCGAGGTGTCCCATGACTACTTGTCTTAAAGCGTTTGCGATAACGTTGCTTGTGCACGCATGCCTCACCACAGCGATAGCCGCCGACACGGCGTCGCCCCGGCCCAACGTCGTCCTCATCCTGGCCGACGACCTGGGCTTCTCCGACATCGGCTGCTACGGCGGCGAGATCGCCACGCCCAACCTCGACCGGCTCGCGGCCGGCGGCCTGCGGTTCACCCAGATGTACAACACCGCCCGATGCTGGCCGACCCGCGGCTGCCTGCTCACCGGTTATTACGCCCAGCAGATCAACCGCGACCCGGCCCGCGAGCGGCCCCCATGGGCTGCATTGCTGCCCCAATTGCTCAAATCGGCCGGCTATCGCAGCTACCACTCGGGCAAGTGGCACGTGGACGGCAAGGTTCTGGATGGCGGTTTCGATCGCTCTTACCGCTTCGAGGACTGGAACCGCTACTTCACCCCCGACGCCCATTTCCTCGACGACCAGAAGCTGCCGCAAGCCAAACCCGTCGACGGCTACTACGCCACCACCGCCTTTGCTCAACGGGCGATCGAGTTCCTCGCCGAGCACGAGGCGAAACACAAGGAGGAGCCCTTCTTCCTCTACCTCGCCTTCATCGCACCCCACTTCCCGCTCCATGCCCTGCAGGAGGATATCGCCCGCTATCGCGACCGCTACCTGGAAGGGTGGGAATCGATCCGCGAGAAACGCTGGCAGCGCCTGCGCGAGACCGGCATTGTCGACTGCGGCCTCTCGCCCCTCGATCCGGCCTTCACACCGCGGTACTTCAAACCAGAGGTGCTCCAGACCCTCGGTCCCGGCGAGATCGTACACGCCGTCCCGTGGAAGGATCTGAGCCCCCAACAGCAACGCTTCCAGGCCACCAAGATGGCCATTCATGCCGCGATGGTCGACCGCATGGACCGCGAGATCGGACGGGTCTTGCAGCAGATCCGCGAAATGGACGCATGGGAAAACACCCTCATCCTGTTCCTTTCCGACAACGGCGCTGATGCCACTGTCATGGTGCGAGGCGACGGGCATGATCAGTCCGCCCCGCCCGGGTCAGCAACGTCGTTCCTCTGCCTGGGCCCCGGATGGGCCACCGCCTCCAACACCCCCTTCCGCCGTCACAAGATCTGGGTACACGAAGGTGGCACCTCCACGCCGTTCGTCATGCACTGGCCGGCCAGAATCCGCTCCGGCGGCGTACTCCGCCACACGCCAACCCACATCATCGACTTCGTACCGACGGTCCTGGAACTCGCGGGTGTCCAGCCGCCGGCAAACTGGAACGGCCGGCCGCGTCCGCCGTTGCCCGGCAGGAGTCTGGTGCCGGCTCTCGATCGCGACGCCGATATCGCTCGCGAGTACCTCTATTGGCACCACGAAGGCAATCGAGCCCTGCGGGTGGGCGACTGGAAACTGGTCAGCGAAGCCGAGAACAAGGCCGCCTGGGAACTCTACGATCTGAAAAAGGATCGGATCGAATCGAACAACCTTGCGGAACGGCACCCCCAGAAGCTCAAAGAGATGGCCGAGATGTGGAAACGGCTCGACGATGAGTTTCGCCGCCAGGCAGGAGAACCAAAACCCGCACGCGCCCCGGCAAGCAGGCCCCGCCGGTGAGCCGCCCCGCTACCCCTGTCTTGCGGCCCTTGTCAGCCGCCTGCTGAGATGGTCCGACCGCCCCAGCAATGCCGCGTGCCGGGAACTCGAGATGAAGCGGCCAAAACAGGCAATCCCGCTGGCCGCGGCCTCGCGACTGGCCGCGTCCGGGAGCTTGCGAAAACTGCTCAGCAAGGCGACCTCCTGGATGGTGAGATTGAAAGGCGATCGGGCTCTCTCCCCCGTATCCCGACCCCGCCGGCTGACAAGGAACGCTTCAAGCACTGCCAGAGTCTCGGGCGTCTGCTGAGCCAGTAGCCTCAGCAGCCTGCCGCCCAGGGGCACGATCTCGCGTGTTGCTCGCGATGCACTGACTGCTGCTGCCATGAGAGAACCTCCTGTCAAGTTCAATGCTCCAGGCCTCCGGCCCGGACAACGATAGCCGAGGGTCGCCTGCAAAGGCTTCGACCTCTCTATGTAACATCGGCCGTAAGTCCTTGCCGCAAAGAGCAATATGGTATCCGGAGTCCGCCGAAAACTGGCCTGATCCAAAGTCCTGTCACTGGGGTAGGGGATTCCCGGATGACGCAATCGGATGGACGGCCCTGCCGCCGGGTCAACTGTTCTCGAGAACCCACTGAACGGCTCGGCACGTGAGCTGAGAGCCGCTGGAGAGATTGAGCTTCACCTTGATGTTCTCCCGGTGGGTTTCGATCGTCTTGACGCTGCGGTGCAGACGGTGGGCGATCTGGCTGGTGCTCAACCCCCGCCCGATCAGCTCGAACACCTCGAGTTCCCGGCTTGAGAGTGCGTCTATCAACGGCCGGTCCACCTGCTCGCCTCGGACCGATCGCTGCAGCATCTGGTTGGTCATGTCCCTGCTGAGGTACACCCGCCCGCGCAGCACCTGCCGGATCGCGTCGATGATGTTGTCCAGCGCCTGTTCCTTGTTGATGTAACCCATTGCCCCCGCCCGAAGCGCCCGCTCCGCGTACAGCGACTCATCGTACATCGACGAGACCAGCAGCTTGACCGCGCTGTTCATGCTCTTGATCTGCTTGATCAGCTCGATGCCGCTGCCGCTCTTGAGCGAGATGTCGATAACTGCCAGGTCGGGGCTTTTCGCCCGCACCTCCTCGACGGCGTCCGCGATGTCGGCGGCTTCCCCGCAGACTTCGAGGTCCGGCTCCTGCGAAATCAGTTGCGCCAGGCCCCGGCGCACGATCGGGTGATCGTCCACGATCAGGATTCGGGCGACTTTGTTACTCGACGACGTTTGCTGGGCGGTCATGGGCCCTCTCCTGTTTGAGCAGACAGGTCACCACTGTCCCGCACCCCTCCCCCGGCCCGATCTCCAGGACGGCGCCGATCAGCCGCGCTCGATAGTGCATGATCCGCAATCCGATCCCGCCGTCCAGAGGCCGTTCTGAAGGCATGCCGATCCCGTCATCCCGGACCCGGAGAACGACGCTATCCTCCTCACCCTTCAACTCGACCTCAATGCTTCGCGGCTTCGCGTGACGCAGCGCATTGGTGATCGCCTCCCGTGCGATGTAAAAAACCTGCGTTGCTACGTTGTTGTCCTCGACCGGAACGTGCGAATCGGCGCGGAGACGACAAGGGATATTGTACCATCTCTCCGTTCCGGAGACCAGCTCCTCAATCGCGGTCATCAGGCCGTGGGCGTCCACTTCCACCGGCCGCAGCCCCCTGAGCATCGCCCGCCCCTGGTTGTGGGCCTCTCGAATGAGATGCAGAATCTCCCCGGCCATCTCCGCGTGGGGCGAGGTGTCCGACTTCAGCCGGTCGCGCAGGCCCTTGGCCATCATGCCCAGGCCGGTGAGCTGCTGAACCAGACCGTCGTGCAGTTCCTGGCCCAGCCGTCGCTGTTCGGCCACCATCGCGTCGGCCAGCGACTTCTCCGCCTGCCGCCCCTCGGTGATGTCCGCCGCCAGGCCCACCGCGTAGATCGGCTCATGGTCCGCGCCGCGGATCAGCGAAAACGTCGCACGTACCCACACGGACTTGCCCCGGCGGCACCTGCAGCACTCCTCGATCTCGAACGAATCCAGTTCCCCGCGGGCCAGCCGGGCAAACGACCGCCGATCGCGCCGAATTACCGTGGGGTCCGCCAGGTCGGAAAATGTCATCCCCGCCAGTTGGCTGGGCTCGTACCCGAACATTCTCTGAAAGGCCGGGTTGGTCTCGATAAACCGCCCCTGCAGGTCCATGAGAGTTGCGCCCACCGCGGCGTGCTCGAAAATGGCCCGGAATCGCTGTTCGCTCTCACGCAGCATGTCCTCGGCCTGCCGGCGCGCTCGAACCTCCTTCTCCAGCCGCGCGACCGTCTGAACCAGCTCGCCCGTCCGCTCCTGCACCCGAACCTCGAGTTCCTCACGCGCCCGGTTCAGCTCCTGAACGAACCGCTCCCGCTCTGCGGACATCCGCTTGCGCTCGATCGCGTAGACCACCGTCCGAAGCAGGAGTCGGCTCTCGATCTGGCCCTTGACCAGGTACTCCTCGGCACCGTTCCGGATCGCCTGCACGCCCATCGACTCGTCGTCCAGACCGGTCAGCACGATGATCGGAACCTCGGGCAGGGCGGCCCGGCACCGGATCACCGTGTCGAGCCCCGCGCTGTCCGGCAGCGAAAGGTCCAGCAGTACCGCATCGTGGCGGCATTTGTGGGAACAGCCGACCGCATCTTGCAGGCTCTTGACGTGTTCGACGCGAAAGTAACCGATCCCCACTTCGGCGAGGATCTCTCTCAGAAGGCGGTAGTCTCTGGGGTTGTCCTCCACCAGCAGAATATGGATCGGCGGTTGCAGCATAACCAGGTTCTCAACGAGGAGGCAGTCTCACGGTGCTGAGCCAGAAATCCTCGATCGACTTGACCGCCGCCGTGAACTGCTGAAAGTCCAGCGGCTTGGCGATATAGCAGTTGCAGTGCGTGTTGTAAGCCCGCAGCACGTCCTCCTCTGCCTGCGAGGTGGTCAACACCACGACCGGGATCCGCCGCAAATCCGGGTCGGCCTTGATCTCCTCGAGAACCTCCCGACCGTCCTTCCCCGGAAGGTTGAGGTCCAGGAGGACCAGGTCCGGCCGCGGGGCCGTTGCGTAAGCGCCCCGCTTGTAGAGAAAATCCATTGCCTTGATGCCGTTGCCTACGACGTTCATGTGATTGACCGCCTTGGTCTCTTTCAGCGCTTCGATGGTCAGCCGGACGTCTGCTGGACTGTCTTCAACCAGGAGTATCTCGATCTCGCTATGCTTCGTCTGCATCCTCGACGCTTCTCCGGACGGCAAAACTGACCCTTGCCCCTTGGCCTGCTCAAGGTTCCACCACCAGCAGCGACAGGTAAGTTTCAAATCACGCTGCTAGACGGGAAACCGCCCTGCAACTCGTCACGTTCTTAAGCGTGCCGGCTGGCATACTTAGCTCTCCTCGGCGCGATGAAGCCACACGGGTGCCGGAAGACCAGTGCTACCACCAAGCTCTATTATAGACCTGGTCCGCGGCATCCATATCAGGGATTCCCCGATGCGCTGATGGGCGCGAGCCCCAGATCCAGTTTGCTTCTTGTCCCGATATACGCCGACCCGGGTCAGGCGTACCCTTGAGCCATCTTTGTCGTTCGGTCCGCCATGCTTGTGAGGGGTCTCAGTTCCGGCGATGCGCCGGCCCCGAGTAACGACAGCGTGCCCGACGTTGAAGGAGGCTAACATGAGTACCGCGACAGCCGCTCCGCTCCAATGGAAGGCCGCATCCTTCGAACCTCGCGACATCTGGTACGTCAAGCATCCCGATATCCGGACCCTTTCCGCCGCCTCGGACGCCCGCAGGATTGTAAGCTGCATCCAGCGCGATAGCTGGCCGGGCGAGCCTCCCTCGCAACAGGCCCTTTTCCAGGCAATGCACACCTGTGCCTGTCGGGTGGCCGGAGCGGACCGCGCGGGAAATAAGGAAGCTGTGCGACGGAGATGGGCTGCAAGATGGCGGGTCATTCGCGAGTACATCGTCAAGCAGAACATCGGCCTGGTCTACAAGACTCTGGCGAAGTTTGACACCACCCGCCTGGACGCCGACTCTCTTCTCAGCGACGGCATGTACGCCCTCGGGCGGGCCGTCGACCGCTTCGACCCCTGGCGCGGCTACCATTTCAGCACCTACGCCTGCAACTCGATTATCCGCGCCATGATGCGCCGGAAGAGACGTGAGACCCGCTATCGTGAGGCCTATCCGATCCACTACCAGCCGGATCTCGAGCAGCCCGAGCGATCGCGGCAGCCGGAGCAGGATCTCTACCTCGAACGACTGCGGCTGATCCTGCGCGACAACTCGGCCGCGCTCACCCCTATCGAGTGGGGCGTGTTGCACCGGCGATTCCTCTTCGACGGCAGCCGCCAGCTCACCTTTGAGGCCATCGGCGACGAAATCGGCCTCAGCAAGGAGCGCGTCCGCCAGATCCAGAACGCCGCCCTGCGAAAGCTCCGCGTCTCCCTGGCCGAGGACCCCGTCCTCCGCTGAGCGTGGTACGGCCGACGCCCTCGCCGGCTGACCAAGGCCTTGCAGCGCCGTCAATCTTGGGCTCCGTTGTGAACGCGTCCGGAAGTGCTCCGAATAGCACAACATTGCCGTCGCGCGGCTTCGAGCCGCCAATCTGGACGGCATCTTGTGACACTATTTCTGGTGAGGGGTCTTCAGCAACAAGGGTCGAAGCACTCGCGGTGAGCCCTTCCCCATGGGTCACCGCCGACCCCCGAACCGTTCCCCAGAGGGCTCGAACCTCTAACCTTCAGCTCCGGAGGCTGACGCTCTATCCAATTGAGCTAGGGGAACATAAGCTTGCCCGTCAGGCACTCTCGCCCCCGCGTTCCTGACCGCGGTCCTTGGCCGCAACCCGTAATCGGCGCAGCAAGCTTCCATAATGGTATCGCGCGGGCTGAAATCCGGCAAGACGGCCGGGCGCCGCGCAGAACTCGCCGCGGAAGACCGCCATGGTGGGATCACCTGCTCGCATCCGCCGCCGGACCCCCGCGAACCTCCGTTCGAACACGTTTCAACGCAAAGTCGTCGAAATCCGCTCTGAACGGGTACCCCTTCGCGTCCTTCGTGTAACCTCTCAGCCACACGCTGATCGAATCCTTCACCGGGCGGATCGGCTCGCTTTCGTACCTGGCCCAAATGCTGTGCGCGCCCGGCAGCGGTTTCCAGACGATGGTCGAGGCCTTCGGATCGGCATCCTGTCCGGTCGGGTCGTAGCCCACCTGGCAGTAATGATCCAGTTCCACCGGCCAGGAACATCGCACTTTGCCCGACAGCCGATACGTATCCAGCCGCCTGAGGCCCGCGACCTTCTGGACAAACCCGCCATCCACCGTCTTGCCGGTGACGCCGCCGCCGATCACGCGGAGGATGCGGCTTTTCTTCTCCGGCGGGTCAACGAGGTACTGAAACACCGTCCCGGCATCAACGGCGAACGTCTTCCAGTCGCGCGCCCGGCCCTTGTCGGGCGCTTCCTCGTCGAGGTCGCCGGCCTCCATGTCGCCGTTGGGCAGCAGGTTCACCGGATCGACGGCCTTGTCCCAGTCCCTGGCCTCGTGCTGGTACTCGATGATCTGCATGTCCAGGTCAAACCCGGCATCATCCGTGCCGTTCTTGTAGGCCGTGCCCTTCTCGTAGTTGTCGGGGGCGACCTTCTTGTACGGGTTGAACCCCGGCTTGTCATCGCTGGCCATGCCCTTGATGTTCACGTAACCGTGCAGCGATTCATAGTTTTCGATCGACTCGAACTCGATCGCGTACGTCTTGCCCGGTTCAAGCGGCACCTCGCCGGGTGAGCACGCCACTCCGTACACGCCCCACGACGCATCGCCGGTGTGGATGCCGTTGCCGATGGCGATCTTCTCGACGCCGACGACCCGCCCGTTCGGCCCGCCCTCTCGCAGGCGAACCGCCGCGCGCTGGCGGGCGATGCCCGGCTGAATGCCGCTGGTGGCCGTGTACAGCACCGCCCCTGCCAGGCTGCGGCCCTGCGCGACGTACGTCTGGCTCCACTTGCGGGCGAAACCAGCAAATTCAATATATTCCTTCTGAATGCATTTATTGTAGGGGACCACCAGCCCGCTGTTGTCCGTGCCGATGACCATGCACAGGTTGCGGCCGACCCAGCCGGTCTGACCCGCGGACCCCAGCCGATAGCAGTCGCCCGTGTTCTTCTCGTTCGGCCGCCAGAAGGTCTGAAAGCCGTTACCCTGCTTCTCTGCCTTGAGGTGCACCGCGTAGACCTTGCCCGGCTCCACCGGTACCTCGCCGGAGTCCCACGCGGCCACCCAGTCGTAGTTCTTCGGGCCTCCGCAGTCCACACCGGGCACGGGCACGGCCGGGCCGACCTGCTCCCACGTGTCCGGCGTGCCCGATCCCTGGCGGTGGATCGAGACCACCAGCGTCTGCGACCCCGGCCCGCCGCCGTCGATCCCGTCGCTGGCCAGCCTGAAGCCCACGTGCGTCACGCTCGTGCCCCGTGCGGTGAACGTCTGGTAGTAGTCGGTCGCCGCCTTGTCATCCCACGCCCCCATGAACAGCACCGCGTAATCGAAGCTCGGGACCACCTTGAGATCGATGGTCTCGCCGGGCCGCGTGTAAACGTTGGTAAACACGGTCGGCTGCATGAAAACCGAGGGGCCCGTGAACAGCAGCGTCGTTCGCCCGGTGTTCCCGGTCATCCGGTACCACCCGCTGGGGGCCAGTTCCCACGTGCGGGCAGCCATCGTCTCGACGCCCGGTCCGTCAACGCCTGCAAAGCAGCGGACATTGGTCAGGGCCATGATCTCCGCCGGGTCGCCCGGCCGATCCGGAGCGAAATAGTTCTCGGCAATCCCGGTATTGGGCGGCAGCTTCTCCGCCGCCTCCGGAAACCGCGGTACCAGCACCCTCCCCAGAAACTGAACCTGCCCGAGACCCGCCGGGCAGAGCGACAGAGTGACCGTGATCACCAGGAAGACTCTCTTCATTTGTGGACTCCTCGTTTGGCAGGCAACAGCGAGCCGCCGGGTTTATCCCAGCGGTAATGCGAGCTGCCAGATTCATCCCGGCAAGCACCGGGCATACCTCTCCGCGACGGCCGGTAAGGGACGAGTCAGTAACGGACGAGCACACCATTGTCAACCGCCACAATCCCAGTGTTGGTCCGAGGCGTGCCTGACGCTTCCGGCGGGTGCCGCTGGCGGTCTCCATCCCAAGCGTAAGTCGGGGGCTTGCCCGGTGGTGCCGCTCACGGCGGCCCTCTCCCCTTTGTCGAAGGGCGAGTTGGAGGGGGTCGCTCTCTCCACTGACCAAGAGGGACGCAAGCAGGACCGCGACCCTGGTTCGCCGTGGCGACCGCAATGGAGCGGCGGAAGATTGTCACCCCGCTTCTTACTTCTAAGTTCCTTTTGGGAAACGGTTTACATCGCAAGTTGGGTTCGTTTGGCGCAACTGAGGTGTGGGCGATCAGCGTTCGCCCGTCGGCCAGGCGGCGGCGAATCGGATCCCTCCCAACGGTGTAACAGCCTGGCCGCCCAACAGTCTTTTGTCTTGTCAAAGAGCGCAGGACCCTGCTTCGCTCTGCGAACTTCGCAGGGCAAGCGGCGGGCGGCCGCGCGGGCGCGCAGCATCTCCGCCGGTCTTGTCAGGGGGATAACACGGCAGCGCGCCCCGCCGGGCGCTGATGGAGCGGAACAGAATCGTTTGAGGGTTCGGGGTCCAGGGTTCAGCGAGGGAGGAGTGGAAGACGTGGAGCCTTGGAGACTCGGAGACGCCCGTCACGCCGGGCAAACTCCGACGTGGAGATGAAGGCCGAGAAGCCGGGACTGCGGGATACGCGGATTACGCGAAAGAAGAGGCGGAAAATCGTGCCCGCAAATCACGCAGATTGACCAGATGAGGGCCGAACTATCCTGTCCGACCATGTCGCAATCCCAGTCGGCATCCCAGAGGAAATGCTCTCTCCACATTTCGATCCACGTCCTCCAATCGTCGGGATCGCCGGAGGCCGCTTGGGGAATCCCTTCTTGCAGGTCTTTGTCGATAGCCTGAAGCAGGACATTCCGGAGCGCCGATCGCCATGTGTGATCGGCACCAGGTCGCTTGTGATCTTCAGGCTCACCGGGTAACCTTCGCAAAGCCGGGAATCAAGCTGGTGCGATAGCCGCTCAAGCGGCAATGATATGATACTCACATTGACAGTCGAGTGTGTGTTCGGGTTACATCTCAAGGATCGATGCGTCCGCGTCATCGAGATCGATGACCAGGCCTCCCTGTACGATCTGCACGATGCCATCCAGGACGCGGTGGGCTTCGATCAGGATCATCCTTTCATCTTCTTCATTGCCAATAGTGCTTCACCTTTCGCACGGAGACATTGGCTGACGCAAGCCGAAGCATGGGAGGACAAGGAACGAGACCTTCGCAGTGTCCGGTTGAGTGAGATCTATCCGTTGAACCGCAGGCGGCTTTACTACCTTTTCGACTTTGGCGACGACTGGACCTTCGAAATCCGGAAAAGCAAGGGATCGAAGAGTCCGGTGGCTGGGGTGCGTTACCCTCGTGTAGTGGACAGCGTTGGGCCGAATCCGGAGCAGTATCCGGACCTCGACGGGTAGCGGATACGGTAACCGCGCTGCTGCTGGCAGCCTATGAGGAAGGCTCCCGGACACGGAGCCGTCGGAAGGCTTACGCGGCGGCAATTGGGTTTCCCGCCAAGCGGCAGACTATACCGGCCGACGAGCTGCGGCCGGCCTGATCGCCCATTCACGGAATCCCCCGAAGGCCACCCCGCAGGCGGCCTTTTTGATGCCCCAAACCGGCCGCAGGGGCTGGGCGCGCGCAAAGAGGCGGGGTATCGTATCGGTATCGGTGGACGTGTTGTCCGCCGAAACGACTGTACGGAGATCGCGTATCGAGACAAACTGACGCCATAAAAGAAAACTCGGTCTAGGGTTCTGCTGTCCTGGTGGAAAACGGGAAACTTTCGATTTGGACACAGCGAACACGGATGCCCACGGACCGCCCCGCAAGGGGCGGAGCCGGAGCCGTTCGCTGTGTCAGGCATTCCCGTGCCTCCACCAGGAGCGGTGTTCGGTTTCCGCTCCTTTTTTCTACCCCGCACATCTCTCAGCTTCCCCTGGCCCCGACTCAGGCGTCAACGCGGCAAGGGAAGCGATGCCCACACTAGATTGGATAGGTAAGGCTGCCGTCATCAACCACCATCGCAAGGTGCCGTATCGCCTGCTGCAATGCGACCTGAAGCTGTCGGTCGGCGACCCGGACAGCGGCAACCTGCTGGTGCAAGGCGAGAATCTTGAGGCGCTCAAGGCGCTGCTTCCCTACTACGCCGGCAAGGTCAAGTGTATTTACATCGACCCCCCCTACAACACCGGCGATGAACACTGGGTCTACAACGACGCGGTGAATAGCCCCGAGATGCGCGGCTGGCTGGGAAAGGTGGTCGGGGCTGAATCCGAGGACCTTTCGCGCCACGACAAGTGGCTATGCATGATGTACCCGCGACTGGCGATGCTGCGCGAGTTTTTGAGGCGCGACGGGGTGATATTCGTGAGCATCGATGAGAACGAGGTGGGGCATCTTCGCTTGTTGATGGACGAAGTGTTTGACCCGCGCAATGCGCTCGGCACGATGGTCTGGAAACGCCGCAGCTCGTCGGCAATGCGAGGAACGCCGCTTTCCATCGACCACGAATACGTGCTGGTCTACGCCTATGAAGCCGCAGCCGCGACACTGTACGGGCTGGCGAAGGGGATAGACGACTATCCTCACGAAGACGATCGCGGCAGGTACACCAGTACCGACTTGACGGTCGGAATGGGCAGAGAAGCGAGGCCGGGCCAGTTTTACCCGATCACCAATCCTCGTACAGGCAAAGTGTTCCCAGCCAATCCTGAGCGCGTCTGGCGATTCTGGCCCGAGACAATGCAGAAGGTGATTGAGGCGGACCTGATAATCTGGCCTGACGAAGCTGGCGGCCGGATGGAACGCCCCCGCTTCAAGACGTACTACGACCCGAACACAGAAAAACCAAAGCCGGTTTCGAGCTGGATTGCAGCGCCGAATGTAAACGATCGCGAGGTGTCGGAAGACGAGACCGACTACGACGTTTCGATTCTTTCATCCGGCATGACGCAAGAGGGCGGCAAGCTGCTTCAGCAAGTGCTTGGAAGTAAAGTGTTCGCATATCCGAAGCCGCTGTCCTTAGTCCGGTCTCTTGTTCGCGCCGCTACACGACGAGACGACATTGTGCTTGATTCTTTTGCGGGCACCGGCACGACCGCACACGCAGTACTTGACCTAAACAACGAAGATGAAGGGCAACGGCGCTTCGTACTGGTCGAAATGGATGAGGATATCTGCAAGACAATCACGGGGGAGCGGCTGTCTCGCGTTGTCCGAGGTTACGAGTACGAGAAATCAAAGGGTGGCAGGGTGAAGGTAGAGGGCCTTGCCGGCGGCTTCCGATACTGCACACTGGGTGACCCACTCTTTGACGAAGCGGGCAACATTCGCGAATCGGTGCGATTCTCCGAACTCGCCGCACACATATTCTTCACTGAGACAGGCGCGCCAATCTCGAAGCGTGCACACGGCAGAACGCCCCTGCTGGGTGTTCACAACGGCAAGGCGGTGTACCTGTTATTCAACGGTGTGCTGGGCGACAGGCAACCCGACGGCGGCAACGTCCTGACCGGGGCGGTACTCAGTGAGCTTCCGCCGCATGATGGCCCGCGGATTGTCTACGGCGAGGGTTGCCGGTTGGGTCCGTCGCGGCTGAAACGCGAGCGCATCGTGTTTCGGCAGATTCCTTACGAAATCAAGGTGTCGTGACGATGCTTGAGCTTCGCGACTATCAGGAACGCACTCTGGAGGCATTGCGGGACTACTTGCGACTCGCGACTACCCTCGGGGCGAACACGGCATTCTGTGAAATGACCAGACGTCCCTATGTGTCGGTGCCGCAGCTCCCGGATCTGCCCTATATCTGCTTGCGCGTACCCACCGGCGGTGGCAAGACGCTGATGGCCTGTCACGCCCTTGGCATTGCCACGCGGGAGTACCTCGGGAGCGACCATTCGGTGTGCCTGTGGCTCGTGCCGAGTAATGCCATTCGCGACCAGACACTCACTGCCCTGAGAAACGTCGGCCACCCGTACCGGCAGGCGCTCATGGGGCGGCTAACAGGCGACGTGACGGTCATGGACCTGACCGAAGCCCTGTACGTGCGACGCGGACTCCTCGATGGCACGACATGCGTCATCGTTTCCACTCTGCAAGCTCTGCGCGTCGAGGACACTGACGGCCGCAAGGTGTATGAATCAGCAGGCGCCTTGCAGCATCATTTTGACGATCTCGGGCCGTGTTTGGAATGGTGCGAGCTTCGCGAAGACGGTTCCTTGCCCTACTCTCTGGCCAACGTACTGCGGATCAGAAGACCTATTGTCATCATGGATGAGGCGCACAATGCGCGCACTGAATTGTCGTTCGACATGTTGGCAAGGCTGGGACCGTCCTGCGTCATTGAGTTTACCGCCACACCACAGACGCAGCATCGCCCGGAAAGGCAGTTGTGGGCGAGCAACGTTCTGCATCACGTATCGGCCGCGGAGTTGAAGGCGGCGAATATGATAAAGTTGCCGATCCGACTCCGGACGCACTCCGAATGGAAAGAAGTCGTCGGCGCCGCCCTGGCAAAGCAACGCGAGCTTAAGACGGCCGCGCAGGATGAAGAACGACAGACGGGCGAATACATCCGGCCAATTGTGCTTTTTCAGGCACAAGCCCGGAGCAGCACGCGGCAGACCTTGACGGTCGAGGTGGTGAAGCGATGTCTGCTGGAAGACTTCCAGATTCCCGAAGAGCAGATCGCGATTGCGACCGGCGAGACACGGGAACTGGAGGATGTCGATCTTTTTGACCGCAACTGCCCGTTGCGGTTCCTCATCACAGTACAGGCACTCAAGGAGGGGTGGGATTGCTCGTTTGCCTACGTGTTGTGTTCGGTGGCCGACATCCATTCATCGCGGGCGGTGGAGCAGCTCTTGGGCCGCGTCCTGCGAATGCCTCGGGCGCGGCGGAAGAACCGCCCCGAGCTGAACCACGCCTATGCCTTTGCGGCATCGGCGCACTTTATTGAGGCAGCCAACTCAATTCGAGATACACTCGTTGACAGCCTTGGCTTCCAACGAATGGAAGCGACAGATTTTGTACGGCCCGCCGAGACTCCGACCCTTTGGCCGGAAGGAACGCTGTTTTTTCAACCTTCAGTCGTGATAACGGCCGGGCTGGACTCACAGGCGTTACCCGAGTCGACTCGTCAGACGGTGCGATATGAGTCAACGACCGGACGGCTCGTGGCGTTACGATCGCTGACCGAGCAAGACCAGCAATTGCTACGTGAATGGTGCCCGATCCCGCTGGACCGGACCTCAGTTGATCGACTGGCAGACCAGAGCCGCGGGCAAACAATCCCTACCGGGACTCGAACGGGCGAACCAGAGCCGCTCAGAGTGCCAATGCTGGCTATTCGCGTTGGCGAGCAGCTTGAGCTTTTCGAGGCGGAGCATTTCCTGGATGCCGATTGGAATTTGGCCACGTGTGATGCAAGTCTGTCAGAGGCGGAATTCCCATCGCAGCGACCTGCGGGGGCGGCGGGCGAAATCGATGTGTCCGACGCCGGACGGGTGGCAATGACTCAATTCGCCGCACAGGTTCAGGAACAACTCATGTTGCTGACGGTCGAACCGGGCTGGACGGTATCCGCCTTGGCGAATTGGCTGGATCGACAGATACCACATCCGGACATCCCACAACAGTATTCGAGCTTGTTTATACACAACGTCGTAAGCCGGCTAATCGAGAGCCGCGGCCTGACGGTCGAACAGGTTGCTCGGCACAAGTTCCGTTTGCAGAATGCCGTCGAAGCCAAAATCCAGAAGCATCGGCAGGCCCGGGCAAAGCAGGCGTACCAGGCGCTGCTATTCGGCCCAGGGAACACCCGATTTGAGGTAAGCCCGGAGCTCTGTCTGAGCCTGGCGGATGATCGATACTCGCCAAACTCGTACTATGGAGGGAATTACCGTTTCCAGAAGCATGTGTTCTCTCGGATTGCTGATCTGAACGGAGAGGAAGAGCGATGCGCCGTGTTCATCGACGCGCAGTTGCCGGAGGTGAGGCGGTGGGCTCGTAACGTGGAGCGGTCGGCAGACTCGTTTTGGTTACAGACCTCCACCGACAGGTTTTATCCAGACTTCGTGGCCGAGCTAGGTGACGGGCGGATTCTGGTTGTTGAGTACAAGGCCGAAGACCGCTGGAGCAACGAAGACTCGGAGGAGAAGCGAGCGGTGGGTAGCCTGTGGGCAGAGCGCAGCGGCGGGCGATGTATTTTCGTGATGCCCAAGGGCCGGAACTTCAACGCGATCGAGGCGGCCATCGGGGCACGACGACATTGACCGCGGTCGAAGTCGCCTGCCTCTGGTACTGTGGCTGGCCGTCACGCGACCAGTAAGACGCCGGTGCAGGCTGTTAGCGTTCCTGAAAGCCCGCCGCCCGTCCCGTTACGCCTCCTCGCGGACAGCTCCGGCAGGACCAAGGAGGCCGACGGGGGCGTCGGCCCTACTGGCTCTTCATCCGTGTTATCGGTGTGATCCGTGGTCAGACTCTTCCGCCGTCCCGGCTTGTCGGCCTTCATCTCCGTGTCGGAGTCTGCCCGCCGTGGCGGGCGTCTTCTCCTCCCGCAGCCCCCGCTGACCCGCGCCGGCGGCTCCCTCACGGTCGCGGTTCTGAATGCCGGCCCCCCGCAGCCCCGCGTCCCCTTCTCTCCGCGCCACCGGGTCTCCGAGTCTCCGCGTCTTCTTCCGTCCCGCGTCTCCGGGTCTCATTCCCTCGGACGATCCGCCCGAGCCTGGCCGCCGACGATCCCTGCCTCGCCGCCCGCTGCCTGCCAGCCGCCGCCCAAAGCCTTGTACAGGGCGATCAGCCGGGTGGCGCTGGCCGTCTCGCTCTCGGCCAGTTGGTCTTCAGTGAGGTACACGTTGCGCTGGGAGATCAGCACGCTCAGGAAATCGGCGATGCCCCTTCTGTATAACTCGTCCGACAGCTCCACGGCGCGCCGACTGGCCTCCAGCGACTCGGCCAGATCCTGGTGGCGAAGCCACTCCTGCTCGTACGCCACCAGCGAGTCCTCGACCTCGGCCAGGGCTGTCAGGATGATAAGGCGGTAGGAGTTCAATACCTGTTGTTGACGTGAATCCTGAATCTCGATATTGGACACGATCCGCCCGCCGTCGAAGATCGGCCAGCTTGCGCTCGGTCCGACGGACCACAAGAGGCTGTTACGGTCCAGCAGATGCCGTACATCCCGAGTCTGGCTCCCGAACGAACCGTTCAGCGAGAACCGGGGGAACAGGTCGGCCGTGGCCACCCCGATCTGCGCGGTCGCGGCCGCCAGTTGCCGCTCGCCGCTGCGAATGTCCGGCCGGCGGCGGAGCAGGTCGGACGGCAGGCCCGCAGGCACCCGCGGCGGGACCGCCGGGATCGGTCTGACCTGCGACAATTCCTCGATCAGCGCCCCCGGCTCCCGCCCGAGCAGCACGCCCAACTGATGCACGGCCAGCCGGTAGGCAATCTCGAAAACCGGGATCTGCGAGCGGGTGGCCGCCAACTGGGCCCGGGCCTGGGCCAGGTCCAGCTCATTGGTCAGGCCCGACTCGAACAGGGTCTTCGTCAGGGCGACCGTATCCTGCTGGATCCTGACGTTCGCCTGGGCGATCTCGATACGCCGCTGATATCCGCGGGCCTGAACGTAGTTCAGCGCCACCTCGGCGATTAACGTCACCAGCACATCGCGTGAGTCTTCCCGCGCCGCCTCGATCTGAGCGTCGGCCGCCTCGACCGCCCGTCGCATGCCGCCGAACACGTCAAGCTCCCAGCTCGCGTCGAAGCCGGCCTGAAACAGACTCTGATCACGGGAGTACAGAGAGCTGAGGTTCGTCGCACCGCCCGACGTGCTGCCGCCCGGCTGGATGGTGATCGTCGGCGGCGTGCCGCCCTGTCCCGGGGTGATCGAAATCGGACCCGGCGCCTGACTGCCGCCGGTGTTTCTCGATTCGGGGCTCGCGTTCAGACTGTTGCCCTTGTACGTGTAACCCGTCCCAACGTTCACCTGCGGCCACAAATCCGCGGCCACCACCCCGCGCTGGGCCCGGGCCTCCCGAACGCGCTCCATGGCAATCTGCAGGCTCAGGTTCGATTCGATGGCTCGTTCGATCAGCGAATCCAGCATCGGATCTTTCAGCACCGTCCACCACGTGCCCAGATCTTCGTCCGACAGCTCAGCCGCCGGCTGTGTCGCCGGCTGCGAGGTCGTCCCGACCCACTTGTCGGGTACCGGTATCTCGGGGCGCTCGTAATTCGGGCCAACCATGCAGCCGCTCGCCAATGTCACCGCAAGGCAACTGAACACCACGCGCACACCCCGAAGGACTCTCGCCCGTTGCATGGGTCACCTCTCTCAACGTCCAAAACGATCGGAACAACGGCGGGCGCCGTTCATCCCGAAACCACAATTCGCTTCATCGGGCCGTTTGCTTGCCGTCGTCTGGTCTCCAATGCCTGACCCCATCACAGACGTCCAGCACCTGGCTCAAACAGGTGCATCCGTCATTAATAAGACCACCACGCCGTTTTTTCAAACCAGAACCTCGCCGATCGCGAACCCCGATCGCCACCGAACAAAGCGCCGCGCTCCGGCGGACCCTGTCTTCTGTCTTCAACCAACCAGATCAAACCACTGAGTGAACCCCTGTCAGTTCACTCACCCCCCCGACCGACTCACCAGGAAGACTGGCGCTGTCTGGTCAGGTCGCCGTCGGTGCGGCCGGTGTGATGATGTGAACTCCGGCCGCCTGCATCTCTTCCACCGCTTTCTGAATGTCCCCAGGGTGGACCTCGACGCCCCGGGCACCCTCGAGAATCAGATGAGTATCGAAACCCATCTCTCTGGCGTCGAGGGCGGTGTGCTTCACGCAATAGTCCGTGGCCAGGCCCATGATGTGCACCTCCCTGACGCCGCGTTTGCGGAGGTAGTCGCGCAGCCCGGTGTCATGCAGATGTCCGTTGTCAAAGAAGCCGCTGTAGCTGTCCACGCCGGAATCGGTGCCTTTCCTGCAGATCCACTGGACCCCGCTCATGTTGAGGCCGGCAGGGAAGTCCGCGCCGCCGGTATTCTGAATGCAGTGGTCGGGCCAGAGAATCTGCGGCACGCCGTCCAAGGTGATGATCTCGCCCACGGCATGACCCGGATGCCGGCTGGCGAACGAACCGTGATCGGCCGGATGCCAGTCCTGAGTTGTGACCACGAGGTCATAATGGGGCATCAGCCGGTTGGCCACGGGCACAACCTCCTCACCGTGAGGAACCGGCAGCGCCCCGCCGGGGAGAAAATCATTCTGAATGTCCACCAGAATCAGGGCCTTCATAATATGACCTCCTGCTTTCTATTGGCGTGCCGCAATCCCGATGCTGTCAGATCGCCGGGAACGCGGCCGGCCGGCCCCGGCTCTCATCGTGAGTATTCCAGGCTCAGCCCCGCACGCCGCGAGCCGCGAGAACCAGTCCGGTCTTGTACTCGAACAGGCCCTGCTCCAGGCCGGTAGGGTACTCGTGAGGATTGACGAACCGCTTGACGCCCGGATGAAAACCGGACAACTGCCTGGCGGCCCGATTTCGCGAATCATCGATCGCCGGGAGATCATACACCCGGCCTCCCCCGCGGAAAACAGGCAGCAGCAGGTCCTCATGCTCGATGTCGCACGGCAGCAGCTTGCGCCGCGTGGCATCGACCGGATCGACGATCACCGCCTGGTCCGGAACACCCTGGTCCAGGTCATAGATCATGTCGGCCGTGAAGCTCTCGCCGCTGCGATAGCGTCGCACACCCAGCCGGCCCGGCGTCGTCACTTTGGCCGCCTGTTCGGAGAGTTTGACCTTGTGCTGCCACGGGCCCCCGGGCCGCCGCACCGCCCCGAGCTTGTACACGCCGCCCAGGGCCGGTTGATCGTGCGCCGTCGCGAGGCATGTCCCGACACCCCAGACGGCGATTCTGGCCCCCTGGTTCTTCAGGCTGGCGATGATATGCTCGTCGAGATCGTTGCTGCCGACGATGAACGTCCTGGCGAAGCCCGCCTCATCGAGCATGCGCCGGGCCTCGATGCTCAAGTACGCCAGGTCGCCCGAGTCCAGCCGTATGCCAGTCAGGTCGTGCCCGCGCTCGCGCAGCCGCCGCCCGACCTCGATCGCATGCCTCACACCGTCGAGCGTGTCGTAAGTATCCACAAGAAAGATGCAGTTGTTCGGCAGCGCCCGCGCGTAACCGTCAAAGGCCTCCAACTCATCGTCGAAAGACATCACCCAACTGTGAGCGTGCGTGCCCCCGACGCGGATGCCGAAGAGGCGCCCGGCCAGCACGTTCGAGGTGGCCGAACAGCCGCCGATGTAAGCCGCCCGGCTCGCGGCCAGGGCCCCGTCGATGCCCTGCGCCCGCCGGAGACCGAATTCCAGCACCGGTTCGCCCTGGGCTGCACTGCAGACCCGGGCCGCCTTCGTGGCGATCAAGCTGGCAAAGTTGATCATGTTCAGCAACGCGCTCTCGATGATCTGGCACTGAAGGATCGGTCCCTGCACGCGAACCAGCGGTTCCTGCGGAAAGACGACCGTGCCTTCGGGAACCGCGTCGATGTCACAGGTGAGCTTGAGGCTGCGGAGATATTCCAGGAACGCGGTCTCGAACAAGGGCTTGCCGTTGTTGCCCTTCAGGCCCGCCAGGTAATCGGTATCATCCTGATCGAAGCGAAAACACTCGAGAAAATCGATCACGTATGCCAACCCGCAGGCGATGGTATAGCCGCCCCTGAAGGGATGCTTGCGGAAAAACAGGTGAAACACGGCTTCCTGGTCCGTCCGACCCAGCTTCCAGTACCCGTAAGCCATGGTCAGCTCGTACAGGTCGGTCAGCAGCCCGAGCGAACAACGGTAAATGCGATCGATGGTGCTCATGGCGCCCCACTTTGACAGCCGCAGCGCGAGTGACCCCCGCAGGGCTGCCTGCGATATCGTATCACCGCGCCACCGGCCGCGAAACACGGCGCTCGCGACCGCACCCGCGAACCGCCTGGAGCAACCCGGATGGCAGTCCGCCAACTCGGGCCGGCATATGCCCACGGCAACTGCTATGTGGCGGGCTTGGCGTTCCTCGTCGCCGGCCTTGCCCTTGTCGGCATCGCCATCGCGCTCGGCGGATCAGGCCTGTGGCGGCCCTCAGGTAATGAGGCGGGAGAACTACACCGCCCCGTACTACGAGCCGTACCCTTACGGATGCGCATAGGGCCCGCACCAGCCGACCATCCTCACGGTTGCTCACGACGCGGCCGCATGAGGTCGCGCGATCTCTTGAAGCGGTCCTGTCCGCGTGCTACACTGGCATCGCTATGACGTGCAAACAGATGGCCATCGAGACAATTCAGAAGCTGCCCGATTCCGCCACTTGGTTTGATATCGAGGAGCGGATTCAGTTTCTGGCAGCCGTCGACAAAGGACTGGACGACGTCAGGAGCGGCAGAGTGATACCCCATGAGGACGTCAAGGAAAGTCTGAAACAATGGCTTTCAGAGTGATCTGGTCAGAGTCGGCGTCCAACGATCTCAGGCAAATCGTCCAGTTCATCGCCCGCGATAATCGGGAAGCCGCTGCCAGGCTGGCCGAGCGAGTCCTTCAGCACGTGGAGGCTGCGGCCGCTCTCCCAAGGGCCAACCGGATGGTACCCGAGAAAGGCGATCCGTTAATCCGAGAAGCTATTCTCCAACCGTATCGGATCATCTATCTCGTCGAGGATCGTCGAGAGACCCTCCACGTCCTCAGGATATGGCACGCCGCCCGCGGGATTCCGGAGATTGAGTAACCGGGCGGTCACGCTGCTACTGTTCCCTGGAGATAATCAGCCGGGCCAGACGGGCCAGGTTCTGCCGGGCCTCCGAAGGCGGGAGATCCGACAGCCGCGAGATCGCCGACTCCACGTAATCCCGGGCAGCGTCGAGCGAGTAGCTGATGCTGTCGGTCGTTTCCAGCAGGTGTCGCAGCCGGGTGCGGTCGGGGTTGCTTCCCGCCAGCAACAGGTTCAATTCTTTCCGCAGATCGTCGTGGGCCCGCCTCAGGCAGTGGATCACCGGCAGCGTGAGCTTGCTCTTATCCAGATCGCGCCCCAGCGTCTTACCCATGCGTTTTTCCGACCCGGTGATGTCCAGAACGTCGTCGGTGATCTGAAAGGCGATCCCCATTTCGAGCCCGTACCGCTCCAGCGCGGAGGCCGTCTCGGGGCCGGCGCCCGCGAAATGAGCCCCTAGCCGGCAGCATGCCCCGGTCAGCGATGCCGTCTTGCGAGTGATGATCTGCAGGTAATCGTCCAGCCCCAGGTCAAAATCGCCGCGATGGTGAACCTGTTGAAGCTCACCCTCGCAGACGGTGTTCGTCGTCGCCGCGATCACCCTCGATGCGTACTGCGATTCCAGCGTGCTGCACAGGTGAAACGCGTGGCTGATCAGGTAGTCCCCGAGCAAGACGGCCGCCTCGTTGCCCTCGAGCCGGCTGATCGTCGGGCACCGCCGGCGCAGATCGGCGTCATCCAGGACGTCATCGTGCACCAGCGTCGCCATGTGCACCATTTCCACCACCGCCGCCAGCGTCAGGTGCTCGTCCGTGGTCTTCCCGCAGGCCTTCCCCGCCAGCAGGACCAGCCCCGGACGCAGCAGCTTGCCCCGGTATTGCCGGACATAGGCACACAGGTCGTTGATGAACGGCAGATCAGAAAACAGCTCGTCGTCGAAGATCTGGCAGACCTTCTCCAAGTCGCTTGCGATGGGCTCATAGAGCGAGGGCAGTACCGCCATGCAGGTTATCCACAAAAAAGCTACGGGGGCTTCTTCGAAGCCGTCCCGACATTGTATCGGAGCCGATAGTTCCCGGCGAGGGGGGCTCGGCTTTCTTCTGCCGACCCTGGCAAAACCCCCGAACCCTCGGTCCGGTCGCAAGTTAACGGATTAACCGCCGTACTGGATCGGCGCTCGCGGCAGGCCTACCCTGCTGTAGAGGCTCGCGGCTTGCCGTCGCCCGTCTCCGGAGTTTTCGATGTTCCGCCGTCTGCTGTGGATCGCCCTCCTGGTCACGCCGAGCGCTCATGGCACCCAGGCCCGCCGGCCGCTTCCTGCGTCAGCCCCGGCCCAGGTGACCGCCTCTGCTCCGGCGCCGCCCCGGTACGTCACCGGCGCCGCCCAGGATCCCGACGGCACCGGCAAGTTCTACATGGGTCGTGAGATCGCCAGGGTGATGGGGCACGAGGCCGCCAGATGGCTGGATCGCCCCCGGCGGGAGCAGCAGGAGCAGGGCGCCAAAATGCTCGCCGCACTGCAGATCCGCCCCGGCAACGTGGTGGCCGACATCGGCGCGGGCAGCGGCTATTACACCATCCGCCTGGCCCGGCTGGTCGGCCCCAACGGCCGGGTCATCGCCGTGGACATCCAGCAGAAGATGCTCGATCTCATCCGCAAACGCCAGAACCGCCGGGGCCTCCGCAACATCGATCTCGTGCTGGGCAGGCCCGACGACCCCAACCTCGCGCCCGAGTCGCTCGACCTGGTGCTCATGGTGGATGTCTATCATGAATTCGGGTGGCCGTTCGAAATGATGCAGCACATCGTCCGGGCCCTCAAGCCCGGCGGCCGCGTTGCCTTCGTCGAGTTCAGGCTCGAGGATCCCAAAGTCCCCATCAAGCTCGTGCACAAGATGAGCGAAGCCCAGGTGCTCAGGGAAATGCGACCCTTCGACCTCGTCCACCGAGAGACGGTCCGCACTCTGCCCTGGCAGCACCTGATTATCCTGGAAAAGCCGCCGCCGACAACCAGGCAGGCTCCGTAACCGTTCAATCAGCCGCACGTTCACGTCTGAGAGCTTGTTGAGCGGTTATGCGAGTCAGCGCCGCCGGAGCAGGACTGACCACGAATGCCACCGTTCTCCTTTCGTCCTTCGAGTCTGAGGGCCCGAAGCACAACTGGCAAAACACAGGCTGCCCCCGAACCCACCGCCGCATTCTCGATGCGTGGCGGCCCATCGGGTACCATGCGGTCCGGTGATGTCGGGTAAAGACTGTCCGAAGGAGAACGGCCATGGCACACAAGCAGAGTCGGCGGACGTTTCTCAGGCAGGCGGGCGCGGCGGGATTGGCCGTGTCCGGCGGTCTGGCGTTGACCTCGGTCAGCGGGGCGCAGAACAACGGCAAGTATCGCGTGGCGGTCATCGGACGCAGCGGCCGCGGCGACTACGGCCATGGCCTGGACGTCGTGTGGAAGGACATCGAGAACGTCACCGTCGTGGCCGTGGCCGACGAGGATGAGAAGGGACGGGCAGAGGCGGCCCGGCGGATCGGGGTGGCCCGGGCCTACGCCGACTATCGCCAGATGCTCGAAAAAGAACGGCCGCAGATCGTCAGCGTCGCGCCGCGCTGGATCGACTCCCACCGCGACATGGTCCTCGCCTGTGCCGAGCACGGCTGCCACATATTCATGGAGAAACCGATGGCCCGCACGCTCGCCGAGGCCGATGAGATGATCGCCGCCTGCGAGCGCCGCCACCTTAAACTGGCCATCGCCCACCAGGCCCGATACAGCCCGCTCATGCCGCACGTTCTCGATCTGATCGCCCAGGACAAACTGGGAGACATCCTGGAGCTGCGCGCCAGGGGCAAGGAGGATCATCGCGGCGGCGGCGAGGACCTCATGGTCCTCGGCACGCACATGATGGACCTCATGCGGCTCTTGGCGGGAGATCCACAATGGTGCTTTGCCCGGGTGTTCGACCAGGACAAGCCGGTCACCAAGGCCCAGGTGCGCCAGGGAGCCGAGGGCATCGGGCCGCTGGCCGGAGACCGCATTCACGCGATGTACGGCTTCAAATCGCCCACGACCGGGTACTTCTCGACCCACCGTGCCAGGCACGGCGCCAGCGCTCGCTTCGGCGTCCAGGTCTTCGGCTCCAAGGGCATCATCACCATTGGCACCGGCACCTTCCCGCCGGTGTGGTTTGTCGAGGATCCCTTCTGGTCCCCTGGCCGGAGCAGGGCCCAATGGGTGGAGATTACCAGCGCCGGACTCGGCCGGCCTGAAACCGCAAAGGACACCAGTCAACAGGCCCCCGGCAACATCCTGATTGTCAAAGACCTCATCCGCGCGATCGAGACCGACACCCAACCGAAAGGCGGCATCTACGACGGCCGCGCCGCCCTGGAGATGATCCTGGCCGTGTACGAGTCACACCGCCTCAAGACCGCGGTGCCATTCCCATTGGAAAACCGCCGTCATCCGCTGGATCTGCTGTAAATCATGCATCCTGCGGCACCGCCCAATGTCCCGCGCGGTACGTGCGGCGCGCGAGCTTGTCGGCCTCCTCGTCGCCGGTGATCCGCTCAGCCTTGGCGTCGAAGCGCAGCACGCGCCCCATGCGCGCGGCGATGTTGCCCAGGTGCGAGAGCGTCGCGGCACAATGCCCGGTCTCCAGATCGGCGTTCGGACGCCGTCCGCTGACCATGGCCTCGAGAAAGTCTCGATGATGCGGCGTCGAGTCAAAGACGCCGTCCATCTTCGCGCCGGGCTCGTTCCGCGGACCGAAGATCTGCCAGCCGGACTTCTTGCCCAGGATCATCATGCCCTTGGTGCCGTAAAAGGCGTTGCCGTTCTCGTGGCCTTCCTGGACATAAGGCGACCAGATCCGCTGTTCGTAGATGAGCTGCCGTTTTCGACCGCCCCCGGCCTCGCTCGCGTACTCGTAGATGACGTATTGAGTGTCCGGGAACTGCTGGTCGTCGTCGTAGAAGTGTTTGCCGCCAAGGGCCGCCACCGTCGACGGGTGGCCCTCGACGCCCAGCCCCCAGCGGGCGATGTCGATGTCGTGTACTCCGTCGTTGCCGATGTCGCCGCACCCGAAGTCGTACCACCACCGCCAGACCCCGTGAAGCAGGTTGGACTGGTACGGCCGCATCGGGGCCGGCCCCACCCACAGATCGTAGTCCAGCCCCGCCGGCGGCTGGCCGGGCGTGGCATGCCCGATGCTGCCCCGGAACTGGCTGTTCCAGGCCTTGGCGACGAGTACCTCCCCGATGGCCCCCTCGCGCAGCTTTTTCATCGCTTCGATGACGTGCGGGACGCTGCGGCTTTGCGTCCCGGTCTGCACGACACGATTGTGCCGCCGGGCGGCCTCGATCATCAGCCGCCCTTCGCGGATGTTGTGGCAGCAGGGCTTCTCCACATACACGTGCTTGCCCGCCTGGCAGGCCAGAATTGCGGCCGGCGCGTGCCAGTGGTCGGGCGTGGCGATCACCACCGCCTCGATCTGCTTGTCATCCAACACCCTGCGAAGGTCCTGGACCACCTGCGGCGTGTTGCCCGCGGCCTCCTGGACGAGTTTGGCCCCTTGCCGGGCTCGCTCAATGTCTACATCGCACGTGTGCGTGATGACCACGTTCTTCATCGCGGCAAACGAGCGAATCAGGTTGCCGCCCATCCCGCCGCACCCGATGACCCCGAGCACAAACCGCCTGCCGGCGTCCTGGCCCCGCACAGTCCGGGCGTGCTGCAGGCCAACCGCCGCACCGATCCCCGCCGCTCCGACATGCTTGAGGAACGTTCGTCGATCCGGTTTTCCCGCCATCATCCTGCTCCTTCGCCTGAGAACCTGCGCCAGAACCTCTTCACACCGGGGGTGGCATGGTCAAGTCCGCCGTGGCGGATCTTCGTCATTCGGATCGGCCGAAGGCAAGATTCGCCGTGGCGAACTTCGTTATTCGTCATCCTCTTGATTCGCTCGGGTTGCAGGCGAGCCCCGCACCACGCTGCAGCTCATTCTTTCTAGCGTTTGCCCGGCGCATCTGCAATTTCCAGGCACGCTGAAAAAGCACCCCGGGAAACCGCACGAGCCGAGCGAGCCGGCGGGTGACGAGCTGGCCATGGTTGAAAGCCCGCCACTTGCCGACCCTGCCCACCCGTTTTCTACCCTCGTTTGCGCCATCGAGATTCACCGAAACACGAGTAGACGCTCTGCCTGTGAGAGCCCCCTATAATAGCCGACTGCGACTCGGCGGCGTAGCCGGGCAAGTCAATCTGCGAAACGTCTGACAGTCCCCAATTGATCGGAGAACTCATGAGAACGGCAAGACTCTGTTGCGCACTGGTGGCTGGGCTGGTTTTCTCTGCAACCGCGAGTGCGGCTGACACCCTGGAGGATGTCGAGAAGAAGATCCTCGCCCAGGCCGAAAAGAACAAGACGCTCTCTGCCCGGACGGCCACGAGCAGCGATATCGAGGCCCCGGGCATGCGAATGAAATCCCAGGCTGAAGGAACCTACGAGTACGCCAGACGCGGCGACAAAACCCTGTTCCGCATGGAGTCCAAGTCCGCCGGCACGACCAAGTTCGGCGACCAGCCCGAGACCAAGAGCGAAGACAAAACCCTCGCGATCGCCGACGGCGAGTTCTATTACACGCTCACCGAGACCGCCGGCCAGAAAATGGCCATGAAGATGAAGCTCGATCCCTCCAAGATCAACGTCACCGGCAAGGAGGGCTTCGAGCAGTTGCACAAGGACTACAACCTCAAGCTCCTTCCCGACGAGAAAGTCGACGGCCACGAAGCCTACGTCATCGAGGCGACCCCCAAGAAAACCAAGCCCGGCACAACCGAGCTGACCAGGTTTTACTACTCCAAGGAAAACGGTGTTCTGGTGAAGTCGGCGATGGAAAGCAAGGCCGAGCAATCCAAGAGCAAGGTCACGTTCTCGCTCAGTGACGTCAAGCCGAATGCCGACATCAAGCCGGAGCGGTTCGTGTTCAAGGCTCCCGAAGGTGTCGTGGTCATGGATATGACTAAACTCGACACTGCCCCGGCCGAGCAGCCGGCCGCCAAGGACCAGGACGAGAAGAAGACCGAGCCCCAGGCCGCACCTCCGGACGAGGAGAAGAAAGACTCCAAGAAACCCAAACTGTCGCTGCCGAAGGTCAAGAACCCTCTGAAGTGACCCCGCGCCAGAACCCAGGTAGGGTCCGCCCCGGCGGACCATCGGGCTGGGTGGCCCGGTGGCCCACCCATCTGCGCAAGCAGATGGATGGGTCACGATGATAGATTGCGGCATCGACGCCAGCAACAACGTTGGGTTGTATAGTGCCACCGACGTGTAAAAGGTGTCAGGATAGATTATTCATCATTCCCCTTCCCGCGTCCGCGCGTCGGAGTCTGCCCGCCGGTCATCCCGCCGCGCTTGTCAGCCCCCCGACACGAGTGTACAAGGGGCACTCCAACCAGAGTCCGGGGTTGGATGAGAGGAAAATGTGCCTGACATCAAGAAAATCGCGATCATCGGGCTCGACTGCGGCGAGCCGTCCCTTGTCTTCGACCGCTGGCTGGCCGACCTGCCGAATTTCCGTCGGCTATGCGAGGGCGGACGCTATGGGAACCTGACCAGTTGCAGGCCGCCGATCACCGTCCCCGCGTGGTCCTGCATGGCCGCCAGCAAGGACCCCGGCCAGTTGGGCATCTACGGCTTCCGCAACCGGGCCGACTATTCCTACGACAAGCTGTCCATCGCCACCGGCCTGGCGGTGCGAGAACCCCGTCTCTGGGATCTCCTCAGCGCCCGCGGCCGTGAGAACATCATCCTGGGCGTGCCCGGCACCTTCCCCATCACCCGCCCGCCGCGAGGCTGCATGGTCTGCGGCTTCCTCGCCCCCGACACCAACTCCGACTACACCACACCGAGGGAGCTTAAGCAGGAGATCGCCCGGGTCGTCGGCGACTACGTCATCGACGTAAGGGAGTACCGCACCGACAACAAGCAGTGGCTGCTCGACCAGATCAACGATATGACCGACAAGCGGTTCAGGCTGGCCCGCCACCTGATCACCACCCGCCCCTGGGACCTCTTCTGGATGGTCGAAATGGGCACCGACCGGATGCACCACGGCTTCTGGCAGTTCATGGACCCGTCGCATCACCGCTATGTGCCGGGCGGCCCGTTCGAGTCGGCCATCCATGACTACTACGTCAGGCTGGACAGGCTGGTGGGCGAACTGCTCGAAGCCATCGACCTGGAAACAACGGCCGTCTGGGTGGTCAGCGACCACGGGGCCAAGTGCATGATCGGCGGCTTCTGCTTCAACGACTGGCTCATCCAGGAAGGCTACCTCGCGCTCAAGCAGCCGGTCACGGGGCCGACGAAATTCGACACCTCCAACGTGGACTGGTCGCGGACCAGGGCCTGGGGCGAGGGTGGCTATTACGGCCGGTGTTTCCTGAATGTCCGGGGCCGCGAGTCGCAAGGGACCATCCCGCCCGATCAGTACGAGGCTGTGCGCGATGAGCTGATCGGCAAGCTGGAGGCTCTGACCGATCACCACGGCAAGGTCATGGGCACCCAGGCCTTCAAACCGCAGGCGGTGTACAAGAAGGTCACCGGCGTGCCGCCCGATCTGATCGTGATCTTCGGCAACCTGAACTGGCGCAGTGTCGGACGGGTCGGGAACGACTCCCTGTACTGCTTCGACAACGACACCGGCCCGGACGACGCCAACCACGCGATGGAGGGCATGCATATCCTGACGACCCCGTCGCTGCGCGGGCGGGGGAGATGCGACGATGCAACCCTCTACGACGTCGCCCCGACGTGCCTGAAGATGCTTGGCTACCAGGTACCCACGGACATGATCGGGCGTTGCCTGGTGTAGAGCCTATCTCGGTAGGCTCGGGTGCCACTGGCGGCTTGCCCGCCGGTGCACGGGCAGACAAGCTGCCCGTGGGTACCCAACTGGTACGGGTCTCAGAGACTGACAGCGGTGGATGCTCGCATGACCTCGAAAGAACGGTTGCTGACAGCGTTGCGACGGGGAAGGCCGGACCGCGTGCCGGTAACCATCTACGGCTACTCGCGGCACGACGACGCCTGGTACAACCACGAGCCGTCCTATGCCCCCTTGATCGAACTGGAGACCCGTTACGGCGACAGCTTTGTCACCGCCCCGGTCGACGACTGTCCCGTTCTCATCGGGGATCCAAACGTCGCTCACGGCCAGGAACAGGTCCACCCGGACGGTTCAATGGTCAAAACGACCGAGATCGACACACCCAAAGGCAGGCTCAGGACGGTGACTCGGCGAGACCCCGGGCTGATGACCTACTGGCAGATCGAACCGCTGGTTAAGTCGGACGAGGATATCGAACGCCTGCTGTCCATGCCCGACCCGCCCGTGGACGTGAACCTCCAGCGCATCCGCGACCTGGAGAATCGCGTCGGCGAGGATGGAATCCTCTGCTTCAGCGTGGGGGACGCCCTTGGGCATGTCGTCGGACTGTTTGATTTCGAGGACTTCGTGATGCGGTGCTACGCGGACGACGGCCCGATCCTCGCCCTGCTCGACAAGGCCCAGGAGCAGGTGCTGCGGGCGATCCGAACCATTGGCCCGCTGGTAAAGAACGCTGCATTCCGGCTCTGGGGCCCGGAATACGCCGGGGCCCCGCTGATGGACCCTCTGACTTACTTCGCCCGGTATGTTGTCGATCGGGATCGTCAGGCTACGGACGCCATTCACGCCACCGGCAACTTCAGTGTCATCCACTGCCATGGCCGTCTGCACGACCTGCTGGACATGATCGTCGACCTCGGAGCCGACGCCCTGGAACCTCTTGAGACCCTGCCCATGTCGACGGCCGACGTGACCCTGGCTGAGCTTAAGCAGCGCATTGGCAGCAAGATATGCCTCATGGGGGCCATTCAGGCGCATACCCTTGAAACCGGAACACCCGACGCTGCCCGACAGGAGGTTCGCCAGGCCATCGAGGTCGCGGCCGGCGACGGAGGCTTTGTGTTGCTGCCCACGTCTCCGCCCTTTATGGTCCCTCTGGACGCGCGATCGCTCGACAACCTCCGAGCTATGTACTTGTCAGCACACGAGTTCGGGAACCTGGGGGGTAATCCGCGGTTTGCGACAGGACGCTGAGGCTGGCTTCTGGCGGTTATACACCCTCCCTTGCTCGCCATCCGTGGGAGACTGCGAGGGCCTTATTCTCTTGTGGGCGTGACCTCAGACGACGACAACCGAGTCTTTGGTTCCGAACTCGTTCGTGGTTTGCCTGTCGGCCTGGGGGTCTTCAAGCCATGTGCTGTCGTCCACCACGAACTTGTAGCGGTGTTCGCCGGGCATGAGCGTCAGCCGTTTTCGGAAGGACCCGTCCTTCTGTCGAGTCATTCTGCCTTTGTCCGGCTGCCAGTCGTTGAAAGAACCCGCCAGCGCCACACTACGGCAGTCGTTCTGGTCGGGCCGGTAAACAAACGTTACCGTTTTGCCATTCTTGAGTACCATGGCCCGCTCCTTTGTTGAACGAGAATCCCTACGCGCTCAGATTGTAAGGTGCCCTGTCTTTGCTGTCCAACCGGCTCGAGGACCAGGCACGACGGTCCGCTGCGCGTTCGCACATGCCTGGCGCCGCGCGAGGGCCGCGCGCGGCGTCTCTGCGGGACGGTCTATCCCATCCAGTTTCATCGGCAGGAGTCACCTCCAGGGCCGAGTCAATTTCGCGCATACATAATCATCTGTCATGATTGAGTTTATAGATCAACAGCCGGCAAGCCGACGGATGCGGCCCTGGACGTAGTTCGGACCCGTTCCCGCGCCCGTGTCCGCGGTCAGTCGTGGACCCCGAACGACAGAGTCCTGGCGAGGTTGCCGCTCGTCCCGCTCCCGACCGCCGGCTGGCCTTGACCTGAAGCCCCGGAAACCGTATTGTCCTCCCTCCGCAGTGGGACAACCCGCGTGGGACATGCCTCGATCAACGGGGCGGATAACAGCATCAGGAGAAATGGCAATGGCGATTCGTGTGGGGATCAATGGTTTCGGGCGCATCGGCCGGCTGGTTCTGCGGGCGGCGATGCAGGACAAGGATCTCGAGTTCGTGGCGGTCAATGATATCGTCCCGGCCGAGAATCTGGCTTACCTGCTGAAGTACGACTCGACCCACGGCCGGGCGAAGGTGGACATCAGCCGGGATGGCGAGAACATCGTGATCGACGGCCGGAAGGTCAAATGCGTGTCGGTCATGGACCCCGCCCAGTTGCCCTGGAAAGAGCTCAAGGTGGACTACGTCGTCGAGTCGACCGGCAAGTTCACCGACAAGGCCGGTGCCGGCAAGCACTTGGCTGCCGGGGCCAAACGGGTGATCATCTCCGCCCCGGCCAAGGACAAGGACATCCCCACGTTCGTCATGGGCGTTAACGAGCAGAAGTTCAACCCCGCGACCGACACCATCGTGTCGAACGCCAGTTGCACGACGAACTGCCTGGCCCCGATCACCAAGGTCGTCCTGGACAACTTCGGCATCGTGGAAGGGCTGATGACCACGATCCACGCCATGACGGCGACCCAGCCGACGGTGGACGGCCCGAGCAAGAAGGACCTCCGAGGCGGCCGTGGTGCCAGCCAGAACGCCATTCCGGCGTCGACCGGGGCGGCCAAGGCCGTGGCCCTGTGCATCCCCGAGGTCAAGGGCAAGCTGACGGGCATGGCCTTCCGCATCCCGACGGTGGACGTGTCGGCGGTGGACCTGACCGTTCGAACCGAGAAGCCCACCAGCATGGCCGAGATCAACGCGGCGATGAAGAAGGCTTCCGAAGGGCCCATGAAGGGCTTTCTCGGCTACACCGAAGAGCCGGTGGTCAGCAGCGACTTCATCGGCTGCTCGCTGTCGAGCATCTACGACGCGACGGCCGGTATCGAGCTGAATGCCAACTTCTTCAAGCTCATTTCCTGGTACGACAACGAGATGGG
>CAZPIO010000048.1:0-47730 GCA_964586235.1 uncultured Planctomycetales bacterium
GGCACGGTCAGCCTGCTGGGCGGTGCCTTCGGCGTCGGCTGCGGCCTCGCCTTCAACAGCCTGCTCGAAGAGACCACCCAGATCCTCGAGACCTACACACCGCTCAGCGCGATCATCTGGTCGCTGTCCATGGCCATCGGAATCGGCATCCTCAGCGGCCTCTACCCCGCCTACAAGGCCTCGCGGCTCGATCCGGTGGAGGCGCTGCGTTACGAGTAACGGTGAGCCATGACTGAGTCGAGTCCGATGAGGGTCGTCTTCGATACCAGCGTCCTGGTAGCGGCGGCTCGTTCGCGGCAAGGAGCGAGTTTCGCCCTGGTCAGTTCGATTCCCTCGCCGCATTTCCAGCTTTGCCTCTCGGTGGGGCTTTATGCCGAGTGGCAGGAGGTGCTCACTCGTTCCGAGAACCTCCCACCCCGTCAAACGGCGGAGGATGCCCTGCGTTTCTTGCGCTACCTCGCCAGTCAGGCCCATCTGCAGAGAATCCATTTCCTGTGGCGGCCGTTCCTGCCCGATGCCGATGATGACTTGGTCCTGGAACTGGCCTTTTCGGCCGGCAGCCGCTATATTATTACACATAACGTGAAGGACTTTCACGGCTCGGAAGAACTCGGCATCACCGCCGTATCCCCCCGTGATTTCCTCCGCCTGTTGCGAGCCGAGCGATCATGAGCACGCTGACCATCCAACTGCCGGAGTCACTGAAGAAGCAGATCGAAGCCCTGGCCGCCAAGGAGGGCTATTCGGTGAGCCAGTTTGTGGCCAGTGCCGCCGGGGAGAAGCTGGCCGTGATGCTCACGATGAACTACCTGCGCCGAGAGGCCGCGGCCGGACGCCGCGAGGATCTCGAAAGATATCTGGCAGCGGTACCCGACGTGCCCCCGCTGGAAGATGACCGGCTCGATTAGCCGCGCATGGCTGAATGCTGACCGCTGACGGCTGATAGCCTACTTCAGCCCCAACACATCCATCATGTCGTACCGCCCGGCCGGCTTGCCGGCCAGCCAGACAGCCGCGCGGATGCCCCCGCGGGCGAAGGTGTCGCGGGTATGGGCCGAATGGCTGATTCTGATCGTCTCGCCCAAGTTGCCGAAGTAAACCTCGTGCTCGCCGACTGTGTCGCCCACCCGCAGGGCGTGCATGCCGATCTGCCGCGGAGGCCGCTGGCCGGTGTCGCCTTTGCGGCCGTAGATCACGTCTTTCTCAGCGTCACGGCCGGTGGCCTTGAGGATGGAATCCCGCAGCGACAAGGCCGTCCCGCTCGGCGCATCGGCCTTGAAGCGGTGATGGGCCTCCACGATCTCGATGTCGTAGTCGTCGCCCAGAATGGATGCGACCTGCCCGACGAGCTTGAACAGCAGATTCATGCCCACGCTCATGTTGGCGGCCTTGAGCACGGGGATGGCCTTCGCGGCGGCGTCGATTTCCTTGTTCTGGTCCGGCGTGTGGCCGGTGGTGCCGATCACGATGCCGCGCTGCTTGACCAGGCAGTAGTCCAGCCAGTGCATGGTGCCGGCCGGGCGAGTGAAATCGATGAGCACGTCAAACTCGGTCTCCGTGCGATCTTGAACCGGAAGCCCGAGCTTGCCGAGCCCCGCCAGTTCGCCGACGTCCCTGCCGGTCGCCGGGTGCCCGGTGGCCTCCAGCGCCGCCTCGATCTCGACGTCTTTGAAACCTTGCGACAAAGCAACGATCCGCAAACCCATCTTGCCGGCCGCACCGGCGATCGCCAATCGAACCATGACCTACCCTCTCTTCAACCGTCGCGGGCACGTCCGGGCACCCTTTGTGCTTTCCGAGACGCCGGAATTATGGCCGCGTCTGGGTATCCGCTCAAGCCGCCTTGACCGCGTTGTTGCCAGCCTGGGATGCGAATAGAATCGCCCGGCTCAGCGACGCAGCGTCGCCTCCCGACACAGCCGAGGCAGACAAGTGATCCGGTACATCGGCGAATACAGCCTGTTCTTCTGCATCCTCGCAGCCGCGCTGTGGCTGCCGGGGATCGTCCTCATCGCCGCGGCTTTTCGAAATCGGCAACTGGGAGAACTGCGTCCACTGGCCAGCCTCTGCCTCGGTCCGGGCGTCTGGATGGCGTGCACGTTCACTCTCGCGGCCGTCGGGCGGTTGCGCCCGGCTTGGGTTTTCGTGCTACTGGCGATCTGGGTGCTGCTGGCCTTCGTATTCCGTTCGCGCGTGCTTCCTGAACTCCGGGCGATGCGAGCACACGGACCATTGGCCGCGAGAGATCTCGCGGCGGGGGCGTTCCTGATTCTCCTGCTTGCCCCGTGCTTTATCCTGGCCATGAGCCCGGAGATGGCCTGGGACGCCAATACCTACCACCTCACTGTGCCCAAGCTGTACATTGCCGCTCAGGGCCTTCGGCCGATCGAATTCACCATCCAGTCGTACTGGCCGCTGAACACGCAACTCCTGTTCGCGGTCGGCATGCTGTTCAAGGATTATATTCTGGGCACGATGGTCCACTTCGGGTTCGGAGCCGCGACCCTGTACGCGATTTTCGCGTGCTGCCGGCGGTTCGGTTCGAGACGCAGCGCGTGGCTGGCCATGTTTCTGTTCCTGACCAATCACGTGGTCCTGTGGGAGCTGACCATAGCCTACATCGATCTGGCGTACACATTCTTCTTTCTGGTCGGCTTCGTTTTCGTCCTGCATGCCATCGAAGAGTCCGCCGACCGACGGGCCGCCTTGCTGCTTGCCGGCGTGTGCAGCGGCATTCTTGTCGGGATCAAGCTAAACGGCATCTTCGGGGCGGGTATTCTGACGGCCTTCCTGTTGTGGCGATGGCTCAGGCAGCCCGGGCCGGACAGGCGGGTCCGGCTGCGGGACATTCTCGCTTGGTGCGTCCTGCCGGCAGCGGCGATTTCGCTTCCATGGTTCATCAGGACCGCCTGGTACACGGGCGACCCGGTGTATCCGCTGTTGTACGGGTGGTTCGGCGGGCCGGACTGGAGCCCCTCACTGTCAGCTCAATTCGCAGAGTGGCAGAAAGGCGTCGGCATGGGCCGCGGTCCGGTCGACTACCTGCTTCTGCCGTTTCGCGTCATCCTGATGGGCGACGTGGGCTACGCCCGTTTCGACGGCCGCATCTGCCGGTGGTGGATCGTTTTGATCCCGCTGGCAGTCGCGTTCGGCAGGAAGAATCCGCTCGCACGCCGATGCCTCGTGGCCGCGGGACTGTACTTCATTGCTTGGAGCGTCACCTCGCAGCAGATGCGGTTTCTCATTCCGATCCTGCCGCTGCTGGCGATCGCTTCGGCCGTCACGCTCTACAGCCTGCTCGATCGTGTTCGTGACACCCGGCGACGGCGCGTCTTCGCATCGCTCTGCCTGACCGCCGCCTGGGCCACCGCCGCGGGCGTCAACCTCATACACTGCGTGGTTGCTGCCGGCTTCCTGAGCAACCTGCATCAGCACGGCGAGGCCGTCCGGCAGATGGCCGTACACCCCGTGTACCGGTTCATCAACACACACCTTCCGGCCGACGCCAAGCTCCTGTGCCTCAACACCAACCACGGCTTTTCTCTGGACCGGGCATACCTGGCGGATAGCTGCTTCGAAGCCTCGCAGATCGCGGACTGGCTGCGATCGGCCGGCAGCTTGCGCGAGGTTCGCGAGCGGCTTGATGCCCGAGGAATCACGCACATATTGATTGCTGATAAGGATTGGGGGATCACCTATCCGACGCCGCTGAAGGACTTGCTGTCCACGCCGGACTCGGCCAGACTCATCTACAAATCAGAGGATGGCCGATTCAAGGTATTGGAGTTGGCCGCACCGTCCGTGAGATGACGAATGACTCAGGGTTCGCGGCTACAAGCCGCTCCTACACGTTCCGAGTCGCGGCCGCAAGTTGAGCGGAGCGAAACCCGCCGTGGCGGGCCGCTCCTACAAGTCGCGCGATGCGGCTGCGGGCCGCCTCTACCCGACAGATCGCGGTCAGAGACCGCTCCTACGATTCAGGAATCGCGGGCGGATTTCGGTGAGCCCGTCGAACCGAGACCGGTCTTACGCCACCGTTGACGCGGCGGTCGCCGAGAAGTTGAAGCTCTCGCCGTCGGCGCCGATCTCGATGCACTGGCCTTCGGTGAACTCGCCGATGAGCAGGCGACGTGCCAGCGGGTTCTCGATCTCCTTCTGGATGAGCCGCTTGAGGGGGCGGGCACCGAAGGTTGGATCGTATCCGTCTCGGGCAAGCTGCTGCTTGGCGGCGTCGGTCAGTCGCAGCGTGAGCCGCCGGTCGGCCAGCCGCTTGCGCAGCAGATCCACCTGGATCTCGACGATCTGGGCCAGGTCCTCCTGCGTGAGCCGATGGAAAATGATCGTCTCGTCGATCCGGTTCAGGAACTCCGGGCGGAAGTGCTTCTTCAGCTCCTCCCGAACGCGGGACTCGATCTCCACGTCGATGGCGTCGCTTTCGGCCATCTTCTGAATCATCGCACCGGCGATGTTGCTGGTCATGACGATGATCGTGTTGCGGAAGTCCACAGTGCGGCCGTGGCCGTCGGTCAGACGGCCGTCATCAAGCACTTGCAGCAGCACGTTGAACACGTCGCGGTGGGCTTTCTCGATCTCGTCGAAAAGCACCACGCTGTACGGGCGACGATGCACGGCCTCAGTGAGCATCCCGCCCTCCTCGTAGCCGACATAGCCCGGCGGAGCCCCGATCAGACGGGCCACGGCATGCTGCTCCATGAACTCGCTCATGTCGATCCGGATAAAGGCCGCCTCATCATCGAACAGGAACTCGGCCAGGGCCTTGCAGAGCTCAGTTTTGCCCACACCGGTGGGTCCCAGAAAGAGAAACGAACCGACCGGTCGGTTTGGATCGCTGATTCCCGCCCGGCTCCGGCGAACAGCGTCGCTCACCGCCCGGATGGCTTCCTCCTGGCCGACCACCCGCCGGCTCAGCCGCTCCTCCATATGCAGAAGCTTCTCTTTTTCCCCTTCCAGCATGCGGGACACCGGGATACCCGTCCACTTGCTGACCACCCCGGCGATCTCCTCGGCGGTCACTTCCTCGTGCACCAGCAGGCTGCCCTGCTCGTGGAGCCGGGCCATCTCTGCCTCATGCTCCTTGAGCCGGGTCTCCAGCTCCCGGATTTCGCCGTACTGGATGCGCGCCGCCCGCTCCCAGTCGCCGCGCCGCTGGGCGTCGGCCAGCTCCGTCTGTTTGGCTTCGAGCTGTTCCTTGAGGGCCTTGCTCTGTTTGAGCATGCCCACTTCTTTCTCCCACTTGGCAGTCAAGGCGGCGTTCTGCTCATTCAGTTCGGCAAGCTGCTTCTCGACGCTCTCGAGCTGCTTGTGAGACGCTTTGTCCTTTTCCTTGCGCAGGGCCTCGCGCTCGATCTCGAGCTGCATGATCTTCCGCCGGATCTCGTCGAGTTCCGAAGGCATCGAGTCGTTCTCGATCCGCACCCGCGAGGCGGCCTCATCGACCAGGTCGATGGCCTTGTCCGGCAGGAACCGGTCGGAGATGTAGCGGTGCGACAGAGTTGCGGCCGCCACCAGGGCCGAGTCCTGGATCCGCACACCGTGGTGAGCGTCATAGCGAGGCTTCAGCCCGCGCAAGATCGCGATCGTGTCTTCCACGGTCGGCTCGCTCACATAAAGGGGCTGAAACCGCCGCTCCAGGGCCGCGTCCTTCTCGATGTGCTTGCGATACTCGTCCAGCGTGGTCGCGCCGATGCACCGCAGCTCACCTCGGGCCAGCGGCGGCTTGAGCAGGTTGCCCGCATCGATCGCACCCTCGGCGCGGCCGGCCCCGACAATCGTGTGCATCTCGTCGATGAACAGGATGACCTCGCCGTCGCTCTCGACCACCTCGCGGATTACCGCCTTGAGCCGGTCCTCGAACTCGCCGCGATACTTGGCCCCGGCAATCATGGCGCCCAGGTCCAGGGCAATGATCCGCTTGTTCTTGAGGACGTTCGGGACATCGCCGTTGACCACGCGCAGGGCCAAGCCTTCGACGATGGCGGTCTTGCCCACGCCCGGCTCACCGATGAGCACGGGGTTGTTCTTGGTTCGACGGGCCAGCACCTGCATGATGCGCCGGATCTCGTCGTCGCGCCCGATCACCGGGTCGATCTTGCCCTTGCGAGCCAGCTCGACCAGGTCGCGCCCGTAACGCTGCAGAGCCTGATAGGTGTCCTCGGGGTTCTCGCTATCGACGCGTTGATGGCCTCGGACGTCCTTCATGGCCGACAGAATCGCCTCTTGGGTCGCCCCGGCCAGCGACAGCACTTCCTTTGCCTGCGAGTCGATCTCGGCCAACGCCAGCAGCAGGTGTTCGCACGAGATGTACTTGTCCTTCAGGCGGTCGGCCTCCTGCTGAGCCTGGGCGAAGATCCGCTGCATTTCGGGAGCCGGCACGACCTGTCCCCCGCTGACCCGCGGCCGCCGCGACAGTTCGCTCTCGATCAGTTGACGCACCCGGCCGGTGTGGACGCCCGCCTTCTCCAGAATCGGGGACACGATCCCCCCGCCGTTGGCTGCCCCTTCGTTCAACAGGGCGAGCAGGAGGTGCAGCGGCTCGATCTGCGCGTGCCCGGCTTGGACAGCGTGCTCGTGGGCCGCCTGAATGGCCTCGGCCGCTCGGATGGTGAATTGATCCTGACGCATAGCAGACAATCTCCTGCTGACGGCAAAGCCGTCCTCAGAACTTGGATGCAAGGAGCGTACCAGTCGAAAACGGCCCTGGAGATGCTGAGAATGCGGGTGCCGGGGGCCGAGAACCCTCTTCCTGCCAAATTGGCAGGGCAGTTGTAGACCGGCTCAGCGGCTCACAATCGACCGCGGATCGGGAGGGATCACAAGCTCGATGCGCCGAGCAGCGAGAAGATGTTGCCTGGGACCCCCAGGAGTTCATAAACCGTGTTGCGGATGAGGGAGGTCAAGAAGGAGCCGCCCGTCGACACGATCACGTCCTGGACAATCCCGTAGGGAGCGGCAAAGGCCCCAGGGTACAGGTCCGCCGGGAGGACACCTCGTCCGTACTCCATTACCCAGACACCGTCAGTGGTTCTATAGGACAGGCTCTGCCCGGCCGGCAGCGCGACACTGCCGCCCGGCCCGAGCACCGGCGGATTCAGTTCTTCCGCGGTGTAGGCCTGGAGGTCTCCAAACAGAACGTAGTCATAGATGCTCGCGGTCACGTAGGGCCCCATACCCCATTGGACACCGGTGTTGGCCCCCGCGACCAGCAGATACTCATTTGCATAGAGGTACAGGGCGGCCGTCTGGCCGGGGATGCCCGGGCCAGCGTTGATCGCCCAACTCAGATCGGTCCTGATCGGATACCCGCGAGCGGTCAGTTCCTGCTGGACCTGTTGGACCGCGTCCTCGCCGTTGGCAGCCTGCACCTGGCCGGCGATTTCCTCGAGTTCGTCCGGTTCGAACACGTAGGAACCGGGCAGGATGCCGCATCCGGCCCAAAGGAGCGGAATCAGAACGATAGTCGCCAGCCTCAACGGGCGCCTGCTACAGTCGAACACGTCGTCCCCCATCCGGGCGGTCCAGTCGCCGCCCCTTCAACAACCCGGCGATTATCAGCCGGCTCACTTGACGATCGGACCCGCGGGCTGAGTCATCACGCCTGCCGGGGGTGTGCCGCGCGCCGGCGGCTCAGCCACGCTGATCTCGCGAATGAAGTAGACCGGGACCGGCGGAGCCGTGTCGCGTATCTGCTTGCGGACTTCCGCCTTGATCGCCACGTATTTCCGCTCATACTCGGAAGGGTTGATCGAACTGCCCTCGGGCACCTCGATATAAGCGAGGGTCTTGGCGGGCGTCACGCCCGGTTCGACCACCCGCCAGCGCTTCGGCCGTCCACCCGCCCCGTCGTAAATACCGCTCATCTGGATCTCGCCGCGAACGTCGATCCAGTCGGTCGGAAACTCCCGGATTCTCTGCGCTCGCTTCCGCTCGAGTTCCGCACGCATGGCGTCGGCTTCAGTGATCGCCTCGGCGCGGAGCTTCTTGAGTTCTTCCAGGGCCTTGGCAGCCTCGACCTGGCTGCGGATCTGCTTGATCCGCGTGTCGGCGTACAACCTGGCGACCTCGTCTTCCGACTGAGACGCCAGGGGCTGCAAGTCCTTGATGAACTGCTCGAAGTTGCGCTGGGCGGCCGGCTTGGCGTGCTCGGCGCCGATCTTCGACTCGATGTTGGCGATCATCGACTGGTGCTTCGGGTTTTTCGTGTTCAGCAGGTCGGGCTTGACGGCATCGAGCCCCTCGGCCTTGAAAATTTCCTCCTTCATCGACGGCCGGCTTTCCGGGGCGACGTTCCGCAGGGCGGGCTCCCGGACAGGCCGGGTGGCAGGTTCGACGCTGGTCAGGTTGAGCTCACCCGGCGGAATCTTCTCGACCACCGGCTTGTCGGTGCCGGGACTGGCCGTCCCGCCCGGCCGATCCACGAAGTCGCCGCTGACCCAGACCGTGGCTCCTTCCGGAGGGTTGATCTTGTAGCACTTGCCGTCGGACGTCTCGCCGATGATCTGAACCTTCTCACCCTTCTTCATCTGGACCTGCTTGGCGTAGCGTCGCTCCTCGACCAGGCTCCCGGCGTACGCCCAGGCATCACCGTTGAGCGTGCCCGTGCCGTCGGCGGCCTTATCGACGTAGTTCTTGTCCACCACGCTGAAGCAGCCCTGCGGCGGCAGGATCTCCACCCAGCCGAACAACTCGCGAACGATGGACACGGTGTCGCCCCGATTCAGCTTGGTGATGATGTAGTAGTTCGTGTCTGAGCCGGCGCGGACGTTCACGTTGGTTCCCTTGATCTTCCCCTGGACCAGCCCACCGCTGCCGGCCGGCTGCGTAGACTGCCCCAAGGCCGAGGCCACAAAGCCGACCGTAATGACCCAGAACATCCATGCCACTCGTCGTGTGTGCAGGTTCATTGCACCGCTCCTCAATCCTTTGTGCCCGTCACTATGGGTCCGCACAGTTCGGACCGCCGATGGTTCGAACCCGTGGCTTGTTCAACAATACGGATCGGCGGCGAGGACCACGCGCCCGCGCCGCCCGCCGCAAGTACGCAAAGTACATCTGCGGTCCTGGCATGTCAACAAAATGTCGCGGCTGCGACCGCTCGTGGACCGTCACAAACAGTCACGCCACCGGCACTTGTGTGCTATCGCCCATCGGGGCCTGTGATGCCGCAGCCGATCTTCGGCCACGACTGGTCTCCGCTCTGCCCTCCGGAGTCGCTGCGGGCCGCACAGGCCCGGCAGGGCATTCCCCAGAGGCGGCAAAGCGTCTTGTCCAATACAGAATCATCGGCGGATTCAGCGATTTCGCTGCACCCACCAGGATGATGGGAACCGACAGTGGCAGTATACTCCGGCCTCGCGGCGGTGGTTTCCGGGCGAACGGACCCGATCATCGCCCGCTGTCGAGGGTGCAGGCAGGGATAAGATGAGCGAGAAGGCCTATCTGAACGGAGAACTGGTTGACCTCGCCGAGGCGGCGGTATCCGTGTCCAACCCCGCGCTGCTCCACGGCGTTGGGCTGTTCGAGACGCTCCGCTCGTACGAAGGCCGGCCGTTCCGCATGCAGCAGCATGTTGACCGGATGAGCCGCTCGGCTCAATGCCTCGACATGCCGGTGATGGAAGCCATCGAGCAGATCCCACGGGCCGTTACAGCCATCCTTGAAGCCAATGAGCTGAAGAATGCCAGGATTCGAGTCACGGTCGCTCCGCCCGGCATTCACGGCGGCGATGATCGAGCGATGCTCCTCGTCGCGGGCCAGGAGGCCGCGGGCTACCAGCCCGAGCTCTACCAGAAAGGCATGACCGTCCATGTCGGCATCCAGTGGCGGCAGTCGAACCAGGATCCGCTGGCCGGCCACAAGACCACGAGCTACTTCTCGAGGCTCCTGGCGCTGCGAGCCGCCCAGGCCGCCGGCTGTGGCGAAGGGCTGTGGTTCACCCCCGACAACCGCCTGGCGCAGGGGTGCGTCAGCAACGTGTTCATCGTCAAGGGCGGTCGCCTCCGCACGCCGCCGCTCGACACGCCGGTTCTGCCGGGAATCACCCGCGGCGTCGTGCTCGAGCTGGCCGTCAAGGCGGGAATTCCGGTCGAAGAGAGCCCGTGCACGATCAACGATCTGCTGGATGCCGACGAGGTTTTCCTCACCAACACAGCGATGGGTATCATGCCGGTCACGCGAGTCGAGCGCAAGGCGATAGCGGACGAGAAACCGGGCGCGGTCACCGTCCAATTGGCGCAGGCATACACCGAGCTGACTCGACAGGCGGAACCGGCGGTCTGAGGCACAGGCAAAGTGCGAATTCTTCTGACCAACGACGATGGATATGACGCTCCCGGGCTGAGGGCGCTGTACGAGGCGGTCGGAGGGTTACCCGGCGTGGAGGTCAGTGTCATTGCCCCGGCCGTCGCCCAGAGCGGCAAAGGGCACTCGATCACTGCCCGGTTCACCTGCCGGCGAGTCGCCATCGAACCCATGGGCAGCGTCGTCGTCATCGATGGTACGCCCGCTGACTGCGTCCGCGCAGCCCTGCACCTGCCCGGTCACCCACGGCCGCATTGGGTCATCGCCGGCATCAATCATGGAAGCAACCTGGGAATCGACATCTACTACTCGGCCACGGTTGCCGCCGTCCGCGAGGCGGCAATTCTCGGCGTGCCGGCGATTTCCGTCTCTCAACTCGTGAAACCTCAGATGACCGACGATTGGTCCTCGTCCACGCGTCAGGCCGCCGCGGTCATCGCCGCGATCTGCTCTCCGCAGCAGGCCGCGCCGCCCGGCGTCGATGCGGAGATCCATCGTCTCGCGCAGGCCGCAATCCAGAACCAGGGCCTGTCAGCGGTGGCACTGTCGGCCGATCAGCCCGTAGCCGCCGTTCGGCCGATACTTGACCCGCCCCGCCGTCGACGGCCGGCCACGCCCTGCTGGAACGTTAATCTGCCAAGGCCTCCCGACGGCCAGCCTCCGCACGGCGTTCGGCTGGCGCCCGTCAGCACCGACCCCCTGGAATTCACTTACGACCACGTGGTCGAGGGGCAAGAATCGGTCATGACGTACGTCGGCCGGTATCATGAGCGGCCGGCTTTGCCCGAAACCGATGTCGCCTGGGCTTTCGCGGGGTATATCACCCTGAGCCAACTGACGCTTGGCTAGACTGATGCTCGGCATGATGGCTCTCTCGCTCATGCCAAGCGGAGGCTCGGGGCCGTGCTGGTCAACATCCTCTGACGACAGCTCCTTCAGAGGGCCCGCGGGCGCCAGGAAATGAGACCGGCCGATATCTCGGACTCCGACCCTACTTGTCCCCTCGCGTACCCAAGACAGCTACGTTGTCAATGCGCCCCGAGTCGCTGAAGGTATTGAACTGCCAGACAAACTGGAGGGTGAAGTCGGGATTGTCCTGCACTTTGTCCGCTGCCGAGAGGTCCACGGTCTTCCTCGCCCACTCCGACACGAGATCCGCAGCCTTGAACACGCGGGCGGTAATCCAGGGGCCTTTTGGGCCCGTCGCGCTGTAGCAGACCAGGAGCTGATCTTCGCGAGACCCGTCGATGCCGCCCTCGCAGCCGTCTTCCGCTCCGCACGGCGGCGCGGTCAGATCACCGATCACGTCAAACTCGACCCGGACGTCGCGGAAGCCCTTTGTGGAGATGGTTCGAGTCACGCGGGTTCCTTCTCGCGTGCAGCGGTTATCTTCGTTGGCTCCATGACCGACCGAGAAAACAGTCCCTCCTGGATTCCCGCCGAGAGCTTTCCAGCACACGCTCGCCGGCCCGTATTTCCCACCCATCCACGTCTCCAGTTGCCAGCCCTCCGGTCCCGTATTGAAAGCGAACACGGCCAGTGTGTCGGCGGGCAGTGGCTCAACGCGAACCGACCAGCTCATCTCCGCGGCACCCTTGGCATTGGCGGCCCGGACAGTGATGGACTGATCAACACCGACTTGCGCTTCGGGCGGCATCCAGCCGTGTACAAGCCCGTGCCGGTCGACGGCCAGGCCCTGCGGTCCCTTGACCACCGACCACCGGGCGCGGGGCGAATTGCCGGCAAGCGACAACTGCCTCACGTAGTGTGTTCCAACGTGTATCGTCTGCCGGCCGGTCATGGTCTGGGGGAAAACGGGCGGGCCGTCAGGCCGCGAGACGTTCCAGGTGTCGGTCTTGCGGAACACGCCGTCGCGCAGAGGACGGTAGCTGTCGAAAACCACCTCATCCTCCCCGACGCGGACGCGGACGTAGTTGTCATACTTCGAGTTGCCGCGCGACTGCGAGACAGTGACCTGCCAGACCCCGTCTTTCAGGTACCGCGAGTAGCGATGAATGTGCCCGTTGAAATACGCGACCACACGATGGTCACGCAGCAGGCCCCAGAGGGCATCTCGCTGGGCGGGGTATTCGTTCAAGCTGTCCTTCTCGTGCCGGACGTCGCCCCAGTCAGCGTCGGGCTGCGGGAAGGCGGGTTCATGGGCGGTGACGAAGATCCACTTCTTGTCCGTGGCGGCCAGGTCGTCGGCCAGCCAGTAGTAGAGTTGCGGGATGAGCTTGCCGGCGGTGCCCGGCCGGCGCGTGCCGTGGTCCGTGCACCCGTCGTAGTAGAGGTTCAGCACGATGAAGTGCGCATTGCCGTAATCGAATGAGTAGGTGGTCGTCTCGCTGTTGAACGGCCCTGGATTGACGATGTACGGGAGGCCCCGGAAGCGGCTGCGGATGAACCGCATCGACTCTTCGGGCAGCTTCTGGTCATTGTTGCCCATGACCGAATACCATGGGAAATCGGCTCCAAAGGCCTTTGTCAGTTCGGCGTCCTGGACCTCGACGCCGGGCACGTCGTCGCCGCCGTGAATCATGAAAGCGCCAGGGCCGCCGGTGTCCTTGATGTTCTGCAGAAGCAGACGCAGTTCGCCGGGGGTTTGGAGGGCGGAGCCTTCGATGTCCGAGGTGACGGTGAAGCTGAACGCGGAAGGCGAGAAACCCGGAGAATGACTGCATCCGCTCAGGGTGCAGGAGAGGGCCATACCCAGGCAGCCGACAACCGATGGAAACATGGTCCTTGTGTTCATCTGCTCGATCCCTCAACCGGGAATACGATGGAACTAAAGAAGCCGCCGTCGACTGCGTTCGTCTCGGCCGGCGGCCCACCCGACGAAGAAGCATATCATGCACACGCGGCGAGAGCGGGTCAACGCGCCGAAGTGTTCGTCGGCGGACCTGCGCCCGGAGTTGACTTGCGGGCCGCCGCAGGTGATGATGAGTCTCTCTGGTGCCCCCTGTTGCCCCCGTGTCGCATCCGGAATAGGAGTGTTGTTGCGCTTGAAGTCTGCGCCGACGTCGTTGCCCGACCGGATGACGAGCGAGAGCTGCGCTGGGCTGGGGCGTCTCCCTCCACGGCATGCCCGATGATCCCGGTCGAGTCTTCAGGAAATGAGGCCCGCTTGTGGCGGGATGCGCGTTCTGTCTGACAAGGAGTGAGTCAATGCGATGGACCTGTGTTGCTTCGGGGATGGTGGTGCTGGCGTTTCTGTCGGTCGGGGCTGAGGCGGCCGCCCCGCCCGAGTGGGCGGTGATGGAATGTCGCGGGCTGAAGGCCTGGACTGAGGTGATCTACTACTGGATCGATCGCCAGAACCCGGACGGCAGTTTCGGCTTCGGTCTCAATGACGACTGCGAATTCTACGAGATGTGGCCCATCGCGATCATGGGGGCGGACGATCAACGCATGGTGAAGTCCCTGCGCAAAGCCCTCGACTGGGTGTGGTACAGCGAGTCGCTCATGGATGGCTATCAATCCGGTGCCCGTGACGTGGCTCACGCCGGCGAGGTCACCTCCAACACCCAGCCGCTGATGACGATCATCGACTACGGCAACCCGGTATTCATGGAGCGGCTGATGGCCACCAGCAAGAACATCGAGCAGTGGACGGCCGTCAACGCCAAGGGGCACCGGCATTTCCGGTCCAACTTCTTCGGTTCCCAGGAGATCTGGGAGCACGCCTACTTCGGATCGGACGCGGGAATCTGCGCCCGGGCGATGATCCCCTCGATGCACCTGCTGTGGTACAACCGCGACCCGTACCTGGCGCGATACTGCCTCGAATGGGGCCGTGCATGGGTCGACCACGCCAAGGAGACGACCTACGGCAAACCCTATGGAATGCTGCCGTGCGAAGTGGTGTTCGCCACCGACGAGGCAGGCGGCTTCACCCATGAGTGGCACACCGGGGCGGTGGTCAGCCACGCGCAGCGCATCCGCCTGCTGGAACTGCTCGTGCTCGACTACGTCATCAGCGGCGACCCGGATTTCCTTCTGCCGGTCCGCACCGAACTGGGCATGTACGGCATGCTTCGCAATGGATATGCCCTGAAAGACGTGCTCGGGCCGGAGAATCGCTCGAACGCCGGATCGGTCACGCTGCCGCCGGACGAGAAGACCCGCTACGGCCGGACGGGTGCCGAGTTGCTCTACACCTATCGCTGGGCCACCGGGGACCACGGATACGACCGTTGGTGGAGCGAGCCGCCGCGCATGACGCGACAGAACGCCCTCGAAGCCGGAAAGAAGGCCATTGCGTATGGGAAGGAAGAGGCGGAAAAGGCCCGGCAGATCAACATCAAGAACGGCACCGACAACTACGAGGCTTCCATCGATGCAATCGGCGAGCATTTCCCGCTGCTGTACTACGGCACCGACCACTACAGCCCCGATTTCGTCGACCTGCCGTTTCCGCCTGTCCGCTGGCTGCGCGGCGATTATGAGCTGGCCGTGGTGATGCTCGACCAAGGCCTGACCCGGTTCAAGGCCCTGTGCTGCAACGTCGGCGAAAAGAGCCGCTCGGTCGGCGCCCAGCTTCTGCAACTGGAGCCGGGAGCATACCGAGTAACGCTCGGAATCGATACCAACGCGGATGACCGGCCGGACCAGGCGGTCCGCGACGAGACCATGATCATCGAGCGCGGCTCAATCGTGGATCTGACGTTGGAGCCGGGGCACGAGTACATCGTGGAGCTGACGCAATTGGCCAAAGGCCCGGCCTGGGAATCGCGTGCCGACGTAGCCGTCTGCGGCGAGGACCTGTTCTGTGTTCCGGCGGCGCCGGAACCGGGCGCGGAGGTTGAGCTGAAGGTTCGGGTCCACAACATCGGCACCGAAGACGTTCAGCAGGTGAACGTCGTGGCGGAGGAACTCGGCACGGGCAAGATAATCGGCGAACAGACGATCGCCATGCTGGCTTGTCCTCGGGCCCTGGTGCCCAGCAGTGTGATGATCTCGATACCCTGGCAAGTCAGTCCAAAGGCAACGGGTGTGCGGGTGCGGACGGACACGGGCAACCTGGTGAAGGAGATCTACGAAGGCAACAACAATGCAGAGGGTAAGCTGGCCGACCTTCCCGAAGGGCCGCGACCGCTGCGTCCGATCTACATACCCGGATGGCATCGCGACCAGGAGAAGGGTCCCGTGCCGACCTTCACCGCGGCCTATGTGGACAAGATCACCATTGACGGCCGCCTGGACGACCCGGCCTGGAAGAAGGTGGAGCGGATCGGGCCGCTCAAGACCAACGACAATGAGCCGGCCGAGAAGCCGACTTATGTCCGGCTTGCGTACGACGCCGACGCCTTTTACGTGGCCGTCGAGGCCATGGAGCCCAGGATGGACCTGCTGGCAGCCAAAGCCAAGGGACACGACGACGGGGGCATCTTCGGCGATGACTCCGTTGAGGTGTTTATCGACAACAGATTCGACAAGACGAACTACTACCAGTTCGCGGCCAGCACAAGCGGCGCCATGATTGAGGGCCGGTTCTACAACTACACCCTGTACAACGAACCCTGGGAATGCCGAGTGCAGACAGGTAAGGATTCGTGGGTCGCCGAGGTGCGCATTCCGTTCAAGTCGATCGATACGCAGCCGCGGCCGGGCAGTACCTGGGGCGTCAATGTCTACAGAACTGCGATGACGTTCACCCCCCCGGAGTCCGCAGAGGATCGCGAGAAGGGCTGGAAACACATGGAGCAGATCGCCCTCTCGCCGGGCTACACCGGCTACCACCAGGTGGGACGCTTCGCGGCAGTGGTCTTCGGGCCGAGGCAATAAATGCCAAGACAGCTTTTTCCCCCTTGCGGGGATTTGACTGCCGCCTGAGTTTGGGTTATGTTAGGTATAAGCGGTGTTGGGGCCATTGGCGCGACGGGGGGAAACAGCGGTGGTAACAGGGGCGGAAGCGAGCGAAAACTGGGCAAGGACAGACAGAGAACGGGCGGCGAACAGGCAACTGGCATCCCCGCCCAGGGGTGTCAGCCCCACGGCAGGCCGCGTCGGTGGGAAGGTGGTCGTGCCTCGCCGGGGTGCCTGGCCGGGCGGCGCGCCGACTGAGACGCCTTGTCGTCGGGCGGCCCGTTGCGGCTCTGCCGCCCTGCGGCCGGGGTCTGCGTCTCAAGGGGCATGCATGCCCGGGCCGCGTCGGAGGAGCCCCGCTTTCATCCTGACCGCCGCCCAGCAGCAGCTCGTCGTTCGCAACATAGGCCTGGTCGGTGTGCATCTGCGCAATCGCGTCTACATCCCGCGTCAGCCTTGGCGACGCCGGGAGCGGGCCGACCTGTTCCAGGTGGGTTGCCTGGCGCTGGTTCGTGCCGCGGGGCGGTATGACGCCGCAAGGGACGGCGCCTTCGCCCCTTTTGCCCTCCAGCGGATTCGCGGAGCGGTGTTCACGGCCATTTACGAACACTTCGCAACCATTCGCGTCCCAGTCAAGGTGGTGATCGGGGCAAGGCGCGAAGCGGCCGTCCATGGCCGTGGCTCGCGGCCGCGGCTCCCCGTCGTGCGTCAGTTCACCGAGGCGGAGACCTCCTCGATGGCCGCATCCCGCTGCCAGTACTCGCCTTCGCCGGGCGAGCCGACTATCCGCGAATGCGTGAGACTTCGATTCCAGCGAGCGGTCACCGCTGCCATCGACGGCCTTCGATCGCACAAATGGAAACGGGCGGATGCGGGGGAAATCATCGCGGCGGTGGCTTCCGATCGATTGCTCATGTCTCCGGACGATAGTCGGGTGACGGTTCGTGAACTCGCCGCCAGGTTGCATGTCTCGTGCGGGCGGATCGGCGAATATGAGAGAATGCTGCGCGAGGCGGTGAAACGTTATCTGACCTGCGATCCGCAGTTGCCCCGACTGCTGGCTTTCGCGCGCGAGGACCGTTGCGGTATGGACGGCCCGCTGACCGCCGGCCGTCGCGAGCTGCTGATCAGCGAGGAGCAGCAGGCCTTGAGCTTGAGATTGCGCTCGATGGCACACGGTGAGCGAACCGAGCTCCTCTACCGGCTCATCTGCGACTCCGGCGCCAAGCCCGACGACGTGATCCTCAATCTTCACCGCCTGAGCGTGTGCCGCGAGCTCCCTGCGGCAGCAGCGGAATAACGAAGCTGGGTTCAAGCGTCAGGCAACAGGTGCCGGTTAACAGGCGTCAGGAAGCCAATGGACAGGATTACGCCGCGAAGCAGTCCGCGCCACCCAAGAGCCTGCCGGCCGCGCCTCGGGGTTGACACCCGCGCCTGCAACGCATATCTCATTGCTTTCTGAACGCGTTGCGAGGGTTATCTGTGACAGACTTGAATGTACGTAAGGATTCGTGCGAACTGGACTTCCTGGCACTCGGGGCGGTGGTTCACCGGCTTGACCCGGGGGTGATGCCCTTCCGCAAGGCACGCTCGGCTGATATCCACGTCTCCGGCGGCGAGTACAACGTGGCCGCAGGGCTGTGCGACTGCTTCGGGCTGCGAACCGGCATCGCCACCGCCATGGTCAGGTACGGCATCGGCGAATTGGTCCAGACGCGGGTGCGTGAGACCGGTGTAACCCCCTTCTACAAGTGGTTTGACCACGACGGCGTGCGCGGCCCGAATATCGCCACCGTTTACAGTGATCGGGGCTACGGCGTTCGTCCGCCGGTGGTCTTCTATAACCGCTCGAACGAGGCCGGGGCACTGCTCAAGCCGGGCGACTTCGACTGGGCGAAAACATTCTCGTCCGGCGTGCGGTGGTTTCACTCTGGGGGGATCTTTGCGGCCCTGTCGGAGACAACCTCAGAGCTGATCATCGAGGGAATGCAGGCGGCTAAGGAGAGTGGTGCCGTCAACTCGTTCGACCTCAACTACCGGGGCAAGCTGTGGGCCCCGATCGGCGGCCTCCAGCGGGCGCAGCAGACGCTGCGCAAGATCGTCAGCAACGTCGATGCCCTGATCGGCAACGAGGAAGATCTGCAGAAGGGCCTCGGCATCGCCGGCCCGGAGGTGGCCTCCAAATCGTCGAAGCTCGACCCGGACACGTTCTTCAAGATGATCGAACGCGTGGTCGAGCAGTTCCCCAACGTCAAAATGGTCGCGACCACCCTGCGCGAGGTGCACTCGACGAACCGACATGACTGGGCGGCGGTGCTATGGCTCAACGGCAAGCGCTTCGTGAGTCCCGTGTGCCAACTCGATGTCCTCGACCGCATCGGCGGCGGGGACGGGTTCGCGGCCGGGCTCACCTACGGCCTGATCACCGGGCGCGAGCCGGAGCAGGCCCTCCGCCTCGGCTGGGCACATGGGGCGCTGCTGACCACCTTCCCCGGCGACGTGAGCATGGCCCGGCTGGAAGAGGTCGAAGCGTTCGCCAAGGGCGGCTCGGCTCGAGTGCAGCGGTAGCAGGAGTGTTACACTGGCGGGCAAGCCCCTCGATGTGGGCTCGGGACGAAAGCCGCCAGTGGCACCCTCATCCGCGAGATCGGTTCGGGCCGTGTATGATTGGCCGCAAGAGTTCGTCGCATAGGAATCAATATGAATCTTGTCACCGGTGCCACGGGTCTGTTGGGAAGCCACATCGTCGAGCAGCTTCGGTTGCGCAATCGCCCGGTCCGTGTTCTCGTGCGACGAGGCAGCGATCAGAGCTGGCTCGAGACGCAGAGCGTTGAGTTTGTCGAAGGCGACCTGTCAAACAAGGCCGCGCTCCAGAAGGCCTGCGAAGGCGTGAAGGTTGTTTACCATTCGGCCGCCCGGGTCGGCGACTGGGGCCCGTGGGAGGACTTCGTCCGGATCACCATCGACGGGACCCGCAACCTGGCCGAGGCCGCCTCGGCTGTGCAGTGCGATCGCTTTCTGCACATCAGCTCGATCAGCGCTTACGGCCACCCCGACGGCGAAGGGATCGTCCTGGACGAGAGAGCCCCGCTGGGCAGCAACCTGCACAAGTGGAGCTACTACTCGCGGGCCAAGGTCCAGGCCGAGCAGGACCTGTGGGCGATGCACGAGGCCGGCAAGATCAAGCTGACCGTCATCCGGCCGAGTTGGCTCTACGGACCCCGCGACCGGGTCACCATCTTCCGGCTGGCGCGCATGATCCGCGAGGGAAAGGCCAAGATCCTCGGCGACGGCGAGAACCGGCTCAACGTGGTTTACGCGGGGAACGTGGCCGAAGCGGCAATCCTGGCATGCGACTCGGAAGTAGCCATCGGGCAGGCCTACAATTGCTGCAACGACGGCGAGATGCGCCAGAAGCAGTGGATGAATATGCTCGCCGCCGCCTTGGGCGCCCCGCCGGTAACCAAACATGTTCCCTATAAGCTGGCGTACAACGTGGCCTTCCTGATGGAGTGCTTCGGCCACCTTTTCCGCACAACCAGGCCCCCAATGATCACCCGCTACGCCGTCTGGCTCATGGGCCGCCGCATCTTCTTCAGCGCCGAAAAGGCCCGCGAGCAGCTCGGTTGGAAATCAACCGTCTCGTACGAGGGAGGCGTCAAAAAGACCGTCGCCTGGCTGCGCGAACAGGAAGCAAAGGATGAAGGCTGAAGGATGAGTCAAGCTAGCAGCGGCGGCAAAGGAGGAACGAAGCAGGGTTTGAAGGCAGAGAGGCAGAGGCTCATGGACCTCAAGGAACGGACGAAGGCTTTTGCTCTGCGCGTGATTCGACTCTATGTGGCGCTGCCGGAATCTCCAGCGGCGCAGATCATCGGCGGCCAACTGCTTCGGGCGGGGACATCGGTCGGAGCACATTACCGCGAGGCTGGCCGTGCTCGTTCCACGGCCGAGTTCGTCAGCAAGATCGAGGGTGGCCTGCAGGAATTGGAGGAGAGCAGTTACTGGCTGGAACTGCTTGCTGATGCGGCGATCATGCCCAAATCGCGGCTGGCAGGCCTCAGGGGCGAGGCAGACGAGTTGACGGCCATTTTTGTCACGTGCTCCAAGAACGCAAAGGCAAAGGCCCGCCCCTGAGCCCCGCTTTACGGGCACAGCCGCTTCGCTTGACTCATCCTTCAGCCTTCATCCTTCATCCTTGCTTCAGTCCTTCGCCTTGTCCAGTTCGAACTCGGCGTGGAGGACCTGCACGGCCCTTTCGCCTTCGGCCGCGTTGACGATGCAGCTCACGACGATTTCGCTGGTGGTGATGTTCTGGATGTTGATCTGGGCGTTGGCCAGGGCATTGAACATCTTGGCGGCCACGCCGGTGTGGGTCTTCATGCCGACTCCGACGACGCTGACCTTGGCCAGGCCCGAATCGACCTCGACTGAGCGAATGCCCAGGTCGCGGACCAGTTCGTTGCAGACCAGCTCGGCGTCCTTGAGATCCGTGCCGGCGACGGTGAAGCCGAGGTTGGCCGTGGTGGCGTGTTCCACGATGTTCTGGATGATGTCATCGACCACGATGCCCTGCTGGGCGACGCGGGCGAAGATCTTGGACGCGACACCCGGCTTGTTGGGCACGCCCACGAGCAGAACGCGGGCCAGGTCCTTCTTGAGAGTCACGCCACGGACGACGACATCTTCCATTCCCTTTGTCTGTGCCACGATCATGGTCCCTTCCGTATCGGTGAGCGAGCTGCGGACGTGGATAGGCACGTCGTATTTCTTGCCGAACTCGATGGATCGCGAGTGCATCACCTTGGCGCCCAGCGATGCGAGCTCGAGCATCTCGTCGTAGCTGATCTGGTTCATCTTGCGGGCCTGGGGGACAATGCGCGGGTCGGTGGTGTAGACGCCGTCGACGTCGGTGTAAATCTCGCAGATCGAGTCCTTGAGCACGGCGGCCAACGCCACGGCGGTGGTGTCCGAGCCGCCCCGGCCGAGAGTGGTCAATGCCCCGTCCTCGGTCACGCCCTGGAAGCCCGCGACGATGACGATCCTGCCGGCGTTGAGTTCCTTGCAGATTCTGTCGGCGTCGATGGAGCGGATGCGGGCCTTGGTGTGAGAGGCGTCCGTGACCATGCCGATTTGCCGGCCGGTGAAGCTGATCGCCTGGTGGCCGGCGGCTTCGAGGGCCATGGCCATCAGCGAGATCGAGACCTGCTCGCCGGTGGTCAGCAGCATGTCCATCTCGCGCTTGGGCGGGTTGGGGTTGACCTCTCTGGCCAGGGCGATGAGCTTGTCGGTCGTCTTGCCCATGGCCGAGACTACCATCACCACCTGGTGCCCATCGAGCTTGGCCTTGATTGCCCGCCGTGCGGCGCGGTGGATCTTCTCCGCATCCGCAACGCTGCTCCCGCCGAACTTCTGAACGATGATGCTCATCTGCCTCGCACCAAGAAACCGCCCTGTTTCCGCCCCGGTTCGGGCTCGGACCGACCATTTGCCAAAGCCTTCGGCCCAATAAGGCGGGAGAGTCTAGCATAACGCGGCCCTAAGGCAAGAGCGCGGGCGGCGGAAGACAAGAGGACAAGAGGCCGAGACGCAAAGACGCGGGGACACCCGCCACTGTCGCCACAATGACCTGGACGGGTAAACTCCGACGCGGAGACGCGGGTTGCCTTGGTGAGGCGGCAGGGATACGATTGCCGCATCATGAAGCGATTTCTGGTCATCTTGGTTTTGGGGGCGTTGGCGGCGACGGCGTTTGCCGCCCAATCGCCCGATCGGCCGAATATCATCGTCATCCTGGCCGACGATTACGGCTGGGGCAGCGCCGGGTGCTATGGGGCGCCCGCCGGATTGAAGACACCCAACCTCGACCGGCTGGCCAGCGAGGGCCGGCGGTTCACGCAGGCGTACGCGCCGGGTTCGCTTTGCTCGCCTTCGCGTTACGCTCTGATGACCGGCCGTTATTACTGGCGCACAAGCGTCAAGGACGGCTATGTGCTGTCCGGAGATGCCCCACTACACATCGAGACCAACCGCCTCACGCTTGCGTCGTTGTGCAAGGCCCAGGGCTACGCGACCGCGGCGTTCGGCAAATGGCACCTGGGCCTGACCTCCGAACGCGTGAAGGACTGGAGCAAGCCGCTGCGGCCGGGACCGCGGCAGGTCGGTTTCGACCATTTCCTCGGCCTGGCGGCCAACATCGGCAACGGTCCGAACAGCCTGATCGAAAACGAGGAGCTCACCGGGCGAATTCCCGGCGAACCAGTGGTCAACCACCCGAACGGACCAGGGAGCGTCACCACAACCGGTATCCGTAAACAGTGGGAGCCCGACCGGGTCATGGAGACGTTGACCGCCAACGTGACCGCCTGGATTGAAGCGAATCACGACCGGCGGTTCTTCGTGTACTATGCGCCGATCGCCGTGCACGAGCCCATCACGCCGAATCCGCGATTTGCCGGCAGCCCCTACGGCAAGTACGGCGATTTCATCGAGGAACTGGACTGGAGCGTGGGGCAGATCCTCGAAAAGCTCGACAAGCTCAAGCTGGCCGACAATACGCTGATCCTCTTCACCAGTGACAACGGCGGCGTGGCGAATCCGCGCAACCAGGCCGCATCGACGGCCATGAGCGCGGGCCTGCCGATCAACGGTGCGCTGCGCGGCGGCAAGAACACCGAGTGGGAAGGCGGTTTCCGGGAGCCGTTCATCGTTCGCTGGCCCGGCCGAGTCCCCGCGGGCACGGTGAGCGACCAGGTCATCTGCCTCACCGACGTGCTGGCGACGCTCGCGGGCATTCTCCATGTGCCGCTGCCGAAGGGCAACGCCGAGGACAGCTTCGACATGCTACGAGCGGTCACCGAGACCAGGGCTGGCGCGCCGGTGCGCGACCACGTCGTTCTGCAGGCAGGGAATGCCATCTACGGCATTCGTATGGGCGACTGGAAGCTCATCGAGCGGGCCAACCCGCCGAAGTTCGAGTCGGCCCGCAGAAGGCCAGGCGCGTCGCAAGCAGCAAGGAGAGGACAAGCCCCGCCGCAAGAGGACGAGTTGTTCAACCTCAAGGACGACCCGTCAGAAACCCGAAACGTCCTCGCCGCGAATGCTGAAATCGCGGCGAAGATGAGGAGAACCCTGGCCGCGGTCCGGGACCGGGGGCATACGCGGGCGGACGCTGACAAATAGGATGCCGGGATAGCCGGGGCCAGCGGTGATCATCGTGCCCCCATCCGTCCGCTGCGGCGGATGGGTGGGCCACCCGAGAGAAGGTCTTCAGCCAGGATGATGACGGGAGTCCTCTCCGGCAAGGCCCCGGAATGGATTCTGGGGCCAGCGGCCACCTGGGCGGGAGGTGACCACAGGCAAGGCTGGTTTGCCTCAATTTCCGGCACGCTCAACTACGATAATAAGGGCAATGGCGGTGTGGACGGCCCGCAAGGGCAAGGCTCCGCGGCCAACACGCATCAGCTCAGGGCTGCTGCGACGGGGGGTCCCTGCAAACGCGGCCCCGCAGGGTCGTTGTATTGCGCCATTGCAGGCGGCCGTGAACCCAGAAGGGAGAACGAGATGTCCAAGTTGAAGGAGTGGCTGTTGATTGGGATGGTGGCCCTGACCGGGGCGGTCACGCTGGGCTCCGACTGCGATTTCACGATCCGCGGAGACGAGGATGGGATCCACTTCGACGATAACGACGACGACGTCGATGAGTTCTTTGAGGATTTGGAGGACCTCTTCGATTGAGCCCTCCGGCGCTTAGCGGCGCAGCGTTCGGCCGATCCCTCAGACCTGATGTGCCTGCTGGTAACTTGCGTTTCAACCACGAACCAGTCGAAATGGTCCGCCGGGGCGGACCCTACACGAGCTTGCCGGATTTGAGGAAGTACTCCATGAGTTCGTGACCGGGGTCGATGCGCAGGCCGGACTCCTCGGCCTGGGCCTCGGTGAAACGCTCGGTGCGTTCGGAGACGACGCCGGTGCCGGCCATGCAGAACGGCGGCGGGACGGCTGAGTGAGTCCGCCTGGTCACCGGAGTGGGATGGTCGGGGGCGATCAGGATTCGCCACTTGTCGAACGACTTGAGCTTGTCGAGCAACGGCCCGACGACGTGCTCATCGATCTCCTCGATGGCCTTGACCTTGTTGACTGCGTCCCCGTTGTGCCCGGCCTCGTCGGGGGCCTCGATGTGCACGACCACCATGTCCACATCGTCGAGGGCCTTGACCGCCGCCTCGCCTTTGCCGCGGTAGTTAGTGTCGAAGTATCCGGTGGCGCCGGGCACCTGAATCAGCTTCCAGCCGATGCACAGGGCGATGCCACGGATCAGGTCGACGGCGGTGATGGCGGAGGCCCGCAGGCCGTACTTCTCCTGGAAGCTCGGCAGTCGGGGCTTGCCCCCCTGCCCCCATAGCCAGATCGACGTGGCCGGGTTCTCGCCCAGGTCGCGGCGGACGACATTGACGTCGTGCGAGGCGAGGAGTTCCTGCGATTTGGCGATCAGTTCGCGGAGTTCGTCGCTGCCCTTGCCGGTCGGCAGGTAGCCGGAGACGGGCTCGCCAGGGATGTCGTGCGGGGGCTGGCACTTGACCTTCATTGAGATGCCGTTTTTGACCACCATGAGATGCCGGTAGCCCACGCCGACGTGGAAGGAGATGCGATCATTGCCCAGGGCGGCCTGGAGGTCGTTGACGATCTGCGCAGCCTCGGCCTGGGAGATGTGGCCGGCCGAGAAATCCTCCATCCGCCCGTCGATGATGGTGACCAGGTTACAGCGGAAGACCATGTCGTCCGGGCCGAGGGCGATGCGGTTGGCCACGGCCTCGAGCGGCGCCCGGCCGGTATAGTGGGTCTTCACGTCGTAGCCGATCACGCTGAGCGTAGCCACATCGCTGCCGGGGGTGAAACCGTCGGGGACGGTCTTGACCAGGCCCGACCGGCCAGTGGCCGCGACCCAGTTCATGTGGGGAATCCTGGCCGCCTCGAGGGCGGTCCTGCCGTCAAGGTCCGGGATCGGCTCGTCGGCTGCTCCGTCAGGCAATACAACTGCAAACTTCATGGTTTATACTCTTCGTGCTCCTCGACCACCCGAATCAGCACCGGTTTCTCGCGGACCACTTCCAGCCGGGCGATCTGCTCCAGGGCAGCGCGCATCTGGCCCTCCTGAGCGACGTCGGTGAGTACGACGACCATGGCGCTGCCGTCGGTCGCGGCGGAGGGCGACTCGTGCTGGGTGACGGCCCTGAGGCTGATCTGCCGGTCACCGAACACGTTGGTGAACGCGGCCATGACTCCCGGCCGATCGACCACCTTCAGCCGGATGTAGTACCGCGAACGGAGCTGCTCCATCGGGACGTATTTCGGCGGGCCGGTGACGTCGCTGAGGACTCGGAACGCCTCAAAAGTCCGCCGGGCGTTGCCGACCGCGATGTCCACGATATCGGCGACGACCGCGCTGGCTGTGGGTCTGCTGCCGGCCCCGCGTCCGTAGAAGAGGGTGTGTCCGACCCAATTGCCGTAGATACTGACGGCGTTGAACGAGCCGGCGGTTCCGGCCAGCGGGTGCCGCTTGTTCACGAACGACGGGTGCACCCGCAGGCTGAGGCCTTCGGGTGTCCGCTGGGCGATGCCGAGCAGCTTGCAGACGTAGCCGAGTTCCCGCCCGGCCGCCAGATCGATCGCGTCCAGTTGATCGATGCCCTCGGTGTGCAAAGCGCCGAAATCGACGTCGCAGCAGAACGCCAGCGATGCCAGAACCGCCAGCTTGTGAGCGGTGTCGGTGCCGTTGACGTCCAGGGTGGGGTCCAGTTCGGCGTAGCCGGCCTGCTGGGCCTCGGCGAGGGCCTGGGCGTAGGATTTGTTCTTCTCGCCCATCTCACTCAGGATGTAGTTGCAGGTGCCGTTCAGGATGCCGTAGATGGCGTTGATGCGGTTGGCGATCAGGCCGCTGCGCAGCGGCATGATCAGCGGGATGCCGCCGCCGACGCTGGCCTCGAAGGCCACGCAGCATCCGTTGCGACGGGCGGCCGCATAGATCTCCTTGCCGTGCTTGGCCAGCAGGGCCTTGTTGGCGGTCACCACGCTCTTGCCGGCGGCCAGGGCGGCCAGAACGAAGTCCCTGGCGATGGTCGTGCCGCCGACCAGCTCGACGACCGCGCCGATCGACTTGTCATTGAAGATGTCGGCGGCGTTGGCGCTGACCAAGCCGGCCGGGACGTTCACTTTGGCAGGCTGGGCGGGGTCCTTGTCCACCACCCGTACCAGCTCGAGCCGAACGCCGGTTTTGCGCTCGATTTCGTCGGCCTCGGCCTGGATGATCCGCACGACCCCCTGGCCGACGGTGCCGCATCCAATCAGGCCGATTCGGAATGCCTCGCCCATGGGCGATCACCTCCCCTGAAGCGGATTACGCCCGCTCACTGAGGCGACCACTCTATGGCCGTGACAGGCTGGACGCAAGCGGGCGATGGCACCGCATGGGGATCGACTCAACTACAGTCCCCTGCCGGACTTGTCTGCGGACGCACTTCGATCGGCGGAGTCTCAGCTCTCCGAAGCGGGCATTGTCACAGAGGGCGGCTTGTGGTCAGTTCCTTGCACGGGGCATATCCTAAGGTATCTGCTGATTGGGGCTTTTTTCCCGTCTCTTGAAGAACCACCGGAATCCGGGCGGGCAAAGGCACGTTGACAGATTGCAGGGAGAGTCAGCATGTCCTCATTCACCAGAGACGTTCGTGCGGTCGCGGGCGCAAATCGACGGTCACTCCGGCTGCTTGTGGCCGGTGGGCTTTTGGTCGTGGCCGCGGGCTGCCCCCCGGTCAGCCAGAATCCGCCGGAGGACGACTCGGCGCGCATCGCCGAGAGAACTCTGCTCGTTGTCGGCACTGGAGCGAGCGATCAGTTGGCGCTGCGGCTGCGGGCGGGGGCCCCCACCGTAATTGAGGTGGACCTCGGGGACGACGGCTCGGCTGATTTCAGCTTCGACCGTGACCGGCTGGATCGCATTGTCGTCGAGGCGGGCGGCGGCGACGACACCGTCAGGATCGATGAGGCAAACGGCATCTTCACAGACACAGAGGTCACGACGGTCAATGGCGAGGATGGCGACGACACGCTGCTCGGAGGGTCGGGCCCGGAGACTCTTTCCGGCGGTGCGGGCAACGACGTCATCGACGGGAACCGCGGCGACGATACGGCGCTTCTGGGTGCCGGCGACGACAGTTTCGTCTGGGATCCGGGTGACGGCAGTGACACGGTCGAAGGACAGGCCGGGACGGACGTGCTCACCTTCAACGCCTCGAACGCCGGCGAGAGCTTCGATCTGTCGGCGAACGGCTCCCGATTGCGATTCTTCCGCAACGTCGGCGCCGTGACGATGGACCTGGAAGGCGTAGAGCGGGTCGATCTACAGGCCCTGGGCGGAACGGACACCATCACGGTCAACAGCCTGGCCGGTACGGCCGTCACCCAGGTGAACGTCGATCTTGCGGGAACGCTGGGCGGCAACACCGGCGACGCACAACCGGACAGCATCATCGTCAACGCCACCGACGGGAACGACAGCGTGGCCGTTGCCGGCAGCGGGACATCCGCCTCGGTCACCGGCCTGTCCGTGTTGGTGAATATCATCACGGCCGAGGTCGCCAACGACCGGCTCACGGTCAACGCGCTAGGCGGCGGCGATGCGATACAGGCTTCCGGCCTGCCATCCGGGGTGATCGGCCTGACGCTCAGCGGCGGCACCGGCGACGACTTGTTGACCGGCAGCGGCGGCATCGATCTGCTGAACGGCGACAACGACAACGACACGATCACAGCCGGAGACGGCGATGACGTGGTGCAACTCGGCACCGGGGACGACCGCTTCGTCTGGAACCCCGGCGACGATACCGACGTGATCGAAGGCGGCGGCGGCGTGGATACGATCGAGGTCAACGGCGCTAACGGCGCCGAAGAATTCACGATCACCGCCAACGGCACCCGCGTCCGATTTGACCGCATCAACCCCGCTTCGTTCTCCCTCGACATCGGCAGCAGCGAGAGCATCATTCTCAACGCGAACGGTGGTAACGACACACTCAGTTGCACGGGGAACCTGGCCGCATTGATTCAAATCATGGCGGACGGCGGGGCCGGCAATGACACCTTGAGCGGCAGCAGCGGAGCCGACCTGCTGCTGGGCGGCGATGGCGACGACTTCATCGACGGTCAACAGGGTGGTGACACGGCACTGCTCGGGGCCGGCGACGATGTCTTCCAGTGGGATCCGGGCGACGGCAGCGACACGGTCCAAGGACAAGGCGGAACCGATGTCCTCGTCTTCAACGGTAACAGTGCTGCCGAGATCATCGAGCTGTCGGCAAACGGCTCCCGGCTGCGTTTCTTTCGAAACATCGGCAACGTCATCATGGATCTGAACGAGATGGAGGTGGTTAGTTTCAACGCATCCGGAGGCGCGGACAACGTGGTGGTGAATGATCTGACCGGCACCGACGCCATTGAGATCAACCTCAGTTTCTCGGCCGTCGGCGGCGGCGGCGATGCGCAAGCGGACACGATCACGGTGAACGCCACCAACGGAGATGATGTGGTGCTCGTCACCGGCTCATCCGGGACTGCGAGCGTTACCGGGCTGGCGGCCGCGGTAACGATTTCCGGCAGCGAAGGCGCCAACGACCGGCTCATCATCAACTCGCTTGTCGGAGACGACGTCGTGGACGCCTCCGGTCTGGCGGCTGGGATCATCCAACTGACTGCCGACGGCGGTGACGACGACGACGTCCTCACGGGCAGCGATGACAATGATATGTTGCTGGGGGGTGCCGGCGATGACGTGCTCCTCGGCGGGCCCGGCACCGACGTGCTCGATGGGGGTACGGGAGACAATGTTGTGATCCAAGGGTGAGAGGTGCCCCGGCCGGGCTCCGCCCCGACAAACGCGGCGCTGCCTGCTGATGGACGAAGCGGCACAGCCGGAAACCGTGCCACGCGCCTCAAGGGCGCCCACTGCCCTCTGGCGAAAGATCGTCACCACGTTCATCGAAGTGGTCACGGCGACCTGCGGGCTGTTCGGCAAGTCGACCGCGGCACCGCTGGGTACGCGCAACGCCTGCGGGCCGACGGTCGTTTGTCTCGTCAGCCAACAGGCGTTCGCGTACGCCAGCGCGCTAGAGTTGTATCCCGCGCGATCGGCAGCTCTTACGAGCCGGTCTTCGCGGGCGTCAGGTAAATCTCGACCCGGCGGTTCTTGGCCTTGCCGGCAGGTGTGCGGTTGTCGGCTACCGGCTCGGTGCTGCCCTTGCCGCTCGTGGTCATCCGCGCGGCATCGACGCCGCCGGCCTGGAGCACTCCGGCCACGGCCTCGGCTCGGGCCTCGCTCAGGCCTATGTTATCAGTGCTCTTGCCGAGCCTCTTGAGGCTTTCAATCGTGGCGGGTTTGACCACGCGGTCAGTATCGGTATGGCCGATGAGGCTCATTTTGCGGTCCTTGATCTCGTCCTCGGCGAGGATCTGGGCGAGCTTCCCGAGGGCCTCCTTGGCCTCAGGCTTCACGATGGCCGACCCGGAGTCGAAGGTCACGTCCGCGTCGAAGACGAGCAGGTTCTTGTCTTTGTCGAGCTTGAACAGGCCTGGGTACTTGTCGCTGAGGTCTTCGAGCTTCTTTACGACGACCGGCGGCAGCGGAGCCGGGGGAGGAGGTGGAGGCTCCTCGACCCTGGGCGGCGGCTCAGGAGGGGGAGCCTCAGGAGCGGGTTTCTCCATTGGGGGGCACCCGCAGCCCATGGCGACGAACAGTACCGCGGACAACAGAAACGCAACCTTGATGCATCCATACATGACCATCTCCTTGAATTAGTCTGACCGGCATGCTCACAAATTGCCGAAATAACCTAGTCAGGAGGGCCCGCCGAGGCAAGACCAGAGACGGCAGGTCCCCATGCATATTCTATCGGCAAGCGACGCGTCCGATCGCGAGGTGCTCCAGCCTGGAATTGACCTCGCGGTCGACGGCGTGCCGTCGCGGCGATCCTGCCTCGGTCCATTTGCCGACAACTCCGTACTTGTTCGAGAGCTTCTGAAGGATCGCGTTGCGGTAGGGGTACCAGAGGCAGCCCGGGATGTACTTCACTCTGCCATCGTCGGGGTCTTCGTAGGCAAAGACCCCCTTGCACTTCTCCAGCCGGGCGGCGTCAATCGAGTGCTCCTCCTCAAACGGGAGCACAGCCACGCGGAGCATCCGTCGGGGCCGGCGCCGGACGGCCTCGCCGCCGCCCGAGAGGCGACCCCGCCGGCGTGTTACCAGCCTGCCCAGGGCCGAGAATGGGTTGCCGATGAGGCGGCCGAACCTGACTCCGGTGAACACCCACGGGAGCAGGGTCCACAAGATCAGGACCTGGCCGCGGAGCCGCGGCAGGAAGCGCCTGGCATCGAGGCGGTCGAGCCTGGGTTCGAGCTTACGGCAAAGAGCGGCGACTTCGGCTGCCGCCTGATGGAGGGGCTTTCTCAGGTAGTGGTTGATGCCCCGATAGCACTTACCGTCCGAGATCAGCAGCGTCATGGATTCGCAGTTGGGGTGCGTCCCGGCCAGCAGCAGGACCTCGGATCGCGGGTTTTTCCGGAAAAACGAGCGGACTTGTCTGACGGTGTGGGAGAGCCCGGCGGGAATGAACTCGACCTGCCCCCCGGGGATGCTCTGCTCGACCATCATCTCCACATCTTCCATCATCGTGTGTACGCCGGCCTCGAACGTGCCCGGGTGCCAGTTCTCCGTCAGCGGGATCATGCCAACGTCCGAGATGAGATCGCGATTCTCATGGCAGAACTGAAACAGGTCGGCGATGTGCTGGTCGTTGAAACCCCGGCCGATGGTGGCCATGATCGTGTGCTTCCGCCGGCTGTACTTGCTGAGATTCGCCAGGGCCTTCATTTTCTTATCATAGGCCGGCCGGTTGCGGCGGAGACGTTCGTAAATCTCCGGATTGCGACCATCAAAGGCAAAACGGAAGGGAACTCGGGCCTCGCAGAGCCTGCGGCAGTACTCCTCGTTGGCCAGCCTGATGCCGTTGGTTACCACGTGCGGCCTCAGGCCGTGTTTCTTGGCGGTGGCCATGATCTCCAACAGGTCGTCGCGGACAGTGGGCTCGCCGCCGAACAGCAGGAGAACCGGGTTCGGCTCCAGTCGGGCGACCTCCGCGAAGAGCTTGTCGAAATACGCGATCGGCGGGTTGAAATCGAAGCCCATGTCCTTGATCGTCGCAATGCAGATGGGACAATCCATGTTGCAGCGATTGGTGACGTCCACGAAGACCATGGTGGGCTTGTGATCGATGCCGCAGCGGTCGCAGTTCATGTGGCACGCCATGCGGCCGATGGGCACGTACTGCCACAGGTCCCGCTTGGCCTGCCAGGCGCGCGCATTCGAACTCACCATCGACTCGGTCGCACCGCAGGTTTGGCAGGTTTTTCGAATCCACATCTGCCCGTTCCTGGAGACAAACTCCGAGGGTACGCGCGCGCGGCACTTGTTGCAGAGACCCAGATTGACATTGTCCATGCTGGCGACTTCTCCTTTTGCCAGTCCGTCCCTGCCGGCAGCCATTGCGGCTCAACGGCCGCCGTCCGTGATACCGGGGCATCACCGCGGGGCCGCCCTGGCGCAGACACTCATCTCCTGGCCGGTGGCGGCGCAACCGTCACCGGGGCCGCCTGCCTTTTCGGGGCGCTCAGGGCCTCATCCAGTGCCTTACGGTAGCTCTTGATGTCGTACTGCACGACCCACCGCTTCTTCTCCTGGCCGTTCACGAACAGGATGACCGTGGGGTACCAGCGGATGTCGTACCGGGTCTTGAGTTCCCAGTTGGTGACGCCCCAAAGCTGGTTCATGAGGTAGTACCTGGCGAAAACCGCGCGGCCACGATAGTCATCGGCCAGTTGATCCAGGGTCGGTGCCAGCAGCGAACACCATGCACAGCCGCCCTTGTGGAACAGCATCATGGCAGGCTTGTCGGCCTGGAGGATCTTGCGCTGAAAATCGGTTGAGCCGTGGATCGGGGTGAGATTGCGGCCGCCCCCACCATCGCAACCTCCAGCCAATAGAGCCAGGACCGCGAGGCCGAAGCCGGCGATGGGCGCGAGATTCGGACGCCCGATACAGGCTGTGACCATTCGGGATTCGGGCAACACTTCGAAAGGAGTCACAGACGATAGGCACGTCATTTGTCTGTTCCTTACCAGGCGGCTGCTTCAACCGGTGCGGATTCACCAGAACGGGCCCTGCCCGCGCCGACAGGGATCTTTCCGGCAGCCTCGCCGTCGTGTTCGCGCGGCAGAGACTGCCGGACCGTGCGGCCGGGCTCGATGCGGCGCTTCAGTCGGCCTTGTAGAAGAGCTCTGGATCCACCTCCCGGGTCCAGAGCAGGCCGTAGCCTCTCCAACCCGGCTTAATCCGCTTGCCCACGCCGTGGTCGGAGCGATCGTCGCCACGCTCGCCGTCAAAGCCCCCTTCCATGTTCAGCACCCGGTTGAATCCGGCTTCCTTGGGGAGCCTGGCCGCCTCAGCCGAGCGCTTGCCGCTGGCGCACATGGTCATGATCAAGTCGCCGGGCTTGTAGAGCTTCTTGACGTCGGCGACGAAATCGCGATTGGGTGTCATGACCGGCTTTCGCGCCTTGGCGTCCCACTTGTTGACCATGAATTGGACCGGGATGTTGCGAGCCATGGGAGCATGACCGACGAAGACGTACTCAGCGGGAGTCCGAACGTCGATGATGCTCACCTGCTCCGGCGCGGCTCGCCACATTTCCAGCGCCTGCGGAGGCGTAACGGTCACTCCGGGAACGCCCCGGGGGGTCGAACACCCGATCCAGAACGTGAGAAACAGAGGAAGGATCAGTGCAAATCCGCGCATCTGCCTTTCCTTGCTGCCCTCTCCGCCGGTCGTGCAACGGCCAGTTCGCGTTTCGACTGGGCGGGCCCGCCGGCTGACGACGCAAGTCCGGTCCAAGTGGTACCCGACCACCGCCCGGCCGTCAAGAGGCCGGACTCAACACCGCGCTCGTGCTACGACCCCGTTTGATGCCGGATCAGCCGGTCAAGGCCGTCTCGATGTCGCCAGCAGACGCCAGGCCGGGCGTCGTGATCCGCAACCCAGCACATCGCGAGCAGGAGGCGTCTTGCCTTGGGCTTGGCCGCGTCTCGCGGCGAAGGGTCGTGGAGACCGCGATGCAACGCCCGACACGCGATGGCGCGGAAGCGCAGCCGCGATCACTCAACCCGAAGGTTCTGAATACCCAATCGCACCTGGAGCACTCGATAAAAGCCGCGACCGAGGGGCTCCGGGCTCTGGACAGTGTCGTTCAGGGAGACCCGAGGAGGCTGCCCGGGCTTGTAGACGGTCAGGGCAACATGCCGGGTCGTCTTCAGGCACTCGGGGGCGACGAGCAAGGCAGAAATCGAGGACTCGCTCTCAGTGCACTTCAGCGGCATGCAGATGTCAGTGTCAATCAGTCGCGGCTGCGAGGCCGGCCACGCCCGCAGCACAGTGGGTCCGCAGACCCATCCGTCCACCGGGTTTTGATGCAGGACATCGTAACCTGCCAGGCCCTCTTCCAGTCGCACAACTGAACTGTCCTCAATGCAGTAGATCGCCGGCTCACGTGCGGTCATGTCGCGGTTCACGATCTTGATTGCCCCCGCATCGATCAGGCCCGGTTCGACTTCAAGCCAGCGATGCACCAGTCTCCTCATGTTGGTGTCGCGCCAGCCTCGGGACAGGCTGTCCTCCAGCGATGTATCCGGAAAACCGGCCAGGCAGAGGACATGGTCGCTTCTGGCCCCGACCGGGGTTCCGTCGTCGGCCACGATGGCGTTGAAGCCGGGCAGACTGTTCAAGTGAACGCTGTCGGCGATTCTCATGGTGGCGGTGAGGCCGGGCAGCAGCGTTGCTCTCTTCTCGACGAGCTGTGAACCAACCGGCGAGGCCGGGAGCACATCGAGCAATGAGGCGTCGATCCGTGGCGAAATGCGGTGGCCGACCGGTCCCCACAAACGGCTGACCGACGTGAGGATCAGCACCCGCTTGTCCTTGAAGCCCTGGGTGAGGAAACGGTGGAGCTTCTCCTCCGCCTCACGGTCAGCGGAGGCCAGGAAGATAACCACCTTGTCATAGTGACGAGCCTGGTCGAGATCGTTGAGCAAGTAGAAGTCAGCTCCCAGTTCGCCGAGAGCCCACACCAGCCGCCCGCCCGTCCCGAACTGACGAGCGGCCTCGGTAGCCTGCTGCGGCGTGGCAAAACCGGAAGGCATGAAGCAGGCCACCGACGAGCGTCGCCACGCGGGAACGGACTCGTAGGCATTCCAGAGGATCATCTGGTTGCGGGCACGGGCAACGTGCTCTTCGGAATTCGCCATGCTGTAGTTGGTGAATTCGCCCTTGTACATGTGGCAGAAATAGGCAACGCTGGGAAGGCGGAACTGCATCAACCGGATGAGCGAGTCGTAGATGGCGAAGGGGAACATGGCATCGGCTGAGCCGCTGCCCGGATGGAACTCGTTGGCGACCGGTCGCTTGCCGGCCAGCCGGGCACGGTTTGCGACCAGGCTCATGACGTGGTCGGCATACCAGGCCTGATAGGATCCTCCCCTCATGCCCAGCCACACGAGCGGTCCCCATTCTCCGTCATCCGATGCCAGTCGGTAGCCCGCGCGTGACTCTCGGTAGAAGCTCACAAGGTGGGCGCAAGTCGCGCCGCCGGCCTCGATCCGCGGCTCCAGCCAGTGCAGCCTGCTATCCTCGGCCCCACGGCCACCGCCAGGCTCGCCCACCAGCCGCAACCAGACGCGCTTCCCGGCATATGGCGTCAGGTCCACCTGCATCTCAGCGAAGTCGCGGCCGGTTCCCTTCTTCACCAAGGTGCGTCCCGGTGCGTCGGGATCTGCCAGGTCCTCGACCGCCTCAACTCGGGCGGCCATCGCGTCGGTTCCCTCCGAACGAACCGCAGTCTTGAAGATGACGGGGGTCTTGCCTGGAAACATAATGCGGTATGCCGATTGAACGATCCCTCGCCGCTCAGACACCGGTGGCCTCATCGTCAGCCCGAAGCCGTAGCGGCCGGCATCCCACATTCCCTTCGTCTCGACGCGGGCGCCGGTCTTCTGCGGATCATCCATGTTGAATCCGCCTCCGCAGTAGAACGTGACGCCCGCGGCGTCGCCGAGGTTCAGGTAGGTCAGATCGTAGGACATGCGTGGGTCGTCGAGGCTACGCAGCAAACGAGGGCTCACCTTGTGGGTGGGGTCACCCTGGTGAAAGAGATCGATCCGTCCGGCCACGCAGCCCCGAATGAGTTTGCGCCGGAACGGCACCAGCACCTGCTCGAACCAGGGAGCGGTGCGATTGGCCGGCTGGGCGACGGCTTCCCACGAGTCAAAGCTCACATTGAAGTCGCGGTTGAAGGTGATGCCGTCGCCGCTGGTATCCTGCGAGGGGGAGGCATCCGCGTATTGCCCGGCGAGCCATTCGATGAACTCCTTGCGCGTCGGTTCAGCTACGCCGAGAGCCTTGTACGTCTCCTCGGTATGGCCGGTGTACCCGGGCGTGCGAAACGAGGTATGCGGCTCGCTGCCGTCATTCCACCCCAGCAGGTAGGTGCTGTCGCGATACCTTCGCGTCCGGTCGAGGATCACGCTGCGAGCGGAACCCCACTGCTGCGAATCGCGACCCAGCGGGATAGCGGGTTGATCGACGCCCATCCAGGGCAGGCCGATCCGTTCGCATCGGTCAACCTGCGAATCCTGAGGCGAGATCTGCACGAAGTCGAACGCCTCGCGAACCGATCTCAAGCGGGCGGTGTTGACCGCCTCGTCGGCGCCCTCGAAATAGAAGTACACACCCAGCAGCGGCCGTTGAGTGTCGACGGAAGCATAGACGTTCTCGTTGGTCAGGTTGGACCTCCACGACGCCATGCGGGCGCGGTAGGGCTCGGTCTCCGCACGCGGCGGGTCAACCTTGAGGGTCAGAATGATCTGCCTGGCATCGGGCGGGATCGGCAACTTGCGGTCCGCCGGCATCTCGGTTTGCCGTCCGTCAATGGATACGGACGTCACAGGTGCTTTGAGCGGCGGGACCGGCCAGAAGAAGCCATCCGGCGGCCGGGCCTCGGCCTTCAATTGCATTTCGATCTGACCGGCGTCCGCCTTGCTGTGCAGGCGGTACTCGACGGCACCGAAGGTCGTCTTCGCCCGGCCCAGTTCCACCCGCTTGCCGTGTTCGAGCCATGCGGGTGTTACGCCGGCCGCCAGATGAATTGCGTTGCCAACTTCGCGCACGAGCATGTCGCGAACGAGGCTGACGTACTCCGCGGCGGCCCAGCCGTGCGGGATGTCGCCGCCAAGGAACAGGTTGGTCTTGCCGTCGGCGAGCTCGGCCCACCCGTAGACGCCGGGTGCTGACTGGTGATCCAGGGCCCATCGGAGCATGGTGTGCGACCGCTCCGGCTGGCCCAGATTGAGGTAGCAGTGAGCCAGAGCCAGACCGGCATACGGCCAAGGCCCTGCCCCGTGCCAGTAACCACCTTGGCGAGGGGCAATCTGCTGGTCCCAGTACACGTCGAAGGAACGCTGGATGATTGGATCATCGGGATCGAACGCCCCGCCGGGCCAGATTGCCGGGCTCGTGCCTCGGGCCCGGCCGGAAGACCCGGCACTCTCAGGCGCCACCGGGATCCAGTCGATCTTCTCGCGGCTCATCACCTGGCGAATGGATTCCCGGGTGGACTCGTGCAAGGCGGTCAACGTCGCGCGGATCTGCCCGGCAGCCTGGTGCTCACCCAGTTCGTCAGCCGCGAACAACGCATCCTGCAGGCCCCGGATGCACCAGAAGTCATCCCAGTAGGAGTGCCAGTCGGGCGGACCAAGGTCCTCTGCTGACACGCTCGGGGTCAGGATGCCCCACAGCGGGGTTCCCTTGTTGGCGTCGGTCATGCCCTCGCGGCGGATGCGATCGATGAACTCTGCACCCTTGACGATGTGCGGGAACACACGGGCCAGCCACTGCCGGTCGCGCGTGTAGCGGTACACCTGGACAAAGGCGAAGGTCGCCTGGCCCTGGCCGTCCCATTCGCGCGGCCCCCCGGAACCCATGGAGGGAAACTCTCCTGAGTTCTTCTGGAAACCGGTCCACAACTCGGCCGCCTTGCGGGCTGTCTCGATCAGGCCGGCTCTCAGGCACGCATCGATCATGTAAGCGGCATCTCGTGTCCAGAACGCGTTGTAGCCGAAGCTGCCGGGGATCAGTGCATCGCCGTCCTTGAGGACCAGCATGTTGGCCACGGATGCGTAGAACGCCTCCTCGGCATCGCGATCGGGAAGCCGCACGCTGACGACCTCGGTCTGGTAGAGTCGCTTCCATTCGTCGCGGGCGGCGTTATGGGCTGCCTTCCAGTCCCGGCCGCGAAGGACAGCTGCCGCTTCCGGCGTAGGCTCCATTCCGGTCATGGGCATGACGAACTCGTACGATTCAGCCTTTCGAGGAGGCAGATCGAGGGCAAACTGGTACGCGCCGCTGCCCAGTCCGCACCAGTCCTCAACAGCGTGATCCGCGGGCAAGGCGCCCTTGCAGACGAATTGGCCGACATCGCCACCGCGCACGAAGCTGGTGCAGCCGAACGCGGCCGGCGGCTTCAGCGAGACGACGCCCCATCGGCCGTTGACCGCAACCGCATTCCATTCGGGATAGAAGGTTAGTTCGCGAACGGGGTTGTAGCCCCGGTTAAACGCGTAGTGTTCCCTGGGAATCGAATAGGGCCGGATCGCGACGAAGATGAGCAGGCTGGCGGGCTGATCGCCCTGGTTCTCAAGTCGACAGCGGTAGAAAACCAGTTGCGACTTCTGGTCTTCGAACTTCTCCGGCCTGGCGAAGACCGTCGTTTCGACGTGGACGGGGCCGGCCTGCCAGGCGGACTCGGGAAACGGCAGCCGGCCGTCCGCCAGACGCCATCGCAGTTGATCCAGCGGTAGCTTCTCTCCGGCGTGCAGCCGATCTGTCTGCCGGTCGTAGACCCAGACGGTCACGCTGAAGGACCGGTTTGACGGGCTGAACGATCCATCGGGAGCGGCGAACACCTCCGCCTCACTTCCGATCGGGCCGGTGATGGTGTGGGTCGAGCCCCGCCCCGTGGCCCAGCCGGGGAGAATCAGATCCGGTTCGGCGTTCGCCAGCGAGGTGACCGCTTTCCAGCCCTGCAAGGGCACCAATGCCCGCCTGTCGGCCGTGATCGTCACCGTTCCACGGAGGCCGGCCTTCGACTTGTCCTCGCACCTCACGCGAATGACCAGCAGGTTCGACCTGCCGCGGTCAACTCCCTGCGTCACGTCATCAACGGTTTCATCAGAAACCCGATCCTCCGTCTCGCGAGAGCCTTGCACGCGGGGAAACGCCGGTGGATGCGAGAACCCCGATGACGATACCAGTCTGCCGTTGAGATACACGGCTCGCGGGCCGGTTATCGCCGGCACACGAATCAACACCGGCTCATCACGCCAGTCGGCAGGCACCTCGAAACGGATTCGATACCAGGCCTCGCCTCGATACTCTTTCACATCCGGCCATCGCGTCCAACCGCTGCTCTCCAGTCGACGAACCGACCACGCCGAATCATTGCAGTCCGGCGCATACCATCCATCGGTGAGACCTTGTCCGCCGGGATCAGTGCTGAAACGCCAGTCACCGTCCAGATCCAGAAACAGCGGCTCCCAGGTGAATGCTCGTTTATCTGTGGAGAGCGCGACCGGCCCGGTCAGGCCGCCGCGTTCACCTTCCTTGCCCTCGTATGAGACCCGAACAACGATGAGATTGGTCTGGCCGGGCCGCAGCAAATGGGCCACGCGAGTAACCGTCGCCGATCGTTTCAGGCGATCCTTCTCGTGGTAACTCCGCGCCAGTGTGCCGTTCACATACAGGTCGTATCCGTCATCCACCTGCCCCACCGCCAGGTAAGCCGGTTGTTCGTGCCAATCCTGCGATAACGCGACCTCCTTGCGATACCAGCCTGCACCCTTGAGGTCAGGGAAGCCCTGCCGGCTCCAGGAGACACCGGCGTCCAAGGTTTTCCATTGAGAATCGTCAAGCTCGGAGGCAAACCAGCCCTCGTGCCGGCCTGCGCCGGCGGGATCGGGTTGAAAGCGCCAACCCGGTGTCAGGTTGATGGTGACGGCATCCACCCCCGCGGTCCATACCAGCAGGACCGCCAGGCAAATGGCGGTCGCTGACGTCTTCGCTCCCAGTGCCATGCGATGTCCTTTCGGCATGTCGTTGTGCCCTCACGCGGTCCGGAGACGTATTGTGGACGCAAAGACCCTTGGGTTTCAATGAGAACGACGAAGCCGCGGCCGGAGTTGCTGTCGGCATTGAGTACGAGGATGATGGCACTGCGCCCATAGGCTGCCTGGTCAATCGAGTAACCGGCCCTGACTCTGGGGATACGCCGTCCAGACCTGCGATATAATGCCTGAAAGGAAACGTGTCCTTCCGAGGTTCTCGATGGAGATGGCTCGGGAAAACGACGAGAATAGGAAGCGGAGATGAGCCCCAGTGCGGACCACAGAACCGGTCGCCCCACGATGCGGGCCATTGCCGAGCGAGCCGGCGTGTCGCGAGCGACCGTCTCAATTATCCTGTCGAACCCGCAGGCCGCGGCCGGCCGTTTCAAGCCTGAGACGATCCAGAAGGTCCATCAGATCGCCGAGCGGCTCGGTTACCAGGTGAACCTCATGGCGATCAGCCTCAGGAACCCGCATCCCTCGTTCTTCGCCCTGGTTCTGCGGGGCACCGGCGACGTGGACGCGATCTCGTGGCACCATCAGGCCTTCGAGGGCCGCTTCCAGGCGGGCGTAATCGACGAGGCCCGGAAGCTGGGGCTCTACCCGGTGCTGGCCACGCAAGATTCACCAGACGCGAGTGATACGGTGGACCGCGTGCGCGGTGCCCTGGACGGTGGGGTCTTCGGGGCCATATTGCGCACGCCGTTGCCGCTGTTGGATGATGCGATTCGCCAGCGGATTGAAAGAGGTTTTCCCGCGGTGGTCGTGTTCCCCGATGAGGCATCGAGTCACCCCTGCAACGTGATCGACATGGACAACCGGGCAGCGGGGCGCATGGCCGGTGAACTCCTGGCCAATGCTGGCCGGCGTCACTGGGCGATTGTCCGCGACGCCATGCCTCGTGATGCCTTGCGGCTGCGTCAAGAGGGGGCCGCGGAAATCGCTCGCGAAGTCGGCGCCCGCATTGATGTTGTCGAGATACCCAGGGATGCGGGCGACTACGGCACCATCGACTGGCTTGCTCCCCGGCTCAACGACCTGCGCCCGGACGGCGTGTATGCGGCCTCCTCCGTCGCCGGCGTGGGCACACTGATGGCGTGTCATGCTGCCGGCTTGCGCGTGCCCGAGGACACCTGCCTGGTGGGATGTGACGCGTCGCTTTGGCGCGCACCGGGCTGCCCGCCGATCACCTCCGTGGACGTCTCCTGGCACACGGTGGGCGAACTGGCCGTCCGCCAGCTTGTGAACCTGCGCGATGAAGCGGTCCCTCGCTTCGAGAACGTGGCCGTGCCGCCACAGATCCGCCGCGGAGGCACCTGTCCCGGCAGCGGGCGTGAACCTCCGACGGTGCTGTCGCCGTGAGACCCTCTGTCAGGGTGCGCAACCGGGTGGCGGGTTTTGCATGTCGAACAGGATGCCTGGACCGGTCGCACACTGCTCGAACGCCGCAAGATCATCCCCATCGACGCGGTTATCCCGGATGCCCCGGTCAAAGCAGCCGCAGGCGAGGTGGTCGAACAGCTCCGCCGGACCGCCGCTGCCTGTATAACACCGCTGGAAGGCGGCGAAGTCCGTCTGGTCCACGTCGCCGTCCCGGTCGGCGTCGGCAAAGGGCCTTGGGCAGTAGTCTGGTATGAGGCTGCGACCGAGAACGGCCTCCTCTTCGCCGGGGGCGAAAGCTCCGGCATTGGTACCGGTGATCCAGTCGAAGGCGATGTCGTAGGTGCCGCTCGTGCTGCCCGCCCCGAAGCCGAACCCTTCGTATGAGGTAGTCTCCGAAGTGGGAGCCAGTAACTCGATGACCGGGGTGGGATCTTCGTTGAAATACAGGCGAATCACCCGGCTGCAGTCCCACGGGGCATCCTTGCGTCCGATCGCGGTCATTCGCAGGGTCACGAAATCGGTGCTCGGGTCAAGCGTGACGGTCGGCGCGGTGCTGCGCTTCGTTTCCTTGACGATCCCGGTGGGGCCGCCCCAATGGTAGGTGCAGGACACGTTGTCCCCCTCCCAGAGGAACAATCCGCCGTCCTGGCTGCCTGACTGTTCGCGAACCTTGACCCGGGCCACAATCGTCGCCCCGATCTCGTTGGCGATTTCCAGCGGACTATTGGACCCATCAAACAGGAACCGGTACTTGGTCTTCGTGCTCGACCCATCCTGAATACGATAAACCCATCCATTGTCGGCAGATACGTCGCTCTCAACTGCGCCGTTGACCGTCAGGTTGTCTTCCCTGTACAGGGCGCAATGCATACTGGGGCTTGTGGAACCTGTGGCCAGCGGGTCCACGTCGCCGTTGTACTGGAAAACCGGCGTGTCGCCGACACCCATATACCGCAGCCGGATGGTCCTGCTGATAACCTGCCCTGAGCAGTTGTCGGTGAAGGTCAGGTCGCAACTGTACGAATCGTCCGTGGACTGGCCATCCAGGGCCTCGGGATGGAAGGTGGCGGTTACGTCGGCGTACTCACCGGCGTTGAGCGTGCCCGTGTCGTTCGTCAGGGTCCACATACCCTCGAGGCAGGAGGTTCCCGTCTTGGCAACCGAATAGGTCATCGCCTGCTGGCCGGTGTTGGTCACGCGGTAGACCACCGGCCCGACCGTCCTGTTCGGGTAGTCCAGCAGGTACGAGCGCACTTCATTGCAGCCATCCACCGTCCATGTACAGCCGATGATTGTCAATTTGATCTGGCGGAGGGCCACGTTCTGCGGATTGCAGTTGTCAGTGAGCTTCACATAGGCATAGTGATCGCCGCCGGGGACGCCGGTGGTATCAATGTCGGCGGTGACCGTGGCCGAATCCATCGAAGCCAGCGTCCCGCCGGTGGACCTCAGTGAGAGCCACGATACGTTCGTCGGGTTCTGATTCGCGTCGAGTTCCTCGGCCGTCCAGGTGACCTCGTCCGAGCCGAAGTTGTGCACCACGTAATCGACCGAGGAAGGTGTGGCCGGCTCACCGACGTTGGCCGTGACCGTCGTGTCATTGCCTGGCGACACCAACGTCAGGCACGGAGCCATCGGCCCGGGCGGATCGGTGCGAAGCTCGATGTCGTCCACCCGCAGCCGCTCTCCGCGAGCGGTGAAGTCCAGCCGCGGGCACTGGAAGCGCAGCATATTGACTTGCCGCCCGCTACCGCCAGACAAATCCGATTTGAAGTTGTGCGGGCCGGAAAAAGCGCCGTTCCACGACAGCCACCAGCGCTGGGCGGTGATGTCCAGCAGGGCCTCGACCTTGACCCAGTTGTTGAAGGGGCTGTCCACGCCGGTCAGGGTCAGGTCTCCGCCGGACCGCTTGACCGTGAGGGCGCCGGTTCGGCTGACCTGGATCCGCATGACCTCGGTGCCGGCGTAAGCGTTACTGGAGTTGTCGCTGCTGTCGATCTTCCGATCGATGGTCATGTTGATGGAGTTGTTCACCTGCCAGTAGGGTGACGCGGCCGCCTGCGTATCGACACGAAAAGCCCAGCGGTAATAGAGCAGGCCGGTGCGCGGCATGAAATTGCGATCAATGTAGATATCACCGTCGCTGTCCTCGCCCGATCGCTGCATCATCATAAACTGGTCGCCGGCATAGGCTCCGTCGGCCAGAGCCGGCGTGTACGCATCGCCGCCCTTCTGGCCGAAGAAGCGGTTGCCGCCCCAGTCGCCCGGCTCGGTCAGCGTGCTATAAACCGGCGTGCGGACGTCGGTATCAGGGGGGTAGCCCTGTGTTGACTCGAACGACGTGCCCGCGATCAGGTCGGCCCGGAGTACAGCCGTGCTTGCGAGAAGAAACAGGACCGCGAGAACAAGCATCGTGTGCGAAGGACGAAAACCCATGATGATACCCCCTAGTGGCAATGAAAACCTATGCGTTCACCGTTGTCTCCGTCGGCGGCGGATCAGGAGGCCGCCCAATGCGGCGAATACCACCGCGGCCGGTTCCGGTACCGTCGTCAGCGACACATCGTCGATCGAGACGCCGGAATTCAGGTAGCCGGTGTAGTTGGTAGGCCCCATGAACCGGACCTGGTTCAGCGATTCGCCGCTGTTGAGGGTGGCGTAGAAGGCATAGGTACCCTTGTCCACGCCGTTCATGTACACCTTGTACGTGGATGCGCTGATGTCGGCGACGAGCTGAACGTCGAGCCAAGTGTCCTTAGCGCACATGCCGCCGTTGGCATCGGTCCACTGGCCGATGGTCACGGTGCTGCCGCCGGTTTTGACGTTGATGTTGCCCGTGTCGCGGGCAAACTCGATCCGCAGGTTCTGTTTGCCCTCGTTGGGATTAGGAGAGCTCGTGCCGTACTCGAGGTACATGTTGAAGTTCTGGGAGAACCACTTCCCGTTGGCGGCATACGCGGCGGCATCCGTATCCAGCCGAATCGAGGCCGCGAAGGCCACCTGGTTGTTCTGGATCAATGTAGTATCGTATTTGCGGCGCAGGCGGGGATAGCTGGTAGAGGGATTCTTGTCCGTATGAATGACGAAGTACTGACTCCCTGACCGCGCTTTGTTCGAATCGTTCAGGACAGGCGTATAGGTGGCCGACGTCCCTTCACCGGTCCAGTTGTTCGTCCCCCAGCCTGCGCCGTCAGCGCCAGTCGGCGGCTGGTTTTTGACATTGCTTCCCGCCACGTAGCCTTCGGACGCTTCGAAGCCGGTCTCGGCGATCAGCACCGGCAGGGCCTGGGCCGCGGTGGCCCAGCAGGCCAGGGTCACACATGCCACCAACATTGCTCTTGAGAAGTATTGCCTTTCCATTGGAATCCTCCTATCGCAGGTCATAACTGATCATCGGCGTGGGGCTCGGGAAGAAAGGCCCCGCGATGTCCGCCCCCGCCCATCCGCCCACAAGCACATAATGTCAGTATATAGTTTGCGGCATCACGGTCAAGCAAAAGCGCCGACTTTCCGCGGGTTTTTCACGTAAATCGGACGCGCACAGCAACTCAGTTAATCGAGTAACCTCGCGTTACTCGATTGACTGGCGCGGCCGGACGGACAGGCCGAAACATCGGGCATTTCGCCCCGAGGGTTCAAGCCGGACTGCCGCCTGTTGTATGGGCGACCGCGACGCACGCTGAGTGAGCTCCCTCCCGGACCCTGCTGAAGGACACGCTCGCACGGCGCGGCGCAAAGCACCTTTTAGTGGTTTCAGACTCTTCGGGTTCGCCCGGCGGCATCTGCGAGCCGACAGCGGCGGCCCCGGAGAATGATTCTCCATGTCCACCGTGTCTCCACTCCCGGCGTGGCCATCCGGAGGCCCGATCACCTCGCGCGTGTCCGACGGCTCTCAGACTGGAGGCCCGCTACGACATCGACTGTCGCCTGACTGTTCAGCTCGAGATGGTTGAACCGCTGAGCAAGACCGCTCAACCTCAGGCGCAGCCGGCGCCGCCTCGGGCTGGGGAGACATCGACCCCGCCGACCCGGACACCGCCGCATGTGGTACAGCCGGGGCAGCCAGCGATGTCCAGGAGGATCCAGCAAAGCGCCAGTCAGCCAACACAGATGCAACTGCGCCAACCGCCTCTGGTCGGCCACCCATGAAACCTGCCCGGCGTCTTCAAGACCACGCCGACTCACCCGAAAGCGTCCGCACGCGACCCCAAGGCCAACCCCGAAACGCGATCGACGAATCGCCGCGAGTCGCAGGGATAGGGTCGTCGATGAAGACCGGCCGGCGGACGATAAGGGCCATGCGATGCTCAGTGAGCGGTCAGGATGACTTCTTCATTGCCCCGCGAATGAGACCGATGATGGCCATCAGCACGCCCCCGCCAACGCCGCCGCCGGCGATGCTGGATATGATGCTGGCAACGTCGAGCGAACTCGCGTCCCCACCGGTCACGGAACCGGCAGCGCCGATGCCGAGAGCTGCGAGAATCTGGCCACCGAGTCCGCCGCCGAGAATGCCGACGATGGAATTGCCGGCCGTCCCAAGGCTGAACTTCTTGAGAAGTGCTCCGGCAACATTGCCGCCGACCGCGCCGCTGATCAACTGAATAATCAAGCCCACGATGTTCATGATGGTTTCTCCGTTTTGGGGTCTATCGGTGCTTCGACCCACAGTCACCAGACGGCTTCACCCGGCTACGTGGCCAGGGCGTGCCTGGTTGTTGCCCCGCGTCTTCCAGATTTGCCCACGCTGACGCATGGAGTCGTTCAGCGTCTGATCGCGGATGCCATGGTCTGCTGCAATGATCATAAGCGAGTTCGGCCACCGTATCCACACCTGCCGCTTCCAGCGGTTCGGCGCACTGTCCGGCGAGGCCTGATACACCGGACCAACTCCTTCGATATCCTTCATGTTTACCGTTGGATCTCCTTTGCCAAGCTGCTTCATTGTGATCGCAGTGAGGACGGGTCAGACACCGAGGAGCATTGCATCTCTCCGTACACTGTCGTCCAAGTACGACTCGGCATACACGCCATCGTTTGACAACTGCACGCAAGCCAGGATCATGAGGTACGGTGTCTTGCGAAGGGGCGGCCGCCGGATCGTTCCGTGCCTCGTGTGGACGACGCTCATCATGGCAGAACTGCGTCCTGACTCAGCCCTGGCCGAGAATCGCGGCTTCGTCCATCGCGAAGGCGAGCATTTTGTGCTCAATGGGCGGCGGATCTATGTGGCAGGGACCAACAGTTACTATCAGATGATCCATCGCCGAACCGGTCACGCTGGAGCGGACGAGATTCTGGATGAGATGCAGGCCCGCTCGATGACGGTGCTGCGGACCTGGGCGTTTCAGGATCAAGTCGAGCAGGCCGGGTGTCTCCAGTGTGCCCCCAAGCGACAGCTTGGCCCGAGTGAGCGGCCCATCGACTTCATCGACACGGCCACTCTGATCGCCCTCGATCAGACTCTGGCTGCCGCCGACGCCCGCGGCATCCGCGTGGTGCTCACCCTGGTCAACAACTGGGATGACTACGGCGGCATGAACCGCTACAGCGTCTGGAGGTTCGGCTCGCGCCATCACGACGCGTTCTACACCGACCCGATCATCCGCGGCTGGTTCAAGGACTACATCACTCTCCTGGTCAACCGCGTGAACACGGTCAACGGCCGGACGTACCGCGACGACCCGACGATCTTCTCGTGGCAGCTAGCCAACGAGGCCCACTCAGGCTGGGCCTCGTCCAAAGCTCTCAACACCTGGATCGGCGAGATGAGTGCCCACATCAAAAGCATCGACCCGAACCATATGGTCAGCACCGGGATCGAGGGGCACTACAACATGGGGCATGTCGGCCGCAACACGGACATCTGGATGTGCGTCCGCGGACAGGACTTCATCGACAATCATCTGCACTCGTCAATCGATTACGCCACCTGTCACATCTGGCCGCAGAACTGGGGCTGGGATCCGATCGGGCAGACGACAAGGGCAATGGACCGGGTCCGGCGATTCCTTCAGCAGCGGATCGACGACGCTCATAACCTGCTCGGCAAGCCGCTCATGCTCGAGGAGTTCGGTATTCCTCGCGACAACCACGGGCGAGGCATCGGCGGAGGGCCGACAACCGTTCGTGAACGCTTCTTCCGCGACCTCTACTACGCCTTCTGTGAGGAATCGGCGAGCAGCGGAGGACCCTTGGCGGGTACGGCCTTGTGGATGATCCTCGACGATGCCACGGCCTCATGGGACGATGACAACGGCGTGTTCCTGCCGCAGGATGTCGCCCTCGACTTCATCATCGCCACCCATGCCCGACGGCTGGCGGTCATGGCAGGCACGGCTTGGGGTGAGGGCCGGCCCTGCTGAACGTGGTCGCACCTTCATATGGTCGGGGCACTCACGAGCAGTCTGCTTGTCATGGAGAACCGTTGGCTTTCCGGATCGATCGTGTTGCCGCGTTTTCGGGCCGGAAACGCTTGTTTGTGAGGCCCCCTTGGGTATTATGTAGTGCGAACTCTGATGGTCTGCACTGCTCAAGCAGCCCATCAGGTTTGGCGTAAGCCCTTGGTTCTGCTAGGCTTATATAGACTTGCGGGCGTAGCTCAATTGGCAGAGCATCAGCCTTCCAAGCTACAGCCCCATCCTGCAACCGACGGCAATTCAAGCACTTGCGGCAACGAGCCCGACACCCCCACCTATAACCCCGACAGTTCAGCCCAGAATCCGGCCGTCGATGCCGACCTTCAGCGGGTGATTGAGCGCTGGCCCGACCTTCCGGCACCGATCCGGGCGGCGGTCCTCGCGCTGGTGAACACAGTGGGGGTGAAGGGATGATCCGACACCCCGTCAACGACAAAAACCGTTGGATGCGAGGCCAAACACGAGCGCAAAGGGGCCACCCCCACCTGGGACAGCATCC